>JAHFFE010000031.1 GCA_023248155.1 Candidatus Omnitrophota bacterium | reverse complement strand
ATGGTCTGGCAGCCGGTCTGAAGACCGCGCTCTACCGCTTTCTGAAAACCGCCGGCGATCGACATATGCTCGCCCAGCCGTAGAACGCCTTTCTTCATTTCGGAATCCCCACTAAAATTTCTTCACCGTTGACCTTGACCGGATAAGTGTTCGTGCTTAAATCGGGGTTGATATCGCAATGTCCCGTCGTCACATCAAACCGCCAGATATGCCAGGGGCAAATGACTTCTTTGCCGTCGAGGTGTCCCTCGGCCAACGGCCCGCCGCGGTGCGTGCAGCTGTTGTCGATCGCGTAAAATTTTCCGTCAATGTTAAACAGCGCGATCACGCGGTCGCCCAGCTCAATCATTTTTGATTTGCCCACCGGAATTTCGGAGCGGGTCGCTACCGGATGAAAGTCGTGCATCAAAAAATCAGTTACTTCTATTGTTGGATACCGCCCTCGGTTAATTTCCGGGGATTGAGCAGTTTTTTAAGTTTGGCTTTCGGCAGATTCGTCATCTCGGCGGCCACATCAATCAGTTTGCGATTCTCCGCGTAAGCGCGCTTGGCAATCTTGGCGCCCATCTCATACCCGACGATCGGGTTGAGAGCAGTCACCATGATCGGATTTTTCTCGACGAGCTCAGAGGTTTTTTCGGCGTTGACGGTAAATCCGGCAATCGCTTTATCAGCCAGCAGGCGGCTGGCATTCGAGAGAATTTCGATACTCTGCAGCAGGTTATAGGCAATGACCGGCAGCATCACATTAAGCTGGAAACTACCCGAAGCACCGGCCGCCGCAATGGTCGCGTCGTTGCCAATCACCTGGGCGCAAACCATCAGCGCCGATTCCGGAATCACCGGATTGACTTTGCCGGGCATAATGCTGCTGCCCGGCTGAAGCGACGGCAGGCGGATTTCCGACAGACCGGCGTTGGGCCCGCTATTCATCCAGCGCAGGTCATTGGCGATTTTCGTAATGCTCACGGCCACGGTTTTCAATTGCCCGCTGAGTTCCACGGCGGCATCCTGGCTGCTAAGGCTTTCAAAATAGTTCCGGCTGCGCGCAAACCGGATTCCAGTCCGCTTCGAGAGTTCGGCCGCCACGGCCGCGCCAAATTTCGGGTGCGCATTGATGCCGGTCCCGACGGCCGTTCCGCCGAGCGCCAGTTCAGCCAGGCGCGGAGAAACCGCCTCGATCCGCGCGATCCCGTGCCCGATCTGGGCCGACCAGCCGCTGATCTCCTGCCCAACCCGTACCGGCATGGCATCCATTAAATGGGTCCGTCCGGTCTTGACGACACCGTCAAGCTGCTTCGCCTTCTTATCGAGCGCGGCCTTCAAATGCTTGAGCGCCGGAATCAGCGTTTCTTTCACCTCGAGCGCAGCACTGACATGGATCGCGGCAGGGATCACATCATTGCTTGACTGGCTCATGTTGACATGGTCGTTGGGGTGCACCTTGCCGCGCAGTTTCTTCGACGCCAGCGTGGCAATCACTTCATTGGCATTCATATTGGTGCTGGTGCCGGAACCGGTCTGGAAAATATCGAGCGGAAAATGGGTGTCGTACTGACCCTGCGCCACTTCACGGGAAGCGGCATCGATCGCCGAAGCCATCGGCGCATTGAGCAATTTTAATTGGCGGTTGGCCGATGCCGCAGACCCTTTAATCAGGCCCAGCGCGCGGATAAAACCGCGAGGGAACCGCAGTCCGCTGACCGGGAAATTTTCCACGGCCCGCTGCGTCTGCGCCGCGTACAGCGCCTGAGCGGGAACTTTCACATCTCCCATACTGTCTTTTTCAATCCGATATTTCATCCGACCGACTCCTTCCCTATTTATTCTACCAAATTTATTTTGCCCCTTGCCGATCTTTCAGTCGTTAGGTATACTATGAACATCATAAACCCCTGAAAGGAGTTTTACATGAAAACAGTCGGTTCATTGAAAGCAGTTGCTTTAGCAGCAGCGTTGGTCTTTGTTCTGGGCGTTTCCGCCGCACAAGCAGCCGATATGATGATGGAAAAAAAATCGCTCTACGAACGGTTGGGCGGAGAACCGGCAGTCACGGCCGTCATTGATGATTTTGTGAATCGGGCCGCCGGCGACCCCGCCGTGAATTTCACGCGCGTGGGCAGCGGTGGAAAAACGTGGGACGCTACTCCCGAGAATGTCGCTATGCTCAAGAAACATCTGACCCAGTTCGTCTGTTCCGTCACGGGCGGACCGCAGGCGTACGAAGGCAAAGATATCGGCGCTACGCATGCCGGCATGAAGATCACCGACGCGGAATTCAACGCGATCGCGGGCGATCTGATCGCGACACTGGACAAGTTCAATGTTCCGGAAGCCGAGAAAAACGAGTTATTGGCGATCGTCGGCACGACCCGCGGCAGCATCGTCGAAGCTCCGGCTGAAGCAGCGTACTAAATCGTTTAGCGCTTCACGCGCGAAACTGAAAAGGGCCTGGGATTTCTCCCAGGCCCTTCTTCTTTCCACGAACACCATCGGCTGTTATTTGAGAGCCGCAAACTCTGCGTTCGTGATTCCGTCAGGCAAACATTTTTTCAGAGTCGGTTCGGGCATGGGGACCGTGGACACGCTCGGAATGGACTACCCATTCCGTCGCTCTCTCTCCGGCCTTGCCGAAGAACAATTCGTTTCGGCCTCCGCCAAGGTCCACTTGCCCCATATCCCGAACTGCCTCTTACCGATTCTTGCGTGAGCGATTCCGTGCAGGATAAGGCTGAGCAGGCACTGGAAACCCTGAGCGGGCATGGTTCTCCGCCAACGGCGGAGAGAGCGAAGGGTTGACCGTAGTGCAGCGAGACTC
>JAHFFE010000010.1 GCA_023248155.1 Candidatus Omnitrophota bacterium | reverse complement strand
CGTTCGCCCGATGCCGCGCGATCCGCTGGTGACCGAAGAAGAGATCAAATTGATGATCGAGGTCGGGCGCGAACAGGGTCTTTTGGCCGAAGATGAGCGAACATTGCTGCACCGGATTTTTGAATTCGGCGATCTGCGCGTGGTCGATGTGATGCGGCCGCTGGCCGAAATGGCTACGGTTCCCGAAACGGCAACGCACGAACAGGTGTTGGCCGTGGCCACCGAAGAAGGTTATTCCCGTATTCCGGTCTATTCGGATTCGAAAGACCGGATTATCGGCGTACTGTATTCGAAGGATATGCTGCATCTCTGGCACGAGGGGGAATTGGTTGTTCTGAAAGATTTGCTGCATCCGCCGTTTGAAGTTGACCCCGACCGGCGCGTCAGCGATCTGTTGCGCGAATTCCAGAAACGGCATCAGCAAATGGCCATCGTCGTCGATTCTCAGAAAAAAGCGATGGGGCTGGTGACGCTGGAAGATTTGATCGAGGAAATTGTCGGCGAGCTTGAAGGGTAGGGCGGTGGGCTGTGATATAATGTGCGAAACCGAAGGAGGGTAACTGATGGATGCATACTGCGTGAAGTGCAAAGCGAAGAAAGAGATGAAAGACGCCAAGCAAGTGAAGATGAAGAATGGCCGTCCCGCGATGAAAGGCAAGTGCCCCGACTGCGGTACCGGTATGTACCGGATTATGAAGCCATAGCACCGCTCACTACTCGTCAGATCGCGTTAACCATGGCAAGTGCGGCTTTGGAGGTCAAGGCCGAGTCGGTCGTGGTGCTCGATCTGCGCAAAATTTCATACAGCTTCGATTTTTTCCTCATTTGTACCGCTTCGTCCGACCGGATGCTTAAAACGGTGATTGAAGCAATTGACGAAGCGTTGTCTGAAGAAGGGGTCCAGCCGCTGCATCGGGAAGGAAAGCCCGAGAGCGGCTGGCTTCTACTTGATTGCGGTGCGGTCGTGGCGCACGCTTTTTTGCCGGAGGCGCGCCAGTTTTACGACCTGGAACGGATGTGGGCCGACGCTCCGCGTCTGAAAATCCCGAAGAAATAATTTAGAGACTCTGCGTAATGATTGCTCCGTCCGAATTTGAATCGACGCTCCGCCAGTTCATTACCGGCATTGTCATGGCATTGCCGGGCATCGATTCTGCGGAGCCGCCTGTGGTTGCTCTGGAATCGCCGCGCAGCCGCGCGCATGGCGATATGGCCTGTTCTTCGGCGATGCAGTTGGCTTCACGTTTGCGCAAACCGCCTGTGCAGATTGCCCAGCAGATCGCCGCGCAAATCCAGGCGCTGCTGCCCGCTTCGGCGCTGGCAGGCGCGATTGCTTCCGTTGAAGTCAAACCGCCGGGGTTCATCAACTTTTTCTTAAGCCAGGAATTCCTCGCCTCTGTTTTGCAGGAAGTTTTAAAGCGCGGATCCGATTACGGACGGATCCAGTATGGGCAGGGCAAAAAAGCGATGGTCGAATTCGTCAGCGCCAATCCGACCGGGCCGCTCTCGGTCGCGCATGGGCGGCAGGCGGCCGTCGGCGACGCGCTGGCCAGCATTCTTGATTTCGCCGGATACAAGGTCGACCGCGAATATTATCTGAACGATGAAGGCACGCAGATTGAACTGTTGGGCAGTTCGCTGCTGGTGCGCGCGCAGCAGCAGCTGGGCCGCTCCGCTGAAATTCCGGAGAACGGATATAAAGGCGATTACCTGATCGTTGCGGCCAAAAAATGGCTGGAGCAGAACGGGGAAGCGATCGCCGATGATCCGGATGCCCAGAAAAAAGCCAAAGCGTTCATCGTCAAAGAACTGATTGAAGTGATCCGCGGCGAACTCGAACGGTTCGGTGTCCGCTTTAACCGCTGGTATCCGCAAAGTTCGCTCGATGAAAAAGAATATTTAAAAGAAACACTGGAACTGCTCAAGAAGCGGGGCGATCTCTTCGAACAGGAAGGGGCCTGGTGGCTTCGCTCTACTGCCTACGGCGACGATAAAGACCGCGTCGTGATCCGTTCCGACGGCCGGCTTACCTATATTGCCGCCGACATCGCTTATCATCGCACCAAATACGAGCGCGGCTATCAGCGGCTGGTTAACTTGCTGGGTCCCGATCATCATGGGTACATTGTTCGGCTTAAGGCCTCGGTACAGGCGATGGGGTTTGATGCCTCGTGGCTAAATGTGCTGATCGTGCAATTGTGTACGCTCAAACGCGGCTCTGAGTTGATCCCGATGTCGACGCGGGAAGGAAAGTTTACGACGCTGACCGAACTGATGGATGAAGTCGGCGTTGACGCGGCCCGCTTTTTCTTTCTGCTGCGCAAGATCGATGCGCACCTTGAATTTGACCTTGAGCTGGCCAAGAAACATACGCTGGACAATCCGGTTTATTACATTCAATACGCGCACGCGCGCATCTCGCGCATCGCCGAGAACGCCGCGCAGGAAAAAATCAGCGCCGATCAGGCCGACCCGGCGCTGTTGAAATCGCCCGAAGAACGGCTGCTGCTGGAGCTGATGCGCAATTTCCCGAACATCATTGAACTGACGGCGCGCACGCTTGAAACCTACGCGGTGGTCGCCTATCTGCAGGAATTGGCCGCGGCGTTCCATAAATTTTATGACGCGCACCGGATCATTGGATCGGAACCTGCCGTGGCGGCCGCGCGGCTGCAGTTGTGCGTCGGCGTCAAAACGGTGCTGGGCAACGGCCTGCGCCTGCTTGGTGTCTCCGCTCCCGAAAAAATGTAACTCTTCCCGCAAGCCGCTTTTTCAAGTCGGTCCGGGCATGGGAGCCGTGAACACATTACGCTTCTTCACACTTCCGTCAGGCAAGGCGTTCCCAGGCCGTTGGTCAGCCCCTGCGAGTCTGACTGCACTACGGGAAACCCTTCGCTCTCCCCGCTAAAAAAAGCGGGGAACCATGCCCGCTCAGGGTTTCCAGTGCCTGCTCAGCCTTATCCTGCACGAAAGCGCTTGAAGCGTCGAAAGAGTCGGGCCGGGATATGGGGCAAGTGGACCTTGGCGGAGGCCGAATCGAATTGTCTTTCGGCAAGGCCGCAGACAGAGCGACGGAATTGGTAGTCAATTCCGAGCGTGTCCACGGCTCCCGTATCCCGGGCCGGCTCTAATAGCTGCTGCTAGGTGTAAACTAGATGGAAATGGAAATTACCGACTCTCTTAAACTCCATAAAAGCCAAACCGCCGATCCGCATTCGGTCTTAAACGATTTATTGGCGCAGGGCTACCAGCGCCGTCCGAAAGTCAGCGATCCCGGCGATGTCGCGGTACGCGGCGGCACGCTTGATATTTTTCCCGAAGGATTCGAAGCGCCGGTCCGCGTCGTATTTGACGGCAACACGATCCTTTCCATCCAAAGCATCCATCCGCATACGGGCCAGCCGTTTCTAAATCACGAAGTATTAATTCTTCTGCCGACCGTTTCACTCCACCGCAGGGCGGTCCGTTCCTCAGTCGCGCATCTGTTCATGGGTGAGCAGACCCCGCTTGATCCATTCGTCGATATCCGCGCGGGCGACTGGGTGGTCCATGTCACGCACGGTATCGGAAAATATCTCGGCCTTAAAACAGTCCGGTCGTCACACGGCGTTGGCAAACAGCTGGTGATTGAGTACGAAGGCGGCGACCGGCTTTATCTGCCGCAGGAAGAACTCCATTTAATCCAGAAATATATCGGGTTCGAAGGCGCGCCGCCGAAATTGTCCAGGCTCGGCGCAAAATATTGGGCGCGCTTAAAAGAGCAGGCTCGTGCCGGCGCCTCGTCGGTGGCGAAGGAACTGCTGGCCATTCAGGCCAAGCGGCTTCATTCGGTCGGCCACGCATTCAAACCGGATACCGACTGGCAGAAAAAATTGGAAGCGGCGTTTC
Source organism: Candidatus Omnitrophota bacterium (assembly GCA_023248155.1). Classification (GTDB taxonomy): domain Bacteria; phylum Omnitrophota; class Gorgyraeia; order 1-14-0-20-64-10; family 1-14-0-20-64-10; genus JAHFFE01. The sequence continues at coordinate 41,927 of JAHFFE010000010.1, read as the reverse complement.
CTTATAAGGAAACAGCGGGGCAGGTTCGCGCGATCAAAGAAATAAAAACCGACATGGAATCGCCCATCTGCATGGATCGCCTGCTCTGCGGCGATGTCGGCTACGGAAAAACCGAAGTGGCGCTGCGCGCGGCGTTCAAGGCGATCATGAACAACAAGCAGGTGGCTCTGCTTTGCCCCACCACCATTTTGGCCGAACAGCACTTCGATACATTCACGGCCCGCATGAAAGAGTTTCCGGTTTCAATCGGCATGTTGTCCCGTTTTCAGACCGATGCCGAACAGAAGCGGATCGTCGAGGGGCTCGCCAACGGACAGGTGGATCTAGTCATCGGCACGCACCGCCTTTTTTCGAAAGATGTCCGGTTCAAAGATGTCGGACTGGTGATCGTCGATGAGGAACAGCGGTTCGGCGTGCGGCACAAAGAAAAACTTAAGAAAATGCGCGCCGAGGTCGATATTTTAACGATGACGGCCACGCCAATTCCGCGCACGCTTTACCTGGCGCTGATGGGCGCCAAATCAATGTCGATCATCGATACGCCGCCGTATGAACGGCTGCCGGTCGAAACGATCGTTTCCGAAGAAGAGCCCGCACTCATCCGCCACTTTATTGAGCGGGAAATCAAACGGCAGGGGCAGGTGTTTGTGGTTTATCCCTGGATCGAGGGAATTCCAAAATTGCACCGCACGATTACCGGATTGCTTCCAAACGCGCGCATTGCCATCGCGCATGGACAGATGCCGGCGAAAGCGCTCGAAAAAGCGATGCTGGCATTTATGCACCGCGAGGTCGATGTGTTAATTTCCACGGCGATCATCGAATCGGGCATTGATATCCCCAACGCCAATACAATACTGGTTTTCCGCGCCGACCATTTCGGCTTGGCCGATCTTTACCAACTGCGAGGGCGGGTTGGCCGCTTCACGCGGCAGGCGCACGCGCTTTTCCTGACGCTGCGCGGCCAGCCATTAACCGGCGACGCCAAAAAACGATTGCGTGCCGTCGAGGAATTTTCCAGTCTGGGCGCCGGGTTTCAGGTGGCACTGCAGGATCTTCAGCTGCGCGGCGCCGGGAACTTGCTGGGCACCGAACAGCATGGCCATATCGCAGCCGTCGGCTTTGATCTCTATTGCCGCCTGCTCAAGGTGGAAATTGACCGCCTCAAAACCGGGTAATGGGTCATAAGCCATTCTTGATGTATTGACAAAAGGCACACATATGGTATACTTACAGTGTGCAAAAGATATTTCAGTGGGACAAGGAAAAGAACAAGAAGTTAATCAAGGAAAGGCATATCTCTTTTGAAGTAATTGTTGCCCATATCGAAGAGGGCAGCGTCGTTGCCACGGTAGAAGGAAAGGGCAAATTTCAGCACCAAAAACAACTCATCGTGGTCGTGGGTAATTATCTTTACATCGTTCCCTATGTCGAAGATAGCGAGAAGATATTTTTAAAAACGATTATTCCAAGCCGTAAAATGACAAAACGGTATTTATCGGAAGGAGGATTCCATGAGTAAACAGCGCCTAGATAAGGAAGAAACAGAAATTCTTAATGCGATTGAAGGGGGTGAGTGGGCGCTTGTAAAACCCAAGATGGCGGAGCTTAGGCATTATGCCGAGATCGCGCGAAACACGCTCCGCAAAGACCAACGAATGAACATCCGGATTTCAAAGACCGATTTAAGCGGCATTAAAGCCAAAGCTGCCGAAGAGGGTATTCCTTACCAGACTTTGGTGGCAAGTCTCATTCATAAGTATGTTTCAGGAAGCCTTGCCGTGGCTTAAGGCCGTCAATCTCAAAAATTTCGCATACCCCTTGTCAAAAGTCATTCTATAAGCGATACTCTATTGTAATGAAAAACAATAAGTTAGTTTCCGCCCAAGGGCGGTTTTTATTTATGCGCATCTTAAGTGCTTTGCTGATCATTAGCATCGCGTTTCCAGCTCATCATGTCTATGCGTTGCGCTCCACAGGTCTAGAAGAATCCTCGAATGCTACTAAAGCCGATCTCGTCCAGAAGCTTCGAAGTAAACCAGAGATGATTGGCAGTGGTCTGGAAGAACAATCGTTTGCTGTTATAGAGCGTCGATTACAAGTTCTAGTTTCCATTGCGTCTGCTCTTCGAGCAGCATGGTTCGGAGATCAAGCCGCTTCGTCTATGGCGCGACTTCAAATGGTCTATGAGAAACATTCGGATCGTCTTAAGCTTGCAGAAGCCGGACTGACGCTGGATGGACTGCGGGATCTTTATGAGATTCAACAGGATGCGAATTTACCAACAGACGAGCAGGAATTTTTTGTCCGCATTGCGCCAACAGTTTTGTCTGAGCTACTGATTCTTCATTACACGGATGAGGGGCTTTCGAAAAATAGTGTAGATATTTTACGGAAGCCCTCTTTGGTTTCTGAGATGGAGGAAGCTCATCGGCAGATGGGAGATCGATTTAAGCACTCAACGTTTTTAACAGCGTGGGCTTTTGTTCAGAGTGTAAAACCATTAGTTGGTGCCAAGCAATCCGGTTTGGAGGAGCTCGTGGTTCCTGAGATTGTCGATGGAACAGCTATTCAAAGAACAATTCGGCTTCTAAGGGAGTCTCCTAATTATCATCATCCAGAGTTTGAAACGGGAATTCTTCAACGGTATTTGGAAATGCCTGCTGATACCATTGCCCAGTTAGTCAATGATCTTCTCAGGTGGGCTTCTTGGGATAAGCGTTTCACAGCCGCAGAAGCTTTTTTTGCTGCGGGTCGTGTTACTGCGGAATTTGGTCTTTCTTATAAGGCAATGGCGCTTCTGCGGGGTCAACTTGAGAATCCAGCACCCCATCAGCGAGACGCGGTCATCGAAGAGATTATATCAGAAGGGGCTCAATCTCCCGTGCTAGCAGACCAAATCGTTACGCGCGCTGAAAAACTCGCCTCTTTCGCTAAAGAACGCCGTACACTCACTGTGCCTGCCAATCCGGTTACTGCTAAGACGGATGAGAGAACGGTGGTGGAGCAGGCCATTGCGGTTGATCAGCTTGGAGAGTTTGTTCCTCAAGTTGACGGAACATCGGTGGCGGTTGTGGAAGTAAATCTGAAATCTGAATTGCCGACGACCTACTTCCAGGTTGGAATTCTTCCTCCCGAAAATCAGCCCCCGGACACCCGCTTTGATATCTTGAGCGATAATCTAGAAGCTGTTTCGACCTATTGGTCAGAGCAAGGTCCTAAGCATCCCGAAAAGGTTCTGGTGGTTCTGAACAACGAAGTTTCGGGAATTATAGAGAGTCCTGGTTTGTGGTTGCCGCAGGTGAGTCCGCGGGCTGCGGTGCGCATCAGCCCTGAAAAAGCCAAACAGCTATTCTCAGGAGATGCAGCTCGTGTTGCGCAGAATCTAAGGGCCATGGCAGAATTGTCGCTGGCCAATCGCAACGTGCCGGACATGGACATCAACTCCATTACGTTCGTTCAATTGAACGACAAACTCTACGCTGTTATTACCTCCGCATAAAATTTTCTCATCTTGAGGGGATTCTTTCTCCGTGCTAAACTAGGAAAATACATCAGAGGAGAAGAATCCGTGAAGAAAACAGTTTGGTTGGTAATGGCTTTGTTCGGAGTTTCCGTGCTGGGTGCAGCTCTTTCCGCTTGCGGCGCCGGTTCCAAACCGGCCGCGATCGTGAACGGTGAAACGATCACGGTTAAGGAAATCGACGATCGGTTCAGCGCGCTTTCTCCGGCTGTGCGCGATTCCATCGGCAATGACAAGGCGAGGGTGCTCGATCAGCTGGTGATGGAAACGCTGCTGATGCAGGAAGCCCGCAAGCGCCGGCTCGAATCCGATGCCGAAGTGGTCCGCTTAATGCACGACGCGCGCAAGCAGATCCTGTTCGGCCGCCTGTTCGAGCTGTTGCGCAAGGAAGATAAAACCTCTATTCCCGATGAACAAATCGCGCAGTTTTACGAAAAAAACAGATCCAGTTTCGCGGTGCCGGCCAGCTTGCGCGCCAGCCATATTCTTCTGGCGGACGAAGCAACCGCTCAGCAGGCCCAGGCTCGCCTGAAGTCGGGAGAGCCGTTCGCGAAGGTCGCCGAGGAAATGTCGACCGATCCGTCCAAGCAGCGCGGCGGCGATATCGGTTATTTCTCGAAGGGGCAGGTTATTCCCGAATTCGAGCAGGCCTGCCAGTCGATGAAAGTCGGCGAGGTCAGCAAGATCGTGAAAACGCAGCTCGGTTACCATCTGATTCTTTTGACCGAGCGGCGCGAAGCGCGCGAGAAATCCCTGGATGAAGTGAGAGAACAGATCCGCCAGGCGATTCTTTCCCAGCAGAGCCAGAAGTTTGCCGAGAGCTATGTTCAGCAGCTTCGTTCCAAGGCGCAGATCAAGCGGATGGGACCCTATGCGGCCCCGGCTTCCGCTACTGCGTCCAGCAAGTAAAAACAGGATTTCTGTTCCGATGAAAACCGTCCGTGGATTGCCGATACAGCGTCTATGGGCGGTTTTTGTTTTTTTGGCGTTAGCACATCCGGTTGCGGCCGCTTCCGAAGAAGATGAAAACCGGATTGTCGCTGTTGTGAATAACGAAGTGATCACGCAGGCCGAACTCAACCGCGCGCTGGTCCCGGCCTATTTCCAGATGCAGGCCACGCTGGCCCCTGAAGAATTATCCAAAGAGATGGAGAAGCTCAGGAAATCAATTCTCGGACAGATCATCGATGAACATATCATGCTGCAGCTGGCGCGTGATCCGCAGCCGATTGAAGTGTCCAAGGGTAAAATCGGAACGCCGCCGGTGATTACGGTGTCCGACGCCGATGTGCAGGAAATGCTGAATGACACCAAATCCCGTTTTGAAAAACCGGAAGAGTTCCGCGAACTGCTCAGCCAGCAAGGGCTCACCGAAGAAGACTTAAAAGCGCGGTTTAAAGACCAGCTCACGATTCAGAAATTAATCGGGCGGGATATCCGTTCGCGCATCACGGTTTCTCCAACTGAAGTGACCGCTTATTACGAAGCCCACAAAGATGAATTCATAACGCCCGAAGCGCTGCAGGTAGCCACCATTTTAATCCGCCCGAAAGATGATGCCGATTATGGGCGCGCTTATTCACAGGCGCAGGATTTGTACAAAGAGCTGGGCAAGGGCGCTGATTTTTACGAGTCGGCGCGCAAATATTCCGACGGGTTCAACGCGCAGATGGGCGGCCGCATCGGATTCATCGAGCGCGGAAGAACACGCAAAGAAATCGAGCAGGTTCTATTCACGCTGAAAGCCGGGAAAATTTCGCCGGTCATTAAGACGCCGGCCGGTTTTCAGATTTTTCTGGTCGAGGCCGTCCGTCCGGCCCAGCAGGCGTCATTGACCGAGGCCCAGAACGACATTCAAAGTCATCTGTATCAGGAAAAGACGATGGCGCGCTACAAGGAATGGATTGCCCGCCTGCGCGCCGATGCCTACATCACAATCAAGTAAACGCGGGGGTTCTCCCCGTTTGCTGGTGACGATCGGCGATCCTGCCGGTATCGGCCCCGAAGTCACCCTCAAAACGCTTGCTGTTTTCCGCGGGACTAATCCTGTTGCCGTGATCGGTGACCTGACTCTTTTGCGTAATCTCGCCCGGTCGCTGCATATTTCCATTCGCTGGGATCGTTTCCAATGGATCGATATGGGCCCATTGACTTCCGGCAGGGCTGCATTCGCATATCTCATGGAAGCGGTCCGGCGGATCAGAGCAGGCGAAGCCGATGCGCTGGTGACGGCGCCGGTTTCCAAGGAGGCAATTGCGCGTACCGGAGTTTCATTTATCGGGCATACCGAATTTCTGGCTGAGAAGTTTCATCGAAAAACCACAATGATGTTCGTCACCGGAAAATTCCGGGTTAGTCTTTTGACGACGCACCACTCAATTCGCAACATTGCGCGCCATTTAAGCAAAGCCGAAACGGTTCGCGTTCTTAACGACACATTTGAATTTGTCCGGCGCGATCTGGGCATTGCCCGGCCCCGGCTGGCGCTCGCTTCATTGAATCCGCACGCCGGCGAGAATGGAATGTTTGGCGATGAAGAAAAGAAAATTCTTTTGCCGGCTGTCCGCGCGTTTAAGAAAGCGGCCGGGCCGTTGCCGGTTGATACGCTGATGAAGCAGGCCGCTGCCGGATTGTACGACGCCGTGGTCGCTGTTTATCACGATCAGGCGCTGATTCCGGTTAAACTGCTGGGATGGGATCAGGCGGTCAATGTGACGCTGGGGCTTCCGTTTGTGCGGACGTCGCCGGTGCATGGCACCGCGTTTGATATCGCCGGAAAAGGGAAAGCCGATCCCCGATCAATGCGCGCGGCGGTCGCATTGGCGCTTCAACTGGCAGGGAACCGAAAACAATGCTGAAAACATTTGATATTAAAGGTCTGATGCGCCAGTACCGTCTGGCGCTTTCCCGCCAGCGGCTGGGCCAGCATTTTCTGGTCGATGGCCCATCGCTTTCGCGCATCGCCGCCGAAGTTCCTGCGGGCCCCACGGACAAAATCTTTGAGATCGGTGCAGGTCTCGGTTCCTTGACCGAGCCGCTGCTCGATACGGGCGCTACGGTCTACGCCGTCGAACGCGATTCGAAATTCTTGGAAGTGTTGACGGATCGTTTTAAGAGCCGCGACAATCTGCAGCTGGTTCGCTCCGACATTCTTAAAATGGATATGGGTTCCTACGCGATGGGTGAGGAAAAATCGCTCTGGGTTGTCGGCAATCTGCCTTATTCGCTGACCGGTCCGATCCTCGAATTTTTACTGGCCAACCGCCGGTGGGTCCGGCGCGCGGTTCTGATGATCCAGAAAGAAGTCGCCGAGCGGATGGTGGCCGGGCCGGGCGGAAAAGAATGCTCCAGTCTTTCGATCACGACGCGGCTGGCGTTCACGCCGTCGATTGCTTTTTTGATTCCTCCCACTTCTTTTTACCCAAAACCAAAAGTGACATCGGCGGTAATCCGTTTGGAGCCGCTGGCCAAGCCGGCAGTTCCTTTGGAAGAAGAAGAAAGAATTATCCGGCTGGTGCGCCGCGTCTTCATGCACCGGCGCAAAACGCTGCAGAACTCGCTGCTGATGAGCGATCTCGGTTTTGAAAAAGAACAAGTGGTTGCCGCGCTGGCCGCGCTGAAGATTGATCCGATCCGCCGCTGCGAAACGCTCTCTCTCGAAGAATTCGTCGGTTTGTCCCGCGCGCTGAAGTATTAATAGAAATAAAAATCTACATTATTTAGCATTGATATTCTTAATCCGGCGTGAGATACTTTGTTTATAACCCGATGAGAAGCCACAATAAGATTACCGTCGAGAGGCGGTTTTTATTTTCCAGAATTTTAAGCGCTTTGCTGATCGTTAGCATGGTGTTTTCGCCTTCGTATGCCCACGCTTTGCGTCCGACTGGTTTGGAAGAATCACCGGCGGCCAAGGATGAGTTAAGCAACCGGCTTCGCCAAAATTCCGCTTCTTCCAGTCTGGAAGAGAAACCTGCCGCATTAGAGAATCCTTCTCCGGCTTTATATGGATTGGAAACCAAAAACGGCGTGATCGAAGCCCCCGATCCGGACAAGTTGAGTAAATATCTTGAGCATGTCGTGGTTCCTTTTTGGGTTATTGTTCCGCGCTGGACAGAGAAAGGCGGTAAGGCGATTATCACTAGGATCGCTCGGGTTGAAGTTCAGCCGATTCCGCCAGAAAACCCTGACCGTGTGCCGATTCGATTGGTGGTTTTGGATTCCGAAAAGCTCACCGACGCAGAATTGGACCGGATGAGGGAAGACTCTTTGCGCTATATTAATGAGCGTGAATGGCTTGGAGTCATTGACCCAACTTCCACTCCGGAAAAAAGAGATCCTCTTCGAAGAGCTTTCGCCGCATTAATTTCCGGCAATCATCATCATTTCAATACAGCTGTGCGGCATCTGGTCAGATCGCCAAAAATCTCATTGAGCGCATTGACCCCATACCGAAGTTTGCTCGCTCTCAACGGTTGGTATCGGCATGGCCCCGAAGGTTCGCTCTGGGCCGACTCCAACCCCGGGCCAAATGTGGTCTATGTTCCGTCCGGTTTTAGTCCGGCCGACTTGAAAAGATTCGTTCGGCAGGAATGGGGAATGGCTGCCGTAGATGAGCATCCATGGTTTTTCGCGTTATTTGACCAGGTTGCCCGGACACCGGTGGAAAAAATCACGCTGGATGAAAACCCCGGTCTTATCCGCCAGCCGCCGGCGGAAACAGCCATCGTGGGGTCAGGGGAAACTACCATTGTAGGATCAAGTTCTGCGCAAACGGTTCCTCTTCCACCGATTAATGCTGATGCAGATGCTGATTCGGAATTTCTCAGGGTTCCAGAGATTAATCCGGGTGCTCAGGAACTGGTCATTCGCCGTTTTACGCCCGGAGTAGGCCCCGTAGGGGAAACCTATAACACGATCGCCTCTGTACTGGGAAATTCTCTCGAAACAGCGGTTGAATCGCCAAGACTTGCCCAGGTTGTTTTATTGGCTGTTTTCAACAAACAATATCTGGGAGATGTTACGGATGCGGAGCAGATTCAATGGATCTATCTGCCCGAGGGCGTTATTTTGCAGGCTCTCCAGGACTCCTTCCGGTTCGAGTGGGCTAGGAGCCCTCAAAAGAGAGGTCCAACTACCGCGTATTCCGTGGCATTTTTTACGCGGGTTATTTCTACACCCGTTGAAAAAATGGTGGGAGCCTCGGTTCCGCCGATTAACGTGGATGCACGGCGGCTAGTGATCCGCCGCTTTAAACCGGGAGAAGGGAAAATAGGGCAGCAATATCAACAGCAATTTGATCGGACTCTGAAACTGGCAAAGCAGGTGATCCATGGTCCGGACATCACGGATGCAGAATTAAGACAGCTGGCCCAAATCAGTGTATTGCTGGGGATTAACTCGATGTCTGTCGAAGGGAGAATAGAACCTCTTGAAATAAGAGAAGTCTATTTTCCGGAAGGAATGAATAAGACGGTTTTTCAGGACCAGTTGCGTTCATATATGCAATCGACCCCTGAATTTCTCGATGCCTCTACAATTCCTGGAAAACCGGAAGTTCTTCCATTTGTAATCCGTTTGGCCACTACGCCGGTGGGTAAAATGGTGGAAGCCGCAGCATTGGTTCCGCCCATTAACACGGATGCGCCCATTCTGCTCATTCGGCGCTATCGAATTGGGGAAAGTCCCCTAGGAACATGGCATCAAGCCTCTAAGGAAATAGCGCTTCGAGTGACCCCAACCCTTCGTTCGGATTCAAAAGCAAGTAACAGGGTGGAGATGGGTATTGTTATTGGACTTAACGCAGCTGGAAAATCCGGGTTGGACCCTCTTGCCATAAACGAGCTCAATCTTCCGGAAGGAATGGATCTGGTGGATCTTCAGAAAATTTTGCGTGAACAAATAGCATCGGAACCCGGATTGACTGAGGTACTTTCTGAAGCGGGAGCTTCAAAATCGGCCGGTAGTTACGAGGTTTCAATGCGGCTGGCGGTTACGCCGACAAAAAAAATGGTAGAAACCGTTCCTTCGGTTAATCCCAAGGCGCTGCCATTGACCATTATTCGGTTTCTTCCGGGCGTAGGTGAGATCGGCGGGGAATATAACAGATTGCTTAAAGTAGTAGAGACGTCGCCCAATTGGATTAATGGCGACGACAACGCGCGCGCTGTTCTGCAGATACTGGTCATACTCGGCGCCAATTCGGCTTATTATATCGCGCGTGGCGTCTCCGATTCCTCAAAAATGGATCGACTCTATTTTCCGGAAGGGGTTGATGTTGGCTCTATGCAGCAGCATTTCCGCACTCATTGGGAGAAATATCCTGAACAAACATGGGACTCTCTCTCTGAAAATCGAAGGGCGTTCTTGCTGGCAGTACGGTGCTGCGCCACGCCGGTTTCTTCCATGAAAGAGCAACATCCTCCATCCAAAAGAGCTGCCCCCATGTTTTTTACCACCGGTCATTCTGGTTTTCCGTTGTATTCTGTGCTCCAAAAACCTCCGGTGAATTTAAATGCTCCTGTGCGGGTGGTTGAAATAGATTTGAAACAGGTTACCGATAAGGATTTGGATCTCATGGAGAAACCAGAATCCGGTCCCACTCTTTTCGAAGAGTCTCCGGAGCTGTTTACGAGTGGCCGTCACCGGGCATTTACTCGGACGATTCTCGCAACGCTTGAAGCGAGAGAAAATCTGCAGGCTTTTATTGCCAAATATTTTCAAAGGGCGGCAAACGATCAAAGGACTCAATACGGGGCTAAATTCCTGATGTTTTATCTGGCGAATCAGTGGTGGCATGTACATGCCGCGGACCATCCGGAGATTCGAGACTCCGTCATCGTAGTTCCGAAGGGGTGGACACCTCAAGCCCTGATTGCTTTTCTTAAGAATGAAGATGTTTGGATTTCGTTTGGTTATTATGCGCAGAGCCCTGCATTGGCTAAGCATGGCCGATGGTTCTGGGAGTTGGGAAACAGAATTGCCTCGACTCCTGTAACAAAAATAAAAAAAGGCAGTCTTGCAGATGCACAGGCAAGACTGGATCTTGCACGTAAGGAAGCGGAAACCGGCGTGGATGATTCCAAGACGTTAACATCGGATGACTCGGCGACCGATTCTTCCGGGCAATCGGCGAACGATGTCATCTCGAGCTCGACAGCTACTTCTGTCATCTCGAGCGGTGAAACCGCGAGAGATCTCGTTCTGGGAGGCAAGATTTCTCAGCCGGATGGCCTCGAAATGACGACAGACTCGGCAGTGGATGAGCCATCTCCTCCGGTTTGGAAACATGCCGACGTTTCGCTACCGGACCGGATTCACGCGCAAGGAAACATTGAATCTATTTCGGATTGGGGAACCTTCTTAGAATTGGCGGATCCGGATGCATTGGCCGCTACGACTTTGACAGAGAGAGATAGGGAACAGCAGGAAGGCAGCCGTTTGTTGGCCGATCTTTTGAACGGGCTCATTCGATGGGATCTTGAGCAATGGGTGATTTCACAGGCGCGGGCTTCTATTCCGTGGAAAGCGCTTCATCGGTCGTTGGCCGAAGAGGACTATCCCGGTTCTTATCGCGCGAGTTTGCTCTCTTTGCTTTTGAGATCGGTGGATCGAGACCAATTAATTCGGTTGCTGGGCGATGCTTCTTTTATTACCCACCTGGAACAACTGCATCGGGATAATGATTTTATGGAAGGCGCCACTGGCCCAAGAGCTTCTATTCCGGCATCCGTTTCACAAGAGGATTTGGTTAACGCGTTGGTTGCCGCGATTCAAGCGCATGACCAAGGTCTTGGTCCAAGCGATACCATTGCGTTGGGCGCAACAGATGCGCAGATTCGTGACATTATTGAAGGGGTTTTGCGAACGTCAATTCTTCCAGTCGTGCAGATTTCCAGTCTGGCAGATTTAGTAGGGAGGTCGGCAGACGTTGCTACTGATATTCAAAAGGCAATTAAAAAAGCCAAAGAGACCGTAGAAAAAGGGGTAAAACGTTCTACCAATGGAGGATCCAGCACAAAAGCGGCCAGAGAGATTCGAGAGCCGCGGGTCAGAGTTTTCGTTGTTGAGATGATCCTGACACGCCGGTCGTTGCTAACGCTCTATCGGACGGTTTATCCAAACCGTAAAGAATCTCAGCTAATGGGGGAGTTGTCGTCTGCCGGGCGTCTGGATGAGTTGTTTGTGGCCGAGGCGGTTCAGCAAGGTCCGAATCAGATACCGGATTTATTCTCGATTTTGGGGGTTACGATCGAGAGGCGCCCGGAGCGTGTTTGGACATGGGCTGCCGATCACGGGGAGTGGCAGGTCAATGTCGCTTTGCTGGACAAGGGTTTAAAGAGCCAATTGGGAAAATTCAAGAACGATGAGAACGCGACATGGCATGAAACAACGGTAAGAATAGGAACGCTAATCAACTATTACCGTGGTTGGGATTTTGCTCAGATATGGGGAATATTAACGGGAGATGGTCGAATGGCCTACATTCGAAACTGGGCCGACGAGTATATCCCGAAACCTACCGCCGCTCCAAAGTCGTCTGAAAAAGCAGGCGGTTTGGAAGAGTCGGGTGATCCCATTATTGACGGGCTCAACGCGTTGTACGCAGCGCCGGATTTATTTCGGACCTATTTTGGCAACAGGCAGGGCACTTTTTCACGCGGCGGAACCTGGGCGAATTTCTTGCAGGCGGTCAGCGACGATGAAGACGGTGCAATTGCCGACAAAGAGAATGTTTATGCCAAGCTGGACCAGCTTCCCAAGCGTCCGCGCGGAATGAGCGCTTATCGAATGCATGCCGATTTACTGGTCCATAAACAGAGCGGAAAAGCGATCGTTGTGCTGGGCGCTCCCGGCACCGGCAAGTCATTATTGAGCGCGGTCGCTGCCGGAGATCCAGAACGGGGATATTCCAGCCCTGGAGACTCTGCCGCGTGGGAGTATCGCGTCGATGACTGGGTTTTGGTCGTTAAAATCGGAAGCCGTTTTTACGCCGGATTGCCGCCGGAAAATGTGAACAAACTTTCTTCCTTAAAGACCCGCCTTCCGTTGTCGAATGCGGTTCGTGTTGAAGACGAAGATTCGGGCGGAGCGATCCGTTATGAAACTCAATTGCAGGAACGGCCAGGGTTTGTTCCGTTGGAAGCGGTGGTTTGGCTGAACAATCAGGAACATTTACAACAGACGCGCAACTGGGATCTGATTTTCGGGAATCATACGGAATGGAAATCCTGGTCTAGGGGATTCTTTAACCAGTTTATGGCTCTGCCGTTTCGTGAGATTATTTTGCCGGAGGCAGCAGAAGTTAAACAATTTGATTCGGCATTGCTAAAGCCTTCTCTGGAGGCGGCCGATTCCATCCAAAAATGGTTTAAGCAGGTTACCTCCGCCGGTTTGGAAGAACGGCGCGCGCTCCGGTTCGACCCCGCGGTAAACGACATGATTCTTATTAAAGAAACAAGTACTTCATGGGTTCCTCTAATACCGTCTGCTCCCCAACAGATGATTGCTCCGAACAATCCTCCCTGGGCGATTCAAGTTCCGGAATCCGAGTTAAGATCCTTGGCGGAGTTTTTGTTTGAGAAATATAAGGAGACCCTAGCGAAAGGGTACTCGTTACAGACAGCAGATTCCAATATTGTCGATCGGATCGCGCAGGTTTATCCGGGTATTCCCGGCCTGGATTCTTACCGCGGTCTTTTGGACCTGAAAAAATTTACCGCCTTAGTAGAGATGCTTCACTATCAGTTATATCAGAGGGCGGGGGCTGAATTCATTTTTGCTCCAGTGGTAAATTTGATTACCTACGCCACGATAGAACGTCCCTGGAAGCAAGTTCCTTACTTGGATGGCCGGGCATTTACCTGGGAGACCCGGTTGCAAACCCAGTTGAAACAAAAGGAACCGTCGGGTTTTGTGCGCGGGTGGGCTTTTAGAAACATCAGCGCATATGATCCGGGACAAGCTCGATCACAAGTTGAATTTGACTACAGGGAATTTCTTGCGCAGGCGAAAAGTTATGGGATTCCACTGGAAGCGATTGCTTTGGTCCGGTCTTTGTATGAGGGGCAAACGGAACTTTTTCTGAATTATTTTGGGGAGCAGGTATCGCGGGATGAGGAGCTTAACCATGCCCGGGATTATCTCTGGGCCGCCTATTTTTTTAGCGATGTTTTTAGTCGGCCGGAGCTGGATGCTTTTCAGAAGCATTTTGTCACCGAGGCGGTCATTCGCCCGAATTCGCCGTTGGATCAGACGGTTTGGAACCCCGAGAAGGTTCGTAATGAACCCAGGAGTATGAATGATTTGGTGGAAATTTCAGGCCAAACGCAGGGAGCGGTTGATTTAATGAGCCGGTTAGTACAGGAACAGCGCGACGATTTTGCCGAGGCATTCTTTTGGTTCTATCTGTTTGAAAAATTCCGAGAAACCGGTTTGCAGCCCGGAAAGGCTACGCCGGGCCGTGACCGGACCGCGGCCGAGTGGGTGTTGAATTATGTGCGGAAGACCGCCGGTCAGGACATGAATCAGGTTCATGTTTATTTGCGGAGTACGGCTGACGGTCAGAGCGCTCTAACCCCGGGGAAAAATGCGCTGGCATTAATCCAGGGGTTTCATGATGAAAACTTCCTGACCGAGACTGATCGGATTGCCATGCTGGAAAAGGCCGTGAAGCGACAGCCCGTTTCGTTGGGAGCCCGCCAGCCCGCTACCAGTGGTTTGGAAGAAGGGCAGCGGTTGTTTAAACCGGTTGGCGTAATTGCCAGCCAACAGAGACTATTGATTCTTACGCCGGATATGGCGGTAGAGTCAGCCCGCGTACTACATCTGTTTAAGCCGTACCAGGGAGAAAAAATCCCGGTGGCGATTATCGTGGATGATCTGGAACAAAAACAAGCCATAGAATCGTTGTTGCCTAATACAGTAACCGCCCAATGGACTATTTTGTCGGAAACCTCTGATAAAAAGTGGCAAGATGTGGTGGTTGATATTCAGCTTTCTGCCTGGCAGAGAGAAATAGGCACCTATGTGATTCAGATGCCGAGCGATTTGGAGGGTTTGGGCAAATTCCTCGGCATTGCGCCGGTAGATGAACGAACTTATCAGGAGTGGGTACAGGCCGTCGCCACCGATACAGCCGCGTAGACAGTAAACCCGTCATTTGCTACGATAGGTTCATGGCTATGAATGTTGAGACCCTCGCTTCCTTAGCGCGCATTGAACTTTCTTCCGATGAGAAAACCCGGTTTGCCGGCCAGCTCGAACAGATTCTTCATCATGTGGAGAAACTGAAATCGGCTCATACCGAAGGCGTTGAGCCGACCACGCATGTGCTGCCGCTGGCGAATGTTTACCGTGAAGATCAACTGCGTCCGTCGCTCTCCAATGACGCGGCGCTGGCTAATGCTCCCGACAAAGACGGGCCTTATTTTAAAGTGCCCCGCATCATCGATCCGGCTTCGTGAGTCCTCTCCAAGTCGAAGCGCTGATTAAGCGAATTGAGCAGCTCAATCCAAAACTGAACGCGCTGATCTGGTTTTCTGCCGATTCAGTCCGTCGTCAGGCCAAAGCGATAGAGCAGTTATCCGGCGCGCGCGGTCCGCTCTGGGGCGTTCCCGTTCTGATTAAGGACAACATCTGCGTCAACGGTGTTCCGGCTACTTGCGCTTCAAAAATCCTGAAAGGGTTTACGCCGCCGTACGACGCGACGGTAATCACGCGGCTCAAACAGGCGGGCGCTATATTGGTCGGAATGGCGAACATGGATGAATTTGCATTCGGTTCTTCGTGCGAACATTCCTGTTATGGTCCGACGCACAATCCGTGGGATTTGCAGCGCGTTCCGGGCGGATCCAGCGGCGGCTCGGCCGCGGCCGTCGCGGCGGGGCTCTCGGCTCTGGCGCTCGGCTCCGATACCGGCGGATCAATCCGCCAGCCGGCCGCATTTTGCGGCGTGGTCGGTTTGAAGCCGACTTATGGCCGCGTGTCGCGTTACGGATTAATCGCATTCGCCTCATCACTCGATCAGATCGGTCCGTTCGCGCGCACTGTTTCCGATGCCGCCGCACTGTTAGAGACGATCGCCGGATTCGATCCGAACGATTCCACTTCGGCAGAGGTGCCGGTAGGCGCTTATCGTGCCGCCGCGGCCAAAGAAGTAAAAGGGCTGCGGATCGGAATTCCAAAAGAATATTTCGCGGACGGTCTTGATGCTGAAATTAAAACAGCGATTGATGCCGCGATTGCCTGGTACCGCAGCGCCGGCGCTTCCATCCATGAACTGTCGATGCCGAATACCGAATATGCGGTTCCGGTTTATTACATTGTCGCCACCGCCGAGGCCAGCTCGAACCTGGCGCGGTTCGACGGCGTCCGTTTCGGCCATCGCGCCGAAGATGCCGGTACCGTGCTGGACATGTTCAAGAAAAGCCGCGGGGAAGGGTTTGGCTCCGAAGCCAAGCGGCGCATTATTCTCGGCACCTATGTGTTGTCCTCCGGTTATTACGATGCTTATTACGGCAACGCGCTGAAAGTGCGCACGCTGATCAAGAATGATTTCGACAAAGCGTTCGAGCAGGTCGATTGCTTGTTGACGCCGACGACACCGACGGCGCCGTTTAAGATCGGCGAGAAAACCGACGACCCGTTGACGATGTATTTGTCGGACATCATGACGATCTCGGCGAACCTGGCCGGCGTACCGGCGCTCTCGATGCCGTGCGGTTTCACGAAGAGCGGTCTGCCGATCGGCATGCAGTTGATGGCCCGTCCGTTCGGCGAAGAGACGCTGTTCCAGGCCGGCGGCGCTTATGAGCGCGCGCATGACTGGAACAAAAAGGAGCCGGCGCTATGAGCCGCCAGCCGGTCATCGGGCTTGAAGTCCACCTTCAGCTAAAAACCGCCACCAAGATTTTTTGCGGATGTTCCACGCAGTTCGGGGCCGGGCCGAACAGCCAGGTCTGCGTCGTCTGCCTCGGGTTTCCGGGTGTTTTGCCGGTGCTCAACAAGAAGGTGCTCGACTACGGCATCCGCGTCGCGCTGGCGCTGGGCTGTTCGATTCAGGAAAAGATTGTTTTCCACCGCAAAAACTATTTCTATCCGGACCTGCCGAAGGGCTATCAAATCTCACAGTACGATCTGCCGCTGGGAACCGGCGGCGCCATCGAAATCGCTCCCGGCGAGAAAATACGGATTATGCGCGCCCATTTAGAGGAAGATGCCGGCAAACTGGTCCATAAGCCGGAAGAGTCCGCGTCGCTGGTTGATTTCAACCGCGGCGGTGTTCCGCTGCTGGAGATTGTTTCCGAGGCCGATTTGAAATCGCCCGAGCAGGCGCATCATTATTTGAAGACGCTTAAAAATATTCTGGAATACCTTGATGTCTCCGATTGCGACATGGAAAAAGGATCACTGCGCTGCGACGCGAATGTATCGCTGACCGGGCCCGACGGCAAGTGGGGCAAAAAAGTGGAAATCAAGAATCTCAACTCATTCAAAGGCGTCTCGCACGCGCTGACGTATGAAATTCAGCGGCAGGGCCGTTTGCTTGATGCCGGTGAAACAATCACGCAGGAAACCCGCCTCTGGGATGATCTGGCCGGCCAGACGCAGCCGATGCGCAGCAAGGAAGACGCACACGATTACCGTTATTTTCCGGAGCCGGACCTGGTTCCGTTTTCCGTGTCCGTTGCTGAAATCGAGAAGGCGCGCAAACTGCTGCCGGAACTTCCGGCCCAGCGCGCGCAGCGGTTTGTTGAACAGTACGCGCTGCCGCCGGTGGATGCCGCTGTGATTACAGCGGCACGGGCGACGGCCGATTATTATGAAGACTGCGTCTTAAAAACGGTGCCGGACAAGCGGGCGTTGTTTCAGAAACCGCTCTCGAACTGGATTTTAAGCGACCTGGCGCGCGAAATGAACGAACGAAACATTGATTCAATCACGGCGATCAATTTTCCGCCGGAAAATCTGGTAGAGCTGGTCGCGCTGATCGACTCCGGAAAAATCAGCGGCAAGATGGCCAAAGATGTTTTTGTTGAAGCGCTGAAAAACGGGCAGAGCCCGTCGGCCGTTGTTCAAGCCAAAGGGCTTTCGCAGGTGACCGATCCGGGCGCGATCCGCGCGGCCGCCGAAACGGTCATTCAGGAAAACCCCAAAGCGGTGGCCGATTACAAGCAGGGCAAACCGTCGGCGCTGATGTTTCTGGTTGGGCAGTTGATGAAGCGGATGAAAGGGGCGGCCAGTCCGCCGGTCGCGCAGGCGGTTTTCAAGGAGCTGCTGGATAAATGATGAACAGGATGAAAATTGTTTTCGCGGCGATTTTTCTCGCGCTCGGCAGTTGGGCAGCGCTTGCCGTTGCGGCGCCAAAAATGCCTTCAGCGGTTGAACCGTTGTATCAGCAGGTGGAACTGCTGGCCGAAGCAATCACCGTGATTCAGGCCGAGTATGTTGAACCGGTTGATCCCCGGAAAATGATTTATGGCGCGCTCAAAGGTTTAGTCGAGTCAATGGACCGCCACAGCCAGTTTATGGATCCTCAGTCTTTTTCCGAAATGCAGATTGAAACGCACGGTGAATTCGCCGGATTGGGGCTGGAGATTGCGCTTGGCAAAGACGGCATGCTCGCAGTGATCACGCCGATGGACGATTCTCCGGCGGCCCGCGCCGGAATACGGCCCGGCGATAAAATCGTGAAGATCGATGGAGAATCGACGCGCGGCATTGCGCTGCAGGAAGCGGTCAACCAGCTGCGCGGCCGTTCCGGCAGTAAAGTGTTATTGACGCTGTTCCGCGATCCGGAAAACAAAGCAATCGATGTGACGTTGATCCGTTCGATGATTCGCATCCGTTCCGTGCGCGATGCGGTTCCGGCCCCCGGCATCGGCTATATTCGGATCAGCGAATTTCAGGAAAATACCGAAAAAGATTTCGAGAAAGCGCTCACAGGCCTTGAAAATAAAATTCGGCTCGAGGGACTGATCCTTGATTTGCGCAATAATCCCGGCGGTTTGCTCGAATCGGCTGTCGGGTTGGCCGGGTTCTTCTTGCCGGAGGGGAAACTGGTTCTTTCGACGAAGGGCCGCGCGCCGGGGCAGACTCAGCAGTTTTTCGCGCGGCGGAAAGATGCCCGCCTGACACTTCCGGTCGTCGTGCTGGTTAATGGAGGGTCCGCTTCCTCCGCCGAGATTTTGGCCGGCGCTTTGCGCGATTATCAGCGCGCTGTTTTACTGGGCATGAAAACATTCGGCAAGGGTTCGGTGCAGACGCTGATTCCGTTGCGCGACGGATCGGCCATTCGTCTGACGACCAGTCTTTACTACACTCCGTCGGGCCGCATGATCCACGGCAAAGGCATAGAGCCGGATGTCGTCGTTGATCAGGCCGATGCAGTTTCCCTGGAAGAGGAATCGCACGGATCCGGTTCTGCGGCTCTGGCGAAAGATCCGGTCGTGCTGCGCGCGATCGATTTTTTGAAGGCCGGTAAGAAATAGATGGCAAAATCAAAAAAAAGTTCTTCTCCTGCCGGATGGCTGATCCTGCTGATCGCCGGAGCGGTTCTGGCCGGCATCGTATTTTTCCAGAAACCGTCCGATCTCAATGCCCAGGTTTCCCAGGCGCAGGGAATTTCCGTTGCGTTGTTGAAACAGCAGGGCGTTGTTCCCGGCCGCGCGCTGCAGGATCAGCGCTCTGAACTGCGGCACGAAGAAAAAAGAGAATGGAAATTTTGGGAACAGCGCTATCAGGTGCCGGCCGGGTTTGATGTGGTCCGTTACCATAATGCGCTCCAGAACGGACTTGCGCAGAAAAAACTGCTGCTGGTGAAATTCTCAGGGCCCAGCCTGCCGGGTAGCTGGAATTGCCGCTTTGATATCGGTTCACCGCTGCTTTCCAAAAAACAGGTTCTTTACCGTCTGATTCTTGAAAGAGAACCGGCATTAACGCCTGTACCGGTGCCGTCCGGCGGCAAGGGCACTATCGCGATTGTGCTCGACGACTGGGGCTATACGCTTAAAAATGTTCCGGTCTTGGAATCGATCCGCCAGCCGATGACGGTGGCCATTTTACCGAACCTGCCGCATTCGGCTGAAGTTTCCCGCATCGCGCAAGCCCACGGTCATGAGCCGATTTTGCATTTGCCGATGGAGGCAGAAAATCCGAACGTGCCGCGCGAACAAGGGACTCTGCTGGTGGGAACGCCGCGCGCGCAAATTCTTGCAACGATGGATGAAGCGATCCGATCCGTTCCCGGCATCAAAGGGGTTAATAACCATCAAGGATCGAAAGCCACGGCCGATCCAGTTTTAATGCGGACGGTTCTGGAAGAACTTAAGCGCCGCCATCTTTATTTTCTCGACAGCCAGACGGCCCATCATTCAGTGGGTCCGGATTTGGCGCGGCAGTTGAAGGTTCCGTTCGCGCGGCGCGCTGTTTTCCTCGATAATACGGCTTCATCGAAAGATATCCAGGCCCAGCTGGATCAACTGACGCGGTTGGCGCGTGAGCACGGCTCTGCGATTGCGATTGGGCACGACCGTCCGGCCACGATGCAGCTGCTCAAAAAAACGGTTCCGGAACTTGAGAAAAAAGGGTACCGCTTTGTGCCGGTTTCTGAACTGCTGGAGCAATCCTGACTAATGAGATGGATCTGTCATGCTGAGAAGTTTTTGCTCAGCATCTTGAAAGATTCCGAGCAAGGTCGATCTCGGAATGACAATAAAGAAAAAAAGAACAGGAGAATCAATGTTAGTCTTAGGGATTGAGACCTCCTGCGATGAAACGGGACTGGCGCTGGTTGAAGACGGCCGGAAAATTTTAGGCGCGCAGCTGGCCACCAGTTTAAAAGAGCATCAGCGGTATGGCGGCGTTGTCCCTGAAATCGCCAGCCGCGCGCACGTCGAAGTGATGACGGCCGAGCTTGAAAATCTTTTGCAGGGCGCAGGAATCACCCCGTCACAGATTGACCGTATCGCCGTTACGCACGGTCCCGGTCTTCCCGGGTCGCTGGTGATCGGCGTGGCTGCCGCCAAGGCGCTGGCGCTGGCCTGGAAAAAACCTCTGGTGGCCGTCAATCATCTGCATGCGCATTTGTACGCGGCGCTGATGGAGCAGATGCCCTGGAGCGTCGAGGATCCGATGGTCGGATTGATTATTTCCGGCGGGCACACGGCGATCGTCCGCGCCGAGGGAATCCGCGCGTTTCATTTAATGGGCCAGACGCGCGATGATGCCGTCGGCGAGGCGTTCGATAAGGTCGCGAAATTGATGGGCCTTGGGTTTCCGGGCGGGCCGGAGATTCAGCGCGTGGCAGAGGGCGGCAACCGCAGGGCGTTCCGGTTTCTTCCGCCAAAAATCAAGACCGGCTCGCCTTACGATTTTTCGTTGAGCGGCGTTAAAACCGCGGTATTGTACAAAGTGCGCGATCACCAGAAAACGAATGCCGGTCCGCTCGACGCAAGTTTTACTTCAGACATGGCGGCCAGTTTTCAGGAATCGGTGGTGGAAGAGGTGGTCCAAAAAACAGTATTGGCCTGCGCCGAGACCGGTATCCGCCGGCTGGCGGTGGGCGGGGGCGTAGTGGCCAACCGCCGCTTGCGCGAGCGGCTGACCGAAGTTTGCCGGGAAGAAAAAATCGCGCTGGCGGTTCCGCCGTTGAGTTTGTGCACCGACAATGGAACGATGGTGGCCGGGCTGGGCTGTTATTTGCCGCCGCTTTCTTCGATGGAGTTGAATTCTATTCCGGATCTTCGCGTAGAGGAGGAAATAAAATGAGTCAGAAAGAAATGCTGATGCGGCTTCTATTGGCACTGGTGTTGGGTGGTTTAGTAGGACTCGAGCGTGAGATTAAGGGCCGCGCGGCCGGGTTCCGCACGCAGATTCTCGTTTGCGTCGGTTCGGCGCTGATGATGCTGACCGGCCTTTATTTAAGGGAGCGGCAGACCGGCATGGGCGATATTGATCCGACGCGCATCGCCGCGCAGGTGGTGACCGGCATCGGTTTCATCGGCGCCGGAACGATCCTGCAAACGCCCGATTCGATCCGCGGCCTGACCACGGCGGCCAGTGTGTGGGTTTCCTGCGGCATCGGCATCGCGGCCGGGGCGGGGTTTTATTCGGGTGCGGTCGTCACGACGCTGGTGGCGCTGGTGGTGCTCTTTCTGTTCCATGATTTTGAACAGCCGGTGCGGAAATAATTGACAACCTCCGGAAACACGATACAATAGGGGAAACCTTGAAACTTATGACTAAATCCCACAAAGTTACTTCGGTTCTAAATCAGCCCCTGTTAATCGTCATTTTTTCCGGACTTCTTTTGCTGCCGGTTTCCAGCGCTTTTTCCTCACGGGAACCTTTGCCGGGTGAGATCCTGGATCCGGATGGCGTTGGATATCGCATGGAGGGACGCCGTTTTCAGGAGGCCGGCGATTTAGTCAGCGCCGCCGCGGCCTATCAGAAATCGGTTATCACCAATCCAAGCTATGCCGAAGCCTATAATGACCTGGGCGTCGTTTGGGAAAGCATGGGTGATCGCGAAAAAGCAATCCAAGCCTATGAGACGGCACTCCATTTAAACCCTGAATTGGGCGATGCCCATATGAACCTGGCTTTACTGTACGAAGATGCCGGAGATATTAAGCAAGCGGGCGAACATTGGAGCATGCGTATTCAAATCGGTCCGCCGGAAGATCCCTGGGTTATTAAAGCCCATGAAAAGATGGTTCAGCATGGCTTGATAAAGTCTCCTCCGGCGCCTCCTCCTTTCGTTGCGTCGAGAACCCTTCCTCCCGAGCCGGTAACTTTTCAGGGTGACCGCGTTCAGGCAGTGCGCCGCGCGCTTCAGGCCGGACAGGATCATCTCGAAGCCAAGCGGTACAAGCTGGCCATTCAGGAGTTTCAGAATGCGCTGGCGCTGGATCCGACCAATCCTCAGGCGATCCGCTGGCTGCGTGAAGCTGAACAGCAGGCCTACGCCCATGAGGTTAAGGAAAGCAAGAAGTACGATGATGCCCACCGCGGCGTTCGTGACGAATTAAAAGGAATTCAGAAACAGGAAGAGCATGCTCCGACCGAGCCGTCGCTGCTGCCGGGTTCCAACGTGGTGGTTCCTAAGCCCAGAACATCGGCCCCGGTTCCGGCCGTGATAAAAAAGCAGCCAAAGACCACTACCAATGTTCAGCCCCTCAGAAAAGTTGTCGGTTCTCCGGCTGCAAAACCTCCTCGGGCGCCCAAGGTGAAGGTAAAGAAAACGGCCGATCAGGCGATGGAAGAAGCGTTGATTCGGGCGCAGTCCGATGTGAAACCGGTTCCTGTTAAAAAAATGAAACCGGTTGTTGTGGCGGTTGTTCCGGAGAAACAGCCGGTCTCCGTCGTCGTTGCCGCTCCGAAAGCGTCGGTCGTGGTTGTTCAAACGGCCGACAAAGTTCCGTCGGACGCCATTTCTTTGGCAAAAGAGCTTGCGAATCAGAAAGAGCAGGTAAGGCAGAAATCTTTCCGCGAGTTGTCGCAGCGTGCGACTCAGGCGATGCGTGAATCCCGCTACGCGGAGGCGGCTGATCTTTACAAGCAGATTCTTCTGTTGGATCCCGATAGCCGGGAAGCCAAGCAAGGTCTGCAGCGCGCCCAGAAGGCACAGTCAAAAGCGGATAAGGGCCGTTAGTTAGTTCGTTTCAAAATTCAATCCCAGGAATCATCACGCTCTTCCCTTATAATCTCGGAACAACAAATCCCGGAACAACTTGCACAAGCAAAAACTTTTTTTAATCGACGGCTCCTCAATGTTCTACCGCGCTTTTTACGCGATCCGGAACCTGTCCACGGCCAAAGGACAGCCGACCAACGCGGTGTACGGCGTGGTGGCGATGCTGCGGCGGCTGATCGAAGAGGAAAAACCCGATTATTGGGCCGTGGCGATGGATATGCACAAGCCGACTTTTCGCCATGAAAAATATGAGCGGTACAAGGAACACCGCAAGCCGATGCCGCAGGAATTGGTCGACCAGCTTCCCTGGATTCAACAGGTGATGGAAGGCTATCGGATCCCGATTTACGGCGTTGAGGGCTTCGAGGCCGATGATTTATTGGGAACGCTGGCTGTGCAGGGTGCCAAGGCCGGCGTACAGGTAGTCGTGGTGACCGGTGATAAAGACGCATTTCAGCTGATCAACGACCAGGTCAGCGTTTACCGTAATACGAAAGAGGGTCATGAGATTTTTGATGAGGCGCTGCTGCGTGAACGATGGAATGTCCGTCCGAATCAGGTCGTCGATCTGATGGCGCTGATGGGCGACGATGTCGACGCGATTCCGGGCGTGCCCGGCGTCGGCGAAAAAACCGCGCTCAATTTGATCCATAAATTCGAATCACTCGACCGGTTGATTAAAGAGACCGAGTCCGATAAACCCGAGGGGATCAAACCGGCCGTCTTGAAATCATTACGCGAGAACAAGGACCAGCTGAAAATAAGCCGCGAACTGGCCGCGCTCGATACGCAGATGAAAGTGCCGTTTGATCTGGAATCATTGCGGCGCCGCGAGCCTGATCCGGCGCTGCTGGCGCCGTTATTTCAGGAACTGGAATTCCGCACGCTCTCGCGCGAGTTTCAGGATGCCGGTTCTCAGCCGTCGTCATCGGCAATTAAACAGGAACCATTTACCGCAGGCAGTTTAAAGAAAAATCTCGATGCGATCCGAAAAACGGGCCGCGCTTCGGTTGTGCTCGGTTTGTCCGGCGGCCATTGGTCGGTTGCGCAGATCACCGGCATCGCGCTGTCATGGGAACCGGGCAGTGCCGTTGTCGGAGAGGGAACTTCGCTGGATGCCGTTCGCCCACTGCTGGAGGATTCATCGGTTATAAAGATTTCGCCCGACTTGAAAGTGTTAACCGGTCTGGCGCGCCGCGAAAAGATTTCGCTCAACGGTTTTTGCTCCGACTTGTCCCTGGCATCGTATCTGTGCGATCCGGCCAAGCCGTCTCACCAGTTGGAAGACTGGCTGGCCGACCGTTTTTCGTCGGATGACCGCGCCGATGAAACGCGCTGGCGCGCCATTCAGGCCGAAGGGGCGCTGACGCTGTATGGCGACCTGGAAAAAGAACTGCGCGAGAAAGAACTCGAAACGCTTTTTCGCGAGGTCGAAATTCCTCTGGCCGGTGTGCTGGCGAGAATGGAAGAGCATGGCATCGGCGTCGATAAAAAAGAGTTCGCGGTTCTGAAAAAAGAGATCGACGGCAAATTGAAACTGCTGACCGTTGAAATCGAAACGCTGGCCGGAGGCTCGTTCAATATCAATTCGCCAAAACAGCTCGGGCAAATCCTGTTTGAAAAACTGCAGCTTCCGGTGATCAAGAAAACAAAGACCGGCGTATCCACTGACGAAGAGGTGCTGCGAAAGCTCAGCGACAAACATCCGCTGCCGAAAAAGATTTTGGAATACCGGGAACTGGCGAAATTAAGCTCCACTTATGTCGAGGCGATCCCGGCGCTGGTGAATGAATCGACCGGTTGCGTGCACGCGTCGTTCAATCAGGCGGTCACCACCACGGGCCGGTTGTCGTCGTCGGCTCCGAACCTGCAGAATATTCCGATCCGCAACGAGCTGGGGCGGCAGATTCGGCGCGGATTCGTGCCGCGTTCGAAGGACGGCATATTTCTGGCGGCCGACTACTCGCAAATTGAACTTCGGATTTTTGCGCATCTGTCGCAGGATCCGGCGCTGGCCGAGGCGTTTCGCCAGCACCAGGACATTCACCGCGTGACGGCAGCCGATATTTTTCACATTGAGCCCGAAGCGGTAACCGGCGATCAGCGCGCGTCGGCCAAAACAATCAATTTTGGAATTTTATACGGCATGACATCGTTCGGCCTTTCCCGCGAACTGGGCGTTCCGGTGGGGCAGGCGCAGGAGTTCATCGACCGTTATTTTGAGCGTTATCCGGCCGTCAAACGGTATCTCGACCGGTCGCTCGATGACACCAAGAAGCGCGGTTACTGCGTCACGCTGTTCAACCGCCGGCGCTACATTCCGGAATTGAGTGCGCGCGTGATCACGGTGCGCCAGTTCGCCGAACGGATGGCCATCAACGCGCCGGTGCAGGGCTCTTCGGCCGACTTGATCAAGGTGGCAATGGTCGCGATCGACCGTGAAATTGAAAAGCAGGGGCTTTCGGCCCGCATGGTTTGCCAGGTGCACGATGAACTGATTTTCGATCTGCCGGCCGGCGAAAAAGAAAAAACCAGCGCAGTGGTCAAAAGTGTTATGGAAGCGCCGGAGTTCGACGGAAAACCGTTCCGGCTCTCCGTTCCGCTCGAAGTGAATTTAAAATCAGGACGTAACTGGTATGAAGCGTCGCACGACTAAACCGCGTATAAAGTTGATCGGCATCACCGGCAGCATCGGCACCGGCAAATCAACGGTGGCCCGTCTGTTCGGCCGCCTCGGTGCCGTGGTGCTTGATGCCGATGCGGTGACGCATGCGTTAATGAAGCCGGGCACCGCTGTTTCAAAAAAAATCAAAGCCCGGTTCGGTCCGGAGATTTTTTCGCGCGATGGAACGATCAATCGCCGCGCGCTTGGAAAAATTGTTTTTTCCGATCCAAAAAAGCTGAAAGCGCTCACGACAATCATTCATCCGGCTGTTCATCGCACGATCTTGCAGTCGGTGGCGCGGTTGCGCCGCCGTGCGGGGCTGAAGGCGGTGGTTCTGGATGTTCCGCTCTTGTTGGAGTCACGGCCGTCCTACCGCGTCGACGCGGTGGTGGTGGCAGCCGCTCCCTGGAATACCGTGGTCCGGCGCGTCCGGGCTCGGTCCGGTTTGCCGGTTGCCGAAATCCGCCGGCGCGCGTCGTTTCAGATGCCGCTGAGCGAGAAGAAAAAACGGGCTGATTTTATTGTGAATACCGCAGGATCTTTGCGGCAAACGGGCAAACAGGTTTCATCTATTTGGAAACGTATTACAGGAGAATAAAAATGGCAGAACGGATATCGGAAGAAAAAGAAAAAAAAGAACGCCCGGAACGGGCCGAAAAGCCGGAACCGCGCGCGGCGGTCGGCGCCGACGGCAAACCGCCGAAAAACCTCGACATCGCGGTGCTGAAGCGGATGACCATTCTCGAGCTGACCAAGCTCACGAAAGAGATGGCCATCGAGGGAATCTCCGGCTTGAAGAAACAAGACCTTATTTTCAAGGTGCTGCAGGCGCAGGCCGAGCGCGAAGGCAACATGTTCGGCGAGGGCGTGCTTGAAATTCTGCAGGAAGGTTTCGGATTTCTGCGCAGCCCCAACTACAATTATCTGCCGGGTCCCGACGATATCTATGTGTCGCCCAGCCAGATTCGCCGGTTTGATCTGCGCACCGGAGACACCGTCAGCGGCCAGATCCGTCCGCCCAAGGAAGGCGAACGCTATTTCGCGCTGCTGAAGGTTGAAGCGGTCAATATGGAAAACCCCGACGCGGCCAAGGTAAAAATATTGTTCGACAACCTGACGCCGATTTACGCGAACCAGCGCTTCCGCATGGAGACTGCCGATCCGAAAGAGATCTCGATGCGCATCCTGGATCTGCTCGCGCCGATCGGCAAGGGCCAGCGCGGTTTGATCGTCGCGCCGCCGTACAGCGGTAAAACAATCCTGCTGCAGAAAGTCGCCAATTCGCTGACGCAGAACTACCCCGAGGCGGTTCTGCTGGTTCTGCTGATTGATGAGCGTCCCGAAGAGGTGACCGACATGCAGCGCTCCGTCAAAGGCGAGGTGATCGCCTCGACTTTCGACGAGCCGGCCGAGCGGCATATCCAGGTCGCTGAAATTGTTCTGGAAAAAGCGAAGCGTCTGGTAGAGCATAAGAAGGATGTGGTGATCCTGCTGGACTCGATTACGCGTCTGGCGCGCGCCTATAACACGGTCGCGCCGCACAGCGGCCGCATTTTGACCGGCGGCGTGGATGCCACGGCGCTGCAAAAGCCAAAGCGGTTTTTCGGCGCGGCCCGCGGCATCGAAGAGGGCGGCAGCCTCACGATCATCGCCACGGCGCTGATCGATACCGGCAGCCGCATGGACGAAGTGATTTTTGAAGAGTTTAAAGGGACCGGCAACATGGAAATCACGCTGGACCGTACGCTGTTCCAGAAGCGGATCTATCCGGCGCTCGATATCCAGCGCTGTAATACGCGGCGCGAAGAATTACTGCTCGATCCGGAAGAACTCAAGCGGATCTGGCTTCTGCGCAAAGTACTGCGCGAGCTCAGCACCGATGAAGCGATGGAGCTGCTGATTGACCGGCTTGGCAAGACCAAGACCAACGCCGAATTTTTGATCGGCTTGAACCCGGATAAAAAAGAGCGCGAATAATTTAACCGTTAAACAGGAGAATTAGTGATGAAGAAGGATATCCATCCGAATTATAAAATGACGGTTGTGACCTGCGCGTGCGGAGCGGTCTTCAAGACCCGCTCGACGAAGGGTGACATCAAGGTTGACATCTGCTCGGCCTGCCATCCGTTCTACACCGGAAAACAGAAGTTCGTCGACACGGCCGGCCGCGTCGAGAAATTCCAGAAGAAATACGCCAAGAAAAAGAATGCGTGAAGCGCTTCAAAGCCGCGTTCAGCGGTTTGAAGAACTGGAACGAATGCTGGCCGATCCGGCGGTTTTTAATGATCCCAAACAGGTTCGCGATTGCGCCAAGGAACATGCGGGCTTAAAACCGCTGGTGGAGATGGCGCGCCAGCTTGATCAGGTTTCGTCGCAGGCACGCCAGGCGCGCGATCTGCTTGAAAGTTCGGGCGGGCAGGGTGAAATGGCCGATATGGCCCGCCTCGAGATCGATGAACTCGCGGCCCGCGAAGCGCGTCTGCAGAATCAGATCGAAGAGCTTCTGCTGGGCCAGGATCCGGCCGGTGATAAAAGCGTTATTATCGAAATCCGGGCCGGCACCGGCGGCGCCGAGGCCGCGCTTTTTTCTGCCGACCTTTACCGGATGTATAGCCGCTACGCCGCGCAAAAAGGCTGGACCATCGAATCGCTCAGCGACAGCTCGACCGAGATCGGCGGCTTTAAAGAGGCGATCTTCGGCATCGAAGGGCCGAGTGTTTACCGCTATCTGAAATTTGAAAGCGGTGTTCACCGCGTCCAGCGTGTTCCCGCGACCGAAGCCTCCGGCCGTATTCATACCTCCACGGTGACTGTCGCGGTGCTTCCGCAGGCCGAAGAGGTTGATATTCAAATCGATCAGAAAGATCTTCGCCTCGATGTCTACCGCTCGTCGGGACCGGGCGGGCAGGGCGTCAACACCACCGACTCGGCGGTCCGCATTACGCATATTCCAACAGGGCTTGTTGTCACCTGCCAGGATGAGCGGTCGCAGTTGAAAAATAAAGCCAAAGCGATGAAAGTGCTGCGCGCCCGTCTGCTGGAATCCCGGCAGGCCCAGCAGGAACAGCAACGCACGCAGGAGCGCCGTTCGCAGATCGGCACCGGAGAGCGCTCCGAAAAAATCCGGACCTACAATTTCCCCGACCGGCGCATCACCGATCACCGCATCGGATTCACTTCGCATCAGCTGGTCGCCGTTCTCGACGGAAACCTTGATGAAATGATCCAGCCTCTGCTCGATGCCGAACGCAAAAACCGTTTGGATAACGCCACCTCCTCATGAACGCTTCTTTGTCATTGCGAGCAGAGCGAAGCAATCTTGTTTTTTTGCTTGATTCCGGAATCCAAATATTTGAAAAAGCCGGCATCGAGAACAGCCGTCGGACCGCCGAAATTTTACTCTCTCATCGTTTGAATTGCCGTCCTGTTGATTTATATACCACCGACCCCATTGTTTCCAAAGAACAGGAAATAGAATTCTTCTGGGATGTGGCCGCCCGTTGCGGCGGAATGCCGCTGCCTTATATACTCGGCACCGCTGCGTTTTACGGGCGCGAGTTCCAGGTTGGCCCCGGCGTTTTGTGTCCGCGCCCCGAAACGGAACAGCTCGTCCAGAAAACGCTGAAGATCCTTTCGGAAAATAATTCTTTTCGTACCGTCGCCGATGCCGGCACCGGGTCGGGCGCTATCGCTGTTACCTTGGCGCTGGAAGTGCCGCAGCTGCGCGTACTGGCGTCGGAGAAATCGCCGGTGGCCTTATCGTTCGCGCAGCGCAACGCGCGGAATCTCTCGGCGCAAGTTTCGTTTTTTGAGGGCGATCTGGCCGAGCCGTTTGAAAATGAATCAATCGATCTATTAATCGCGAATCTGCCGTATCTCGATCCGTCCGATATTCTCAACGGTCCGCGCGAATTGGCGTGGGAACCGTGGCTCGCTTTAGATGGCGGCAAGGATGGTCTCGATCTTTTCACTGGTTTTCTGGATCAGGCGCGGCGCGCGGTTCGTTCCGGCGGAATCGTTGTGTTGGAAATCGGCGCGGGGCAGGCAGCCCAAGTTTCCGCGCTGGCCGCGCAGAAATCATTTATCGATATTCAAATCACGGCTGATCTGGCCGGTATGGACCGCATCATTTCGATGAGGAGAGGCTGACCGATGGAGAAATTGGTTGTTTACGGCGGCAAGCCGCTGAAGGGGAAGGTAGCCGTTTCCGGATCGAAGAACGCGTCACTGCCGATTTTAACGGCCGCGTTGTTGACCGACGAGAAATGCGTTATCGAGGGGGTCCCGAACCTGCGCGACATCACCACGATGATCCGCATTCTGCGCAACTTCGGCATGAAAGTAATTCAGGACGGCCATCGCGTTTCGATCGATCCGTGCAAATACACCAGCACTGAAGCGCCGTACAAACTGGTTTCCACGATGCGCGCCTCGTTCTGCGTGCTGGGACCGCTGCTTGGAAAACATAAGAAGGCCAAAGTTTCATTGCCAGGCGGCTGCGTGATCGGACCGCGCCCTGTCGATTTGCATTTGAAAGGTTTGCGCGCGCTGGGTGCCAAGATTGATGTGGAGGGCGGGTATGTGCTGGCCAAAACGCGCGGACTGCGCGGTACTTCCATTTATCTGGGCGGCTCGTTCGGCTCGTCGGTATTGGGCACCGCCAATGTATTAATGGCCGCTGTGCTGGCCAAAGGCCGCACGGTGATTGAGAATGCCGCCTGCGAACCGGAGCTGGTCGACTTGGCCCATGTGTTACTGAAAATGGGCGCCAAGATTCAGGGGCATGGCACGCCGATGTTGATCGTCGACGGCGTGCGCAAACTGGGTGGATTCAAGCACCGCGTCATTCCGGACCGCATTGAAGCAGGAACTTTCTTGCTGGCTGCTGCCATTACCAACAGTGAATTGACGATCACCGGTGCGCGGCCTGATCATATGGGCGCTGTGCTTGATAAATTGCGCGAGGTCGGCGTGCAGGTTCAGGTGCGCGACACCACGATGATTGTTCGCAAAGGCAATCCAAGCAAATACCGCTCGGTCGATGTGGTGACGCTGCCGTACCCCGGATTCCCAACCGACATGCAGGCGCAGATGATGGCGCTGTTGTGCCGCACGCCCGGCATCAGTATTATTACCGAGAAAATTTATCCCGACCGCTATATGCATGTGGCCGAACTGGGCCGCATGGGAGCCCAGATCAAGATGGAAGGGGCCTGTGCCATTATTCAAGGCGTTGACCGCCTGAAAGGGGCTCCTGTAATGGCTTCCGATCTGCGCGCGTCGGCCGCGCTGGTATTGGCCGGTTTGGCTTCGAAAGGGACTACCGAGGTTCACCGTCTCTATCATCTGGATCGCGGCTACGACCGCGTCGATCAGAAGCTGGTCGCGCTCGGCGCCTCTGTCCACCGCGAAAAGACAGACTAGAACCGGTCTCTCAAAAACCTTGCTTTTCGCCCGCTCAGGCGGGATAATAACACCTTTCCACTGAAACGGAGGATTTTGGATGGCAGAAGTTATGATTCGTTTGAAGCGGTTGGGGGGCAAGAAGTGGTCCCACAGCCGTATTATCGTGATCTCGAAGACGCGCGCCCGCAACGGCCGTGCCATTGAAGAGCTCGGATTTTATGATCCGAAGACCAATCCGGCCAACATCAAGCTCAATATGGAACGGACCCAGTACTGGATTAAGAATGGCGCGATCCCGACGAGCACCGTCAAAGCCATAATCAAAAGAGCAGGCAAGCAGAGCGTCGTTCCCGCTTCGTAAAGGGCATCATGCGTATTGATGTCCTGACCATTTTCCCTGAACTTTTTCCCCCGGTGCTGGCCAGTTCCATTATCGGGCGGGCCGCTGAAAAGGGTGTGGTCAAGGTGGGCGTGCATGATTTGCGCGACTGGTCGGGCGATCCGAAACACCGCAAGGTCGACGACCGTCCGTACGGCGGCGGGCCCGGCATGGTGATGAAGCCCGATCCTTTTTTTGATGCGGTTGACGCGCTTACGAAAGAGGGTAGTCAGGGCAAGCCGTGGGTGGTGTTGCTTTCACCGGGCGGCCGGAAACTGACGCAGGAAAAAGTTCGTGAACTTTCAGCCCGTCCGTGGCTGGTTTTGCTCTGTGGACATTATGAAGGGATCGACGAGCGGGTCCGGCAGAGTTTGGCCGATGAAGAGCTGTCCATAGGCGATTATGTATTGACCTGCGGTGAGCTTCCTGCTATGGTATTAATCGATTCCGTAGTCCGGCTGATTCCAGGCAGTTTGGGGGATGATCAGTCGGCGCGGGATGAATCTTTTAGTTTGAATCTCCTCGAATATCCCCAGTATACCCGTCCGGCGGACTATCGCGGAATGCGCGTGCCGGATGTTTTACTGTCGGGGGACGAGGGAAAAATCGCACAGTGGCGCAAGCTGCAGTCGTTGAGAAAAACGAAATCGCAGCGGCCCGACTTAATTGAGTAGATAGGTGAACCGATGAACAATCGAATTCAGGAAATTGAAAAAGCGCAGTTAAAAACCGATCGCCCCGAGTTTCGCGTCGGCGACACGGTCCGGGTTTTCATCCGTATTCAGGAAGATGACAAGAGCCGCATCCAGCCGTACGAAGGCATCGTGATCTCCCGCAAGAATGGATCCAGCCGCGAGATGTTCTCGGTGCGCCGCATCAGCTATGGCGAAGGCGTCGAGAGAACCTTCTTTCTGCATTCTCCGTTTATCGAGAAATTGATGGTGGTCAAGCGCGGATCGGTTCGCCGCGCCAAATTGTATTACCTTCGCAAGAAGTTAGGCAAGTCTGGCCGTATCGAGGAGCGCTTTGATGAAGTCCAGTCTCCAGCGGCAGCTGCTGCGGTTCGACCAGAATCTGCGGCGCCGGCAAAAACTTAATAGCTCCGCGTTAATCGCAGGCATTGACGAGGCCGGCCGAGGACCATTGGCCGGCCCCGTTGTTTCTGCGGCAGTCATTCTCCCGAATTCCTCCTTTAAAGTTCCGGTCAACGATTCCAAGCAGATGACGGCGGCGGCCCGCGAACAGGCCTATTGCGCGCTGCTGCGTTCCGATGCGCTAATCGGCGTGGGGGCCTGCAGCGCCGTCGAGATCGACCGGATCGGCATCCATAAAGCGACCTATCTTTCGATGCGGCGCGCGCTTGCTAAACTAGAAACAGTTCCCGATTTTATTCTTGTCGACGGTAATGTGATTCCGGCCGGTTTAAAAATCGATGCACTGGCCGTGGTGGACGGTGACGCGCAAAGTCTCTCCATCGCCGCCGCGTCAATTGTGGCCAAAGTAGTCCGTGATCAATGGATGGGGCTGATTCACGCGATCTCTCCCGAATATCAATTTGAACAGCATAAAGGGTATGGTACCGCCGATCATCTTGAAGCGCTGCGCCATTTCGGACCGGGACCGTTTCACCGGTACAGTTTTCAGCCGGTCCGTGAATCGGCCGGCATTGCCGATCCGTGGGTTTACGTTGGCGAGTAAAATTGCCACCGGCAAACGCGGCGAAGATCAAGCCGCCTCTTTTTTGCAGGGCAAAGGGTACCGGATTATCGGGCGCAATGTCCGCGCCCGTTTCGGCGAGATCGATCTGGTTGCCTGGCACGGAAAAACAATCTGCTTCATCGAGGTAAAAGCCCGCTCGTCGGAACGGTTCGGTTTGCCGGAAGAGGCGGTCAATTTTTTCAAACGCCGCACGCTGATCCGGCTGGCGCAATGGTATTTGCAGGCCCATCCGAATTTGCGCGCCGAGGCGGTTCGTTTCGATGTGGTTTCTCTGGTGGTGGACGGGCAGGGCAAGCCGCTGCGCACCCGTCTCATTCCGAACGCTTTTCAGGCCGACAGTTGATATAATAAAGGTTCTATGCTTCCACATCGCCCAATAACCAAACAACTGAGCAATCTGGAAATTTCCCAGGCGGCCAAGCCGCTGCAGATCATTGAGATCGCGCGGCGGGCCGGGTTGCGTCTCGAGGAAATCGAGATGTACGGCTCCTATAAAGCGAAGGTGCTTTTGCGCGGCCTTGAACGGGTTCAGGTCCGTCCGCAAGGCCGGCTGATTCTCGTGACGGCAATGACGCCGACCGAGTTCGGCGAAGGAAAAACCTCCACGGCGATCGGCTTGACCGAGGCGATGGGCAGCCAGCGCAAGCGCGTAATGCTCTGCCTGCGCGAACCGTCGATCGGCCCGATCTTCGGTGTGAAGGGCGGCGCCTGCGGTTCGGGTTACGCGCAGATTTTGCCGATGGAAGATATCAACCTCCATTTCACCGGCGATATCCATGCCGTCGGTACCGCGCATAACCTGCTGACCGCGCTCGTTGAAAATCATATTCAGCATGACAACGCGCTGGGCATCGATCCGGATCACATTTTATGGCGGCGTGTGTCGGAAATTCCGGATCGCAATCTGCGCCATGTTCAGACGGGGCTGGGCGGTCACGGTTATTTGTCGCGTGAAACCGGGTTTGATATCACGGTCGCCAGCGAGGTGATGGCGATTCTGGCGCTGGCGTCCGATTTCGCCGATTTAAAGCGCCGCTTGGGCCGCATCGTCATCGGGAAAACGAAGGACGGCAAACCGGTTACGGCCGGCGAGATCAACGCCGTCGGCGCGATGGCGCTGCTGCTGCGCGAGGCGATCTGCCCGAACCTGGTGCAGACGCTCGAAGGCCAGCCCACTTTTATTCATACCGGTCCGTTCGCCAACATCGCGCACGGCACCGCGTCGGTGCTGGCGCACCGGATGGCGCTGCATATGGCCGATTATTGCGTGACCGAGTGCGGTTTTGCCACCGACCTGGGTTTTGAAAAATTCTGCGACATCGTCGCGCCGTCGGCCGGATTCAAACCGGAGGTGGCTGTCGTCGTGGTGACTGCCCGCGCGTTGAAAGTGCACGGCGGGTTGACCAGCGCGCAGGCGATGGACGGCGAAAACATCCGCGCGATTCAGCAGGGCTTCGCGAACCTCGAAAAACATCTGCAAATTGTGAAGCGGTTTGGATTAACGCCCGTCGTGGCGATCAACCGTTTCCGTGCCGATACCGACGCTGAACTGCGGCTCATTCAGGAACATTGCATCAGCTTGAATGTGCGCGCGGCCGTATCGACGGTCAGCGAGCAGGGCGGCGAGGGCGGTTTGAAACTGGCGCAGGAAGTAGCCGCTGCATTGCAGGAAAAGAGCGCGCAGTATAAACCGCTGTATGATGCGGCGCAGTCAATTCCCGAAAAGATCGAAGCAATCGCGCGCGAAATTTACGGCGCCGACGGCGTTATTTATGAAGGGTCGGCCCACGCCGACATCGAATGGCTGACGAAAAACGGATTCGCCGGCCTTCCGATCAACATGGCGAAAACGCAGCTGTCGCTTTCCGACGATCCGGCGCGCAAGGGCGCTCCGTCCGGATGGAAGCTGCGCGTGCGTGAACTGCGCGTGGCGGCCGGCGCCGGTTTCATCGTGGTGCTCACCGGCAATCTGTTGACGATGCCCGGCCTGCCGAAACAGCCGTTGGCCGAAAAACTGGATGTCGACGACAAAGGCCGGGTTTCCGGACTCTTTTAAATGAAAAAATCTGATCTATCCGTAAATTGGCCGGTCCGGAAATTTCTGGATAAATTGTCTTCAACCGAACCGGCTCCCGGCGGCGGCTCGGCGGCCGCGCTCTCGGGCGCATTGGGCACCGCGCTGGGCGTGATGGTTGCTTCTATTTTATTGTCGCGGCCGAAGATTCGCCTTTCCGAGCGGAAAAAACTGAAAGTATTGGCGGCCAAATTGCAGAGCGCTCAACGTGATCTTCAGCGGTTGATTCGCGAAGACGCGCTGGCTTATTTGGCGCTGATTGAAGCCAACCGCAACAAGAAGGCGGGCCGCGCTCTGCTCTCGCGTGTTCATTTGCGCGCGATCGAATGTCCGATCGCGATTTGTGCGGCCTGCGCGAAGGCGATTCAATCAATGGCCGTTCTGGAGCGTTCGACGGGGCCGTACCTTGGTTCCGACGTGAAGGCCGGCCGCGCGCTGTTGACGGGTGCTTTCCGTGCTTCGCTTTGGATGGTTGAAGTTAATTTTCGCGGTTCCGATTTTGGTCCGGCCACGCGCCGTTTGCGCGCGCAGGTTCAACAATTAAAAAACGCGGTCAACTAATGCTCAAACAAACTCTCGATGGAAAAGCGATCGCCGGCCGCATCACCGATGCGCTGCGCCTGGAAGTCGAGCGGCTCAAGGCCAAGCATGGCCGCGGCCCGTCGCTGCTGACCGTTCAGGTCGGCATGCAGTCGGCCTCCGATCTGTATGTCCGTTCGCAGATGAAAGCGGCCGAGAAGGTCGGCATTACTTATCATCTGGAACGGTTGCCCGAAACGATCACGCAGGCCGAATTGATCCGCAAAATTCAGGAATGGAATCACGATCCCCATTACACCGGCATCACGATTCAACTGCCTTTACCCAAATCGATTGACGCGCGCGAACTTTCGGCGGCCGTCGATCCGAAAAAAGATGTCGAAGGGGTCCACCCCCAGCATATCGGCCAGGCGATGTTCGGATGGTCGCGCATCGGCACCTGCACCTCGCTGGCCATCATGGAATTAATCAAGGCGACGGGCGCCAGCCTCTACGGAAAAGAAGCGGTCATCGTCGGCAACAGCGAGTTAATCGGCAAGCCGGTCAGTCTGATGCTGCTCGATAATTTTTGCACCACGACGATCTGCCATCTGGGTACGGCCGACCGCGGCCGTCTGCGCGAGCATGTTCAGCGCGCAGAAATTCTGGTGGTCGCCGTCGGAAAACCGCACCTGATCAAAGGTTCCTGGATTCGCCCCGGCGCGATTGTCATTGATGTCGGCACCAGCTATGTCGACGGGCATTTGACCGGCGATGTTGAATTTGAAGAGGCCCGCAAAGTAGCCGATTACATTACGCCGGTTCCCGGCGGCGTCGGACCGGTGGTGGTGGCCACGCTGATGCGCAACACCGTCGAAACATTTAAACTTCAGGCAGGAGCGTAAGCTTCCCGATGGCGCTTCCCGAAAAAGTCACACTCCCGTCGCTTCTTGAGAAAAAAAATTCCGGCCGCAAAATCACGATGCTGACCGCGTACGATTACGCGATTGCAAGCCTCGTCGATCAGGCCGGCATTGATCTGGTTTTAGTCGGCGATTCCGTCGGCATGGTGGCGCTCGGTTATTCGTCCACCGTTTCTGTAACGATGGATGAAATGCTGCATCACTGCAAGGCGGTGCGCCGCGCTGTGTCGCGCGCGCTGGTTGTGGGCGATATGCCGTTTATGTCATTTAACTGTTCACGCGAGCAGACCATCCGCAACGCCGGCCGTTTTTTGCAGGAAGCCGGCTGTGACGCGGTAAAGGTCGAGGGCGGGCAGGGTTCCGATGATTCCGAAGCAGCGGTGCGCGCCATCGCCGGCGCCGGTATTCCGGTGCTCGGCCATTTGGGGCTAACGCCGCAAACAGCCGCGCGCGTCGGCGGATTCAAACTTCAGGCCAAAGATGCGCAGGCCGCCGATCAACTGCTTTCCGCCGCGCTGCGTCTTGAAAAAGCCGGCTGCTTCGGTCTGGTGCTGGAATGTGTTCCGGCCCCGGTGGCCGCTGAAGTAACGCGCCGTCTTAAAATCCCGACGATCGGCATTGGCGCCGGCAGCGGTTGCGACGGGCAAGTTCTCGTAATTAACGACCTGCTCGGATTAAAAGGTGATTTTCATCCGCGGTTCGCACGGCCGTTCGCACAGCTTGATCGTACGATCATCAAAGCGGTTCAGCAGTTCCGCGCTGAAGTCGAAAAGGGAACATTCCCGTCGGATCGCGAATCGTACGCGATGGATCCCAAGCAATTGGCTCTCTGGAAGAAAAAATGGTCAAAGAAAAAGTAGTCGTCGCGATGAGCGGCGGCGTTGATTCATCGGTCGCCGCCTATCTGCTCGTAAAGGCGGGGTATGACGTGGTCGGCATGACACTGAAAACCTGGCCCAAAGAGCTGTGCGATACCACTCCGAAAGGGCAGACCTGCTGTTCGGCCAAAGATGTCGACGATGCGCGCCGCGTGGCCGATCAACTCGGCATTCCGCATTATTTGATTGAGGCGTCGGTGCCGTTTCGTGAAAATGTCGTCGATTATTTTGTCGAGACTTATGCGCATGGCATGACGCCTAATCCGTGCGTAGTCTGTAACCGAAAAATTAAAAGCGGTCTTCTGCTCGAGAAAGCGGCGAAACTCGGCATCGAGAAATTTGCCACCGGGCATTACGCCAGCATCGTCTGGGACAAGAACACCAGCCGGCACGCGGTCCGGCAGGCCGTTGATCCTGACAAAGATCAATCGTATGTGTTGTTCCAGTTGACGCAGGATCAGCTCGGCCGGTTGATGATGCCGATGGGCGATCTCTCCAAATCGGAAGTTCGCAAAATCGCGCAGGAAGCCGGCCTGGCAGTGGCCGATAAACCGGAATCAATGGAACTCTGTTTTATTCCCGACGGCGATACGCAGGGTTTTTTGCGCGCGCGCGTTCCGGAAGCGTTCGTGCCGGGCGACATTGTCGATCAGTCCGGCCGCGTGCTGGGCCAGCATCAAGGAATTGCCGCCTACACGGTCGGCCAGCGCAAAGGGCTGGGCATCGCGCATCCGAAACCGCTCTATGTGCTGGAAGTCGATCCGGCCTCCAACCGTGTGATCGTCGGCGAAGAAGATGAACTTAAATCCGAAACCTGTTTCGTTCGCGAAGTCCGATGGATGTCTATTCCGGATTTAACGGCGCCGGTGGATGCTGATGTAAAAATCCGCTATCGCACCGCGCGCGTTCCGGCCCGGTTAACGCCGACGGCCGAAGGGGTGGAGGTCCGGTTTCATCAGCCGGTTCTCGGCGGGGTCAGCCCGGGGCAGGCCGCCGTTTTTTATCAGGGCGACTGCGTGCTGGGCGGCGGCTGGATTGCCAAGAATGACCGCCAGCTCAATCTCAAGCAAGTTCTCGGCTAAATTTGATAAAATAGGAAAACGTTTTTGCAGCTCGTTGACGGCGTAGCTCAGTTGGTAGAGCAAGGGACTCATAAGCCCTAGGTCAGTGGTTCAATTCCACTCGCCGTCATTTTTTCCAATCCATGAATACCCAGTCTTTTACCCAACCGATTTTCCAGTTTATCCGGCGCAACGCGTTAATTAACCCGCGTGACCGCGTCCTCGTTGCATTTTCCGGCGGGCCCGACTCCACGGCGTTGTTGGTGGCGCTGGCATTATTACAGCCGCGTTTGAAATGTCATCTTGAAGCGGTCTATCTCGACCATGGCCTGCGCCCGGCCGCTGTTAAAAAAGAAAAACTGTTTGTTTCCAAAATCGCGCGGCAGTTGGAATTGCCGGTGCATCTGCGTGTCATTACCATCCGCCGTAAAAAAGAAGAATCACTCGAGACGGCCGCGCGCCGATTGCGCTATGAAGCGCTGATTCGTCTGGCCAAACAGCGGCGCTGCAAAGTGCTGGCCATGGCGCATACCGCCGACGATCAGGCCGAAACCGTTTTAATCCGTCTTTTGCGCGGCGCCGGAACAGCGGGGCTGGGCGGCATCGTGCCGTTGCGCGAACAGTCCGGAATCCGGTTTATCCGTCCGCTGTTATCCAGCACTCGCGCCGAGGTGGAATCATTTCTTAAAGCGTCCAAAATTTCTGCCTGCCGCGATCTGTCGAACCTGTCCGATCAATTTCTGCGCAATAAAATCCGCCGCCGCCTTCTGCCGATGCTTGAGAAAGAGTACAATCCGCAGCTGCGCCGGAAACTTGCGGAGCTGGCCGAAACAGTCCAGCCCGATATTGAATTTCTGCGGCAGGAATCACAGCGCCATTTCAAGAAGATCGCGCGTGTTCAAAAAGGGCAGGTGGTCATTCGCCGCGGCGCGTTCCGGAAACTGCATCCGTCTTTGCGCCACGGTGTTTTACGTATTGCGCTCGAAACGCTTCAGGATGATACGCAGGGTTTTCGCAAACAACATTGGGATTTTCTCGCACAGGCAGTCATGGAATCCAAGCTGGTTCGGGTCGATCTGCCGCATTCCATCCACGCCGAGATTCGTGGCGATTCGGCCCGCTTTTTGGTAAGATAGATTTATGCCCAGAATAACGCAACCCAAGAAGTCATCCGCTCCTATTGGCGCAGGCGGCCGCCGAACACCCCCTCCGGATAGTTTTTGGTTCCGGATATTCGTCTGGGGTATTATTGGCATGACCTTGTTCTACCTCTATAAGGTCGGGGCGACTACCTCCCCGGTTGAGTCGGGTCCGCAGGAGATTTCCTACAGCCAGCTCTCGCAATGGGTCACCGCTGAACAGGGTCCCAAAATCGTGAAGGCCGTTCAGACCGAGAATGTAATCCGCGGCGAAACCGAAGACGGCAAAAAATTCATCGTCAATATTTCGGAAAACGATCCGGACCTTACCAAGCTGATGCGCGAAAAAGTTGCCGATTTCCGTATCGACATTCCGCGCACATTTTTCTGGAACTTCCTGCTGAATATTCTGGGTCCGTTTTTATTGCTGGGCGTATTCTGGTTTTTGATGATGCGCGGCGCCGGCGGGCAGGGCGGCGGGCGCATTTTGTCGTTCGGCCGGAGCCGGGCGAAGCAGGCCGACCCCGACGCTAAAAAAGTCACGTTTGACGATGTGGCCGGCGTTAACGAGGCCAAAGAAGAATTGCAGGAAGTCGTCGAGTTCCTCAAAGATCCCGGCCGGTTCCAGCGCCTCGGCGGGCGGATTCCGAAAGGCGTTCTGTTGCTCGGTCCCCCCGGTTGCGGCAAGACTCTGCTGGCCAAGGCCGTCGCGGGCGAAGCCGATGTTCCGTTCTTTTCGATCAGCGGTTCCGATTTCGTCGAGATGTTCGTCGGCGTAGGCGCCAGCCGCGTACGCGACTTGTTTGAGCAGGCCAAGAAAACATCCAAAGTTTCCGGCCGCGGCGCCATTATCTTCATCGATGAAATTGACGCCGTCGGCCGTCAGCGGTTCGCCGGCATCGGCGGCGGGCACGATGAGCGCGAACAAACGCTCAATGCGCTGCTCGTCGAGATGGATGGTTTCGATACACAGGAAGCAATCATCTTGATGGCCGCCACCAACCGGCCCGACGTGCTTGATCCGGCGTTGCTGCGCCCCGGTCGTTTTGACCGGCAGATCGTCGTCGATCGTCCCGATCTGGTCGGCCGCGAACAAATCTTAAAAGTCCATATTCGCAAACTGAAACTTGATCCGGCCGTTGATTTGCGGGCGATTGCCCGGCAGACGCCTGGTTTCTCCGGCGCTGATTTAGCCAATCTTTGTAACGAAGCGGCGCTTCTGGCGGCCCGGCGCGGTAAGAATTCCGTGACGATGATCGAAATGGAAGAAGCGATCGAGCGCGTGATGGCCGGTCCCGAGCGCAAGTCGCGCGTCATTTCTCCGTATGAGAAATCGGTGGTGGCTTGCCACGAAGCGGGGCACGCGCTGGTTTCCATGATGGTCCCCGGTTCCGATCCTTTGCAGAAAGTTTCCATCATTCCGCGCGGCGTGGCCGCACTCGGCTACACATTGCAGACGCCGACGGAAGACCGCTATTTAATGACCCGCAAAGAACTGCTGGGCCGGTTGACCGTTTTACTGGGTGGGCGTACCGCTGAAGAATTAACCTTCTCTGAAATTACCACCGGCGCGCAGAACGATTTGCAGGTTGCCACCGATCTGGCGCGGCGAATGGTTTGTGAATATGGCATGAGCGACCGCCTGGGCACGCCGACTTATGGCAAGCGCGAGAGCATGGCGTTCTTGGGCCACAGCCCGATGGAAGACCGCAACTACTCCGAAGAAACCGCGCAGGCCATTGATCAGGAAGTCCGCCGTCTCGTCGAAGAGGCACACGACCGCGCCCGTTCCATATTGACCGAGCATAAGCCCCGCCTGAAACGGCTGGCCGACACGCTGCTCGAAAAAGAAGTGCTCGACGGCGACGAAGCCAAGCGGCTCGTCATGGCCGACGAGCCGGTTCCTCCCGTTTCTCCGGCCGAGGGGCAATCAAGTCAGCCCCTG
>JAHFFE010000020.1 GCA_023248155.1 Candidatus Omnitrophota bacterium | reverse complement strand
TATCAGATGCGCGAACGCCTACGGCGCACGCAGCCACCCATGCCGCCGGCGGATCGGACAGCTTGGGAGATGCGCTTGTAGGCACTATTAATGGCGTAGCGGGCACGGTGCGTGTCGGGTCTGCGGATACTGCGGGGTTCTCGGGTGTAGCGGCATGGAAATCCGGAGTAGATGCGGGGCTCAGTAATACCTCCGGTAGTTATTGGCTCGCACAAGGAGCAAGTGCTGGACATTCAAATACAAGCGGAAACTCTTGGATCGCACAGGGAGTAAATGCGGGGCGCTCAAACGCAATCGGAAACTCTTGGATCGCACAGGGAGTAAATGCGGGGCGCAGTAATACCTCCGGTAGTTATTGGCTCGCGCAGGGAGAAAATGCAGGTTATTCGAATACCGTCGGTAGTAATTGGCTCGCGCAGGGAGTAAATGCAGGTTATTCGAATACCGTCGGT
This sequence comes from Candidatus Omnitrophota bacterium, assembly GCA_023248155.1. Classification (GTDB taxonomy): domain Bacteria; phylum Omnitrophota; class Gorgyraeia; order 1-14-0-20-64-10; family 1-14-0-20-64-10; genus JAHFFE01. The sequence goes on along the minus strand of JAHFFE010000020.1, from coordinate 11,009 downwards.
AGTAATTGGCTCGCGTATGGGGTAAATGCGGCGTTCGATAATATCGACTCATCGAATTTTATCTGCGTAGGTTTCAATACAGGCCGTGGGTGGTTACACGGCGACGGCAATATAATTATTGGTTCGTATATCAGCGGCCTGCCCGCCACACTGGCAAATAATATCATTATTGGCACGGGCGATGGAGTAATCCGCTATCAGTTCGATGGCGCGATACATAATCTAAGCGGAAGCTCTTCGATTTCAGGAAATATAAAAATAGCGGAAAGCGCGGCTTTCGCAAATCTGCCTACTCCATCCGGGTCGCTAAATGGGTACTATCGAACACTATTATCCTCCACGGTTCCTCCGCGAGCGTTTGGGCGATTAGTTCGATGTAACGGAACGAATTGGATCGATTTCGACGGCACAACCATTACCGCGTAAAGGATTGAAAATGAATGAATTAATCAAAAAATCTATTATAGATACCATAGAAATCACGCTAAATCCCGACGGCTCATTTCGTGGCGGGCAACAAATCTCGCTTGAATACTCTGAATTCAACGGAGTGGAAATCGAGGGAACCCGTCGGCATCTGTCGCCCGTTTCGGCGGCGCAGGATGAGTTGAAAATCCTGATGTCGGACGCATCTGCGGCAATTGCGGCGCAAAATTTGGCGCTTTTGGCCGAAAATGAGCGTTTGAAGACGGTGCCGAACCAATCAGCACCGCCGGAGCCAACGGTTTCAGCCGGTGTGCCACTGCAAAAAATCCTTCTCTCGATCAATGCGCGTGGCCTGTTGCCGATATTCGATGATTGGCTCGATCTCGATCCCGTGCGGAAAATAATGTTACAAACCTCGACATCGGTATCGCGAGATAGCGAGTTCGTCGCTTCATTCGCCTACTTTGCCGGGCTGGACGCGGCCGCCGTCGATGCGATTTTTTCCGGCTGAGATCAGGAAAATTTTTTCGGGCCGGCCAGCAACCAGGCGATGGAATAGGAGATCATCGCCGATATGAAATATCCAAGCACGTCAAACTGGCCGGCCAAAAGTGCCAGCATATATCCGCAGACCAGGAAACTAAATAATCGATCCATGGGATTATCATAGCAATGGCCAATTCCGATATGAGGCTTTCTGTTGAAATTTCCGCCGATCCAGCGCGTGCTGTAAAGGCGCTCGGCGATTTGCAAAAATCCGTCGCCGAAACCGAAGTGGAATTCAAGAAGGCGCAGGCAGAGGCGGAGGGGATGGCCAAGGGCCTCGAGGAGTCCGGTGGGAAAACCGAAGCGCTTGCGGCACATTTTGCTCTATCGAAAAAAGAGCTTGAATCGCTCGCCATCGAGCTGAAATCCGTCAGGCAGGAGCAGGCGGATGTAAGTAAGGAATTTGGCAAATATTCATCCGAAGCGGCTTCGGCAGCGGAAAAAACAGAACGGCACAGATCCGCGTACGACAGCCTGAAAAAGGAAGTCGCGGACCTTGGCAGGGCCTACAAAACTTCCGCATCGGAAACGTCCTCACTCGAAAAATCCAACAAAGCCGCGTCCAAATCCGCAGCTTCACTCGGCGGGCGGTTGCAGGCGCAAACCCAAAACCTGGCCGCAAACCGCGCGGCGCTGCAAGCGGCGGGCGTAGACCTAAAAAACCTGGAGGGCGAGTACCGGCGGCTGAAAACGGCTGCCGATGCAGTCTCGAATCTAAAAGCCGCGCGGCTGACCCTGGATTCGAAGCCTCTTCGCGACGTAGAGGCGGAAGTTCGCCGGGTTGAAGAGGCGCTTCAGACGCTGAAAATCTCCGGAGATGCCTCATTCGGGGAGATCGCACGATCCACGCAAAACGCCAACGCGAAAATAAGCGCGTTGCGCGATTCTGTTGGCGGCATCGCCAGCCCTGCGGCGTCCGCATCGCTATCCTCTCTCGCCGCAAGGCTGGCGGCGGTTACGGCGGGCGTCGTGTCGCTTCAAGCCGCATTTGATCAGGCAAAAGGGATCGTCGAGACCGGACGGAAATTCGAGGACCTTGGCGTACAGCTGAAAACCATCACGGGGTCCGCGCAAAATGCTGAGCAGGCATTATCCTGGATTCAGGAATTTGCTAAAAATACGCCGCTGTCTGTTGAGCAGGTCAGCCAGGCCTTCATCAAATTAAAGGCCTTCGGCCTCGATCCGATGAACGGATCGTTGCAGGCCATCGCCGACCAGACGGCGGCGCTGGGAGGCGGGCAAGAGAAACTGGAGGGCGTCGTGCTAGCCCTGGGCCAAGCCTGGACCAAGCAAAAATTCCAGGCGGAGGAGGCCAATCAGCTCATCGAGCGAGGTGTGCCCGTCTGGGATTTGCTCTCAAAAGCGACTGGCAAATCCACGGCTGAATTGATCGCCCTATCTGAAAAGGGATTGATCGGCCGGGATTCGATCAAGGCGCTGATTGATGAAATGGGCCGGTTCAACGCCGGGGCAGCGGAAGCGGGAATGGCAACCCTGACGGGGCTGCTGTCGAATGCTCAGGATAAATTTGATTTATTCCGCAAATCGATTTATGAAGCGGGGCTCGGCGACTATTTAAAAAATCAGCTCGGCACGGTAAATGCGGCATTCGATGCGGCGCAGAAATCCGGGGATCTGGCGAGGTGGTCGAGGGAGATTTCCGATGGCCTGATTTCAATCGGGCAGGCGATCAAAGGTGCGATCACATTCATCCGTGACTATTCCGGCGAATTGAAATTGCTGGCGGAGGTTGTGGCGGCCGTGAAATTCGCCCAGCTGGCATCAGAAATTCTTTCCATAGGGCAGGCGGCGGAGCTTACAGAGGCATCAATGAGCGGGGCATCCGGTGCCGTAGCGTCTCTATCGGCGGCGATGAAAATTACCCCTTGGGGACTCGCCATCGCAGGGGCCACGGCAGCCGGTGCGGCGCTGCTTTCCCATAAATCGGCGCAGGAGGATCATGTCGCCGAAACGCAACGGCAGATAGAGGCGCTGAAGGCTGAAAATTCCGCGCTTGAAACGACCGGCACGGCCATGCAGGCGGCCACGGCATCTACCGTAAAGCTGTCGGAATCACAGGCATCATTGGGCGCGGCATCGTCTCCGATTTTGCAGATGTCCGAGGCTGCTAAAAATCTCGGCATCGACCTGGAACAGGCACTTTCCGGCGTGTCGGGGCAGGTGAGGGACGCCCTTGGGCAGTACGATACGCTGCGCCAGGGGTTGGAGCGAACTGGCTATGCTGGAGAAAAGGCCGGGCAAATTCTGCTGCAATCGCTGAATAAAGTCGCCGAGCAGGCGAAAACCAGGGAGGAGATTGCGCTGATCAGAGAGGAGATCCTCAAACTTGGCCAGTCTGGCGGTGACCCGGAATCCGTAGCAATTTCCCTATCGAAAATAGATGGGGCAGCAAAGGCCCTTGTCCAGCCGCTTCAATCCGCTCAGCAGCAACTCGATAAATTTTCCGACGCGCAATATTCGTCGAATCTCAACGTAAAAAATTTCTACGCCGAGGCTTCACAGGCAGTCGGCGCGGCAAAATTACTTGCGGCCGATTACGCGTCCGGAGCGGGCAGCGCCGATGCGCTTGCCTCCGCAGAGAAAAAAGCGGCAGACGCGGTAAGGGCGTTGACGGATGAAATTGAAAATCAAAAAGCTCCGAACGACGGGCAGGTCGACGGGATCAAGAAACACGCAGACAATCAAAACGAACTGACAGGGAACACGGATACGCAGGTCGACTCGCAAAAAAATCTTACAAAAACGCAAAAAGACGGAGCGGACTCTGAGCAAAATCTGACCCAAAAAATTGGCGATGGCAATTCAGTAAAGTCGCAGGCGATATCCCTATGGGATCAGATCAACGCCTCGGCGAGGGCATACAATTCCACGCTGGGCGACATCTTCGACCGGTACCAGGGCGAGGCCGTCGGCGATGCGGCCAGCACTTGGCGGATCATCGGCCAGGGGCAGGCATTCGTTGCAGCGCAGGCAGCCGAATATAATAGGGTGCTCGAGCAAACCAATGAGCTGCAAGCGGCGATGAATGGCAATGGCCATGGGCTATATTCCACCTTCCTATCTATGGGCGGATCGCTTGATCGAATCACGGAGGCCACCAGTCAGGCCTACGACGGAGTGCAGTTGCTTGATAGCCAGAGAATGTCCGGGCTGTCGTCGGCACTTGAGCAGGTCCGGCAAAAATTAATTCAGATACGGGAGCAGGCTGCATCTGCTAAAAAAGAGCAGCTGGATGAACTGGATCAAATCAACGGCAACGCCAAGGCCATCGAGGAAAGGGCGTATGCCGGTCAAAAATCCAAACTCGCCGAACAGGCACAGCAGGCGCAGGCATCTGGAGATCAAAAAGCGGCCAGCGACCTTGCGGATGCGCAACGCCTTGCGGATGAAATCCACGCAAAAAAAATAGCGCAAATCGAAAAGGATTCGGCGGCGAAAAAGGCTGGCACAAATTCTACGCAAGGGGAAAAAACCGTGAACATCAATCTCAGCTCAGGCTCGACCAGGGCCACGGTCACGGCTCCGAATGATGCCGAGGCAAAAAAAGTGGTGCTCGCGCTGCAAAAAGCTGGCTTGAGGGCGGCATAAATGCCGATCACCTTCAATGAAATCGCGCTGCCAGACGACCTTCAGTGGATCGATGAATTCGCATGGACGCCCATCCAGCAAAAAATAGATCGGGCGCTCTCAGGCAAGCAAATGATTCAAGAGGGAGTCCGGATCGCGGGGCGGACGATCACGCTGAATTCGGCGGACGACCGGGCGTGGATGGATCGTGCTACCGTTAAAGCCTTGTTCGCGACGCTGAATCAAGCGGGAAATTCAACCCTGACGCTGAACGATGGGCGATCATTTAGCGTGCGATGGGATCACTCGGCCGGAGCCATCGAGGCGAAAAATCTATTCGAGATTTCCGACCCTGACGACGTAGATTTTTACGTAGCAACTCTGAAATTCATTACTGTCTGAAGGAAAAAAATATGGCGATTACGGACCAGGACCTAGTGATTTTTCAGTCAGCCAGGATGACTGATTTTCCAGACGGTGGCGGACAGATCAGCGGGACGGTCGTCCAGGATGGCCAGCTCAACGGGATTTTTCCGGACATCCCCCAGCTCGACGAGACGTACGGCGCGGTCAATATACGTAAGGTTTTTCCGGCATGCATCAGCCAAAACACAGACACGCTGCTTGGATCGTCGGTGATCATTACCGATCCTCCGGACAACGCCCTGGTGAACATCACGATGATGTCGACCGGTAGCTGGTCGGATGAGCGCTCGGCGATTCAGGAGCGCATAGAGAGCTATTCGATCCAGGGGCCAGAATCGGACTGGATTTTGTACGATACGCACATCCAGGGCCAAATGAGCCTGCGCATGCTCTCGCTGATCAATGCGGGAAGCGACACGGTGCCGAGCCCGGCAAAATCATTCGAAGTTGGCGAGGTTGTTATGCTCCGCATCGAGGGAGCCGGTCTTGCCGTGCGCGTACAATATGTGCGAATCGACGACGTGGTTTCCCGCTCGATCCGGCGCTTCGACGATCAGCAGGGAACTTTTTTCAAGGACCAGCTGGTCGTGCAGATCGGCTCTACATTGGATTTCGAGTTCCCCGGATCGCAGCCGGGGAGATACTCAACCGTGGATCGCCCAACGAAGATCCGTACGGTGGACATCGCGGATACATCGCGCTATTACAGCGTCAAGCCGCTGACGGTGGCGGCGGCAGTGAATGATTTGCAGATCAAGGTCTCCGATCCGTACATCCAGCTCGTGCCCTCGGCGCAATCCGAAGTGGGCCTGATCGACAAAAGCCCAGCCGGAGCCATGGCTCCGGTATGCGCAGTCGCGTCGACGCCAATTGCGACGGTATATATCCCTGGGAAGGTCACGTATTACGGGATAGGGATTTTTCCGAAATCGATCACCGGGAGCGATTTCCAGGGGAATCAGCTGGCGGACGACGGAGCAGGGAACTTGATGTCCGGGGGTAATGTTCGCGGGCACATCGATTATGCGGCCGGGCGTATTCAGAGCATCGACGGAATCGCGCCCAACGGGGCGCTCTCCTTCACTCCAGCCGCGGAAGTTCCAAACATCACGCATACCTACGGATATCCTATCGTCCAGGCCACCCGGAGGCTTGTTTACACGTTCGCCCTGCCCGTTCCGCCCGCACCGGGATCGCTGAGGCTGGATTACAAATCGCTCGATAAATGGTACAGGCTGATCGACAACGGAGCTGGACAGCTTTCTGGCGCTGCCGGTACCGGGGTTGGTACGGTCGATTACGTCGATCAATCGGTGGTGGTGACGCTCGGAGCGCTGCCAGACCTTCTGAGTTCGATCCTACTATCATGGGGATCGGACATGCACATTGAAATCATGGCGGGGAATCAGGCGTTCGCTGGCGTTGTCGCCGATTTTTCGGCGACACACGGATTCATCAAGCCGGACAGCGTGTCGGTCGCCTGGACCGCTGGCGGCGCGGCAAAAACCGCGACGGATGATGCAAGGGGCATTTTGTCCGGCGACGCATCCGGATGGTTCGCGGCGGACTCCGGAGCTTTCAGGATGTACCCTGCCGCAACCCCTGAAGGCAGCGGATTTACCGTAAATTATCAGCATGCCGCGCCGGAGTATTGCGTTTCCGAATCGATCAACGGAGTTGCCGGGACCAATCATCTGATTATCGGATTGAATCAAGCCGCGTTCCCCGGTTCCGTCCGTCTGTCGCTGACTTATGCGGGCGTCGCGATGCAATTTGCAGAGGATGGCACCGGAGCCGTTGCGCGAATTTCCAATTCTCAGGTTCGCCGGGAGATTCGTGCATTTTCCGCATCAGGGACCGCAGCGCTCGGGACTGGGCTGATGACAGGATCATTGATCGTGCTCGGCTGGGATAATGCCTCGCCGTCGACCAAATACGAATGGCGCGATACCGGCAGCGGCCTGGTTGCGGTGCGCCCGCCTCCCGCCGGTTATTCGCTGGCGGCCAACCTCTCCACCGGCGTGCTGACCTGGACGCAATCCGGAGGGGCGTCGATCACGCTCGATATCCGATATCGAGCGCAGCACAACAAGCTCATTCCCGGCGCGAGCATCGAATTCGGGGCTTCAAGCGCATCGATTTATCTGCCGATTTCTGCGGAAATCGTGCGCAGCGTGTACGCGGAAAATGGCTGGAACTTTGCGGTCGGCACGGCGATCCCGAATAGCGGGGAGACCGTGCAGGTTGCGGCGAAATACGTGAAAAACGCCATCACTTCAGCAGGTGCTGGATCATGGATGTCGCGCACGGATACCATATCCGGGCCTGGGAATGTGGTCAGTTCGCTCGATTTTACCCCGGGATCCCCCGATGCCGTGCTGCCGAACTCGCTGTTTTTCGACGCATTCGGAAAAAGATTTTTCGAGCGCAACGGAAAGTTGCTGATCGATGTAAATGAGCTAACGAATCTGGGAACCGAGGCAGGAACATTTGATTTGTCGAGCGGCCGGGCGGAAATCACCTGGCCGATTCCGTCCGGGCAAAGCGCCGCAATCACGGTGCGCAGCCTTGCGACGTATCGCGGCGCGTGGGACGTATCGGAGGTGCTTTTTCGCACGGAGGGAAGCCCGCTGGCCCCCGCTTCGTTCCAGATCCATGGCCGGAAATCGGCGGATAACTCCCTAATTTCTGGGACTGCCACCACAAGTGGCGTGGTGGCTGGAACCGGAGTCCGCGGAAACTGCGAGCAGTCCAATGGAGTGAGCTGGGCCAAGTTCGGCGCATGGGCGAATCAATCCGCGTTCGCTTCAGACTCCATCCCGCTTGGCGGGAATGTGCCGAATCTGGCGTGGACCGTTCCTCCACGGCCGCTCATTTCCTGGGAGGATGCGGAGCATCATCCAAGCGACGCGGCGCTTCGCTGGATGCCAGCGCGCATGCGGCCGGACAGCATCAAATATAATGCAGTGATGATCAAGAGCATCCCGTTGGAAGCGGACATTTTGGGACTGGATCCGGTCCGCCTGCCAAGCAACGGGAAAGTTCCGATTTTCAGGAAAGGAAACGTGGTGGTCGTCCACAATACCGCCTCGATGGCCCTGCCCAACCCGCTCGTCGCGGGGCAAACCTACGCGCTTCCGCGAAGCTACCTGAGCTATGCCAGGATTTACGACTATGAAGGCATGGCGATCCCCACGAGCCAATACGCGGTGAATTTGACAGATGGGGCCCTCACCATGGCCGATCCGCTCACGCTGGGCGGATATAGCTATCCAATGCGCGTCGAACATCGAATTCAGGATGAGGCCCTGATCACGGACGTGCTGATTACTGGGGAAATCTCGCTGCAACGCCGCCTGACGCATGCCTTTCCCACGCTGGGCAGCTACGTGTCGAGCTCGATGATTATTGGCGATATGCAAGCCAGGATAACGAATTTATTCGCCCAGTCTGCATGGACAAGCGCATGGAGCGATGCGTTGATCGGAAGCGCCCCCAGTGCGCAATACAACGACCTGGTTTACCCGTTGAGCGTGATGAATTCCCACGCGATCAAGCAGCGTTGGAGTATCGTTTTTCTCACCTCGACTACATTCCGTTGCTACGGGGAGCACTCCGGCGTGGTGGGAGAAGGCGCGATAAATGCGAATTTCTCGCCCGCTAATCCACGTACCGGCGGGGCATATTTCACTGTTCAGGCGGCCGGATGGGGCGGAGGATGGGGCGCGGGAAACTGCATTCGATTCAATTCCGAGGGTGCGAATTATCCGATTGATCTGATCCGGACGGTGCTCCAGGGCGAGCACATCGTCGGCAGCGATTCATTCCGGATACAATTGCGCGGCGGGGGGAACTGATATTGCCGGAAATCCCATTTCAATTTTCCGGCGTGCAAGGCAATGTTGGAGCTCTGCATGCCCGATCCGCGCGGCATGCAGGGCAGGCATTGGCGGCGCATACCCGTAATGCGCCGCACGATATATATTTTCGGCAGTCATGCCGCCGCGCGGTCCATCGGGCCAATGATCAGCCGGATCATTGGATTCGAGTCAGGGCCCTGATTGCCCATCCGATTTCGCCCTGTGGAAAGGCCGAGCCACTTGATCAAGGAATGCTGGATCGATTCCGATTCATCGATATTTTGCTCGGGCGCTCATTCAGCGGATGGAATATATCCGCGCAAGTGGCCGGGCTACTACGGGATGGATATATCCATCCGCCGGAGAGAAAAGCCATGGCTGGCGGCGAGTGGAAAATCGCAACTCCATTATCCGGCCAATCGCGCGCGGAATTCCGGTTTTCCACGGCCACCGCTCGGATGTGGATTTCGCCCTGGGAGCGCGCAACCCCCGTGGTTTGGCGGCGGTTCCGGCGCATCATCTACCGCCCGCCTCCGCCAGTCGATCCGCCTGGCGGTTTCTCGCCGGACAACCCGATTCAGCCGATCATCACCCCAGGAGCCTACATCGTGCTCAATGAATTTTCCGTAGTCCGGCTGCCGGATCGAGCTCCGGTCGAATGCACTTCCGTGCGCATCTCGACGGATCGTGCTTCCTGGTGCCGGTCGTTTTCGATCTCGCTTTCCGGTGCGGAAGAGATCGCGAAGATTACGCCGGTCACGGGCGATCCAGTGGCCGTGGAGATCACGCTCAATGGATATGTCTGGACGGCGACAATCGAAGGGGTTACCGAGTCGCGACAATTCGGAGAGGTTGGCTTCACGGTCGACGGACGTAGCCGATCTTGCGTGCTTCAAGCGCCATATTTTCCACCGCGCAGCTACACGGAAATGCAGGTACGCACGGCGGCAAATCTGATCGACCACGAACTGGAATTCACCGGATGGACCTGGTCCGCGCATGCCTCGATTCAACAATTATTGGCAATCGACTGGCTCATCCAGCCGGGCGCGCACACCTACGCAAACTCCACTCCGATTGATGCGCTCTCGCAGATTGCCGAGGGCATTGGCGCGCGACTTTCGACGGATCGAGTGGGGAGCGCGCTGAGATTTGCGCCGAAATATCCATCGAATTTCTGGGCCTGGAACGCCGAGGTGCCTGGAAAATCCCTAGTGATGGACAACATGAAATCCGCGCCTTCGCGCTACTCTGCGAATCCGGACTACAACCGGGTAATCGTCAGCGGCCAGCAGCAGGGCATCATCAAGCCGGTCCGGCGCATGGGCAGCGCGGGCGATGTTGCGATGCCGATGGTGGTTCATCCTCTGATTTCATGCGATGCGGCGGCGATTGAACGGGGGAGGAATGAGTTGAACACGGCTGGCAAGCAGGCGCTGGTCGAGATCGAAGCGGTGCTGGATGGAAATGTCGGTCTGCTCGAGATCGGGGATTTAGTTGCCGTGGCGGATGTCGCTGGCGCTTGGCGCGGGCTATGTGTGGGGGTTGAGATCGACGCCACTTTTGGGGAATGCATCCAGCGGATTGAGCTTGAGAGGCACTACTGATGCCAAATTTATTCCAGGAATTCAGAAATTTACTGCCGAAAAATCCTCAGCTGATTTGCACCGTGGTGGCCGAGTTTCCGGCTGTCGGAGTGTCGACGGTCTCGACCGTCGACGGCGGGCAATTGCGGGTGTTCGGAGCCGGAGGAAGGGCGGCAGGGGCGCGAGTGGTGGTGCAGGATGGCAGGATTGTGGCGGATGTTGGTGGCCTTTCTGTAAGCGCCGAGGCCGAGATTTAGTGCGAGCATGAGCGCTGATAGAAGCCCGCCGGGTCGCCCCCGGCCAATTTTTCCGACGAAACTAAATTCCGGCAATGCGCCGGGGAGTAAAAAATCATGTATAGCGATGCCGGAAGCGCCGCTGCGGGGATGCCTAATAATTGCGAAAAGCGCGCAAGGTGGCATCACTTATGCCTGTGGGTAGCGCCGCACGGTTCGCTGCGCTTAGATTCGAATCTACTCCGGGGATGTAGTAAAGTCCACTACTGATTCGATCCGCCAGTCGCTCGGCGATCCAGGTATCCAGATTGCCGAGTCGGTGGGATAATAAATTTTCATTC
>JAHFFE010000009.1 GCA_023248155.1 Candidatus Omnitrophota bacterium | reverse complement strand
CTGATTATGGAACCGCGCCGGTTTTATCCGCAGGGAACCAGTGCAAGTCAGCGGGTCGGGTTCGCCGGCATGGACATGCAGGGGCTTGCCGGTTTGGAGCTGGCTTACAACCGGATTTTAAGCGGAGAGCCGGGCTGGCGGTGGCTCTCCCGCGACGCGCGCAGCCGCGCGGTGGGCGCTTGGGAAATGGCTTCGGCGGATCCGCGCGACGGACTTGAATTGATCCTGACGATCGATACAAAAATTCAGTATATGGCTGAAAAAGCGCTGGACCGGATGTATGAGAAATACCGCGCCAAGGGCGCGTTCATGATTGTGTTAAACCCAATGACCGGTGAGGTGCTGGCGATGGTGAACCGGCCGACGTATGATCCCAATCAGTTTGGAAAATCGACGCCGGACAGCCAGCGCAACCGGGCGGTGACGGACACCTTTGAGCCGGGATCGGCATTTAAAGTGGTCACGGCTTCCGTCGCGCTGGGAACAGGCATCGTTCGTGCCGAAGATCAATTTAACTGCGAGAACGGAGAATACCCGATTTATGGCCGCGTGCTGCACGACCATGAAAAATATGGCGTGCTGACATTTCGTGAAGTGATTGAGAACTCCAGCAACATCGGCGTGGCAAAAGCGGCGATGAAAGTCGGGGCCGGTCCTCTTTATAATGGAATTCGCGCGTTCGGATTCGGCGAAAAGACCGGGTTTGAAATCCCCGGCGAGATTCCCGGAGTTGTCCGTCCGTTAAAAGATTGGTCCAAAGTGGCAATCACCAGCGTTCCGATGGGACAGGGAGTGGCGGTCAACGGCTTGCAGATGGCGCAGATGATCTGCGTGATCGCCAACGGCGGCACGCTGGTCCGGCCGTGGGTGGTTCGTGAGATCAGGGATTCCTCGGGAGTAACCATCACTCAGTTTGGCCCAAAATCGGTGCGGCGCGTGATTTCAAAGCAGGTAGCCGCGCAGATGCAGCAGATTTTATCCGGCGTGGTGGAACGGGGAACCGGAAAAAACGCGGCGGTTCCCGGCTACCGGGCCGGGGGAAAAACAGGCACCGCGCAGAAAGTCGATGCTACCGGACAATATTCCCATTCAAAATTTACCGCATCGTTTGTTGGATTTGTTCCGGTAGAACAACCGCGCCTGGCGATCGTGGTGGTGTTGGATGAACCGCGATTTCCCTATTACGGCGGAATCGTATCAGCGCCTGCTTTTAAAGAAGTCGCGACGGCCGCAATGCCTTATCTGACCCGCGGTGAAATCGCTCCGCCGGCCGATTCGGGAGATCAGAAGCATGGATAGGTCCTGGCGCTTGAACGAGTTGCTGCGCGCCGCTGGAATTTTAGTTCCGGAAAATAATCCCAATCCTGTTATAACCCATTTGACCGATGATTCGCGCGCGGCGGGTCCCGGCACGCTGTTTGTAGCGGTTCGCGGAACCAGCCAGGATGGGCACCGGTATTTAAAGCAGGCGGCGCAGCAGGGCGCTTGCGCGGCGGTCGTTGAGCCGGGAGAACAGGTTCCTTCCGACATGGTTCGTATCGAAACCATTTCTACGCGCCAGATAGTGGGTCCGCTGGCACAGGCCTATTACGAATTTCCATCGCGCCGTTTAAAAGTGGCCGGGGTGACCGGCACTAAGGGCAAAACAACGGTGACCTGGCTGGCTCATTATTTACTGGAAGCAGCGGGCGTTCCCGCCGGACTGATCGGCACCATTTGCAATAAAATCCGCAGCGAAGAATTTCCATCGCAGAATACGACGCCCGGCGCGATCGAACTGGCCGCGCTGCTGGCGCGTATGGTTGATAACGGCGTGCAGGCCTGCGTGATGGAGGTTTCTTCGCACGCGCTCGATCAGGATCGCGTGCGGGGCGTTGAATGGCACGCCGGTGTTTTTACGAATCTCGACGGCGAACACCTCGATTATCACGGCACGCTTGAGAATTATCTGCAGGCGAAATTAAAGCTGATGCAATCGCTGACGAAATCCGCCACAGCCATCATTAACGCCGACGATCCGGTTTCGGATCAGGCGGTGCGGGCTGCTGCCGGCGCAGGCGTTGTCTGGACCTACGCGTTGAAAGCGCCGGCCCTGTTCCATTTAAAACGGTTTGAATCATCGCTGGCCGGAACGCGCTGCGAATGGGAGACGCCTCAGGGAATTGTTTCTGTTCAAACTCCGTTGATCGGTTCCCACAACATGGAAAATTGGATGGCGGCCGCCGCGATTCTGTTCAGTTTGGGCGTTCCGCTGGAAGCTTCGGCACAGGGTGCGTTGAAGTTTCCCGGAGTGCCGGGACGTCTTGAGCGGGTCAATGCGGGACAGCCATTTCCGGTTTTCGTCGACTACGCGCATACCGAAGGTTCTCTGCGGCGCGTGCTCGAAGAACTGCGCGCGATCGGGAAATACCGGATCATCACCGTTTTCGGCTGCGGCGGGAATCGCGATAAAACGAAACGGCCGCGCATGGGGCGGGCCGCCGCGGAATTATCCGACGAGGTCATCATTACCTCCGACAATCCGCGCCGCGAAGAACCGGAACAGATCGCGCGCGAGGTGGCCGAAGGGGCGCGCGGTTTGGCAACGCCCTGCCGGATTATTTTGGATCGCCGCGGAGCGATTCAAAAAGCGATCGATTCAGCCGACGAGCGATCATTGGTTTTGATTGCCGGCAAGGGGCACGAGAGCGGTCAGATTTTCGCGTCGGTTACCGTTCCGTTTGATGACCGGCAGGTGGCGCGCGAAATTTTATCGGCGGCGCGGACGCAGAGGGCCTAATGATCCAACTGAGTTCATTGGAGCTTGAGAAGGCCGTAAAAGGGGAATGGGTTCATGATGTCGCTCCGGTGAAATCATTCGATGGGATTTCGATTGATTCGCGAACGATTAAGCCGGGAAGTTTATTTGTTGCCATTGCCGGAAAACGGTTTGACGGACACCGGTTTCTCGGCCAGGCATTCGAGCGGGGAGCCGCGGCGGCGGTGGTTGAACAGTGGCCGGTTAAAGAAACGCTTCCTGCCGGAGCCGCTGTTTTTCAAACGGCTGACACGCTTACGGCCCTGGGAGCGATTGCCCGTTTTCATCGTGACCGGTTTTCATTTCCGGTGATCGCGATTACCGGTTCATGCGGAAAAAGTACGACCAAAACGATTTTGGCGCATCTGTTGTCGGGGTCCAAAAAAATCTTGGCTACTCCCGGCACGCAAAACAACCGGATCGGCGTTCCGCTGACATTGTTCGGGCTCGACGCGAGCCATCAGGCGGTGGTGTTGGAGCTGGGGACCAACTTGTGGGGCGAAATTAAAACGCTGACTGAAATTTGCCGTCCGACGATTGGTGTCGTTACGATGATTGGTCCATCGCATCTGGAAACTTTTGGTGATCTGGAAGGTGTATTGAAAGAAAAATCGGCGATTTGGCAAATGATGGATCCCGATTGTCCGGTAGTTTTAAATGCCGATGATCCGCTGCTGCTGAAAGCCGGCCGCGCGTTGAAGAGGCCGGTAATCTGGTACGGGTTTGGCCCCGATGCGCAGATTCGCGCCGAACGGGTCGAGCTGGGAGCCAGAGAGTCGGCGGCGTTGATCAACGGACAATGGCCGCTGCGTCTTCCGTTGCCGGGACGGCATAATCTTTCCAACGCGCTGGCCGCGTTGGCGGTTGCGCTGCAATTGGGAGAACCGATGGATAAATCGGTGGAACGGCTGGCCACTGTTCCCGCGGTGCCGGGCCGTTTGAACTGGCTTGAGAAAGAAGGGATCTTTTTTCTCGACGACAGCTACAATGCCAACCCCGCTTCGCTGAAAGCCGGGCTGGATGTTTTATTTCAGCAGCAGACACGCGGCCGCCGCGGAGTGGTAGTCGGTGATATGCTGGAGTTAGGCGCTCAATCGGAATTACTGCACCGGCAGATGGGCCGTGAGATCGCCGCATGCGGACCTGATTTTTTGGTTGGTGTCGGTCAGGCCAGCCGCTGGCTTTTGGAGGCCGCGTGGGACGCGGGCTTGCCAAAAGAAAATGGATTTTGGTTTGAATCGGCGCAGGAGGCGGGCCGTTTTGTGGCACGGCAAGCCAAAGCGGGGGATCAGATTTTGATAAAAGGATCGCGCGGCATGAAAATGGAGAGCATCCTCGAGTGTTGTACCATCTCTTCTACGGTTTAAAAGAACACTGGTTCGGTTTCAATGTTTTCCGGTACATCACATTCCGTGCCGGCATGGCCACGGTGACCGCATTTTTGCTGGCGCTCTTGATCGCGCCGCGCATGATTCGCTGGCTGGTCGCGCTGAAAATCGGTCAGGAGATTCGCACGACCGATGAGGTTGGTAAGGATATGTTTGAACTGCACCGGCACAAGAGCGGCACACCGACGATGGGCGGCCTTCTGATTTTATTCGCACTGCTCGGCTCGACGCTGCTCTGGGCCGATTGGGGCAATTCGATGGTCTGGCTGGCCGTCGGTGTTACGCTGGGTTTGGGCATCATCGGTTTTATGGATGACTGGACCAAACTGAAGCAGAAAGGGTCGCGCGGCCTGGCTAAATCGACGCGGCTTTTCTGGCAGGGCATGATTGCCGGGGCGCTCGGGTTTGCGCTGATCAACGATCCCTCTTATCCTCTCTTGCTGGAAATTCCGTTTATAAAACATCCGCATATTTTTATGGGGTTGTGGCTGCTGCCGTTTATTGCGCTGGTGCTGGTGGGCACCACGAATGCGGTGAACCTGACCGATGGCCTCGACGGACTGGCGATCGGCTGCACGGTGCTGGTAGCGCTTTGTTTAATGGTGATCTGCTACATCACGGGGCACCGGTTAATGGCGGAGTATCTGTTGATTCCGTTTATTCCGAAAGCCGCGGAGCTGACTATTTTTTGCGCGGCGCTGGTCGGGGCCGGCATGGGATTTCTCTGGTACAACTGTCAGCCGGCCGCGGTTTTCATGGGCGATACCGGTTCGCTGGCGCTGGGCGGAGCGATCGGCGTGATCGCCATCCTGATTAAAAAAGAACTGCTGCTGCTTTTACTGGCCGGAATTTTTGTGATGGAAGCGGTTTCGGTCATTTTGCAAGTGGGGTCGTTCCGGCTGCGCGGAGGAAAACGGATTTTCAAAATGGCTCCGATCCATCATCATTTTCAACTGCTGGGATGGGACGAGTCGAAAGTGACGATCCGGTTCTGGATCATCGGCTCGATTCTGGCGCTGTTGACGCTGGCTTCTCTGAAACTGCGGTAGGAGGAGGAAATAATGAGGGGACCAATCGCGCGGCCGGGACCGGGCACCGCCGTAACGGTGCTGGGCATGGCGCGCAGCGGTCTGGCCGCGGCCGAATGGCTGCTGCGGGTCGGATGCCGCGTCCGCGTTACCGAAAAAACGGACAGCGCGCCGCTGCGGGCGCAGGCGCGCCGGCTGCAAAAAATGGGCGCCATCGTTGAATGCGGCGGCCATACGCGTGCTTTCGTCGACGGATCATCGCTGGTGGTGGCCAGCCCTGGCGTTCCGGCTTCGGCCGATCCGATCCGATGGGCGCTTTCATCCGGAATTCCGGTCGTTAACGAACTGGATATGGCCAGCTGGTATTGTTCAGGCCGCATTGTGGCGGTTACCGGCAGTAACGGAAAATCAACCGTCGTTACTCTAATCGGCCAGATGCTGACAGAATCGGGACTCGACGCGATTGTCTGCGGCAACATCGGAACGCCGCTCTCAGCGGTGCTTCCGCGCGTGGGCCCAAAAACCCGCGTAGTGCTCGAGACCAGCTCGTTTCAACTGGAACAGAACAAGGCATTTCATCCCGAGGTGGGTGTTGTTTTGAATCTGACCGATAACCATCTGGACCGGCACGGTTCTTTCGCCGAATATCAACAGGCCAAAGGCCGGATGTTCGCGTATCAAACGCCGTCTGAATGGGCGCTGCTCAATGCCGATCAGTCCGGGTCATCGGCGCTTGAAAAATTGGCGCAGGGACAATTGGTTTGGTTCAGCCGCAAGCGGCCCGTTGCGGGCGCCTATTTTAAAAACGGGGAACTCGTTCTTAATCTCGGTTCCACGAACGGCACGGTTTGTAAAATAAATCAATTATACGGACGCGGCGTTCATCATGAAGAGAACGCGCTGGCGGCTTCCTGTGCGGCGGCGCTGATGGGCGCTTCGGTGAAGGCGTGCGGCCGGGTATTGCGGTCATTTGTGGGACTTCCGCATCGCCAGCAGAAAATTGCCGTTTACCGCGGCGTGACATTCATTAACGATTCCAAAGCGACCACCGTGGCGGCTGGTATCTGTGCGATCGAGGCGACGGCGGGTCCGGTAATTTTAATCGCGGGCGGCCGCGACAAGGGCAGTGATTTTACGCGATTGCAGCCCTGGGTCAAACGGTTGAAGGCGGCGGTTCTGATCGGCGAGGACGGCCCGAAGATCGCCCGCTGCCTGAACGGAAAAATTCCGCTGGTTCAATCCGCCAGCATGAATGAAGCGGTGAAAAAAGCGTTTGAGCTGGCCCGCACAGGCGGTTCAGTGCTGCTGTCGCCGATGTGCACCAGTTTCGACATGTTCCGCGATTTTGAAGACCGCGGAGAAAAATTCGTGGAGGCCGTGAAAACGGTAACCGGATAAAGCATGCGTCCTGATCGTCAAGCATTCATCATTCTGGTCTCCTTGCTGGTGGCGCTGGGCGTCGTGATGATCTATTCCAGCAGCGCCATTTACGCGCAGGAAATTTATAAAGACCCGCTTTTTTTTCTGAAACGCCATTTAATTTATCTGGCGATCGGTCTTGTCGGATTCGGCTGGATCTTAAGCTTGAAACCGGGCATTCTGCGCCAATGGTCCAAGCCGATGATGCTGATCCTCCTGCTCTCTCTGGTATTGGTGCTGATTCCCGGCATCGGAACCAAGGTTTCCGGCGCGCGCCGGTGGTTCCGGTTCGGTATGGTCAGTTTTCAGCCGTCGGAGTTTGCGCAGGTGGCCGTCATTTTATATATGGCGGATGTTTTGACGCGCAAGAGGGGGTTGCTTAAAGATTTTTTTCAGGGTGTGCTGCCGGCGTTGCTGGTGTTGGGGATGACCTTTGGCCTGATTTTGATTGAGCCGGACCTGGGCACTTCAGTCGCGACGGCTGTCGTGGCGATATTGATGCTGTTTTTGGCCGAGGTCGATTGGAAAATTATCGCGCCGATATTTTTGGCTGCGATTCCGGTACTGGTGATGCTGATCGCGATCAAACCGTACCGGATGCGGCGCGTGATGGCCTACATGAACCCCTGGGCCGATCCGGAAGGCGCCGGTTTTCAGCTGATCCAGTCGCTGGTCGCGCTGGGGTCGGGCGGGTGGCTCGGCACTGGGCTGGGCGAATCCCGCCAAAAACTGTTTTATCTGCCGGCCGCGCATACCGACTTTATTTTCTCCGTGATGGGTGAAGAACTCGGCTTCATCGGCCTCACGATTATTTTAATTTTGTTTTTCCTGATGTTCTGGTACGGAATCCGGTTGGCGCTTTCCGCGCCCGATTCATTCGGCATGCTGACGGCGACCGGCATTATTATGCTGTTCGCGCTGGAGACGCTTGTGCATGTGGCGGTCACGACGGGCACTATTCCGACCAAAGGCCTTCCATTGCCGTTTATCAGTTACGGAGGAAGTTCGCTGATTGCCAACTTGATGGCGGTCGCCGTGCTGCTGAATGTGGTGCGTCCGGTCACGCCGGCCGTCGAACTTCCCTCGGAGAGTATTGCCGCGTGAAAGTGGTTCTTGTCTCCGGCGGCAGCGGTGGACATCTAATTCCGGCGCTGGCTTTAGCCGAACATCTTCAAAAAAACGGCACCGCCTGTTTAATGCTTACGACGGCGCGGCCGATGGATAAAAAAATCTCTCAAATGACCGGGCTTCCCTGGGAAACCGTTGCGCTTGAAAGAATGACCCCTGTTTTTCGCTGGCTCTCTCCGTCGTACGCGCGGCGGCAATGGGCGGCGCTGCGCCGCGTTAACGCGGTTCTGGCCTCTGAAAAACCGGACTGTCTGGTTGGGTTTGGCGGCTACTTAAGCGCCTGGGCCGCTTTCTGCGCGCGCCGGAAAGGGATTCCCGTTATTTTGCATGAGCAGAATCTTGTTCCGGGACTGGGCAACCGTTTAGCCGCCCGCTTTGCTTTCGCGGTGGCCGCAAGTTTTCCGGAAACGGAACGCTATTTTAAAAAACCGGTCCGCGTTACCGTCACTGGAAATCCTGTCCGTCATGATCCGGAGGTCACTTCATTTGAACAAGCCCGCGCCTGGTTCGGTTTTGATACGCGTACCCCGGTGCTGCTGATCATGGGCGGCAGCCAGGGTGCTCGCCGCATTAATGAAGCGATGATCTCTTTCTGGGAAGAGGCGACACCCGGTTTCCGGACCGGCTGGCAGGTGATTCATCTGACCGGCCAGTCTGATTTCAACCGCGTACAGACTGCGTATACCCGGCTTGGAATCCGCGCGAAAGTCTATCCGTTTCTTGAAGAGATGCCGTTTGCGTTGAAGGCCGCGACGACTGCGGTTTCTCGCGCCGGGGCCACCGGTTTGGCTGAAATGGCCGCGTTCGGTATTCCTGCGGTGCTTATTCCGTATCCGCATGCGGGAGGGCACCAGCGTGCCAATGCCGCGCGGATGGAATCGTCCGGCGGCGCGGTCATGATCGACGAAGAAAATCTTTCTTCGGTTGCATTGCGCACGGCGATCGAATTAATGGCGACGAACAAAACCGTTCAACCGGTTTTTCTATCGGGCGCTCAACGGCGGCTGGAGCAATTAATCAACGAGGCTGTCCGGTGCGGATAAAGAACGAACGGATTCATTTTATCGGGCTGGGTGGAATCGGCATGAGCGCGGTGGCTCGTTTGGCGATGGCAAAAGGGGCGCGCGTCAGCGGCTCTGACAGTGCGTTAAACCCGGTGCTCACAAAAATTAAAAAACTCGGCGCGCGCGTGCATATCGGCCATCGGGCGTCTCATTTAACCGATGCCGGAATGGTGGTCTATTCCTCGTCGATTATTCCTTCAAACCCGGAACTGATGGCGGCTCGCAACAAGGGCATTCCTGTTTATCACCGCGGGCAATTTTTGGCGGAACTGGTCCAATCCAAAAAAACAATCGCTGTGGCCGGCGCGCATGGAAAAAGCACCACGACCGCGATGATCGGTTCGATTTTAATGGATGCCCGTTTTGATCCGACGGTGGTCCTCGGCGCCGAACTCGAAAAATTAAACGGCAATGCTCGTTTCGGCCGCGGTTCATACGCGGTGGTCGAGGCCGATGAATCGGACGGGTCGTTTCTTTGGCTCGATCCCTGGGCGGCCGTGATTACCAACATTGACGACGAACATCTCGATTATTTCCGCAATCGCGCCGAGATTGAAGAGGCTTACCGGCGGTTCGCCGGGGCGGTGCCTGCCGGAGGATCGGTGATCGGCTGTTACGATGATCCATCGGTTCGGGTTCTTCTTAAAAAAGTGAAAGCGCGTGTTATCACCTATGGTTTTGGACGGGGCGCGCAGGTTCGTGCCATTCGAACTCAATTTTCTCCGGGCCGGACAGTTTACCGCCTGGTTTATTCCGGCAAGGAACTGGGAACAATTACGCTGAAAGTTCCGGGCCGCCACAATATTCTCAACAGTCTCGCCGCGGTTGCAGTTGCCCGCTCGGCCGGAGTTTCGTTCAAGGTCATTCAAAAAACATTGGCTGCTTATCAGGGCGCGGGCCGGCGTTTTCAGGTGCACGGGCAGGTGAATGAAGTTTGCGTGGTCGAAGATTATGGACATCATCCGACGGAGATTAATGCCACGCTGAAAGCCGCGTGTGAATGGGGCAAGCGCCGCGTTCGCTGTGTTTTTCAGCCGCACCGGTACAGCCGCACCCGTTATTTAATGGACCGGTTTTCCAACTGTTTCCGCTCCGCGGACGAATTGATCTTGTTGCCGATCTATGCCGCATCCGAAGAACCTCTGCCGGGCGTGAATTCCAGCGCGCTGCTGAGAAAAATTAAATCGGCCGGCCATCGCCGCGCGATGCTCAAAACGGCGCCCGGCGCGTTAGAATATTTACGAACCACCGCGCGTCCGGGGGATCTGGTCCTGTTCCTCGGCGCGGGCGACGTGGGTGTTTTGTCGAGGAAGTTTTTCAGCTCTTTAGGTATGTCATCCTCGCGAAAGCGAGGATCTGTGTGAGGGATTTATCCATCGTAAAAAAAGAATTGTTGGCCGCCCTGCCGGGCCGCGTCCGTTTCGACGAACCGATGCGGCTGCATACCTCATTTCATCTGGGAGGCCCGGCCGAAATCTGGGCCGAGCCCAACGGAGAACAGCAGCTCCAAAAAGTTTTGTCGATCGCTTCAACGGCGGCACTTCCGATAACGTTGATCGGCGGCGGCGCGAATTTGCTGGTGCGCGATGAAGGAATCCCGGGCATGGTTGTTCATTTGGCCGGTTCCAGCTTTCAGTATTCACGGCGGGAAGGTTCCATCTTTATTGCCGGTGCCGCGCTTCCGCTGGAGTGGCTGGTCCGCCGCACGCAGGAAGCCGGATTAAGCGGCGCGGAGTTTTTGGCCGGAGTGCCGGGGCAGGTGGGCGGAGGCATCCGGATGAATGCCGGCACGCACGACGACGAAGGAAAGTTCCATCATTTTGGCGACATCGTTCAATCAATCCGTGTCATGGACTATTCCGGTAATGGCCGGTCGTTAAACCCCGATCAGATTGGTTTTCGTTACCGCGGCACCGAGCTTAAAAATCAAATTGTTTTGGAAGCCCACCTGGATCTTTCTCCCGGTGATCCCGCTATCGTAGCCGACCGTGTTAAACGGCTTTGGGAGTTCAAGAAGAAGACACAAGACTGGAGTTCGCCCAGCGTGGGATGTATTTTCAAAAACCCGAAACCCCACGCCCCGGGCGAACCGGCCAAAGGGGCCGGATGGATGATCGACCAGGCCGGTTTAAAAGGGACGCGTATCGGCGGCGCGATGATTTCCAATAAACATGCCAATTTCATCATGAACCTCGGCGACGCCAAAGCGGCTGATGTGTTCGCTTTGATTGCGATGGCGCGCGAAAAAGTTAAAAAACAATTTGGCGCCGATCTGGAATTAGAAGTGCAGGTTTTGCCGTCGGAGGGGCGGGGTGAGTAAGGTCATCGGCGTTTTATGCGGCGGCCCGTCCCGCGAGCGGGATATTTCAATCCGCAGCGGCCAGGCCGTTTATGAGGCGCTCCGCTCGCTGGGTCTGCCGGTCTCGCTCGTGGTTCTCTCCGAGCAGATTGAGCAGATTCCCGAGGAGATCCGCCAGTTGGGCCTGCATACCGCTTTTATCGCGCTGCACGGCCGTTACGGTGAAGACGGCACCGTTCAGGCGCTGCTCGAGCAGATGAAAATTCCGTATACCGGTTCTTCCTCGGAGGCCTGCCGCTACGCGATGGATAAAGTCCACAGCCGCCGCCGCTGGGCTGCCGCCGGCATTCCAGTGCCCGAATGGAAATTAACCGATCCGCTTTCCGCGGCAGCTCACGCCGAGAAAATGAAATTTCCGCTGGTGGTCAAACCGGTTTCAGAGGGATCTTCCATCGGCATCAGCATCATCGACTCAATCGATCAATTATCGGAAGCGGTTGCGCTGGCCGCGCCCGGCGGGGGATCGATTCTTCTCGAAGAATATCTTCCGGGTCCGGAACTGACCGTCGGCATGCTTGATAATCAGCCGCTGCCGGTCATTCAACTGGTGCCGAAGCGGCGCTTCTACGATTTTGTCGCCAAATATACGCCGGGCATGACCGACTATCTGGTTCCTGCTCCTTTACCTGAGCCGGTCGCGCATCAGGTTCAGGAGATTGCGCGCCGCGCGCATGAAGCGCTCGGCTGCCGATCGTTCTCGCGCGTCGATTTTATTCTGGCCGAAGGGCGGGGGCCGGTTGTGTTGGAACTTAACGCGATTCCGGGCATGACCGCCTCGAGCCTGCTTCCGAAAGCGGCCGCGCTGACCGGGGTTTCTTTTCCGGAGCTTTGCCGCCGGATGCTGGAATCGGCCTACTGATGGCCTCTAAAAAATCGAACGGCCGCGGCGTTTTTTTTGGGCTTGCTTTGATTGGAATTCTGCTGGTGGCCATCGGTCTTCAGGCGCTCGTTCAGAAATTCATAGTGCGGCCGGAATTCCTGGTCCGTGAAATTGAAATCCATTGGGTTGGCGAGCAAGATCCGGGCCCGGCCCGTTTCCGTTTAAGCCCGCCCACCTCCATCTTTCTGCTTGATTTAAACGCTCTGCAAAAAGCGTTCCAGCAGCGCTATCCGATTTCCGAAGTGCGCAAAGTCGAGCGGCAGTTCCCCGACAAGATCGTCGCGACGATGCGCAAACGGCGCGTGGTGGCACAGGTTTACTGCGGCGGGCTTTATTATCCGGTCAGCGATGACGCGCTGATCGTCGCGCGCGGCAGCCGCGCCCCCTATGACCGGCTGACGATTCTTTCGTCGGATGGTTTTAACGCATCGTCGTTCCAGCCGGGCGATCCGCTGGGCATGGACGACTTCTGGAAAGCATCCGAACTGCTGGTAACGCTGCGCCGCGGCGAAGGGTTGGCCAATCATGCTGTGACACGAATCCGGCTGACAGGAACCGATATTTTTGTTAGTTTAGATACAGGGGTAGAAGTCCGTTTTTCCAAAGATCATCTGAAAGACGGCTGGCACCGGTTGGCCGGCGTGTTAAGCCAGCGGCGCAATGTGTTAACCGAAGCGAAATACCTCGATTTGCGTTTTGAAGACCCCGTGATCGGCGAGAACCCTGAAACGCTGAAGCAGAAAAAGAAAGCGATCGCTCAGAAAAAAGCGGCATGAAAAAAACACCCTGGATTGTCGGGCTTGAACTGGGCCCCAAACAATTCGTGCTGGCGGCAGGCCAGGCGCAGGATTCCGGACGGCTCTCCGTGCAGGCGATTGAGTCGGTGCCGGCGCAGGGATTTGAAAGGGAAGGGTTGAGCGACCCGATTGAATGCGCCGACGCGCTGGCGCGGCTGGTGCGCCAGGCCGAACAAACCATTTCCGGAAAACTGACGCGCGCCACCGTTGTTTTTCCCGCCAACCACTTAAAAAGCTTCAACGCTTCCGCCACTGTTCCGTCGATTGATCCGGCCGTCGGCATCTCCCGCCAGGATGTCGAGCGGGCCGTGACCACTTGCCGCTCGCTTTCTCTCGAATACGACCGGCAGATATTGCATTCATTCGAGCGCGGTTATTCCGTCGACGGGCAGTCCGGCGTTCGCAACCCGATCGGCCTGGCCGGCAAGAAACTCTCGGTCGACCTTCATCTGGTGACGGCGCTTAACTCGACCGTTCAGAATTTCTCGCGCGTTCTGCACCGCGCCGGCCTTGAAACCGACGGTTTTGTGCTGGGCGCTCTCGGCACTGCCGAAGCGGTTTTAACCGATCTCGACCGCGACCTGGGCGTAACGCTCATCCGGATCGGCGATTCCTATACCGAAATCGTTTTGTTCGACAATTCTCAAATCCGCGACACCTACCTGATTCCGGGCGGGTGGGAAGATTTGCTCGACGGCATCAGCCGTACCTTTAAAATTCCGCGCGTTTCAGCCGAGTTTTTGCTCGATCAGGTGCGCAGTCTCGAAGAGCCGTCGCCGATCGGCAACGATCCGCTGGCGCAGGAAGTCTCCGGCCAATGGGCATTAAAGCCGCTCAAAACAGGCCAGGGGGCCGGCGCCCGTTCGTTTCCGCAGGAAGAAGTGGTTGCTGTCGTTCGCGCGCGCGCCAAAGAACTGCTGACCCGTATTCAGCGCCGTTTAGTCGCCAATCCGCTGTTCCTCGACTCATCGTCGGGCATCGTGGTGGTTGGTTCGATGGCCCGCCTCGACGGGTTTTTGGAGATGGCCGAGAGTTTAATGAATATGCCGGTACGCTTGGGCACGTTGAAAGAGGCTGAGCTCAACCCCGGCTTGTCCCTGCGCATGCAGGATTTAACGCCGATCGGCCTTCTGCGCTACAGCATGCGCAAAAAAGCGATTCTTCCCTCAGTAGCGCATATTTCACCCTGGATGCGCCCGATTGAGCGCGTTCAAAAACTTCTGCAGGAATACTTTTAAAGCAGGTTACTTCTTCAGGCGGGAAAGAACGACCCGTTCCACATCCGGAATCGTCAGCGGCTTCGTCATGTAATCCGCGGCGCCAAATCCCCGGGCCATCGTCGAAACATTCTGGTCGTCCACGGCCGTCACGACGATAATCTGCGCGGTGCTCTTGGCCGCCTTGGCCTTGCGCAAAAATTCCAATCCGCTGATGCCGGATCCCAGCTTCATATCGAGCAAAACCACGGACGGTTTCTTCTCAGCTAAAATTTCCAGGCCCTGTTCGCCGGTGTTGGCGATAAAAACTTCAACCCCGTGCAGGCTGAAATAATCTTTCAGTGAATCAGCCACTTCCAGCTCATCTTCGACGATCAACAGCGACGCCATCAGCCACCTCGTTTCAAATGACTTCGAACGATCTGAAGCACAACTTCCATCTGCAGCGGCTTGTGCAGGAACCCGCTGGCGCCCAGCCGCGCCGATTCCTCTTCAATTTGCGTGGTTTGGTGGGTTAATCCGGTAATCATGATCGCGATCACTTCGGGGTTTTTCAATTTGGTCTCCCGCAGCACATCCAGCCCGGACATCTGCGGCAGTTTGTAATCAATCAGAAGAACTTCCGGATGGAATTCTTCTGCGCGGGGAAGGGCTTCCTCGCCGCTGGCGGCCGTGCTGACATCGAAACCGGCCAGCTCAAACGCCCACTTGGTCGTTTCCAGAATTTCCGGTTCATCGTCGATAATCAGCAAACTCGGCACAGACTTATTATCCCCCCGCGCCCGCGGCTTGTCCAGCGCGACCGGTGCCGTTAAAATTGACCATGCATTGTTCTTGCGGTAGAGTATCATCAGGTTGATGCGTGAGAAGGTTTCATCGGATAACGGTTTTTTAACTGGGAGAAAAAGATGAGAAAAATAACGACTATTTTATTGGGCGTGGCCGTTGTTTGTTTGATCGCTACCCCCGGCATGGCGGAACATCCTTCAGCCAAACCGGCGCCGAAGTCTTCGGAGCAGCCCGCAGCCGAGGTAACCAAGCAGCCGGCAACGGAGCAGTCTTCAGAGCAGCTGGCAATGGAACAGTCTTCAGAGCAGCTGGCAACGGAGCAGTCTTCGGAGCAGCCCGCAGCCAAGCATTCGGAGCATCCGACCGAGCATCCAAAATAATCTTTGTCTGAAGAGGGTTGCTGTCTGCGCGTTGGCCTGCGCGGTGGTGATGACCGGAGGGCTGGCATGGCGCGCAGCGCCTCAGTTCCAGCCCGGCTCTCCGGCAACCATTCCTCAGATCCAGGCCGGGATCGAGCGCTACATCGCCGAAGCTTCGCGCTCCTCCGGCTATTTCAAGATCTCCTCCGGCGGGAAATCGTACGATTTCAAGCTCGTTCGCGTCCACACCGAATACCTTGCTTCCCTCGGACATGGCCGCCATTTTGCCTGCGTGGATCTGGTCGATCTCTCCGGCGATGTCTACGATGTCGATTTTTTCATGCGGGGCAGGCCGGGCGCCATGACTGTTACCGAAACCACCCTCCATAAACTCAACGGCATTCCTTTCTACACCTGGGAACAGGACGCCGATCAGAGCTGGAAGCGCGTTCCTGTTCAGGGGGCCCCGCCCAAACTGCTCGGCGTCGTCGAGGGGGAGGACGAATTTGAGTTTCGATACCAAACCCGGATTCCTGAAGTTAACGATCGTGCTTACTTGTGGCTGCCGTTTCCGGCGTCGGACGCGTTTCAAACGGTTGAGCTTCTCCGCATGGAATCCCCGAAAGAACCCCGCGTTTTGCAGGAACGCGCGTACGGAAATAAAGCTTTTCTCTTTAAGATCGGCAAACCAGACAGCGGAAAGTCCATCGACATCCGCTATCGCGTCCGTCGCCACGAGAAAGCCGCCTACGCGGCAGAGCCCGCCGGCACTGAAAAATACCTGAAGCCGGAATGCCTCGTTCCTGATCGCGATGAGTTCCATTCGATTGCCGCGGGGGTTGTTCGCGGAAAAACGGGGGATTTAGTCCGGGCGCGGGCTCTGTACGATCATGTGATTGACCGTATGCGTTACATGAAATACGGCAGCGGCTGGGGCAAGGGTGACGCCGTCTACGCGTGCAATTTACGGACAGGCAACTGCAGCGATTTCCACGCCTACTTTATCGGGCTGGCCCGGGCGGCCGGTATTCCGGCCCGTTTCGCCGTCGGCGCGGCAATTCCGTCTGAGCGGAATGACGGGGGCATTGACGGTTACCATTGCTGGGCTGAGTTTTACGCGGAAGGCAAGTGGTGGCCCGTCGATGTTTCAGAGGCCGATAAATACTCAAGTCTGGCGACCTATTATTTCGGGCATCATCCGGCCAATCGAATCGAATTCAGCCGCGGGCGCGACCTGATGTTTGATCAGAGTTTTCAGGGCGGCCCCATCAATTTTTTGGCCTATCCGGTTCTTGCCATGGGGGGCCATCTTGTTAAAGTGGAAACGCAGTTTTCTTTTCGCCGCCGGCGGTAAAAATAAAACTGGCGGTGCTCAGGCTGGAACGCCGCCTTCAAATACAGGCAGGCGCATGATAAAAGTGGTTCCCGCGCCATATTTGGATGCCGCTTTAATCGACCCGCCATGCTGCTCTACGATCCGCTGGATTACATACAACCCCAGCCCGGTCCCTTTTTGCGCGGTCGCTTTGGTGGTGAAAAACGGAATAAACAAACTGTCCAGTTCCGAGGCCATCATGCCGGTGCCGTTGTCCTGAATTTCCAGAACCACTTTGGTTGGCTGATCGTCTTTCTTTTCCATATAGACGCGCACCACTATTTTCCCGCGGAACGGCACCGGATCATTTGGAGAAGGGGAGATCTGCCCGCTTTGAATCATCGTTCCTTTTTTCTGGATCGCGTCGTAGGCGTTGGTCAGCAAGTTAAAGCACGAATCGGCCAACTGGTTTAAATCGCCGCGCACCGGCGGAATATCGCCGGGCACCTGCTCGATAATGTCCACCAGGCTGATGTTGATACGGAACTGCGACACTTCCTTGGCCGTCGCCAAAATCTGCGCCATCGTCACCGCTTTATATTCTCCGGCCGGCCGCGAGAACCTCAGCAGCGTTTTCACAATGTCGCCGCCGCGCACCGCGTTGTCTTCCAGCTTGCCCAGCGTTTCCACCGCCTTGCCCCACAGTTCTTTCAGCCGTTCGCCCGGCAATTGCGACGGGTCCGAATCTTTCATCACCGACTTTAAAGTGCCCGCCAGAATCGTCAGCACATGGAACCGGTTATTAATCTGATGGCTCATGCCGCCGGCCATATGCCCCAAAGAAGCCATTTTTGCCGTCTGGAACAGGTCGGTTTGCGTGCGCTTCAGTTCCTCGTAAAACTGCGCGTTCTGAATAGCCAGCGCCGCCTGTGAGGCCAGCACTTCAAATACCTGCAAGTCATCCGGCGTGAATAATTTGTCTGAAATTTTATCGCCCAGCAGTAAAAACCCCTCGCACCGGTCTTCCGTAAAGCTGGGTACCAATACTGCCGCTTGTAAAACCCGCATGGAAGAAACTACTGACTGTAGATTTTTTTCGCCACTACGTACCTGCATTTGCAATTCTTCCGATACAATCGCTTTTCGGTTCCAGTGGATATACTCAACCAGGGGATGATCCTCAGGAAAAGAAGGCGCTGCTTCTTTAACGGGCCATTGCCGGGAAGCGCTCAATACGAATTTTTTTACCTGTGGTTCCCATAAATAAACAGCCGCGTGTTTAATACGCACTTTTTGTGTGAGTAGATGAACAATCAAGCGAAGTAATTTATCCAGATCTTTAATCGAGACCATGCCCTGAGATGCCTGCCGAAGCACACTTTGATATCGCCGTTGCTCTACCAGCAGGCGGTCCTCCGCCCTGCGTTGAAAGTAAAGATTAATATAATGTGCCGCTGTTGTTAACCCAGCGTATCCTACTAGGAGATAAACCCACCATCGATGACCCAGGTTTTTCTCGAGTAGGTCTTGATAGGTTAATGCTCCAAAGAGCGGAAGTCCAAGAATAGCAGCATATACGGCCATAAATACCGCTGTGCGGGTAATGGCCAGATTAACATCCATGAAACGATATTGAATAATGGCGTATGTTGTTACCAGAGTAAATAATACAACACCGTATGCACCGTATGGAAAAGGGAAGATTGGCAGGCTATAAACCGGTAGAAAACACCCAATCCCACCTATGTATCCGATAAGATTGCCAGTAAAAAAGAACCGCAGTTGTTTTCGGCGTTGTTCATGTGTCTTAAATAGGGCTAATAAAATAAGAAGATGGGTGTAGGATACCACAATAAAAAATGAAGCCATCCACGGGGTGTATAAAATACCAGCGTCTGGAAACCAGGGGAAGGATAGCTTATGACTGAGTTGTCCTAGTATTAAATTTGGCTTGATAACAAGAAGGGTAATAAAAAATAACTCTACCGCATAGGCTATTAGCAGGGATCTTTTTTCAAAGGGCTTCTGATGAGTTCCGAGAAACAGTAATACGAACTGGAGGAAAAAAACAGGAATTAAAGCTGCCGCAATGTGAGTCAATCGCCCAAAAAAATAAGCCACAGCATAATTTTTAGAAATAGTACATATCCAGACAAAAATTGCCCAAGCAGCAATTGCCGAACAATAAAACACGAATCGTCTTGAAAGCCCAGAAGCCAAGCCATTCTTTTTCAATATCCAGCAGACTAAAAATGCGTTTACAACGAATGTAAAAAATGCAGAGAGCTGATAATGAAAGGCGGGTGTCATTTATTGGCGATAATCGATCTTAAAAAGGAAAGGAAGGTTTTCTTAGTTACAGGGAGAAACATCGGGATTTTTTCCGTGTATCTTTGGTGCAGTTGTCCGAATCTTCTCGCAGAAGATCTTTCTTCTAAAAGGGCTCTTAGGATGATAAGCGGAATGCAAACGGTTATGGAAAAAATCAGGGAGAGATAACAAGAAGGCATAATAGAAATAGAAATGGTCTCAATGGCTATGCCCAAATATATTGGGTGGCGGATAAATTTATATGGACCTAGCTGGATTAAGCGAATTTTGCGAATCTTTTTTGGGCCAATGGCATGAATTGCCCACTGTTTTCCAAGGGAGGCCATTCCCCACCAGCGTAGTCGAAATGCTAATCCATACAAAATGCATCCGACAAGGAAATTCAAAAAACGCGGAGATCGGCTCATGAAAAAAAACTCTAATATAATGACAAAACACAAAATTATATAAGCAGAAGTTACGGCTACTAATGGCCAATCCCCATGAAACTCCAGGCGACGTTTTTCTTTGGATGTGTAAAATGTTTCCCATACCCGTGCAACAGAATGTATTAAAACAAAGAGAACAAAGAACCAACTCAGCCATCCTTTAGGCCGAATTATACCTAGTAGTAACGCGAGTCCGGGCACTCCCAAATTCCCAAGGATGATAAAGAAACGTAACATTAATATCTAATGATTAGTATATTTCGTTAAAACAATGGACACGTTTTTTCCTCCAAACCCTATGATATTTACTAACGCTGAAGTCATTGGAACTCCGCGAGCTTGATTTGGTACATAGTCAAGGTCACATTGAGGATCTGGGGTGTGGAGGTTTAATGTAGGCGGAGCTTCGTTATAATTCATGGCAAGAGTTGCAGCGACTGTTTCAATTGCACCTGAAGCCCCAACCGTATGGCCAATAGAAGATTTTATAGAGCTAATGGGGATTTTATATGCGTATTCTCCGAATACATCTTTAATAGCCATTGTTTCCATTAAATCTACATCTACCTGACCGCTACCATGTGCTTTTATATAAGAAATATTATTTGGAGATAACATGGAATTTTCCAGGGCTAGTTTCATAGCCAGAGCAGTTGCCGATGGAGTTTTCCCGCTATCGTCATGATGTTTTTCTGTTGTCCCACAGCTACTTCCCCATCCGGAGATTTTGGCGTAAATAGGCGCCGATCTTTTTTTTGCGTGTTCTAGATTTTCTAGTATAAGGACAGCGGATCCTTCACCTAATACAATGCCATCCCGATTTTTGTCAAAAGGTGATGGTGCTTGAATCGGGAGATTGTTTCTCTTGGACATAATTCGAGAAGCACAATATGCAGCAAAAATAGGAGGGTATAGTAAACTTTCGGTTCCACCAACGATCATTATGTCAGCTTTCCCAGTACGGATTAGTTCTGTGGCAAAGCAGATTGCAGATGAACTAGATGCGCATCCTGAAGAAATAGTATCGCTGGGGCCACGAAGTCCAAATTTGAGAGAAATTTGTGCCGATGATGCATTTGGAAAAGTTGCGGCGGTTGTAAACGGATTCATTTTCCTGTATCCATGCTGCATAAATGTATAAAATTGATCCAGTGCCCATCCTTGCCCACCTACGGATGTTCCAGCAAGTACGCCAACCCTAGAGCTATCCATTTTCTTAAGATTAATGCAACTATCTTGAAGGGCCATTTGTGTTGAGGCAATAATAAATTGAACAGATCGGTCCGCTCTCTTCGATTCTTTTGGTTCCATAAAAGGATCAGGAGTAAAATCCGCGACTTCTCCTGCAATTTGGGTTGGAAAAGGAGATGGATCAAACCGCTGAATTCTTTTGATGCCAGTATGACCGGAATGGAGTGCTTTCCAGAAAGCATCCTTGCCTATGCCATTTGGAGATACTACGCCGAGCCCAGTTATTACTATATCCATTGTATGGGGGAGTTTGTTCTGGGTCATAGTTACCTCAGTTTTTGATAAAAATAAAAAACGCCTACGATAAAATTGTAGACGTTGCTTAAAATGAGCTCGTGAAAATAACCAACTGAGAAATTTCTAATTTATATTGTGCATACCTTTTTATCAGTCCACCCGTAATAGTTAGTCCTAATGAAATAATAACTCAAAAACAAAAACACCATTAAATACAGTGTAAGTCGCAGAATAAACCATGTCAATCAGCTTCAATTGTGGGTAATCTAACAGTAAAGGTCGTGCCTTGTCCGGGAGCGCTATCCACCTGAATGGTGGCGTGATGCGCCTGCACAATGGAGTAGACCATTGTAAGTCCTAGTCCGTTGCCGGTCTCTTTGCCCGTCACGAATGGATCAAAGATTTTGGGTAAGAGGTGTTTCGGGATCCCCTTACCGGTATCGGAAATTTTTAATACAACCTCTTTGTTATGCGTAGACCCTTCTATGGAGATTTTGCCCCCGCTTGGCGTGGCATCAATAGCATTTTGGATAAGATTAATGAGTATTTGGCGCATCTGGTCGGGATCGGCTTGAAGAAGGGCGCTATTAAAATTACAGTCCACACTGCAATTGATTTCATGCTTGAGAAACTCTCCCGAGAACAGATTTACTGTCGATTGTATTAACTGGGCCAAATCTACTGGCTGCATATGCGGCGCTTTTGGTTTGGCGAAGTCCAACAAGTCTTGAACAATTCCTTGAATCCGCCTGGTTTCTGTAGAGAGGGTCTCTTGCAGCTCTTTGGCGAAGGCAGGATCGGTATGCTTTTCGGTAACAAACTGGGCGTAGGTTTGCAGTATTGTCAGCGGATTTTTAATTTCGTGCGCCATGCCGGCGGCCATAGTAGAAACCGCTTTGAGTTTCTCGTTTTGCAGGGCCTGCTGTTCGAGTAATTCCATCCGTTTCCCCAACTCTTCCTGCGTTGAGCGGAACACCAGCCAGTCGACTAATCTTTGAATGCTTGTTTTAAGGGGCTGAAAAGCTACCGCCATTACGGCGAAAGCAGTCAGCGAAATCCCTAGTGATCGATAACCTAAACTGTTTTGGAACAGGCGCTCAACTCCATAAATAACGCCAAAATATCCAATAGTTAGCAGAGTGATCAGCAATGAGTAGATGAGGCTTTTACGGATGATTAGATGAATATCAAATAATTGATATCGGAATATGGCCCAGGTAACAAATAAGCAATAGAGCCAAACGAAATGAAGGCCAAAAGGTTCAAAGCTGTCGGTGTAGCATAAGGGGAACGAAGTCGCTCCGAAAACAAATCCCACAACGCCGGAAGCGAGTATAAGGGAGAAGGTTTTTCTTCGTACTCCGGTTGAATCTTTGATTGATTTCGATAATAGATAAAATGCCCAAAATGTTTCTACTGTATATAGAAGTGGAAACAAGAAATAAACAGAACCTGCTGTGTTGTAATAGGGGAAACATCTTTTTGCGGCAACTGTTATTACAAAAAGAGGAGTCCATCCTGTGCATGCCAATAAGATGTTGATAACATAGAGGGGTCTAAGATTGATTGATTTGTTAAGATATGCGGCTATGAAATGGAGGTAAAGAAGCGGAATAAATAGGGCGCTTGTGTTAGCCACCCGTATTATCCACAAGATGAAGATGTAGTCATGGGAAACAAATGAAAGGGCAAGAAGTCCAGACCAGATTCCAATACACAAACTCATCCATACCCAAAGACGGTTTATTTTTGAGTTAGGATTTTTTAGGAAGACAAATAGTCCAAGAGAAGTACTCACAAAGGCGTTAAGCGTGTTTGAGAATGTATATAGCTGTAGTAGCGTCATCGTGCAAACCTAATGGTGAAGGTCGTGCCTTGTCCGGGAGCGCTATCCACCTGAATGGTTCCACAGTTGGCCTGCACCATTGAATAAACCATTGTTAGCCCCAGGCCGTTACCATCAGGCTTAGTGGTTACAAATGGGTCGAAGATTTTAGGTAGTATTTCTGGCGGAATGCCACAGCCGGTATCGGTAATTACAATGTAGGCGTGTTCATCGGTGCTTTTGGTCGAAACAGAAACCGTTCCGCCGTTGGGCATGGCATCGGCCGCGTTTTGGATAAGGTTAATTAGAATTTGCCGGATTTGGTCCGGATCGGCCTGAATAACGGTGGTGGTTTCCGGTTCGCAAGCTACATTCCAACCGATCTTCTGTTGCGACAAGTTTTGAGCCAGCAATAAAACAGTAGACCGCACCAACTCTTCCAGTTCTACAGGAATGCGCTTGGTATCGCTCGGCTTGGCGAAACTCATTAAATCTTTCGTGATGTTTTTCATCCGTTTAGTTTCGGACAAGATGGATTCCTGGCATTCTTTGATGAAGGTTGGGTCGTCGTGCCGTTCGGTTAGGTACTGCGCGTAAGTTTGTATGATGGTGAGCGGGTTCTTGATTTCATGCGCCATGCCGGCGGCCAGCGTAGAGACGGCCTTAAATTTCTCGGTTTGCATGGCCTGGGCTTCCAGCCGTTCCATCCGTTTGGCGAGTTCTTCCTGAGAAACCCCGAAGACTAGGTAGTCGACCAATCTTTGAATAGCAGATTTAAGCGGCTGAAATAGTAAGGCCATTACCGCAAAAGCGATTAATGAGACCCAGACAGATGAATAACCCAAAGTAATTCTGAAGAATTGTTCCGCAAAGTAAACACAACCGAAATAACTGATGGTTAGTATTGTAATTAAAATTGAGTAGGCGAGACTTTTTCTGATCACTAAGTTGAAATCGAAAAGCTGGTGGTGAAGTACCGCGTAAGTCATGGCGATGGAATAAAGTGGCACTCCGTAGATTCCAAGGGGTGTCAGTGGTGGTATGTAGATGTCTAGCGAATGTAACCAGTCTGGAGTGCCGCCAATATAGCCGATAACGGATCCCCAGAGCAGATATTTTAATTCAATTTTTCGAGAACCAGATTCTTTCCGATATGCTTTCCAGAGTTTCCATATGCTGATATTTACAAGAATCACAAATAAAACCGGCAATGATATGCCTATGGGAGTAAGTTTGCTGAAATACCGAGTATGTCCGATAGGCCTCGGAGCATCAATTACCAGTCCGCAGAAAAGCAGGATCAAAAACACGAAACCAAAAACATAAACGGTTCGAAGGATTTTTGCTGACAAAAGGTTTTTATCTGAAGTCAGTAGCAGTGTTGTGTGGAAAAAGGCCGGCGCGATAAAAATAATAGCTGGCCATGATAAGTAGGCAAACAAATTGGCAGTTTGGAAATTATGGGCACTTACGATAAAAACCTCAGTAAATGCCCACCACGAAATCACCAGTGAATAAAACCCAAAAACCTGGTTCAGTCGTTTTTTGGGTTCCGCTAAAAACACCAACAACCCCAAGGCAAATGTGGTTACGGCCGTTAAGCTAAGCGACAAAACATGATGTTGGAGGAGTGTCATAGCGGGAACCGGAGAGTGAATGTGGTGCCTTGGCCGGGAGCACTATCCGCCTGAATGGTGCCGCGGTGCGCCTGCACGATGGAGTAGACCATCGTTAAGCCCAGTCCGTTGCCGGTCTCTTTGCCGGTTACGAATGGGTCGAATATTTTTGGCAGCAGTTCTTTTGGAATGCCGCAGCCGGTATCGGTAATTTTTAACTCGACATGGTTGTCCGGGGTTGTTTCTGCCGACACCGACAAAGACCCGCCTTCAGGCATTGCGTCTAGGGCGTTTTGGACGAGATTGATCAATATCTGCCGGATTTGGTCCGGATCGGCTTGAATGGCAGCGCCATTGAGCGAGCAGTTGGTTTGGCAATTAATCTTGCGCTTGATGAATTCAGCCGAGAACAAGTTGGTTGTGGAATGAATGATTTCTTCCAGATGAACAGGGCGCTGTTTGGATAATTTTGGTTTTGAGAATTCCAGCAAGTCCTGAATGATTTGCTGCATCCGGCTCGTTTCGGCGGCCAGCGCTTCGTGCATTTCGGCAATGAACTGTTTGTCCGCATGCTTTTTGGGAAGAAATTCGTTGTAGGTTTTTAAAATCGTTAGCGGGTTTTTGATTTCGTGTGCCATGCCGGCGGCTAGCGTAGAAACGGCTTTGAATTTCTCGGCCTGCATGGCCTGAGCTTCAAGCCGTTCCATTCTCTTGGCAAGTTCTTCCTGAGAAACCCCAAACACTAGGTGATCCACTGCATTCTGAATTATGGTTTTAAGAGATTGAAAACTCAAAGTCATTAGAGCGAACGCGGCCAGCGAGATCCAGATAGAATGATATCCAAGCGTTGATTGGAAGGCGTGCTCAATGAAATAAACTATGCCAAAGTATCCAGCAGTCAATAGGGTAACGAGAAGGGAATAAACAACGCTTTTGCGGATCACAATGTGAATGTCGAAAAATTGGTGTTGTACAACAGCATAGGTAAGTATGCCGATATAAATAGGAAAAGCGTACAAACCAAAAGGATTCAGCCAGCCGATCCGAACCCCATAATTCATGGCAAATTCGGGACAGCCACCCATGTAAGCCAAAATGGATCCAAAAATAAATAAGGTAAGCCGAGTTTTTTCTGTGCCGCTTGCTTTAAGCCAGGGAGGAATCATCAGGAAATGGGCGGTGAGGATGGCTGAAAAGAAAAAGACCATAAACATCCAGTAATACATGCCGGCTTGCCCCCAGATCGGCAGGTAAAAAACGGGGCCGCTGCTCACCCAGAGGAATTGTTTCGTAGGGAAAAATACAGCGGGAATTAATGTAAGGGTGCTCATTACATAAAGAGGAATAAGTACCTTCTTTCGAGTTCGGGCAGATTGATTTAGAAGATAGGATGCTGTAGTGCAAAACAAAGTAGGGATGTA
This sequence comes from Candidatus Omnitrophota bacterium, assembly GCA_023248155.1. Lineage (GTDB taxonomy): Bacteria > Omnitrophota > Gorgyraeia > 1-14-0-20-64-10 > 1-14-0-20-64-10 > JAHFFE01. The sequence goes on along the minus strand of JAHFFE010000009.1, from coordinate 22,404 downwards.
TGCTACCCCGAAGTATTCTATTCGCATAAGTAGAAACGCTAATTCTCGGGTAGGCATTTGAAGCGCAAAAAATTCCCAGCCACTCCACCAAGCAACGCTGAAGCAATAGAGCGACATGGAACGATTTAATGGGCGCTCCGGATTTTTCAGCAGCAGGAAAATTCCAAATCCCACCAGGGATGTCGATGTCAGAGCAAGCCCAATCAAGTGATATTGAAAGAGTGTCATAGCGGGAACCTGAGAGTAAATGTGGTGCCTTGCTCGGGCGTGCTATCTACCTGAATGGTACCCCGGTGTGCCTGAACAATGGAGTAGACCATCGTTAGCCCTAAGCCGTTGCCGGTTTCTTTGCCGGTTACGAATGGGTCAAAGATTTTGGGCAGGAGATGTTTCGGGATTCCTTCGCCGGTATCGGAGATTTTCAGAACGACTGCTTCGTCGGGTATAACCGTGCCCTGAATGGATAACTTGCCGCCGGCCGGCATGGCGTCCAGGGCATTCTGAACCAGATTAATAAGAACCTGGCGCAACTGGTCCCGGTCGGCTTGCAGAAGGGCGCCGTTCAAATCACAATGAACCTCGCAGTTGACCTTGCGCTTAATAAACTCGCCCGAAAATAAATTCGTCGTCGATTGAATAAGCCCCGCTAAATCAACCGGCTGCATTCGCGGGGGTTTTGGTTTGGCGAAGTCTAATAAATCCTGAACGATCTGCTGAATTCTGCGGGTTTCGCTTGAGAGCGTCTCTTGCAGTGTGGTAATGAAAGCGTCGTCGTGGCGTTTCTCGGGGATGAACTGCGCGTAGGTCTGCAATATCGTCAGCGGATTTTTAATTTCATGCGCCATGCCGGCGGCCAGTGTAGAAACCGCTTTGAGTTTCTCATTTAGCAACGCCTGCTGTTCGAGCAGTTCCATCCGTTTCCCCAGTTCTTCCTGCGTTGAGCGGAAAACTAACCAGTCGACCAGTTTTTGGATGGCCGATTTAAGCGGCTGGAACACCAGCGCCATCAATCCGAACGACAGAATGGAAATCCACGCCGATTTATAACCGATGGAGTTTTGAAAAATCCGCTCGATCAAATAAACCAGCCCGAAATAAGAAGTGGTCAACAGCGTGATCAAGATGGAATAAACCAGACTGCGCCGGATGACCAGCTGGATATCCAGAAACCGGTACCGGACAATGGCATACAGCACAATCACGCAGTAGAGCGCGATTAAATGGCCGCCGATGGGCGGGATATTAATGTTAAACGCCGGAAGAAACCACATGAACCCGCCGCCAAAACCCAGCGCGCAGGCGAAAAATAAGCTGAAAAATTGAGCCTGTTTCGTTTTATCCGAGGCCGCGCGGGCTGTTTGGTAAATCAGATAAATGCCATACGCCGGCAGCAGCACGAACAGGATGGCAAACGCTAAAAAAGTGGGGCCGCCCACTTCAAACCAGATGCCGAATTTTTTCTGGCCTTCCGCCACGAACAACGGGGTGCCCACGGTCAGCGCGAGCGCGCCGGTTATCAGGTAGCTTATTTTGAGCAGGCCGGCCTTGAACCGGTTCGCAAAACGCATGGCAAAATGCAGAAAAGTAACCGGGATGAATAGCGCGAACGCGTCGGCCAGGCGCAGGTATTTTAAAGATCCGGCCGCAGTTTGATCAAGCAGGGAAATCGTATTCCAGAACGCCCAGGCCGCGACCAAAAAGCACATCGTGGCCCATCGGCGGGCTACCGGCGATCGCGCGTTTTTCCAGAGGACAAGCAGGGCTAATGAAGCGGCCAGAACACAGGTTAGGCCGCAGGTAAATGCGTATAAAACTGAGGGTGAAAAGGGAGTAGCTGGCATGCTCTTTGAAGCTTACCCAATGGAGAGGGTAAAAACAAGGGGGAGGGCGAAAATAGATCCCCGACAAGTAATTTCGGGGATGACAATTACTCTTAAGATTTCATTCCCGCGAAGGCGGGAATCCAGGGCGGCTAGTTGTCAAGGGAGCTTAGGCGGCTCTGTGGTGGCGCCACTCCCGTTCTACGCGCTCAGCGAGGAATTGTTTCAGGAGCGCTTGGTAGGGGATATCCCGCTCATTCGCCAGCGCCTTGAGATCGCCGATCAAATGCTCAGGAAGCCGGATGGAGATGGTTCTCAGCGTCGGTTTTAAGTTTGGAAATCGAACCCGCTGCGCTTTTCTCCAATCGACATAATCGGTTGCGTCGTGGGTAGCCCAGAACTTTCGTTCGGCGTCTTCGTTCTTGAATGCCGGTATCTTCTTAAAGTTGATCATATTTTCCTCGCTCCTTCCGGCTCATGTCCCGGGCAGATATCACCCGGAGGGTGTTCTTTCTGATGGTAAATACAATAGTAAGCAAGCGTCCTTTAGCCGTGCGTCCGAACGCGAACCAGCGCTGTTCCGAACCGGAATGATCCGGGTCGGGAACCAGAACGGGCTCATGGAAAAAGACCTCTTCGCATTCATGAAAAGCCACCCGATGCCGCGCCCAGTTCTTTTGAACATTCCCACGGTCCCAGTCGAAACCTTCTACCCCAGATAAATCCGGAAGATCAGTCATTAGTTGTATATATCAAGTATATACGCTATTCTGCTGTTTTGTCAAGGGAGCTTAAGAGAGCCTTTCGGGAGTCTGCCTGGTGGGTCAGCAGGCTTTTTGAGAGGGGGCTTTGCTGGGTAATCACGTGGTCGCCGACGCGCGCGTTATCGATCGCTTCGTAACCCAGGCGCTGGTTGCGGCTTTCCAGAAAACCCAGCGCGTGGCCCGCGCCGGCGCCGATGTAATTGCCGTAGCCCAGGCCGGATTGTTCGCCCGCGTAGGTTCCGAAAGCGGGGTAGAGCGTTTTGTAAGCGTGCAGTTCGCCCGGGCGGTCTTTTTGTTCTTTGAGGTAAGCGATGGCGGTGTCGGAAGCGATTTGTTCCTGATTGAGTTCGATGGGCGGCAGGATGCGTCCCACCGCGTAGAGGCCCGGCGATTTTTGATGGGCGAAGTCGACCGCGTGCCCGGCCTCGTGAAGCGCCACGGCCGCGTCATCGGAAAACAAATGGATGGTGTTGGTATAGGGGTTGTAATGATCGCCGCCCAGCACGCGGCCGGTCAGCGATGAAAAGGCGGTGGTTGGAATGCCGGGGAATACCCTGAAATACCAGGGGATTCGCTTGTTTTGCGCGAGCCGACGGAATTCACCGACCGGCGTCCACTGGTTGATGCGCACTTTCAGATTTTTTTCGGTCTCCGGGTGTGCGTCCAGAAATTTTTGGAGTTCCGCTTCTGTTTGGGGAGAGACTTTGTGGTTATCGATCTTCCAGTTGAGCAGAAGAATTTTTTTGGGGATGCTTAAAATGTTGCCCAGCGCGTCCAGCAGAAAAACGGGGCGGCCCCGTTCAATCGTTTTTTCTGCGGAAAAAGCGGGGGCCGGCGCTAAACAAATAACAACAGCCAGCAACCCCGCCCATAGCCGCTTGATTTTTTGCCTAGACAAGCCGGTCCTTCTCGGAGATTTTGTTTTTGAGCGAGCTCGGCAGCTGCTGTAAATCGGCAAACACAACCAGGCCGCCCGATTTTTTAGCCGATGCCGACATCTCACCCAAAGCGATTTCGACTTCTCCCGGCGTTAATTTATAAGCCGACCCCGATGCGAAGTCAATCACGATGCCGATGATGCCTCCGAAAATGATATTCCCGAACAGCCAGCCGTCCACCGTGCGCCGCAATGAAACCTCGACCGGTTTATAACCCTCTTTCTCGAAAGTCAGCGCATAAGCAATCTCTTTGCGGCTCAAGGTGAGCATGCCGGGGGTAGTGGTGGCCTGGTTATTCAGGTTAACCCGTACCACCGCGCCCGACGGGTTTGAGACTACGCGGATATCCTGCCGCGACCCATGGATAATGCTGGCGCAGCCGGTCAACAACACCACGATGATTAAAAGCAAACCGATGGATTTTTTGGGCAGAAGCATCCTCATTTATTGTTCCTGCCGGGAAAGGTTAGCGACATTTTCGATTCGGTCATCCGCGTCGTAGGTTACTTCATAAGACATATGCGCTCCGTCGAAAACCATTTCGGTTGGGGTGCCGACAACTTCCCACAGACCCAGCGTCATCACATCGGCCGCTCCATGAAAAAGGGCCCGGCCTGTTTTTGCTCCCTTGCTGTAGCCCTGCTGAAACACGAACATATCCACCCGCTTGCCGTCTTTGGTATCGCTGGCGGCCGGCTGGCCTAATTCTGATATCACCCGGCTGCGCGGCGTGCCAATCTCGAGCACGGACAGATCTTTTTTAGGCGGTTGTTTGGCGGCCATAAACACCGAACAACCGGACAGCATTACGGCAATAAGCGCAAAAGCCGTGAAGCGCGAGAAAGTATTCATTGAGCAGGGGCCTCCGTGGTTGTTTCGGTTGTGGTTGTCGTTTGCGTTTCTGTAGTAGCGGCTTCCGGCTCTGTTTCTGGTGCGGCCGCCTTATTTTTAAGGGTGCTAATAATACTGCTGGCGGCCAGTTTTTGAGTTGCCGCGCGGATTGCCTCATTGAGCAGTTCACCGGTTGATTTCTCAGCCACAAAAGTATTAATTCGTCGCTGTACCTGTCCCATGGCGGAATCGCTGTCGAGTTTCTGGCCGGCGCTGTCGTAGAGAGTAGCGGTCAGCGTTGCGGTGGCTGTCGGAGGGTCCATCAGCGCGTCGAACGAGGCAATTGCGAGTGCTTGAATAGAAACGACCAACACACCGTCCGCATTGTTTTCCGCCGCGGCTGCAGCCAGTGTGTCTGGCGAATCGGTCGCGGAAACCCGTCCCAATACGCCATTCACATCCTGATCGTACAGCGCCGCGACCATTTCTTTGGCGACTAATTCAGTAGGGTCCGCTTTCATTTGTACCTGTAGCGCGCTGATGGAACCAAGGTGCTGTTTATCTTGACGGTTATCTGCTACTCGGGCGACCACTACCTTCGGGGCGTTTGGTTTCATGGAGAGGGAATAGATGTCCGGACCGTGGGGCAGGGTTAAGCCCGTTGAACATCCGGATAACAACGCAATGCCAAAAAACATTGCTGTCAATTTCAGCCAAGCTTTCATAACGATCTCCTCTTTTGAATTGTATTCTTTTGCCTGCTTAAATTTCGATCTGTATCGAATGCAGGGTACCGTTTTTTGGTACTTTGGCATCGTTAGTCGCTGGTCTTTTTCTCCGTTGCAATCCGAAGTTGTGCTTCGGTAATGCTTTTGACCAAACCTTCTGGAAGCTTAGTTCTCTCGTTTTCGAATCGAGATTTTTCAATAACAGCATTGAAAACCTCCAGATACTCACTCAGGGATTCGAATTTATTTGAGTAAGTGAATACATAGAGAAAATCTCTTGTCGGGATGAAGAAATACACAAACCCCACAGAAGTTCCCTCAATGGAGAAAACATAGGTTTCCTTAAAGCCCTTCCAGTCGCCAATTTTCTCAGGTCTGGTATTTCCTATCTGTATGAGTGTGCTTCCCTTGAGAAGGCGAGCTTTTTCCATAATAACTGCACGGGCGAGGTCAGGTATAGATTTGTTAATGCGAGCAAGAAGCGATGCTGTGATCACCGGTTCTGTTGGACTTGGGGGATTTTGCTTGCAGAATGACACCAAATGGTGAGGATCATCAAATTGAAGCACGATCCAGTTGGCAGGACGACTCACGGAAAGATCGAGTTCCTTGATGAGCACATCTTCATCCGACACCTCTCGTGTTAAATGAAATGGCTCTTGAACCAGAGACGCATGTTGTGTAGAGCCGGGTATGTTTGATTCCTCTAGAAATTGACGAAAAATAGGTTCGTATTTTGAAAACTCTTCTCTCGGACACTCAAAAATTAGATTTGTAAGAACATCATCTTGCAGCAAGTAAACGAGCCAGAGGCGGACATTTTTTCCGAGAGCATCTCGTGTTTCAAGATCAGAAAGATAACCCTCGGAGTTTCCAATGCGGACTGGTGTGTTGACCGCGTGTTTTTTCATGAGACCCGGGCAATTTTTGATGTAGGACTCTAGTAGAAGTGAAGCTGCAGTGACAGGGTCACTTGTTTTTAGGTTAAGTTGTGCGGAGGCGTTTTGAATCTGCAGGATAGATATCCCAACCTGGAATATATCCCCCGGCTTGGTAACCTTCTCTCTTGATAAGAATAGTTGATATACAGGAGGGTTGGAGTGCTCTTTTCTGAACCAGGAAGATGGGTAGCGTACTTGTAATCCCTGATTGGATTCGAGATAGGTTGTCCATGGTCCTTCTTCTTTTGGTGAGTCAGACGAAGGAGCCGGCAAGGAATCGCTCTGGAGTGTTGGGTCCGAGATGGAGAATGACTGCGAATCGATCTTAGCGTTACGCCAAAACACATCCACACGCCATATCCCTGAGTAGTGCGCGGCTTGGCTACCGCTAATAGGCAGAGAGCAGGTGCCGTACATGGCGTTGGTATCGAAAGTTCTGCCTTGGGTTTCGGTAAAGAGAGAGCCATCGGGAGCATACCACCGAGCTGAAAATTGCTGTGGTGTAACGAAAGACATGGGCTGGAACTCAGCCCACCAGGTAACTTTCTGATCTTTTGTGCTGAAAGCACTTTTGGCATCAATAATCTTTGCTGTAAGCCACAAATTTTTAACATCATCGGACAAACCAGACCGCTTTACAAAATTAGCAGAACCATCCGGTCGTACTGAATTGACCGTGGCACAGCCAGCGAGAAGAGTAGTTATTAGTAGAAGGGAAGCAATCTGGATTTTCAAGAACTATCCTCCTTTTTGCCTATACTCTTGGAACCTGGTACCGTTGGTGTGCATAAGATTATCGCCGATTGAGTTTTTCTAATTCCTTGCGAGCTTCCACATGAGATGGATCCAATTGAAGTACCGTTTCAAATTCTTTACGGGCATAGGATGGATCATACCCTGCATAGAGCCATCCTAGTTCATAATGGGCCGCGATGAACTTCGGATCATTTTCTATGCATTTCTTAAAAGCCTCGCGCGCTTTCCACCCATTTTTGAGTTGAATATAAGTAATACCCAACATGTACCATCCCTGAGTATTGGTAGGGTCGAGTTTAAGAAGTTTGTTTAAGGCTACTTCCGCCTTCGGGAATTCTTTTTCAAGCAAATAGGCCCTTCCAAGACCAGAGTAAAGGCTAACATGGCTGGATCCCAATACTTCAGATCGCTCCAACTCACGAATCGCCTCTTTCCAGAGTTTCTTTGCTACATAGTAGTTGCCTAGACAGTATCGGACACGTGCGTTTCGCGGAGCGAGTTTTACCGCAAGTTCATAGGTTTGACCAGCTTCGTCAAGCCTATCCATTTTCAGGTATGTATTACCAATGTTGATGCGAGGAGCGGGCGAAGAACGATTCACTTCAGCAGCTTCTTTATAGAATCCGAGAGCTTTTTCAAAGTTTCCGGCCATAAAGAATTTAGTGCCCCGCTCAATCAAGGTATCTGCTTTAACGCTGGTGTCTTCTTTTGAGGCTGACCCAAGCGTTTTCCTGGAAAAAAAATCTTTTACAATAGGTGCATTAGGAGCCAATGTCTGCGCGTCTCGGAAGCAAACTTCCGCTGCCTTATACCAGCCATCTTGTTCATACACTGTCCCAAGGTTTAAAAGAGCGTTGGGATTGTTTGATTCTATTTCGAGTGATCGTTGCAAAGCGATGACCGCATCTTCAATTCGTCCTTTACGACCGTATGCCACGCCGAGATTTATATAAGCGCCACTATCGCCAGGTGATAGATTTGCTGCTTTTTTAAAATGGATAATAGCTTTGTCCAAGTCCTCATCGCTATCCTGTTTGAGGTAAGCCAATCCAGCAGTGTATTGGGCATCATATGTATCAGCAACGGCCGTATCCTCCAAGGCATACACCGTATTTTGAATGGAAGCCAGCAGGAAAAAGAGAGCCATTAAAAAACGGTAAACCGGTACCGTTGGCGGTCTAATCACTTGAAGGTCCCCAAGTTGGACTATGATCTTCCGCCCAGCCACCTAAAGCACCGGGTACTTTTTCTGGAGGAGTAAGCCGCTGCTCGTTGGTTCCGTCTGCATTAATCAGGTAGAGTTCTGAACCAAAGCCAGCCATACCGACTTTTTGATGGCGGTAGGATACGAAGCAAATTTGTTTTCCATCCGGAGAGAAAACAGGTTCGCGCTCATTCCAGTCGTTATTAGTTAGGCGTTTAACATTCGAACCATCAGCATCACAGACATAAACTTCATAGTCGTATCCTTCCTGCTGTGGATTTGATGGCCTTTCTACAAAAGCTACTTTCTTTCCGTCAGGAGACCAGGCCGGCTCATTAACACTGTAATTTGATATTTCATTATGAATCTTCCGTAATCCCGTTCCATCTTTCTTAATAACCCATAATCGAACGTTCCTTTTCCCCTTAGTCTCGGTAGGATCAAACGCAGTAAATAAAATAGAATCTCCGGCTGGAGACCACTTTGGATTATTAACACCCCCAACGGTATCAGTCGGAGAAAATTGGGTTAAACAACGAATATTTGTGCCATTTAGATTTCCGATGTGCAAATTGCATCCATAGAGACCCTTGGATTGACTGATTTCACTAGTGACAAAACAAATCTCTTTCCCGTCAGGTGACACATCATAATCAAATAGCGTTGTAATTTTTGAGATAGGTAAAATTTCGCCTTTCCTCAACTTAAAACTGAATCGCTGTAATTCTCCGTTACTTTGAAAAACCAGAGTCTTACTATCTCGAGATATGATTGGTTGTACCCCATTGAGTCCTAACTCATAGAGGTTTTGGTCTTTTATGACCCATAACCTCATGGTATGCCCATGAGGTTTCCGGAAAGCACTGAAAACAAGAGTTCCCTGGATATTGGTTTCTATAGTAAATGAGTCTGGAGGTTGATCTGGAGTTTGCGCAAGGGCGTTATAAAGAAAGAGTCCGCAAGATCCGGCGAGAATCCCAAGCAAGAAAATTCTATAAAGCCATTTGAGCATATATTTTACGCTACCAGCTTCCGTCTGAGTTGGCAATGTCTTTTCCCCAATTGTTACCACTATCAACAATTTCTTGTGGTGAAACTCTGGATAAGAGATCTGTAGGAAAATTATGTGGCACTAACCCTGCTAACTCAAACCCATGAAAAATAAAACTGGCACAAGTTTCTCGGTTTGCGCCGGGTATTCTGGGTAGACCCGCTATTTGGAGCCAATCGTATTTTGGTGCTGTTGGAATAGACCATATTACTTCGCCTGCTTGGGCACTATCGAGATCGTGCTTGATAAAATAAGTGTTAACCAAACTTCTTGCGGCTTTGGCTGCTTTCTCGCTTTCATTTGCTTGAAGGATCACAATGTTCTGATAGGAATTAGCCAAGGGAGAAGGATATAATTTCTGCTCTAAAGGCGTTAAGCGTGGTATCCCCAGGCCATCTGGATTAATTTCGAGGACATAAAGGCGCCGTGTTCCATCAGACAGTTCTAGTTCTTTGATTAATCCTATATGTTGATACATTTCAAATGGTTTCCCGGTGGATATTCTGTCTATGACTCCCTGTGTTACTGCACCAACGGGAGATTTCCCCAATAGATCAATGACTGTGTCTATATCATTTTGATCTGTAATAAACTCGCCTGCTTTAACTGCAAGCCCAATATCAGATAGGTCGGAAAAGGCAATAATTAAGCCATCAAGGCTACCTTGTTGTGCAAGTTCAGAGAGTATTCTTAGGTAATTTTCTTTTCTGGTTTGTAACTGTTCCTCCGTATACCAGCCCACGCCTCCCAGCAGGTTCGTCAATTGTTCGAAGCGGTCTTCGATTCTTTGTCGGAGCGTGGAATTCCTTAGTGCCATTGATACATTACTGTATTGTTCTGCCCCTGGAAGATCCTTAAGAAGAACTTTCGACCAACTGTTTGAGGAAGGGTTGTCTTCCACCAGAGAAATGGTTGATAACTGTCCTGTGGCAGTTTTGATTTCGATCCACAGATCTTGCAAGTCGGAAGTAAGAAGTCCAGTTTCTGGAATAAGCTGATCAGTTGAATTTATTGGGAAATCGATTTTTTGTCGGGAATGGCTTTCTGCGAGCAAATTGTTCTTAAACTTAAGTGTGTCTCCAGATATGGTTGTGACTAATCCATCTCGAATTGTTCCATCGGCGTTGAGGCGCACATCCTGAAAATTGTTGGGGGTGATGGTGTAAAGCTGGCCGTCTTGTCCGTAGACCGTGACCTTGGTGACCCCTCCGGCGGAGATTTCTTCCAGGAACTGTGCAGTGACGGTAGTTCCATCAGGGGCTGTGGAGCGATAGGTTCTCCGGATGGTGCCGCTGACCATGCCGGCCTCATGCGTTTGGCGATTGACCCGGTAATCGGTGTAGCGCTGCTCTAAATCATCTTCGGTCACACCCAGAAGGGAATAGCCGGCGGTGGGGTCTCCTGCCAGTAGAAGCGCGATGCGCATATCTTCCTCGGAAAGCAGTAGTTCTTTAGCGATGGTTCCGTCGGAGAGCGTGACATTGTGGATATTTTCCGGGCGAAGTTTTTCTTCAATGGCCGCTTTAATGGACCCGAACGATTGCACGAGCGATTCGACGGAATCGCGATGGAAGATGGAAGTGGCGTAATTCTCAAGAGCCGTGCTGAATCCGTTGGTTCTGATTTCTTGCGCGAAGTCGTTGGTTTTGGCGATTGATTGCGCCATCCAGACCGGGCGGGAGGCCTCGTACTGGCCAATTGCTTGATTATATGCCTGCTGGTTCCAAACCCGCTGACCGTTGGTTAGCGTGGTGGTAAACCGTGGATCTTTGGGGTCCGGCGGTGTTGGAAACAGAGAGAAGTTGCCGACGCTTTCCTGGTACGCGCGGCCGATACCTTCGAAAATATTTCTATTCGGATTAATCGCTCCGGCTAACGCGCCGGTGATCGCGCGGCTGGCGAGTGCCCCGGCCAGTGGGTCTAACCCAACCGCGTCAATGCCGGTTTGCAGTCCGATAGAAACGGCTCCGTTGATTAGTCCTTGCCCAAAAGCGTGTGTGATTGATTGAGAAGTTGATCCGGCACTAAAAGTATTTGTGATGGCCGATTTAATTGGCATACCGGCTAATTGGGAAATGCGCGGATCGAGCCCAATTGATTCACCGAGTTTCTGGATGCCATAAAACCCAAGTTCTCCGGCCAGGGTAGGAGCCAGTGATGTTCTGAAAGTTTGGCTCAGCGCCTGTGTACCGTGAAGAATAATTGGATTGCCAACGGCATCGTTGACAACATTTCCGGCACTGTTGATTTGTGCAACACCAGCCGTAAAACTACTCGTGATTGCTCCTACGCCAATGGAAGCGATGGAGGCCAGAGCAGGATCTAATCCGATGGAAGTCAGGCCAATTTGCGTACCGGCAATAGCGGTTGAAGTAAGCGCTCCGCTGACTGCGCTGGTAAACATGCTGATTCCTTGTGCAGGATTAAGCATACCTCCGATGCCGCCGGATACAAACGCGCCTGCCAGCGAGGAGATCATCGGACTGACACCCAGCGCTTCCAGTCCCTTGCTGACTCCCACGCTGATGCCAAGTTGAAGCAGTCCGCCGGGGATAATCGTGCTCATCAGCGCGCCGCCGATGGTTGAGAGCCCGGCGAGAATATGTCCTGAGAAAATGGCGCCAAGTCCTTGACCAAGAAATCCAAATCCGGAGAAGAACGACCCGAAACCTGAGAAGAATGTTCCGAGGCCGCTGATGAACCCGCCGATAGCGCTGAAGACGGCGCCGATTACTCCGGCAACGGCTGATAAGACGCCGGCGATTGTTGCGATCACGGCTCCGATGGCGGTGCCGATGCTGGAGGCGATGGCCGCGAACGCGAGGAAGAGAAGCGGGAAGAAGGAGCCGGTGATTGATTTGGCTTCTTGAACGGAGAGGACCGACGACGGTTTGGGCGGTGCGCGCGCTGAAAGAATGGCGCCGTCCCAAATGTTGCGGAATTGCGCTTCAGACATGGTGAGCGTCGTTCCGTTGGGGCCCTGGTTGGGTTCGCGGTAGGTGATGGTCCCGTCGGGCGCGATCGATAGAATAAGAATGTAATGGTTGCCGTTGACATGGGCGATGGCCGGGCCGGGGGCGTCGAGCACGACCACGCTGACCCCTCCGCCGCCAGTCACCAAAATTTCGCGGCCGTTGTGGTCGACCAGTATCTCCGTGGCGCCTCCGCCGACGGTAACAATCTGCGTGCGGGTGAATGAGGCGATATCGACGACGGCCAGTTCTCCGTTGTAGTAGGTGGTGACCAGCGCTTTGGAGCCGTCGGATGAGAATGAAACGCGCTGGGGTCCCCAGCCGACATAGACCTCGCCGGTTTTTTGCCAGGTAGTGGTGTTGAACCGGGTGAGCATTCCGGTGTTATGGCTGACCAGATAAAGGTCGGTTCCGTTGGCATGCAGCGCCATCGCGCGCGGGGCTACGCCGGTGCTGATGAATTGAATGGGCGCGGAAGGATTCGCCAGATTAACGACGGCCAGCCGTCCGGTCGATTCGGAACCGACATAAAGCGTTTGTCCGTTGGGCGAGAAGACCAGCATTGGGTTCGCGAAATCATTCGGCAGTGGCAATGAACCGATTTTTGTTTGTGTGGCCAGGTTCACGCGGGTTAACGCGCGCGTGAAACTGTCGGCGGCGTAGAGTGTTGAGTTGTCGGGTGAGAAAGCGACGGTAGCCACGGCGCCGAACCCGTTGAAGGAAGCCGCGACCTCAAAAGTATGCGCGTTGATTAAAAACACAGTTTGGTCCGGCTTGCCGGCGTAGGAAACGGTTCCGACGGCCAGCCATTGCCCATCGGCGCTGGCGGCGATCGGGCCGGTGTACGCCTCGGGCTGGCCGGGCAGAACAACGGTGCGCAGAATGGCATTGGTAGCTAGATCAACTTCAGAGAGCGCGCGGTAGGTGCCATTGCCGAAATGGGTAACATAGGCGGTATTGCCGGCTGCGTTATAGGCCATTCCGTTGGGATTGGCAAAGGCGATGGTGGATTTCACTCCGGGCAGAGTGGTCATGCCGCGCAGTTCTTCAAATGAAATTTTGGAAGCGATCAGCGGCAAGTTGTGCAGAGTGCCCACTTTGCCGAGCGCGTAAAGCGAAAGTTCCAGATCACCTTCGGTTTTTGGCGTAATGACGCCGCCAAGGATGTCGATGACGATCGCCTCGGTCGCCAGCTGGTGCGCGGGGATTTCTGTTGTGTAATGCGACAACAGTTCTTTAAGCGCTAAATAAGCCGATTGCCCAAAATGCAATGAACTGTTGTCAAGGTAGGTGAGAATCTGTTCGACCTCGTCGGCGGAAAGGGCAACGATGTCGTCGGGGGTGAGGTCGAGAGATGAGATTGCTTCGTTCGCTCGCAATGACAGGGAATTCGGGTCTATTCCCGATGGCAAATAGTTGGTGAACCAGTCGCGGACCTGCGCGCGAATTTGCAAAACTTCTTCGACGCGGGCTTGCCGGTCGGCGCTTTGTTCGATCAACGCGCGGATGGCCGGTAAATCGAGATGCGCGGCCGGCTGATCTTTCATTTGGTCGTAGATCGGATCGACGATGCGGCTCCACTCGGCGGCGTCGGGGTCCCGGCCCAGGCCGCGGCGGAACTCGGTGTAGACCACCGGCGTGATGATCTGTTTGAGCATCGCTTTAGCGGCGTCGGTCTGGCTTTGTTGAATTTGCGTAAACGCTTTTTCGGTTTCGGTGTCAATCTGCAGGCGGATCTGATTGATCTGGCTGTCAAGTTCGCCGAGCATCTGCGCGTACTGCTGGTCGAGTGTTTGCTGAGCGCTTTGCACCTGCTGGATGCCGCCGCGCAGTTGGTCCATGCCGTTGTTTTTCTGTCTGCGGCCGGCTTTTCCGCTGGCTTTGGTGTTGTCGAGCGCGTTTAACTGCCCGATCAATTCTGATTCCTGCACGGCCAACTGGGCGCGCGCCGAACCGATCTGCTGGTTGATCTGCCCGGCGGCGACTCCGCGCTGTTCGGCCAGCAGTTGAAGCGCCTGCGCGGATCGCGACTCGAGATCAGCTCGGGCGAGCGCGGCTTCTTCGGCGATTTGCGTGAGTACGCCGGGCATCCGCACTTCGGCTAAATCACCGGCGCCGGTATAAATATATTCGGTTTGCAGGCGGCCTTCGGCGTCGGTGATTGTTTCAATCTGGCCGCGCGCGTTAAAGAAGGTAACCTGTCCGTCGGAGCGGCTCTGCGTGAGCAAAATGCCCGATCCGTCGAATTCCTGCTCGGTCAAGGTGTCGCCGTTCATCCGGTAGGGAGCTAATTGCGTTTCAATTCCTTCCAGCGAAAGCGCTTGCCCGGAAGCGGTTAATTGAAATGCTAGGTCGAGCGCGCGCGAACCGGCCAGCCACCGCTGAGACGAGACATAGCGGTTGAGTTCAGAACCGTCGGCGTAAGAATTCTCGAATGAAGCGCCCAGCCGGTAGGCGGTGGAGAGTTCGGTCGGTCCGAGATATTCGACGGTGATCCAGTACCGTTGTCCGGCGGTCAGTTGAATGTTGGACCCAAACTGAAATTGGTTCCACGCTCCCAGCGTTGGGTTGGTGATGACACTCTCGGCGAGCGCGTCGCCCGATGGGCTCTCTTGCGAATCGGCGAATAATTTTACGCGCAGGCCGCCGGCCGGACTGCCGAGCGTATCGGCGCGGACGAATAGATTGATGCTGTTGGTTTGGCGCTGGCCGTAGCCGGGCAGAACGAACGACTGCGCATGTTTTACGATATCGCCGCCGTCATGTCCGACGGTGACGAACGAGCCGGTTTTATCGGCGCCGATGGTCCATGACTGCGCGGCCGATCCGTTCGGATTGGGAAGTGCCGTTTCAATTCCATCAATGGAAACCTGAACGGCGGAAACCAGCCGGCCGTCGTCATTCCAGACCAGGTTTTTAAACGAGGTTCCGTCGGGAAGGTAGACGCGCGTCAGCGAACTGCCGGAATATTCGGCGCGCGCGCCGTCGGGATGATCGACGGCGGTTAAATCGGCGACGCGGACCGTAGAACCGTCAATGTCGGTGACGGTGAGGTAGTTCCAGGTTTGCCCGTCGGGCGTTTGCACGGACAGCAGTTCATTGGCCGCGTTGTAGACGCGCGTGGTTCCGCCGTCATCGGTGATTTTGGTTAAATCGCCTTCGTATTGGAATGTGAACTCGCCGCGCTGCTGCCCCTGATAGGTGAGCGTGGAACGGGCGATGCGCGAAGCGGGAGGATCCTCGATAGAAAAATTCGAGGATGACAATTCTGTGTTGGGTGCCAGGTTTAAACCTGGCACCCTTTTCAGTACCCCGGTTCGTTCCAGGCGCAGGATGGAGCGGCGGTCGGTTGGAATGGCGGCTTGATCTGCCCGCGATTGATAACCGGACTGGTTCGGGTCGGAGATTTCTGTTCCGTCGCTCAAAATAAATTTGGTCAGTTTCCATTGCCGGACGGGGTTGGCGCCGATTTTCTGATAGACCGCTTTGGCGCCGTCGGGCAGTGTTTGGTAAGCCAGCGAAATATCGGCCAGCGGGTCATTCCATCCGGACGCGTTATCGGTATATTCGTACGCGGTGACGGCGCCGTCGGCGTCGGTCTGCGAAATCAACTGGCCGGCGAGGTAGCGTTTAATCAGGCCGGTTGTTTCTTCGCGAATGGCGGTGATCTCGTCGCCGGAACCGGTGAATTCATACGAATAGGAATACACCAAAACTTCGTTGGTGCCTGGCACCTGATAGACTTTTCGGATTTTGTCGTAGGCGTATTCGCTGCGGATAGAGGGTTGCGAAGCGTCCGGGCTGACGGCGACGGTGCTTAAGAGCCGTCCGGCGGAATCATACGCGTACGAGATGACCAGCCCGTCGGCTTGCGTGAGCGTAGAAAGTTTTCCATTGGAATAAACAAGATGCGCGTTATCTACGCGATCGGCCGAGAGCAGCTGCCAGTCTGAAGAATAATTGAGGGTGATTAAAATATCGTTTTGGGAAAGAGCAGGTGAATCTTCCAGTTCGGCGCTCCAGGTGGAGTTGGCATTTTGCCGGAGCCGGTAATTTTCTCCGGAGGTCAGTGTGAGGTGGACCGGTTTGTCGTTGGTATAAGCAATAATGGTTCCGTCGGGCAGAGTGGCCTCGGCGATTTGTTTGCCGGCGTAGCGGACCTTTTTACCGTCGGCGTAGAGTACGGTTCCGCTGACCAGCGCGTTGTTTTCGTAAACACCGTTGATCACCTGAGTGTCGTCGGCGAGTGTAACGCCGCTGATAGAACTGCCGTCAAATGCCAGTTCGGATTTGTCGGCCAGCGTTAATCCGGAGAGTTCTCCATGGGTTGAGTAGAGTCGGGTGATTCCGTCGCGGGCGATTGAAAAACCTTCCAGGTCTGTGCCGGACATTTCAGCGGTGATCTGCGTGACTTTGCCGTCGGGATCGGTGATTTCAACCGGCATTCCATGGTCGAACCGGGTTCGCGTTCCGTCGGTGCGCGTGGTTTCTTTGAGAGTTCCGTCGGCGTTGTAAATCGACTGTTCTTTTTTGCGGGCCGGAGCGGTCACGGCGTAATTGTTGGCCGGTGTTCGCAACCGCGCAAACAGATCCAGCGTTTCCCGTGCCGGCGCGGGGGTTTCGAGCGAGAGGGAATTCAGCTGAAGCGATCCGGTTTTTACCCAGGCATGGAACCGCACAGTGCCGGTGTTCCATGTCCAGGTAAAATTGGGTTTGGCTGGAACGGCGGCCCCCTCTTTCCAGACGGTGACCGAAGTTCCGGCGGTGGTGGCAGAAAATTTGACATTGTACCAGGCATTGACAGTTGTGCTGGAAACGGCCACCACTTTTTGCGTGACGCGCGTGCCTTCCCAGATGCGGATGACCAGTTGTGAACCGTTATGCAGTAGTTCCAGCCGGCGGTAACTGGTTCCGGCCAGTCCGTTTTCGACGGCCAGCGTGCTCTGGCTGTTGGAAATGCTGACTTTAAAGGGAACCGTGAAGCTGATTTCTCCGGCGGTTGTACGGGCAATCGATTTGTTGTAGAGCGCGTTGGTGTTGAGGTTGCTCCCGGTGCCGGTGAGCGTTAGGCTGCCGCCGGCAACGGCGACTTTTGTCGAAACTGTCCAGTCGCGCGCCACGGTGACATTAAACGGATCGTTGTAGCGCCAGCGGGAGTAATTCGTTCCGGTAAAAATCTCGGTCGTTCCATCCGCGCGCGTGATCGAAATTAATTTGCCGGCGGAGTCGTATGTTTTGCGCGTGCCGGTGGAATCTTGCGCGGTGATCGTCGCCAGAGCGCCGCCGGCGGCGGTTGTATAGGAAAGGGCCGTCGGTTGCCCGTTCTGCACGATACTGCTCAGAAATCCGTTGGAGTAATTGAGCAGCCGTCCATCCGGCAGCGTCACCGAATTCACCGAGCCGGCGGTGATTGTCTGCCGCGTGCCATCCGGCATTAAGAGATTAGCCGCAAACACCGTGCCGGAATCCGTCAGAGTAACATTGCTCAGTTGTGTGCCGTCGGGCAGGCGGGCCGCGGTGATCTGTCCGTTGGAGAGCGTGCAGGTAAGCCCCGCCGGAGAAACCGCCTGCGTTAAATCGACGACCACCGTGCCGTCCGTTTGCGGCGCGGGCGTATAGGAATAGGTCCAGCCGTCGGCGGTCCGTTCGGAAGCAAGATAATTGGAAACATAATTGAGAACGCGGTTGTCCGGATAACTAACGCGCGTCAGGTTGCCTTGGGTGTCGTACTGCTGAACAATGTCGCCGGTCACCGAATGCGTGGTGCGGGTGATCCCTTCCTGATAGGAATAATCAGAGCGGGTCCCGTCGGCGGCGATTTCATAATTGACGCGGCCGTCTTCTAAAAAGATTGTTTCATTGCCGAACAGGTCTTTTTGCCGGGCGACCTTGCCGTTGGTGATGGTTTGCAGTGTGCCGTCTTCCAATAAAAGGGTTCCGTTTTGCAGTTGCTGTTGATCATTGAATTCGGGCAGGAGCAGCGCGTTACCCTGCGCGTCTTTGGCTACTGCTACGGCGCCATCCAAATGCAGCGCTTTAACGCCGTCGGCCGATTGCGTGGTCAATTGCTGTTGCGCGGCATTGAGCGCGTTGAGGCGGGTGATCAGCGCGGCATCGGCTTTTTGCAGCTGATCCATCTGATTTATATTCAGCCAGGCGTCCTGTTCGTCGGCCAGCCAGTCGGGCAGGTTGTTGTTAGCCGCTTGCGCAGGAATGAATCCTAACTGAAGAAGAACAAAGGCAAAGAGAGTAAAAGCAGAAATGAACCGAAAAGAAAATCGCCAGCGGCCATGCTTTCGTCGAGGATCGGGGAGAACCTCTTTTTTCATTTTCTACTCCTAATTTGCAATTATTCCTTCTAAATATGACTTACAAGTGGAAATATATATTATAAATGGAAATATGTCAAGATATTATTTTTCACATATGAAAAATAGATTTCCACTAGAAAATAAAGGTCATTTCGAGACGAAGCCGAGAAAGCTTGCTTTAAAATGGGAGTTCTCACTGTGTTCGAAATGACGGAAGAAATGTTGGAAATGACAGCAGAATAGCGGATATGCTACAATTAATTCGATGAATAACAAAGACGGCGGTATTTTAGGCAGTCTGGAAGCGTTGGAGATCGTCGAATCAGCACGGCAAGATGCCTGGGAACACCCCAGTTTTGGTTTGGGGCTTTACCACGGCAAGGTAGTCTCTTCCTTAATATTCCCCTTTTTAGCCCAATCCGAAGCCGATAAGAAGATCGGCGATGCGTTCTTGGCCCAGCTGGCATCGTTCCTGAAAACTAACCTGGATGCCGATCAGGTGGACAAAACGGGTGAGGTTCCGGCATCGGTTATTCAGGGGCTGGCCGCGCTGGGTTGTTTCGGCATGAAAATTCCGAAGGAGTATGGCGGCCTTGGTTTCTCGCAGATTAATTACAACCGCGCAATTGAGCTGATTGCCAGCCATTGCGGGTCAACGGCAGTATGGCTTTCGGCGCACCAGTCAATTGGTGTGCCGCAGCCGCTGAAGATGTTCGGCACCGAGGAACAGAAGAAGAAATATCTGCCGCGGTTTTCGAAGGGGGCGATTTCGGCGTTTGCGTTGACGGAGCCGGATGTTGGCTCGGACCCGGCGAACATGGCGACGACCGCCACCCCGGTGGAGGGCGGCGATTTCTTTTTGATCAACGGCAAAAAATTGTGGTGCACCAACGGGCCGGTAGCCGATGTGCTGGTGGTGATGGCGCGCACGCCCGATCAGGTGGTGCGGGGCAAGCCGCGCAAACGGATTACGGCGTTTATCGTTGAAAAGGGTATGGAAGGGTTTGAGGTTGAGCACCGCTGCGATTTCATGGGCCTGAAAGGAATTCAGAACGGGCTGCTGCGGTTTAAGAATGTGCGCGTCCCGAAAGAAAATATTATTTTAGGGGAAGGTAAAGGGTTGAAGCTGGCGCTGGCCACGCTGAATACGGGGCGGTTAACGCTGCCGGCCGGATCGCTGGGCGGGTCGAAGCGCTGTTTGCAGATCGCCAAAAAATGGTCGCGCGAGCGCGTGCAGTGGGGCCAGCCGGTGGGTCAGCATGAGGCGGTGGCGTCGAAGCTGGGCTGGATGAGCGCGCATCTGTTCGCGATGGAATCGATCACTTGGCTGGCGTCGGCGTGGGCTGACAAAGGCGGGCAGGATATCCGGATCGAAGCGGCAATGGCGAAACTATTTTGTACCGAGGGCGCATGGAAGCTTGTGGATGAAACGGTGCAGATCCGCGGCGGGCGCGGGTATGAAACTGGGCCGTCGCTGGCAGGGCGCGGCGAGCCGAACTGGCCGGTCGAGCGAATGTTCCGCGACGCGCGGATCAATTTGATTATTGAAGGAACCAGCGAAATCATGCGGCTGTTTTTGGCGCGCGAGGCGATTGACCCGCATCTGCAGAAAGTACTGGCGGTGTTAAGTCCGCGCAATCCGTTGCCGGCCCGCATGAAAGCGGCTGTGAAAGCGGGGCTTTCGTACGCGGTCTGGTATCCATTGCTGTGGGTTCCGCGGCCGTTTTTTGGAATTCCAGCCGGTCTTCCGCCAAAGTTGCACAAGCACTGGCGGTATATCGGGCGGACCAGCCGGCGCTTGGCGCGCACGCTGTTTCATCAGATGATTTTGAATCAGGAGAAATTGCAGAAACGGCAGATGCTGTTATTCCGTTTGGTTGATGTGGGCGTGGAACTGTTCGCGATGTCGGCAACGCTTTCGAACGCGGCGCGGTTAGCCGCCGATACAAAAACCGCCAACGCGGCGGAGTTGGCCGACCTGTTTTGCGAGCAGGCGCGCACGCGGATCAAGATCTCGTTTGAGAATCTGCATTTGCCGGAAGATGCCGACAACTGGCGCGTATCGCAGGATCTTTTGAAGGATCAGTACCTCTGGCTGGAAGACGGAATCATCGGGGACTAGGAGAACCATCATGGTGAAAAAAATTCAAGGGGAAGGGCCGGTCTGGAAGTCGGTGCTGGGCGCGCTGCGGCTGCTGCCGAAATTCTGGATGCCGATGTTTGTCTATCTGATCGGCTATTCGTTTATCGGCGCGCTGTCATCGGTGCTGCTTCCGTACACGATCATCAACGGCCAGCAGGCGGTGGCGGTTCCTCCCAAAAATGCCAGCGAGGCGGTCGGCCATGGAATTATCGGGCTGACGCTTTTTTTCATGATGTTCTTTTTAGCGACCGGACTACTGGGCGGTGTTTTAGAATCGCTGCGGCAGATTTTATCGGGGCAGGCCGATGCGGTTGCCCGGTTTTGGGCGTCGGTTCGCAAATGGCTTTTTAAAATGGGCGCGTGGGGTTTAGCGTTCGGTTTCTTAACTATTGGATTGGCGGTCCTGGCGGTTTTCCCGGTGGGTTTTTTCTGGGCGGTGACCGGCCGCGCGCAGGGGATGCAGGCGCTGGCCGAATTTGTTTTTTATATCGCACTGCTGCTTGTGGGCTATCTCTTTTTATATTCGCCGGGGTTTATCGTGTTCAAGGGCAGCGGGCTTATGGCCGCGTTCAAGCGGTCGGCGCGGTTTGTCTGGCGGCATAAAACGGCGTCGATCATTGTGGTTTTTCTGGTGTCGCTGATTGGCGCGCTGATTTATCTGTTTGATTATTACGCCGTGGCGCCGCTGGTTGGCCGTCTGCGCGCCATGCTGGGTATTGCGCCGTTTGCCAAGGGGGCGCCGGCGTTTTTCTTCGGGCTTATTTTAAATTTCCCGGCGGCGATTCTGTTTGTGTATATCCCGCTGGCGCTGGGTTTATTCGTCCACCATCAAGAGGAATAATTTTAAAATGCCTACCGCAGAACAGGTTCGTGAAGCACTCAAAGAATGTTTTGATCCCGAGATCCCGGTTAATATCGTTGATCTGGGTCTGATTTACAATGTGGAAATTACTCCCACGCAGGAAGCGGTCATCACGATGACGCTGACCACGCCCGGGTGCGGCATGGCCTACCAGATTGCGATGGGCGCCAAAGCCAAGGCAATGTCGGTGGCCGGCGTGAAAGACGCCAAGGTGACCGTGGTTTGGGAACCGAAGTGGACCCCCGAAATGATGTCCGAGGCCGCCAAGAAAAAATTGGGGATGGCAGGATAGTTAATCGTGAGAAGTTTTTGAAATTCATTCTTGTAAAACGCGCTGCCAGCAAGTACACTTCCTTTATTACATGAATAACCAGCCCATTTTCTTTCGACGCTTTTTGAGCGCTTTGCTGATCCTTTGCTTAGCGCCGTCGCCTTCTTTTGCTTTGCGTGCCACCGGCGCCGAGGAATCTGCTTCAACCCAACAACTCCTGAAATCACGGCTTCAATCTGCTGCTGGGCAGGAGGAGATTGGCAACTTACGATCTCCTGATCGCCGAAATTTCCTGCATTCATTACTATTGAGTATTAACGCAATCGCAGATCCTCAAACCGCTACTGACAATTTCAATGATGCTCTTGTTGTGGCTGCGCTGATCGCCAAAAAAGCGGCGGCCAATAAGGAGCGTCCTTACAGTCAATTTGAGAGAGACACCCTGAAAGAAGGCAAAAAAGCAGTTGAAGCCAAAGGCCTTTTTTACCGCGGAGAGGTCCATCCGGAATTTGGTCGGGTCGTGTTGTCCAATAGTTCCTGGGCGAATGCCATTCTTGAAATTGTTCTTTATGATGGGAATAAAAACTGGAGGCCACCGGCTGATCGAGAACCCATTTTGAGTTATATCCAGAAAAGTTTACTTGAACAACCTTCGAAGGCGGTAAGAGTAGGTGGTTATGTGGATCAGTTCACCCAGTTATTGGGAGTACTCTTCCGGACTCTCGGGGATGTCGCTAACGATGTGGACTCGCTGTCGATTTCTGTGGAAGCTTTTCCGGACGAGCAGTTTGCCGCTCTGGTTTTATTTGAAA
>JAHFFE010000019.1 GCA_023248155.1 Candidatus Omnitrophota bacterium | reverse complement strand
TTTCAGCCGGGTCAGTTGTCCGGGTTCGGTATGGTATTCATACCGGATAAAGCCCACCGACCGGGTGGTGTCCCCGTTTGAAAGGGCGCCCGACGCGGTCGTCGTCACGCGGAACGGCAGAGGCCGTCCGCGCAGAACCACGTAGTCGGTCTGGCTCAGCGTGGCATTGACCGATCCAAACGAATCTTTCCAAAGAATCAGCGTGCCGCCGGCGGCTTCCTGCGGATCGCGCGTGTCTCCGTCGCCGTTGAGATCCTGAGCGGCCGCGGGTGAAGAAAGTATATTGCGCGTGTCGCGAATCCCCATCACATAATTTTGAACCATCTGGATGTCCGCGACGGTTATCTGCCCGTCCTCGTCTACATCGCCGGCGGACGCGACCGGAACAAGCAGTGTTCCGGGATTGGCAACCATCTCTCGCAACCGCTCGATATCCGCCTGATCGATCTGTCCGTCGCCGTTGGCATCGGCCCGCGCCCGCTGTTGGGCGGTCCAGGTGTCAACGTTGTTACGGTCAAAATCCATCCCCAGTAAACTTTCGGAGAGGTTCCCAAAAGCTCCGTTCCGGAATTGGATAAAGGCTGCTACCAGTTCCACGTCGCGGGCGTTCCAGGAGCCGCTGCCATCCACATCCCCGCTGCCCGGCCCCGGCATAATAGGCCCTAACATGCCCACCCGCGCGGCGATTGCCTGCTGATCGGCCACGGTCACGGCACCATCCTGATTGACATCGGCAAGGTTGAACTGTGCCTCCGTCAGCGGCCCGACGGTGCGCAAAGCGGGATCCTCCGGATTTAACGCCAGCAAGCGGTTGGTATTGCTCATTTCCGCTGTCTTGGAATCAATCATCGCCTGATTGTCCGTGACCTGGTTCTGCGCGGTGCCGAGGGCGGTCTGGAAACCGGCCAGCTCCTGCGTTTTAGTCTGCCGGGTGGTTTCCAAAGAGGTTCTTTCTCCGACCAGGTTCAAATAATCGGTCCGGATGCCGTTCAACAACGGAGAATCATTCACCAGCACAGCCCCGCGGATCTCCAGATCGGCATCCGTATGCCGCGTGTCGTTATTTTTCTCGTCATTGACCCATTCGATCTTGATCGAGTAAGTGCCGGCGGAAAGCGCCCCCAAATTAATGCGGCCGACAGTGACTTCCGTGTCGCTGGCCGCGATCAAAACGTCGTCGGCAACTTTGGTATACGACCCCGTTCCTTTCTTCACAGAAACGTCAAACTTGAACGCGTATCCGGCAGGCAGGGTCCAGCCGGAGGCAGCATGATTGATCACCGACAAGTTCAGGTGATACTGGCCGTCCTCACCCACCACCACATTTTGCTGTTCGATAAACAGGACATGGCTCTCATCATTCTCAAGCAGAGAACCGTCCGGCAAGAGGGTCCATCCGGCGCTGGTCTCAGCCGGGCCCAGGTCACTGCGGAGTAATCCGCCAAGGCTATTGGTTACCTCACTGCCGATCCGGGCCAGCCAATTCTCCATTGTTTTGTTTCTCAGCCGGCTGCCCTGAATCGCCAGATCCACGTCCGTCTTCAGCGTCTTGGTCGTAACCAGATTCTTATCATTCACCCACTGAATTCGGATCGTGTGGGTGCCCGCGGAAAGAATCCCCAGGTCAATCTCACCGGTCTGCGCTGCGGCAGCGCTGGCGGTGATCGAAGCGTTGTGGGCTACCCGGTGGGCGGTATCGGTGCCGTCCACCCAAATATCAAACTGGAACGCGCTGTATCCGGCAGTTTGGCTGACGCCCGGATCCAGATGATCGATCACCGACAATTCCAGGCTGTAATGCCCGGCCTCGGTCAGTACCACATTTTTCTGTTCAATAAAGCGGACGTGGGTCTCATCATTTTCAAGCAGCGAGCCGTCCGGCAAGAGAGTCCATCCAGCGCTCGTCTCGGCCGGACCCAGATTGGTCCAAATCGCGGCGCCAACGCGCTCATCCAGGCCGGCAATCTCCTGCGGAATTTGAGCCAGCCGGCTGTCCAGAGCGGCAATCTCATTCTGGACTCGGGTAATATCGGCCTGCAGTTGGTCACGGGTTTCAATCAGCGGCTCACGGGCGGCCGTGGCAGTCGCCAGCTGAGCGGTCACCTGTTCCAACTGCGTCGACAAAAAGCCCTTCTGGGCGACAAACGCGTCCCGCGAAGAATTCAGCGTGGAGACATCGACCGAGACCGGCATATTATTCACGCTGACCAAATGATTGATATCGTCAAACAGATACGCCAGCCGCCCGTATGTGTAGCTGGTCGTCAAACTCTTGCCCTCGGTTTCGGAAATACTGTAGGTCTGCAGGGCCAGTGGACGGTTGTTCTGGATGGCCCACCGTTCGGTCAAAACCAGGGTTCGGGTCACTCCATCATCGGAATCGAAATTAATCGTCACCGCCCCAACGCCGCTGTAGCTGTCATTGCGGATTCCATGCGTCAGCTGGGTCTGCGTTTCCCGCTCGTGGACATCTTTCATGAAGCCGGGGGCGATCCGGCCGGTGCGCGGATCAATCAAGGCTCGGCGGGCGGCCTCTTGTTCATCTTCGGCGGAACCATTGCCGTTGGCATCCTGCAGGGCGGCTCCAATAATCGGAAGCTCAGCGGCCAGCTCCTCGGCAGTCGCGGTCCGCCAATCACGGTCTGTTTCCGTTCCGGTGTAATCAAAATTAAGCAGGTGCGCGGTAATGCTTTCACCGCCGTTGGTGGAATAAACCCTGTTCTCTGAACTGGAAATCTTTGTGACCGGCCGGCCGCGCAGGATTTCATGCGTGGTGGAAGATTTCACCGCCGTGATGTTGCCGTCGGCGTCCCGCGTAATGGAAAGGGCCGCCGGTCCCGTCAGCGTCTTTCCGAACGCGGAGAAGGAATGGTCCTCCTCATCAACGGCGATCAGCAGAGAGACGGCCCCTTCGTACCGCGCGCGGTCGTTCTCATTCACATGCGAGAGATCCGCAATCGTAGTCTGTTTATCGGAATAGGAGTACAGCATCCGGTTCTCGCTGAAAGTCTGCGAGCCGTCAAAGTCGGCCGTCAGCGTCCGGGTATTTCCCTCTTTCACCACCGACCGGTTCGCGATCACCTCGAACGTGCTGTGCGTGACGGTATAGGTCATGCTGTCATCCGCGTTGCCGGCCTGGTTGTCAAAGAGATCCCAGCTGAGGATCAAGGTGGCCGCCATTTCAGAATCGTCCAAACCGTTTCCGTTCAAATCGAAGAACTCCCCGGAAACCAACTCCGATTCCGTGGAAATTTTCGTGCCATCCGTCTTCTGGAAAACGGCTTCCAGCGCCACCGGCAGTTCGAAAGAACGGATCAGATGCGTGGTGTTGCGGTCATGCTCGTACTGGATCTTTTGGATGCTGCCGATCTGGCTGGAATCGAAATTCATCGTCACGCTCTTCGTCGTGACGACATCCTGCAGAGAACGGTTCCTCAGCACCTTGTAGTCCGTCTGAATCAGCGCGTAGGTCGTCGAACCGTGCGCGTCCACCGACATCGAATGGGCGCCGGCCTGCTGGAGAAAATCGGCCGAAAAATCTTTGAAAAGCAGCCGGATCGGCGCGCCGGAACGGATGGCCGCGTACTCGTCCAGCATCGGCTGCGGAAGAACCGGCGTCCCTTCCGTTACCGAAGTCAGGAACGTGGTTTTGGAATCGTAGGCGTAATTCAAAACATTCCAGACCGTGTTTCTGGAGAGATCATGCGAGAAGGTATCGTTCTGAACCTCGGAACGAACCGCCAGCGCCCGCCCCTGAAGGATCGTGAATTCCGGCGTGCGGGTCGTATTCAGCGTGAAGCTGTCAAACCTGTCCAGCGTAGCCGTCAGCGCGGAAGTGGATGTGACGGTGTCATCGATGTCGCCGTCGCTGTTGAGATCCCAGCGCTGGCCCGGCTTGATCCGGTTCAAAAGTGTTTCATTGAGCGAGACCGGCGTCTCGTCGTAGCTCTTCAATAAACCAAAATGGAGATACCCGGTGCCGGCGTTAAGGTAAGCGCTTCGGCTGTCCGGATGAACCGCGGGCAGAAGCGCTGCCAGCTCTTCGGTTGAAACATCTCCGCTGTTGTCCAGATCCGCGTTCTCCCCGGCGGTAAAAGTTCCGCGCGTGGCGTTGACACTGACGGAAACGCTGCCGTCAAAACCGTGCGAAAGGGAATAATTGACGGCGGCCCGGTTCAGCGCGCGGTTGTTCTGAATTAAATAATCGGTCTTGATCAGGCCGTAGGTGGTGGTACCAAAAGGATCCACGGTCACGCTGATCGCGCCGCTCGGAGCGGACTCAAACCCAAACGCCGTGAGAAAGTCCGAAGACAGCGAAACCTCGGGATTATTCGGAACGGGAAGCTCGGCAACCTGCCGCATCAATCCCGGAACCAGGAGCGTGGGCTGGGAACGGTTCAGATACAAACGCCGGCTCGCCGAGTCGACCTGCGGCAAAAGCGTTTCCAATTCCGCGTCCGAAACAGCGCCGTCTCCATCGAGGTCCGCGTTCTCTCCGCCCGAGAAGGGAGTGCCATTCTCTCCGGTATAAGTATAATGGAGAACATTCCGGCTGCTCGTTTTCGTTCCGTCAAACAGGTTTCGGGTAATATCGATGGATGCCTGCCGCGACAGCGTCCGATTATTCATCACGAAATAATTGGTCTGGGTATGGGTCAGCGAAACGTTGCCGAATGCGTCTAACAACAAGCTCATGGACCCCATTTTTTGGATCATGCCGGTCGCCTGGCCGTCGCCGTCAATATCCCACGCGAACCCGGCCGCCGCGGAAAGCGCTGCTTCTGAAACGGAAACGGGCCGGTCAGCCGGTTCGCCAACCGAAACAAGGTGGGTAGTCTCTTCATCGTAGCCGTATTCCAGCTGGCTAACGGTCACCGTGATACTCTTGTCGGATCCGAATGCCATCGTCCGATTGATCACCCGATCGGCCACGGCCCGGTTCTTGATCACCCGGTAGGTGGTCTGGACCAGACCCAACGTCAAATCGCCAAAAGGACCCCGCGTGATGCTGCGAGAGCCAACGCTGGGATTAAATGTACCAGTAGCCGGGAAAGCCATATTGAATGTAACTTCCGCGCCGCGCCGCCGTTCGTCCAACGCGGACTGCTCCTGGTCGGCAACCAGATTCTCAAGCGCCGTGATCTGCTGGTCCATGTCCGTTAATCGGCCATCCAGCGAATCCAAGCTGTTTTGAGCGGAAGACCGCTGATTCGTCAGATCCTGAATGACCGCCTGCTGGGCAATTATCTGCTGACGGATCGGCGCGGCCTGTTGATTCACGGAATTCCGCTGCGTGGTCAGATCCGCCAACATCGTTTGCCGCTGAGGAATTTGCACGGTGTTCAAATCCTGAATCTGGGTGTTCCTCTGATCAATGCCGGCCTGAAGCGTTGGCACTTGCGTCTGCTGAGCAGCAATCTGCGCGGTGTTTGCCGATAAAGAGTTGAAAATAGCCGGCGCCGAAGACGATTGCCTCTGCAGTGCCGCCGAACGGATCTCGACATTGGTATCCACATGCTGAGCCGGATTATAACTGTCATTGACCCACTTGACCTCGATCTTGTGCGTGCCTCTGGTTAATCCGCCAATCGAGAGGACACCCGTCTGAACAGCCGTATCGCTGGCAGCTACCGACCAGTCATCCGCGATCTTTTTTCCGTCTATATAAATATCAAATTTAAATGCCGGGTACCCGCTCGTCGGCAGGTGATATCCGGTATTCGTGCCCTGGTTCGCGTGGTTGATCACCGATAACTCCAGAGAAAAATCGCCGGTCTCTCCCACTGCGACGTCGTAGGTTACAGAATTGTTCGCGGAAATGGTGTAGGTCCCGCCCGCCGCGGAGGTGGTCCATGTTCCACTTTTCTGCGCCGGAGCGCCCAGTACCATTCGGTCCAAAAGCTGAGCCAGCGTCTGGCCGGCCTGAATCCGATCCGCGAACCAGATCAGCGTATCGTTGCGCAAGCGGACCCCGCGAATCTCGACGTTGGTGGTTGTCTTGTTTGTGGAGTTTTTTGCGATGTCATTCTCCCAAAGCACCCGAATTTTATGCGTGCCCGCCGTCAATCCGCCGATGGACAACACGCCGGTCTGCACAGCCGTATCGCTGGCCGTAATCGAGAAATCGTTCACCACCCGGTTGCTGGCAGCCGACCCGTCTACAAAAACATCAAACTGGAACGCCGCGTAGCCGGCCGGCAGATGATACCCCGTGTCCGTGCCGTGGTTCGCGTGGTTGATCACCGACAACTCCAGTGAAAAATCGCCGCTCTCTCCGACGGTTACGTCGTACTCTACCCAACCGGCGCTGTCGTCTTCCAACGTGTAAATACCGCCCGCCGCCGATGTATACCAGGTTCCTCCATCACGCGCCGGAGCGCCCAGCAATGTGGATGCCTGGTTCCGCCAACCCTGAATTAATGCGGTCCGGGCCGTTCCCAGCGAAGTAATCTGCGTCTGGACACCCGTCAATTGGGAAGCAAGGCCGGCAACTTCCGCGGCCAGAACATCTCTCTGTCCGATTAAATTCCGAATGATCGGATCGGCGCTGGCCATCTGCCGTTCCAAATCGGCAATCTGCGCTTCCAGCGGAGCGACTGTTTGCTGGAGACCCGTTAAGGTTGCCTGGGCAGCCGCCAGCTGGGTATTTAAATCTTGCAGTTGATTAAACAGGCCGGTGCGATCCTCCGCCAGCATCTTCCGCTGGCTGATCAGCGCATTCAACTGAGCCATGTTCTGAGCAGCTTGTGCTAAAGCGGCTTCTCGCTGTGCCTGACTCATGGCCGCCGGCTCCAACCGGGCCGTTAAGGCAGCTTCATCTGTCTGTAGAATGGCTTCCTCTTTATTAACACGGTGAGTGTTTGAACTGGCCGCGGTAATCTCAACCGTTTTGTCGGCAATTTCACTCTCCTTTTGATTAATCTGCTGATTCAAAACCACCAACTGGCCATCCAGTGAACTCAAAAGGGTCTGATCGGACGCAATCGCAGTCTGCAAGTTCTGAATCACCGCCCGCTGGGCAACGATCTGCTGACGGATCACCGCGGCCTGCTGATTTAAGGAATCACGCTGAGCGGTCAGATTCGCCAACATCGCTTGCCGCTGAGGAATTTGCACGCTGTTTAAGTCCTGAAGCTGAGTGGTTTTTTGCGCAATGGCAGCCTGAAGAGACGACTGCTCCGTCAGCTTGGCATTGATCTGCGAGCTGTTCGCCGAGAAAGCGTTGAAAGCGGCCGTGGCGAAGGCCGACTGGCGGTGAAGCGCGACCCCGCGAATTTCGACGTTCGTCGTCGTCTTATTTGCGGTGCTTTTAGCAACATTGTTCTCCCACCGCACTCGAATTTTGTGAGCCCCCGCCTTCAATCCGCCAATCGACAAGATACCCGTCTGGACAACCGTATCGCTGGCCGTGATCGCCCAGTCGTTCGCCACTTTTGTTCCATCGACGTAAATATCAAACTTGAACGCCGGGTACCCGGTCGTGGGGAGGTGATATCCGGCGCCGTCAGCGCTCCCATTGTTGATCACCGACAGCTCCAGTGAAAAATCGCCGCTCTCTCCCACCGGCACGTTGTACTCCAACCAGTTGGTTGCCGAGGTTGTATAGAGTCCGCCCGACGCAGAGGTAGTCCACGTTCCGCTTCGCGCTGACGGAGCGCCCAGCACCATCCGATCCAGAATCTGCTCCAGTGTCTGGCCCGCCTGGACCCGAGTAACCGTTCGCAATATCGAATCGTTCCGCAGGCGGACCCCGCGGATCTCAACGTTGGTATCCTCGTGCGTTATGGTATTCATTACCTTGTTATTGACCCATTTGACCCGGATCTTGTGCGCCCCTGCCGTCAATCCACCGATCGACAAGACACCGGTCTGGACAATCGTATCGCTGGCAGCCACCCCGCCGTTGTCCTTCACCAGCACTCCGTCTACATAAATATCAAACTGAAATTCCGGGTACCCGTTCACCGGCAGATGATACCCATGGAATGTGTTGTAGTCGGCGTGGTTGATCACCGACAACTCAATTGAAAAATCGCCGGTTTCTCCCACCGTCGCATCGTATTCCAGCCAGTTGTTTCCTGAGGTGGTATAGAGTCCACCCGCCGTAGCTACCCATGTTCCGCTTCGCGCTGACGGAGCGCTCAGCAAGGTCGATGCCTGATTCTGCCAGCCCTGAACCAGCGCCGTCCGCTCCGCCTGCAGTTGGACAATCTGCGCCTGGATACCGGCCAGCCCGGAGTTAAGGCCCGAAATTTCCGTGACCAAAAGATCTCTCTGACTAACTGCATTCTGAAGGATCGGGTCGACAGCGGCCATCTGCTGATTCAGATCAGCGATCTGCGCTTCCAGAGGAGCCAGTGTTTGCTCAAGGCCCGCCAGGACCGCCTGGGCGGCCGCAAGCTGGCTGTTCAGACCCTGCAAATGAGTCAGAGTGGCGGCCCGCTGCGCCATGACGGAATTTTTCTGAGCAATCAGCGCGTCCCGCTGGGTAATTAATGTCTGCTTCTCCGTATTAAGGGCAGCTACCTCGGCCTGGACTGACACCGCCGTTTGATTCATCTCCGTCATAAACAGAGACTTCCGTGCCAGCCAGCCATCGAGCCGGGCAATCTGATTGCTCAGACTCCCTTGCGGTGAAGTGACCAGCTCGGGGAAAGGATCGGCCGACAGCGCGCTAAGCTGGGCTGAGAGTTCATTTCGTTCGGTGGAAATATCGGAAGCGAGCGATGCCACATACGTTTGCACCTCGGCGGCGCTGGCCGAGGGATGGGCCTCGTAATAGTCTTGCATCGCCTGGATGAAATCCAGCCGGCCCTCGATGCCGGCCTGTTCCCGCTGATCCGCGTTGCTCAACAGGTCAAACCAGGATCCCGCTCCTTCCGCCACGGAGAGCAGATGGGTCGTATCGTGATCGTATGTGTAGACCAAAGAGTTCCGGGAGATGGTGCCGTTGCCGTCCGACGCCTGAGTCCGGGTCACCGTGACAACCTCTTTGGCGAGAGCGCGGTTGGCAATTATTTCATACTGCTTGTTCTGCGTTAAGCTCCAGGTCACCTCGTTGAAATTCGTCAGCGTCGCGGCCAAAGTTCCGGTTTCGGTGAAGGTATCGTCTACGCGCCCGTTGCCGTTGAGGTCAACCGGCGTGGATGCCGTCCACGCGTGAACCTGCTGTTCCGAGAGAGTGCTCGCTAAATCGGCCGCCCCGGTCAGATGAGTGGTATCCGGATCGTACTGATAGGCGATGCCGCCCGCCGTAACGGTCTGTGCCGCTTCAATCGTCCGCTGAAGCGTGCGGGTGCGCGCATCCAGAACCATCGATCGCCCCATGATGATCTGATAGCGGTTCGTCGTGTTCGTCCAAATCTCGGTTTCGAAAGCATCCTTCGTGTAGATCAGCGTGCCGGCTAAATTGCTATCGGCGGTGTCGCCGTCGCCGTTGAAATCAAACGGCTGATTGCCGGTCAGCGTCGGATCGGCATCCAGCTCATTGAGTCCCAGGAAAACGGTGGTTTGAGCCAAAGCCGCGTCCGAAACCTTTTTCAACAGCGCCGGGAAAAGCTTCTTCGTCTCTGCGTTCAGGTAAAACGCCCGGCTGTCCGCATGAACATTCGGGAGCGCCGCGGCCAATTCAATGCTGTTCACCACGCCATCGCCGTTGGTATCCACCGATTCAAAGCCGGTCGTGTATTCATTAACCATCCGCTGAAGGGTTTTTGTCACGCTGCCATCGAAAATCGCCGCCACGGACTGCGTTTGGGTTTCCTTCGAAACGGACCGGTTGGCGATCACATCGTACACGGTTTGCGTCATCACATAAGTGGTCGTTCCAAAGAAATCAAGCGTCTTGGAGATGTTCCCTGTCAGCGGCACGCTTCCGTCTCCGTCCAGATCGAATTTCCGGAGCAGAGACGCATCGATGCCCGCGAAAATATCCGAATTCGCGGGGATGGCTCCTTCAACGGCTTGCTTCAAGAATCCGGGCAGCAGCCGCTTGGACACCGGATCCAGCAGTTTGGCGCGGTATGCCGCGTTCACGCCTGGAAGCGCGGCGGCCAGTTCAGCCGCGGAAATGCCGGCAACTCCGTCGGTCTCCAGGATTTCCCCGCCGGTGGTAAACGACTGCTCCACCCGCGTCTCGGAAAGAGTGATCGACTGATCAAATCCGTAGGACTTGCCGCGCGTAATTACTTCTTTTGCCAGCGACCGCCCCATGACAATGAGATAAGAAGACCGCGCGGCCGAAACGCTGGCCGTTCCAAACGCGTCATCCACGCGGGTCAGCGAAGCGGCAATCGAAGTATCGGAAGTGTCACCGTCTCCGTTAAAATCAAACGCGGTATCCCGGGGAAGCGCCGGATTGTTGATCGCTTCCGTGAATCCAAACAGCCCCTGCATATCCACCGCCTGCTCGGAAACGGACTTCAGCAGACCGGCGTACAGCTTGCCCGTGAGCGAATCGAAGTAAAACCGGCGCGTGGCTGTCTCCACCTCGGGCAGTAAAACGGCCAACTCGTCGTCGATTGATCCATTGCCGTTGGAATCACTCACTGATACGTTCTCCGGCGTATACTCATACTTCATCCGGCTGGCGTTGGTATTGGTCGCCAGGTCAAAACCTTTGGTTTGGCCGCGCGTCTTAGCTTCTGACACCAGCAAACGGCCCTGGATCGCGGTGTAGCTGTTGCGGGTCGCCACGCGGCTTTCCGTTCCAAAAATATCGGTCGTCAGCGTCAGCGTGGCCGCCAATGTCGTCTCATTGGCGGACGCGTCATCGTCAAAATTAAAATGCAGCGTGGCCTCGGTCTGCCCGGCTCCAAAAACCGTCTCCATCGAAACCGCCTGCTCTATTCCGCCGGTCAGATGCGCGTTGGCCAAGTTGTACTGGTTCTGCAGCTGCTGAACGTTGATTGTTTTTGTTCCGTCAAACGAGAATCCGATGGAACGGTTATCCACGACATCTCCCAGCGCGCGCCCTTTCAGCACCTGGTAACTGGCGTGAACGACGCTGTTGGTCTTTCCGCCCCAGAGATCTTCCGAGTGGGTCAGCACACCGGAGATCACGGCCGGATCGAGCCGCCCGTCCGCGTCTAAATCAAAACCGAGTGCCGCTTCTGTTTTACCGGCGCCGAAAACGGGCTCGGCCGCGATCGCGATCTCATCAACGGATTTTAACAGCGTCGCGTACAGTTTTCCGGTCGCGGGATTCACGTACAACTGCCGGTCAACGGCGTTGACGCCCGGCAGCGCGGCGGCCAATTCCGCAGCGGAAATGGTTCCATCACCGTTGGCATCCACCGCGTTCTCGCCAAACGTATAGTGGTAAGACAGAGCGCCGCTGTTGACGCTGGAGGTTCCGTCAAACGTATGGGAGGTTCCCTGCGTCTGCGATACTCCGACCACAAACCGGTTCTGCAAAACCTGGTAATTGTTCTTCGCGATCGTTTCCGTGCGCGTGCCAAACGTATCGACACTCAGCGTAACCGCGCCCTGCGCGGAAACGGCCGCCAGCCCGGTGATCCCCAGACTATTCCACGAAACGGAAACCGGGGTTTCAACCAGCGATTTGCCCAACGCCTGATACAGCGTGTTGTCCGCCCGCAAATAGAGCGAACGGGAACCCGCATCCACGTTCGGAAGCAACGCCGCCAGCTCGTCGCTGAGCGATCCATTGTGGTTGGCGTCCGTAACCGGCCCCATTCGCTGCGTATAGACGTATTCCGTCAAAGATCGGTTGAAACTGCGCCCGCCGTCGAAAAAGCGGGTAATCGTGTCGGTGGAGGATGTCTCGGTCAACGGCCGGTTGATCTGAATACGGTAGGTCGTCTCGCTCAAGGAAGCGCTCACGGTCCCGAATGAATCGCGCGTCAAGGTCAGCGATCCGGCTCGCGGGCCCGCCAGCGCGCCGGCGGACTCTATCGTTCCATCCTGATCCAGATCAAACTGCAGCGTCGTTTCCCGGATGTCCAGCAGGCGGAGGGCCGGATCGGAAAACGCGATGGAAACCGGCAGCGATTGAGCGGAGATCAACAGACCCTCGGCGACCTCATCCCGGACGCCATCCCCGTCGGCATCCCGCAGGAACTGATCGCGAACCCGGTATCTCCCCGTGGCTGAATTCAACTCGGTCAAATCGGTTCTGGCCAGCGGATCAGTGCTTGCCACTTCCAGCGGCGTAGCAGAAGAGGTAAACGCGTAGGTTGTTCCGGAACGGGTGATGCTTAATGTTCCGTCAAAACCTTTCACTTCCTGCGAGGTGGCCGATTTCCCCACCAACGCGCGGCCGTTCACGATCCGGT
>JAHFFE010000030.1 GCA_023248155.1 Candidatus Omnitrophota bacterium | reverse complement strand
TTCGCCGGAACCGAATACAATTCCACCCACGAATTTAGTCAGTCCCTGCACAACCTGGCCGCCGATAACAAATTCATCCTTGATCGTGCCGTCCGGATTCTTGTAAAAGGCGGGCAAATCCGCGGCCGTTTCGGTTCCATCGGTATAGGCAAACTGGGTGACCGTCGTGATTTCCGAACGGGCACCATCCACGCGCAGCGTGCTGTTGACCGCGGTTGAGCGGCTGACCTTCGCCTGTCCCAGCTGCTGAATAATAATATAGTCGTCGGTCGTCTCGGTCAGAAACGTTTCGCCAAACAGCGTCATTCCCCAGCTGGTCGATCCGCCGCGGGCGCCGATCAGCTTTCCTGTATCGTCAAACTCAAACTCCACGAAACTATCGGTGTGAGAAACCGTTCCATCGGCATCTACGCGGTCAATCTGCTCCGGCAATATCGGCGGGATCGCCTGCGCGCCGAGAACGCTTCGTTCTTCGGCTTCACCGACCCGCGTAATCGTATACGAATAGTTCTGCGCAGCGGCCGGAGCCACAACAGGCGTATTAGAGGAAGGAACCACCGCCGGAATCGCCGGAGCAACCACAACCGGAGCCGGGTTCTGCGCGGCCGGGGCTCCCATCAAATCGGCCTCCACCCCTTCCACCAGCGCGTATCCGCCGCCGGCCTTCCATAATTCCTTGAACGCGTCGAACGACATTTCGTATGACTGATTATCCGAATCACGGTACGAAACAATTTTTTCACCGTTTGTCCCGGCGCGAATCCCTTCAAACGTGATCCAGTGATTCGCGAAATGGATAATCGCCTCTTTGCCGCCTGAACCCAACGTTGAGAGCATCAGTTCCATGTTCGGCGTAGAGGAACGGATCGTCTGAAACCCGATGTTAAATAACGACGCCACCTGCCGGATGCTGAACGCCGAAATCGCGGGCCCGCTCAGCAGACCGCCCGAGGCCACCATCCGGTCCACACCCTGATCGGTCAACTGCGTCAGCACCAGCTGCGCGGCCATCAGGTCGAGATCCGAAGGCATCAGCACGCCGCGCGCGCGCATCATCGCCGCCAGCGCGACCGCGCCGCAGTTCACGATAAACCGGCCGAATGCCGATGCAATACGCTCCAGAATCAAGTCGATCCGGCCCTCGCTCAAAATACCCAGCGCGCCGGCCGCGGCCCCCTGCAGCCGCTGCATCATGCTCAGCAGCAAATCACGCAGCCGTCCATAAACGCGAAGAGCCAGTCCCTGGCGATCGCGGAACTGGCTGTCCAATTGCGCGTCAATCTGCTCGGGTGAAACTGCCTGCGGCGCCTGCGCAACCGTTCCCTCACCCTGAGGAACTTCCACTGCCGAAATTTCTACCGGCGGAGCGCGCACGGCAACCGAAGACGGCACGGGCGCCATTGTCAGCGGCAGCGCGTTGGCTCCGGCAATTCCGACCACTGCCGGAAGATCGGGATCATGCTCAAAGCGGCTGGCAAAACCGTTATACGATTCAAACTGTTTTCCGCCCTGGTCCAAAATACCCGTCAAATTAACCCGATCACTCAGCTGCCGCAAACCGTTCACCTGCGGCAAAAGAGCGCCATCGACGGTGATCGAAATCGACCGGGCCAGCCGGACCGTTTCCGTCCGGTCTCCGTCCCTATCCAAATCATTTTCATCGCGGATCTCTTCTTCAACCAGCGCCTGGCTCAAAGTGACCGCCGCGGTCTTCGAGGCGCCTGTCAAGCGGCCCTTCGAATCCCGGATTGTTTTAAGATCTTTCTGATCAAACGAAGCAGTCACGTCGGTCGAACTGCCGTCGGCATTCAGACGGAACAGTTTTATGGCGCCATCCAGATCCTGTTCCACGCGGTATAATTTCCGTCCCTGCGAATCAACCAGGTAAGAATCGCCCGTATTCACCGATCCGGAAATCAACGTCATGCCGCCGGAAACAACAGCACGTCCGCCGTCCATATCTTTCTTTTGCTGGTCCGTCAGCGTTAAACCGGAAATCGCGATCCGCTGCAGTGAAATTGTTTTTCCGTCCTTCTCGCGCGTCACCGATCCGCCCGAAGCCAGCGTGTCCCATTCAGCCTGAGTCAGCACCAAATCGCTCAGCGACGGAATCGTGCCGCCGCCGCTGACCGTCACCTGCAGCGCGAAACCGAAATCGATCACGGTTTCCATCCGCAGAGATCCCTGGTATTCGCGGCGGTAAGCCGGCGCGAAACCGGACAGCGTCACATCGACCGTCATCGACCGCGTCGTATCGGTTGGGCTGGTAAATGTATAGTGGCGCACGATCAACCCGTTGGTCTGCACCGTCTGCTCTACGCGCAGACCGGTCGGCCCGCCATAATAGTT
The DNA here is from genome assembly GCA_023248155.1 of Candidatus Omnitrophota bacterium. Classification (GTDB taxonomy): domain Bacteria; phylum Omnitrophota; class Gorgyraeia; order 1-14-0-20-64-10; family 1-14-0-20-64-10; genus JAHFFE01. The sequence continues at coordinate 858 of JAHFFE010000030.1, read as the reverse complement.
GCCCGTTATCTGCGTGATCGTCTCGCGCGACTGCACATTCGAGAGCGTCTGCTGCGCCAGCGCGGCCGTGCCATCGGCATTACCCGAAGCGACCAAAATCTTAGCCGTGCTTCCGGCAGTCAGCAATTCCTGAGAGCCCTGCTGCAAATTGCTCTGCGCCTTGAGCGTCACGGTTCGTCCATCCGCTAAAGTTACCGTTACCCGCCCGTCGGCCGCATCCTTCAAATGCGTCCAATCGCTAACTGACAAACTGGTACTCTCATCCAATGCCGGCGGCTCGCCGGTCCCTGCTGTTCCATCCGCGTTCGTCCATGATTCCACGGTAATCACGCGCAGATTTTCATTCGATGCGTTAAACAGCTTCAGCGTCACCTCGCCGCCCGAAACAGCCACCGTCACATTCTGCCCCAGCATCAACGCGTTGCGCTGCGCCTCCGTCAATTGAATCTGATCCAGGCTGGGCGGTTCTCCCGATCCGGTATACCCGGACACAGAAACGATCCGCCGCTGAACCATTTCCATCGCTCCCAGAGTCCCATAGAGGGCGTCGCGCTGCTCGGCGGTCAAACTGGCCGGCGTCACCATCGCCTGCTGCAGAGTAACCGTGGTTCCATCGGGCAGAGAAACGGTCAACTCTTTGCCGGCTTTAAAATCGTCCATCTGCGCCTGGGTCAGCTGTCCGGCCCAGAACATTTTCATCAAATCAACCGCCGTCAGCGGCGGCATCGCAGCGCCGGAATACGAAACCACGCGCACCGCCATCCGCACCGCCAGCGGCGCCGGAATATTCAATGCCGCGACAGCCGTGTCACCGGAAACAGCCAGCCGGATCGTCTGCGTGTTGCCGCCGGCATCCGT
>JAHFFE010000029.1 GCA_023248155.1 Candidatus Omnitrophota bacterium | reverse complement strand
TGCGTAAAGCGCGTGGTACGAAAGCGCCCTCGGCGGAAGCCGCCGTTGAACCCGATTTAAATGCATTGATTGCCGAGGTGCGTAAAGCGCGTGGTACGAAAGCGCCGGAAGCCGCGCGGAACGAAATCGCGCGGAACGAAGCGGACGCCATGGCGGGAATCGGCGCGCCAAATTCGGCAGGGGTTTCACGCGGAACCAATCCGGAGTCCGACGCGGCCCGCGACGAAGCACTAAGCTGGATCGATAAAGGCAAGGGCGCTTTCGGGGTCCCCATGCCGAAGGAAGCGGGGGGCTCCTTCGTGGGAGGGATGCTGAACCGCCTTGGGCAGCAGGTGGTTGGCGCGCATCAAATGGGGAGAGAATTTTTTGGCAACGAGCACGATCCTCGCATCGATGCCCTGGGCGAGCGCCTGAAAGAGCGCGCGCGCAATGCAGGCGCGGCTGCGAAAATCGGCGACGCGGCCATTTCGGCAGGGGAATTTTTGGCACTCCCCGCCGGGAGACTTTTGGAATCCGCAGGGCCTGCGGCACGCATACTGGAATCCGCCGCGCAAAATGCCGCCGCCGGGGCGGGATTCAGCGCGCTCGTGCCGAAAGATTCTGGCGCGCAGCGCGCGGGCGAAGCGGTGCTGGGAGCCGGCATTTCCGGGGCCTTTAGCGCGATTCCCGCCGCCACCAGCGCCGTGCGCGGTACCGGGAAATTTATTCGGGATTTATTCAGCGAAGGTGCCGCCGGGGCGGACTATTTGCGGCGGATGGTGAAAGCGGGCGAAATCGATCCCGCGCACCTGGGCGACATGCAGGCTAAATTGGCCGCCGCGCGCCAAATCCCCCTGCCGAAATCCTCCCTGGGGGAAGAATTGGCTGGGCCGGGCAAGCCTGGCCGGTACGCGGGGATCCCCGAAGCCAAGCCCACCCTCGGCATGGCCGTGCCGAATAATGTCGCGGCCTCGAAAATCGAGCGCCTGGGGCGGATTCAGGCTAAGGATGATTTCATCGCGCGAGGCACGGAAAATCAGATTGCCGGGTACCGCGCGCTCAAAAGCGAAGCCATTACGCCCCAGGAATTTATCGAGCAAAAGCGGGCGTTGGGGGAAAGCCTGAATCCGTTGCAGCAAGAGGCTTTCGATGCCGCGCGGAAAAATCTGAGCACAGCCGAATCCGCAAAACTTGCCGACTATTTGGAAAATTCCCTGGAAACCCGCTCCAATCCGGATGTGCAAATTGTGCGGAATATCTTGGGCCACAACCGCGCAACCGAGGAAATGCCGCTTGCGCCGGAGGATTTGCGCGCGGCGCAAGATCAAATCGGCAAAAAGCTGGGCAGCAAGGCCCTGGCGGATTCTGAGGCCAACGCGGTAAAAAATGAATATCGCTACGCCCAAAAAGCAAAGGAAGCGCTAGACGCCGATTTGAATGCGAGTTCCGGCGGGAAATGGGACGAGTGGCGAAAATCCTATCGGGAAGGCGTCGCGCCGATTCAATCGCGTGGAACGCTTGGGGATATGATAGAGGGAATCGATAAAAAGGGCTATTCGCTGGCGGATACCGGCGAGCGCTCGTTTACCGCGCCGGGGATTAGGGGGCTTAAGAATGCGGAAACTTTCACGGATTTAGGCTCGCAAAAAGGAATTGATATTTTGCAGCCGCATCACAGGCGGCTGGTGGATGATCTTGAGAGGCTGGCGGAAGATCAGGCGCGTGCGATGTCGCCCGGCCAGGCGTTGGGCGGATCGCAAACCGCGCCGCTCTTGCTTGAGCAACTCCGGAAAATCCCCCTGCCGAAGGGCCCTGCGGGGCAGCTCGTGGCGCACTGGATGGAAAATTTGGCGGGCACACGCCTGGGAGAGCAAGCGCTTGCAAAAGCCGCGCTGGACCCAAGCAAACTCGAAAAAATGTTGACGGATTATGGCCCGCTTGCGCCAAAAGATGCGTCGAAACTTGAAAAATTCCTGGATAAATCCAAGCCCTTAATTCGTAAAGCCGCCCGGGGCGCGGTACAATCGGCAAAAGATGACTCTAATTAGGAAGCCCGCCGGGTTGCCCCCGGCCAATTTTTTCCGACGAAACTAAATTCCGGCAATGCGCCGGGGAGTAAAAAATCATGTATAGCGATGCCGGAAGCGCCGCCCGCACGGGGCAGCGGCTTTTAGATGAATTTTTCGCGGATAAGCCCTCTATTGTGAAGGAACAGGCCTCTTATATTTTGCAGAAAATGGCGGCTGAATTCGAAGCGCAATCCGCGTGGCGCCAACCACAGCCCCCGCCACAGCTCACGGAGCCCCCGATGGAAGAAAAATCCGCAATGCATTCGATGATCCTGGAGCCCAGCACGCACGCCGGACTCGGAATTATTTCCGCCATGCTGTCGCAGCCGGGGATGGCGGATGCCGCCGGAAGCGCCGCTGATGCCGTGCGCACGATTGCGCCGATGATCCCGGCTCCGTGGGGGGCCGTCGCCACCATCACTTTTTCCGTGCTCGCCGTAATACTCCGGGAGCGCGCAAAATGAATAAGGCCACTTTTTTTGATCATCTCCGGCGGACGCTCGCCGCGCCTACCCTTGAGCAAGGGGAAGTGGATGGCGCGAACGCAATACTCGATTGCATGTGGGGGCTGCCGGAGCCATTCATCGCATACGCCCTGGCGACGGCATGGCATGAAACCGCGCATACTCTACAACCGATTAAGGAAAGGGGCGGCGACGCGTACTTTTTCCGCCGCTACGATAGGGAGGGGCAGCATCCGGCAATCGCGCGGCAATTGGGCAATACTCAAAAGGGCGACGGCGTAAAATTCTGCGGTCGTGGCTTTGTCCAGCTGACCGGGCGCGAAAACTACGCCCGCGCATCGCTCGAATGCCGTGCCGATTTATTGGGGAATCCAGACTTGGCGATGCGGCCCGACATCGCGGCAAGGATTTTGCGTGGCGGGATGTCGGCCGGATGGTTCACGGGTAGGCGGCTGGCCCAATGCCTGCCACCGAATCGAAGCGCCTCGCGGGAAGAATTCCGCGAGGCGCGCGCGATCATCAATGGCTCCGATCGCGCGGACCTGATTGCAGGCTACGCGATGGAATTCCAGGCCGCTCTAAAATCCGCCCGGTTGTAGCCGCTGCGGGGATGCCTAATAATTGCGAAAAGCGCGCAAGGTGGCATCACTTATGCCTGTGGGTAGCGCCGCACGGTTCGCGGCGCTTAGATTCGAATCTACTCCGGGGATGTAGTAAAGTCCACTACTGATTCGATCCGCCAGTCGCTCGGCGATCCAGGTATCCAGATTGCCGAGTCGGTGGGATAATAAATTTTCATTC
>JAHFFE010000018.1 GCA_023248155.1 Candidatus Omnitrophota bacterium | reverse complement strand
AACCGACACGCACCGTGCCCGCTACGCCGTTAATAGTGGATACAAGCGCATCTCCCAAGCTGTCCGATCCGCCGGCGGCATGGGTGGCTGCGTGCGCCGTAGGCGTTCGCGCATCTGATAGCCGGGAATCGTTTTTTATCGACTTGATTTGCGCAGCTACCGCGACCGCAAAATCCGTAATCCGCTGAGCAAGCGAACTCATATAAGCCCCGCGTTAAATGTCGAGACGAAATCAGTATTTGGCTCTCCAACGCCGATATTTGCGCACGCCTGCGTGACTTGCCCCGTAGTCAGCGTCTGGACAGCGTCATAGCGCACGCGGTTGCCAAGTGCGGCTGTAGTCGTTGCCGCGTAATTCGCATCATTCCCAAGCGCTGCCGCCAGCTCGTTCAACGTATCCAGCGCCGTTGGTGCTCCGCTTAATACTGCGTTTATCGCAGAATTGATCGAGCTATTTATTTTGTTTGCAGACCATGTGTGCGCGGTATCAGTCGTCGTCGACGTGTCCAGTATTTCCGATGCGAGCGCGGCGGTTCGGACTTCATTCAATGCCGCGACAAGATTGGTTTTCGCCGTCGTAGTCAGCGCCGATAGATCGGCTGCATTGCCGTTTATAAGCATTTTATGCGATTTGCATTCCGTTGCCAGGCGCGTTGACAAGTCAACGACTCTCTGTGCGAGTGTGCTCATTTAGATCAGCCCATTGTCAAATATTAGAGTTAAATCTCCGGGATCCGCAACGGAATCCCCAGGTGCCGCTTGATTCATCCCACTGCCCAACGTGCGCAGGCTGGGAATGTTAGGAGCGGCCTCGACGGGCATGAGCAGTGATCCTGGAGGGCCCTGCTCGGCAACCTCGATGACCTCAACAGAGTATCGATCTACCTGGACGATTTCACTCATTTTTCAGAAATCCTGCCAGACAGCAAAACACGGTCTCCGTCCGGCTCCGATACGACAAGTCGGTAATGCATCCCGGTCACTGCCGCGCGCTCGCTCGCATTCGGATGGAGCGTAATCACTCCATCCGCCCCGCCGTTCGACAGCCATGCTCCTTCGGCCCACGTCCGGATCGGGGCAATCCACTTCGACCGATCCGCGCAGGAGAAAAACTCAACGCGGATCGGCCACCCGTTCATATTCACCGGAACCCCGGTTTTTGATTTCCGGGTGAGCTTTATCGGCTTCGTGTCGCCAGGAATAAAACTAATGCTGTAATTCTCAGCGGACATGGATTACGAGTAAGCATTAGCCGGATATAGGGTATACAGATTTTCCCCGGTGCCCGCATCGACAATATCTCCCGCAAATTTATAGGATTGAAAATCCCCGGAGACAAATTTGAAGGCGTCGGATGCCGAAACCGTGACTTTCGGGATCACGAGGATTCCGTTCTGGCCGTCAGAATTGTTCGTAACGTCCATCAAGAAGCTCAAATCGATGGATCGCAGGGTACCTCCCGCAATAACGTCGCCCGCGATGGCTCCTTTGCTGTACGTCACGGTTTTCGAACCGGCTGCACCGGCGGTTTTTGCCTTGATCAGGCCGAGATTTGCCTTGAATTCAAAGTCGGTTCCCAGCACCAGCGAGGGGATCGATACGGCGGAAATGTTGTAAATCCCCTTCACGATCGGAACCCATTTGTCGAGGACCAGGGCGACCGTTGCGCTCTGTGCTGTCGCGCTCATTTGCGCGAAGGTTGACGCGGTCCCGAGCAATGCAGCGGCGAACAAATCCCTGTCCCCCTCGTCGAACTCCACGGAAAATTCCGGTGGCTTCGGCAGAAATGAGGTGCGAATTGCAAATCCCATCGTCGCTTTTTTGTACGATGTTTGCTGCTTCTTGTCAGAAGCGGGCTTGATGTCGATATTTTTGCAGTTGACAGGATCCGAAAAACCGCCCAACACCCCGGCATTCCAGCGCGCGATTTGCACATCGCCGAAGGGCCACCACGCATAGGTTGCAATTGCCATTATTTTTCCTCAGTTATTTTTGCTGAACCGCGCGAAATCAGAAGTTCCGCCACCTCCGGCTCCGCATTGAAGTGCGCTCCGGATTCGATATTTTTGAAATCGAGCACGATTTCCTCGGTTGCAAGCAGGCGGATTAAATCCTCCGTCTGCGCATTTTTCTCATTAATAGGCATCAAGGCACCTTTTTTGCATTTCGACTAAATTCAACCTGCCAGGCAAGCGGGAACATTGCCCGATTATCCAGAAATCTCGGACCGGGAGGCGTGATTTGCCCAAGCGGGCTATACCCATCGAATCGATATCCCTGCAATGCGTCCGCAATTTTTGCCATCAGATCACCGGCTCTTTTTCTGGCGATGCTTCCAGAGCCTTTCAACCCGGACAAGGGAACCGCAGCGACGGTTAACCATCGCTGCTCGATTTTTTGCAGCGCACCGCGAATCGCCTGCCCGCCGCCCTGCGGCATATTCATCCCCGAATAAATCACTAGGATCGTCGGGCACCTGATCTCGATCTCGTCCATTTCGGGCAGATCGAGAACCGGAACGGTTATGCAATCGGGAATAATCTCAGTCAAACGGTCGATGAGAAGCTCCCCGAACGCTAGCAGGTTATCCTCGCATGCCATCAGTATAATCCCGCGTCGATTTCACGAGTCGCCGTTCGTACGGCGAAGACGCGATCCGGAAGCAGGCTCCCCGATTGCGGCTTCGGAACGGATTCCGCGTAGATTTTCAGCGACGAAATTGCATTATCATAATCAATCGCCCACCGAGGGCGATCACTCCCGTCGCCCTTTGAGCTATCGTAATACAGCCGATACCGGGCAATCGAGCAGCACATCGATACCGCGCTTGTAGGTGGCGTCCGGCCCTGCAAAATAGTATCCATCTCAGAGGATGCGTCCGTGATTGCGATATTCAATACGGATGAATCAATCGCTGTCGCTGAAGAGGAATCAAGATTTGTCCGCTCAACCATTTCCTCGAACCGATAGCGGTCGGTCATATCGGCAATGGAGGCGTACAAGGTCACGATTTTTTCCTGGATTTATCCGTAGCTTTCGGAGCCGGAATATCATTATAAGCAGCGCGCTCCGCCAATGGCTCAATCGCTCCGGACTCAATCGCTCCGTCAGGAATCTCGTGATCGTCTGCCGAAAACGAATCCCCAGGGCGATAGTCACTTCCGGATACCGCCACAGGATTTCGCGCGATATATCGGCTCATGATTACGCCACTGCCGGGGAGATTAGGTAGCCAGCAATGCTGGATGCCATTACTGGGGCCACCTCGTCGGTAATCGGGTAAATCCAGCTTTTCTGATTCCGCTCTTGATATGGCTGCTCCACGATTGGGTATCCGCCGAGCCGGTAGGTATACCCATAGCTCGGAGAGCCTATATCAGCGATGCCGCTGATGTCCGTAATCGCCAGCACGGCATTTTTCCCCCACACGTCGACACTGTTCCCCGACTGGTCGGTGTAAACAGGATTTCCAACCAGAACTTGTCTGACACCGAATAGCGACGCAAGCAAGTCAGCTGTGGGGATGTCCCGCCCGGTGTATTTGATCCGGTCGATAATTTTTGAATGCTGCCGCAGAGCTTTCATCACTTGCGCGCCGATTACCATGGTATCTGGATAGCGCCCGGTGCTCTGCCGGATGGCATCTTTCGCAGATTCAACCGCGCCGATGGGGTCGGAGCTGGTGGGGTCGGACCATAGCGAGGTCCCGACCAGGGAGGTTAGTTTGTTTGCCGCGCCATAATTGGCCGCAGTCGTCGCCAAATTGGCCTGCTCATATTCCAGTCTCAAGCCAATAATATTTTGCACGCGGCGCACCGCCATGGAGCCAAGGTCGATCCCTGGGACCACGCTGGCATCCTGCTGAAGCTCGTACGGAACCACACCCTCCATCGAGTGGCTTTGCAGAGCGAAATTTTGCCCGGAATAGCCGAATTGAACACGCTTTGTTGCCCCACCCGGCGCGCGCTGAGTTGTATAGAGCTCGAAATCCTCCTTCGAGAATGAGAGGATTTTGCCGCCGCGCTGCTGAACGGCAACCTGCGGGAATAGGCTAATGCCGACAAAATCGGCATTTTTATAGCCCTGCGCGACGGTCGTCAGGATCGGGTCGACGAGCCGGGCGTTGCTTGTGGATAGCTGAGTCATTTTTACCTCTAATGGATTTTTTTACGCGGCGTTTTGGATCAGCAAAATCTCGAATAGCTGCCCAGAGGCCGATGCCGACTCAAGCGCGACTCCGATTTTCGCACCGGATGCCCAGGTTATCGCCCGGCCAGATGCGTCGGAGCCAATTGTCGCACCTGCCGAAACTACCGCACCTGCCTCTGCCATCTGAGTTCCCATTACATCGACGGTAATCATGTCGCCGATTACCGCAGTTTGCCGCCCGATTCCGAGCGCATTCCCGCCAGCGGGCGCTTGAACGCCAAGGGCGGTTACAAATCGATTTGCGGTTGTCGCACCAGTGGCCCTGACCGACAAAGATAGGATTGGAATGCCTTGTTTTGCCATGATATTTTCCTATAGATTAGCTGACCTTTTTGAATGCCGTGACGAAATCGACGCCCTTCTCTTCAGCGAATGCCATCGCCTTCTCGGCCATCCTCAATTGATCGGGATCGACACTGTACCCCGCTGGCGGAGTAAATGTTCCGCGCGATTCAGGGCCGGTCCCGGCCCTGTCCTTGGACGCGAACTCGCCGAACATCACGGATTGCGGCAATTGGCCGAGCAGCGCCTTGAATGCCGAATCGAGCGGCATGGTGGATTCGCCCTCGGAGAATGAGATCGACTCGCCGGATTGCAGGTGATCCAGGATCGCCACCGCCACGGGGCGGTGAACTGCTGGCAATCGATCCGCCAGGGATTCGCAGAATGCGATATTCGCCTCGTGCCGTGACTTTACCGCCTCGGCGGCTTTGGCGGATTCGGCTTCTTGCAGGCGGCGTTTGAGTTCCGCATTTTCAATCTCCAATTTTTTGGCTTGGTCTTCAGTCACTGTGTTTTCCTCTGAAAAAGCGGGCGGCAAATCGCCACTGGATGTGGACTCATCCGCGCAATCCTCGCGAGTTGCCGATTGCTGTAAAAAATCCACTTCATACCCGGGGATGATCTGATCCGCCACATCCTTGCCCTTTTCCCCGATCAGCCATTCGCGGATTCTGCGAAAAATCGATGCGACGGTCATTTCATCAAGCTCGCCGAACTCCACTATTCCCTCGTCTGAATCTGAAAATTCCGCTTGTTTCAACCCCTTGACAGCCGGTGGCTGAGCGCCAAGGAAGCCGACATGCCGGAGATAGTATGTGCCCGGCACCGGATTTGAAGCTGAGGATGGCAGGAAAAATGATGCGCTGACTTTTTTGTAGCGGCCTGCATTCACCAGTTCGGCGAACGCGGCATCAACCTGGTCCGGCGAGGCAGACATCGACGGACCGGATGCGGTCAGGGCCTTTACCCAGCCATAGGCCGGAGCGTCGGTAGTCGGGTGGCCCACGACGATGGGCGCTTCGTGCTTCGCCGGATCGTACGCGGAGGCTGAGGCCGATAAATCGGCTTCGGTAAATTGAATTGTTCGGCCATGCATATCCGTATGCTGCCCGGCCCTGAAAATCTCAATCTGTTTGTCAATATTCATTTTCATATTTTTGCGCAACATTAAGGAAATTTCAACTATCTATCCAATTATTTTGGACAATTGTCTTGACAAAAAATCCATTATCTCCTCCTCGGTATCAGTGCGTAGATTTCCATGTTCGTCCATGGGCAGAAATGGCCGTGCCGGGATTATTCCGTGGCCTTTTCTGGCAGGCGCTCCGAACTGATTGTCGTACGCATAATCCTTGTTGGTCCCCACCCATGCGGATAGCTCGTCGTGCCCCGTTCCAGTCGATACGGACGCCGCCAACTGGCCGGTCACTTGTAAAATTTTACCCGGCCACTTGCCCTTTTTGGCGCGCTCCCGCTTTGTCCTCTCGGATAATGGTCTCCATCCTGGCCCCTCCGAGGCAAACGCCTGCTCAGTCGCATCGAGCAGGATCAGTGAAATTCCCTTCATGACTGGGGATAGGTCGGAAACTTGATTTCTGATCGATTGCAGATTTCCTTGAATCTCAGCGCTGTTGCTGCTGATTCGGATCATGTCTGCCATTAGGATTTTTCCTTAAACGGGGTGTACCAGTCCTTCCCGGGATTATAGTTAAATCCCGCATCCGGAGCGCAAAAAATTCCATCCACCACCATGCCCGTGCGCCTGGCTTCAACGGGGTTGCCGGAATTTTGCCCGATGGCCTCATGCCGAGTGACCAGATTCCCGGATGAAGACGCGACGGTAAGACCATTTTTTTTCAGCCGATACTCTGAAATCGGACGAACCCGACACCGGCATTGAAATCCATTCGGCGGATAAAACGTATCCCAGATGGGATCATCCGCCCGAAACACCTTACCGTTCATCGCCCGATGAGCGGGCCGAGTACGGCTATCCATCACGGCGACATACATCCAGTATGGATGGGTATCGGTCGACTCATTCATCGCATGATACCGCCCCGCCATGTAGGCGGATTGCAAATTGGTACGGTATATCGTTTCGAGCCGATGCGGACTGCCGAGCAAGGCGGGCTCCGATACTCCGTCGGGATTTTTCACGAGCGGCCTACCCCACCACCCCTTTGCCTGCAAGATCGGAGTAAGAGAATCCCTAAAAGCCTCGAAGGTCGTGCCTTCGATTGCGGCGTTCTCCCATGCATCTCGAATATCCTGCAAAATATCCATCCGCATCACCTTGGCGACAGTGGCGGCTCGTGCGTGTGCCTCGTCGATCATCTCCTGCCAATTCCAGGTGATGGCGAATCCCTTTTTTTGCATGTAGGCAATGGCAGCCTTGGGCGGCAATCCGAAAATTGCGGATAGCGTGGCATCGTCGAGCTTTGGCATGATTATTCCATCTCCTGCTTAGCGCTCATCCTACCGATTAAATCGGCGGCGAATAGCAGGCGCTCAATGGTATCGACCAGCTCCCCAGGCTGCATGTCCGGGTACGCCGTCGCCAAGGCTCCCAGCATTTTTGCCGGATCGGTTGCACCGGAAATGGCCTTCAACACGGGCTCGATTAATTTCCTCGCCTGATCAGAGAGCGATCCGTCATCGATCAGATTTCCGATGGCCGAATCAAGCGCCGCCTGGTCCGGGAAAATCGACGGATCGAATTCTGAGAATTGTGCGGAGGCCGGAGCGGAAACCGCCGGTTGCGGCGAGGAAGTGGCCTCGATATCGTCCGGCCTCAAATCGTACTGCCGCTGAAAATATCCGCGGGTAAATCGTACCCCGGCATTGGTAAGTTGCACGTCACGGCCCGCGATGACCAGGTCGACCTCCTCCTGCTCCCACATGGACCAGGTCGGCGCGGCAGAGCCTGGCCAGTTGATGTCGACGATCCAGCCGATGAGGCGGTTGATCTCCGACTCCAGCATCCGGGCGTCGCCGTCCCTGATTTCGCGCGCGACTTCGAGTCCCGATGCGGAGCTTGCTCGGTTCGAGGTGGCCTCCGTCGTCTGGTTCTGCCCGAGCAGTGCGATAGAAATTTCCGAACGGCAGAACATCAGCAGCTGCTCGAACGTCGTCGCCCCGGTTCCGCCGCTTGCCGACAGCATTTCGACGGAACTATCATCAGGAATCGTGGCTACAGCCGTGCGGACCATGGATTCGAGTTTATCCGCCAGGTCGATGTACTCGTGTTCGCTGGCGTTCCTTGGCAATTTTCCCAGCATGAAGGGCGAGCCGAATTTCTCCGAATATTCCACCCAGAATTTCAGCACGCCGCGCTTGAATGTGGTGGGCCAGTAGCATGGCCCGAGTTCCGCGATGCCGTAGGGATTGTCGTAGCTAGGCTCATTCCTGGCGAAAAGGAATTTTCGGTCCGGCAGATTCTCCCCGAGCTGATTTCTGATCGTTGTAATTTTCGGGATATTTTCGTAATCGAAAACGAACCATTCCGGCGGTTTTCCGACAACTTGAGACGGCTCGATTTGCCCATCCATTTTTTCCCACATGATTTCAGCAGGCTGATAGCCGTAGAGCGCGCCATCCAGAAGCTCACTCAGAATGGAGACGCCATAGGCGGAAATTGTACGGGAAGATTCGGCTGTTTTTCGAATCCCCGCATTTGCCGAAATCAGACCGAGCCTACCGAGTATTCGGGATACGGATTTGTAAATCGCTGACGAAGCGTTGCCGCGATCAAGTCCTCGCTCCATCGCGATTACGGACGCTTTGCGCCGCTTGATGCATCCGGAAACATGCGCATCTGCCCGAAGGTCCCGGTACACGTCGATTCGCCTGCCTGTTTTTCGTAGGATCGGGTCTGGATTCGGCAGCCAGCCGACCAGGCCAGCGCCGTAGAGCACACGACCCCGAGTGGCGATATGTTCGAAGATCGGTCCTGCCATTTTGATTTCTCTTATAATTAATCGATTTTTGGACTATGCATACCCGGCCATCCAGCTGCTGGCCGCCCTGGATCGTCCGACGCCGACGCGGACCGGCCCCCCGTCGCGAAAAGATGCCGTGTAGGCCATGGTGATGCCGATGGCGCTATCCCCGTGGCGCTCCCCTTTTTTGTCCGTATTGCCCGGCGGAATCCTGGGGATTCCCCTCACAATTTTTATCGCGCGATGATCCTCCAGCACATCATCATGCATCGGGATCGAAATCAGCCGATCCTCGAAAGAGGCTTTATATTTTGGCATATTATCCCGATACCATCCCTCGGTAAATTTTAGCTCCTCAATGATCGATCCGTACCGGTCCCTGGCCGCCTCGGCGATGTAGCTACCGTTCCCGCCTGCGTCGATGCTCGCCGCGAAAAAACGGGGAAGCCCGTCGCATACCGAAAAAAGGACTTGCTCCTGCTGCTTGTGCGGGACGTTGTGCATTTCGATCAAAAATGGAACTCTCCGGTGAAGCGTTTCCCCGACCTCAATCGGGGCTATATTGCTCATATCGCCAGACCGTGCGAAGTCCATACCCAGCGCGTGGCGCCTTTCCACATCGAGATTTTTAAGCAAAGGCTTAACCTGCTCTTCAATCCAATCCTGCATTTCCGCCCGGCGCGACGGCTCAGAGGATTCATTGAATGCCCTGGACCCAGAAAATCGGATCAGCGGTGCTGGGACCATGCACGACTCGATCAATGCGCGCGGCAGGTAAGCGCCACCGCCAAATGTGGGGATGCAAAATAGCTCCTCGTCAGAATTTGGACGATACCTGGCAACCAGGCTCGAACGCCAGGCGTTCTCTTCATCCGGAGTCCATTCCCGCTTTCCGATTGCGCAAATCCGCTTGAATAGTCCATCCGCCAGGGCGTCGTCGAGGGAGATTCTGCGCAGGCTGTAGTCTCTCCGCCCGGCACGAATATCATTGATCAGGGCATTGAATGGATTTTCCTCTCCGTTGTGCGTGGATAGAATCCGTACTCGCCCGCCCCACATCGTCATGGCAAGCGCCGCTTTGAGCAGCTCGTCGAAATCATCGACGAATGCGGCCTCGTCGATGATCAGCATCTCTCCCGGCCTCCCCTTGGAGCGAAGTGACCTTGGAGCGCTGGAAAGCGCTTGTATCTCCCGCCCGCTATTGAATTTTATCGAATATTTGATGATCGATTTTTCAGGGTTTACCGGATCGGTAAAAATCGACTCTCTGATTTTAGACGCTCCAGCGCCAAAAATTTTGGCCCATTGTGCGCAATCGCCGATGAATCCGGCGGTCATTTCGCGAGAGAATGAGATATAGTACGTGTTCGCGCCACCCCGTACCGACGAATTCAGCACGGCGCCCGCAGCTTCAGCATAGCTCGCGCCGATTCGGCGGCTTTTTTCGATGACGACGACAGGGGAACGATCCGCCAGGGCATCAGACTGATATTTCAGCAGTATTGGGCCATCCATCACCCATTCACAAATTCATCCATGATCGCCGACCGAAGTGCCTCGATTCCCTCGGGGGAAATCCCACGGCGATTTTCTAGCAGTCCGTCATCGGGATTTTCTTTATCCTTCAACCGCAGCTCCATGCGCAGCTCGTGCATTTCGTTTTCGCGCGAAACTTTTTCAATATTCGAGAGCGCTTGCGTCAGCTCTCGCAGGTCCTTCGGTGACACCGGGTACTCGTCCGCGCGCATCTGCATCGCCGTATTCATCGCAATATCGCGCACGATCTCGACGAGCAGCTTCGCCACAGACCCCTTGTTTGCATTGCCGAGCCTCTCGACGACTCCGTTGGCGAACTCACGCGATTTAATCAGCTGCTCATCGAATAAATCGAACTGATCGTACCTTGAAATCACGTCAGCCAAGCCACTGAAATTTGTGCTGCATCCATCCGCCCAATCCTACGAACCCGGCGGCTTTGGCAAAAAGTCTCACGAACCACCTGGCGGTGGATCGAGCTCGGGCGATGCTATCCATGTCCTCCTGTAGATGTGCTACTTTTTCCTGAAGTGAAGACACCTCAACCTCCATTTTTTCGACAGACTCCAATATCCGTCCGATTTTTTCTCCGAGAGTTAAATCATCAGTCATTTTTCTGTCGCACATAGGGCATGCTGGAACTCCATCGCATAGCCCGCAATCAGGTCGGCCCGATCGGATCCATTGATTATTCTCCGCGCCGAAAAAAATTCATTGCGGGTAGCAGGGCTCGATACGGGCAATATATGCGCAAGCTTTCGCCCAGTGAACCACCCTTCGACCATCCCATCCCTCATGATTTTTGCTGCAATCGCTGGATCTAGCGCCAATTCAGGATTGGATATGAGGTCGATTTTCAATGCCGTTCCGGCGCGCAAATAATTCGCGCGGCCCGAAAGCTGGACAAAACCACGACCGCAGAATTTTACGCCGTCGCCCTTTTGAGTATTGCCCAGCTGCTTTGCGATTGCCGGATGCTGCCCATCCCTATCGTAGCGGCGGAAAAAGTACGCGTCGCCGCCACTTTCCTTAATCGGCTGCAGAGTATGCGCGGTTTCATGCCACGCCGTCGCCAAGCCGTACGAAATCCACGAATTTGGCAATCCCCACATGCAATCGAGGATTGCATTAGCGCCGTCCACCTCGCCTTGCTCCAGTGTTGGCGCGGCAAGTGTCCTGCGGAAGTGGTCGAAAAATTTCGATTTATCCATCATTTAATCCTCTTTGTTGCCACGCCTGTTGATTTTTCAAAACTTCGCATCCCGCCCAGGCCGAGAATTCCCGTCAGGAGAAACATGGCGAACTCCGGGTTCGGCTCCGGAATTCCGGGAAACCAATAGGATACCAGCCAGTGGAGAGAGTCCAGAATTACAACGAATCCAGATGCCCACACGATAGCCGGGCGAGCGCCCGCGACGAACAGCGATGGATGCTCGGCCTCCTTCGCATTCACTTGAATTTGCGCGAGTTGCGCAGAATATTCCGCGTTTAGCTCGGCGAGGAACCTCTCGGCCTTGGCTTTTTCAATCGCGTTCGCGTCAGGCCATATTTTGTCTATGGCAGTTTTTCCGAATCCGAACACCGACGAAATCGCTGCTGGTATATCGAACATAATATCACATATTACATAATTGCCTACATTTAGGGCAGTCGGCGTTGCTTGCGCGTCGTTCTTCGGTCATCTGGAAAGCTTCGATTACTACGGGCTTCTTGCGGAATTTCATGTTCATTTTGTTCTCTTTGGTTAAAAGTCGGTTCTGGCGGCATAACACGTCGCTCAACCGGACTGGCGATAATGCCGCCAGCCGGTTAGCTCTGCGTTATGCCCGCAATTCACATGATGCACGTCTTCACCTTGCTGTCAGGCGTGTAGGCCACCGTCGCGCCGCTGGTGAATTGAAGGTACAGCACGCCGTCAACGCATGTTTTTGTGGCCCCGCCAGTGACTGCTGCCAGCTTTCGGTCAAACCAGCCGCACCCGGTCAGCATTGCGGCGGTCAGCAAAATCAAAATCGTGGTCTTCATACACTTCCTCGGTTGCGAGCAGCGGGCCTAACCCGCTGCTCAAGTTGACCCCGCGCGGCTGGCTTCAGCACGCTCCGGGGCAGGTTGTTCGGCGTGGGGCAACTTAGCTCCCACGTTGTATGCCATCTTTTTACCTTCCCCACTGATCTGCCATTGCCTGAGCGATTCCTTCGTAGGTTCGGCTCCTGTCTTTCCAGCGGTTCGGGCCGGGCGGCATGTGATTTCATCATCACCGACAGGTGGCCTCCCGCAAAATTTTACCGGAATAAAGTCGCGGATTAGATAGATCATAGCGGCTAGCGTGAACGCCCACGCATAAATCAATTTCATTAGAAAAATCAACATTTTAATCATATCCCGGCTTGCGGTCGTTCGATCTCGTGAACAGTCCCTCCCTTTGTCCGTTTCATTTCGATAAAAAGAAAGTGCAAAATTTTCAAGGTGGATTTTTGCCACGCGGGCAAGCGCCGCACCGTAGGCAAGAAATTCCTTATCCGGGTCCTCCGCGATTTTTTCGGAAATTTCATGCGCCTGACGGGATATTAGCGCAAATGATTTTGCGGCATGCAGCATGCCCCGCGCGACGTAGTGCGCGCAATCGGCGGGGGTAGGCGGAAGCGCACGGATTCTCTCCAGTTCCGCTTCCGCGCCGTGTAGGGCTTTCAGGGCCTTCCGGGCCGCTCTTTTCGTCGAGGGAGAGGGGCGCTCTTCCGCTGCCGTGTCGGCAATGAATTTATCGCGAGTCGCCGCGCGAGCGGCGGCCTCGGCCTGGATTAGGGAAGGATTGCTCGTATTTGGCAATCCTTCCCCCTTTTTTAGATTGTGTCCACCCCCCACTGCTCCGCCATTGCGTTCGCGATGCCTTCGTAGGTTCGGCTTCGAATTTTCCATCGCTCCGGGCCTGGGGGAATTCGATTTTGCCCGGACGGCGTCAGATTTCGGTTGCGAATCTCCCGAATATCCGTCGGAATCAGCAGGGGTAAATTCCGTAGCCACAGGCAGGTTTTCTTACTTTCTTCATGCCCAAACTGCCATGGATGAATAATCTGATCCGGCGGGCGAATTCGGGATGATAGGATGCCAACAGGATTTTCCACGGAAATTCGGGCTACCGGGGCGGCTAGCAGCGCGCGCACAAAATCAATCGCGCGCCCCTGCCTGCCATCCGCGATTTTCGCGGGAAAATGCCGCGCCCCGGAAGCCGCCAAATCCGTGCAGGGAGGAAATGCGATCAGAAGGTCCCAGCCATTTCCCTGCAAAATCGAACCAACCTCTTGCTGGATGTGTGGCCCAGGCCTTTCGGACGGCAGCAAATCACAGCTCCAGGCATCGTGCCCTCGCCGGATAAAGGCGTCGCGCACGATGCCGGAAAATTCGCACGCAATAAGAATTTTCATTGTATGGATTCCTCATACTCCAGGAAATCGAACGCGGCTTCCAGGGCGCTTTGCAGCCGCACGCCGCATTTCGGCATGATGGTAAATGCGCCGCTTCCGCTTCCGCTTCCGCTTCCGCTTCCGCTTCCGCTTCCGCTTCCACGTCGGGTAACGGTGTAGCGCGTAAAATCCTCATCCCACTCCGGGGAAGGGCCGCAATATTCCAGCCGTTTACTCTCGGTCTCCACGACGTATAAAGTCCGGGACGTCCCCTCGATTTTAGGTTTAGGTTTAGGTGGCCTTCTCATAGCATCCTCCGTAGTTTTTTAGTGTGGACCGCCCCCTTGGTGGCGGTCCCCGGT
>JAHFFE010000017.1:13341-16115 GCA_023248155.1 Candidatus Omnitrophota bacterium | reverse complement strand
CTGGACATGGTGGAGCGCCACGCCGACCTCATCCAGATCGGCGCCCGGAACATGCAGAACTTCGACCTGCTGAAGGAAGTCGGCCGCTCCAAGAAGCCGGTGCTGCTCAAGCGCGGCATGGCCAGCACCATCAAAGAGCTGCTGCAGTCGGCCGAGTACATTTTGCAGAACGGCAACTTCAATGTGATTCTGTGCGAGCGCGGCATCCGCACGTTTGAGCCGGAAACGCGGTTCACGCTCGACATCAGCGCGGTTCCGATCATCAAGGCGCTGTCGCATTTGCCGATCGTGATCGATCCGAGCCATCCGGCCGGTAAATGGAAGCTGGTTGCCCCGCTGGCCAAGGCCGGACTCGCGGCCGGAGCCGATGGTTTGATCATCGAGGTGCATGCCAAGCCGGAAGAAGCGCTTTGCGACGGGCCTCAGGCGCTGCTGCCGGAGAAATTCGATAAACTGATGGTTGAGTTAAAGAAACTGGCCAAAGCATTGGGCCGCAGTCTGTAATGATGTTTAATAAAGTTGCGATTGTCGGAGTTGGCCTGATCGGCGGTTCATTAGGGCTGACGATCCGGCGCAAAAAACTGGCGCGCCGTGTGATCGGTGTGGCCCGTCATTCTGCGACGCTCAAAACCGCCAAAAAAATCGGTGCGATTGATTCCGGAACCGTTTCGCTGTCCAATCCGGAATTGTTAACGGCCGATTTGGTTATTCTGGCGGTTCCACCCGAAAAAGTGGCTGAGGTTGCGCTGAAATTGGCCGGCCGGTTTCGGCATCCGGTTATTTTTATTGATGTCGCCAGCACCAAACAGGCGATTGTCTCGAAACTGGATAAAAAACTGCCTAAGCATGTTTCATTTGTCGGCGCGCATCCGATGGCCGGTTCCGAGCGGTCCGGCATTGATGCGGCCCGCGTCGATCTCTACGAAGGCGCTCTTTGTGTTCTGACGCCAACCCGCCAAACTTCGCGACGCGCGCTTAAAACAGTTCAAACACTCTGGACCCGTCTGGGCAGCCGCGTCGTTTTGCTTTCTCCGGATCAGCATGATGCGCGCGTCGCGCAGATCAGTCATTTGCCGCATCTGGCGGCCTCCGCGCTTGCGTTGACGCCTGATTCCGCCGCGCTGGCCTTAGCTGCCTGCGGTTTTGCCGATACGACGCGAATCGCTGCCGGGGACCCGGAACTCTGGGCCGGAATTTGTGCTACCAACCGACCGGAAATTGTCTGCGCGTTGCGCCGCTATCGCGAGCAGCTTCAAAAAATTGAGAAGGCTGTCGCCCGCAACGATCGGGCAGGGCTGCTCCGTTTATTAAAATCGGCCCGGCAGCGCTGCCTGAAACTGTACCGGTAGGCGAAATGCATCACGTCCGGCCGCCCTCCATCATTACCATCGACGGGCCGTCCGGCACCGGAAAATCAACGGTCGCCCGTCTCTTGGCCAAGCGGCTCGGCTATTTTTACCTCGATACCGGCGCGATGTACCGCTCTGTCGGCTTAAAGGTCGTCCGAAATAAAATTCCTTGGGAAGATCATTCCGCCATCATTAAAACCGCCCGCCAGGCGAAGATCGTATTCCGTTTCAGCCGGGCCGGAATCCAAAAAATATTTTTAGACGGCAAAGATGTCACCCGCGCTCTGCGCCGCCCCGAGATTTCCGAAGCGGCTTCACGCGTAGCGGTTATTCCGGAGGTACGCACAGTGATGGTTTCCCGTCAGCGGGCGATAGGCCGGCAGGGCCGGTTGGTCGCCGAAGGCCGTGATATCGGCACCGTTGTTTTCCCAAAAGCCCCTCTGAAGATTTATCTGACCGCTTCGGCGGCCGAACGGGCGCGGCGGCGCTATGAAGAGCTGAAAAAGGCCGGGCATCCGCTTTCCTACAAGGAAGTGCTTCATCAGACCCGCTTGCGTGACCGGCGCGACAGCCGCAGGGCGGTTTCGCCTCTGAAACCGGCCAAAGACGCCGTCCGAATCGACAATTCCCGATTGCGCCTCTCCGAGGTCTTTGATACAATAGAAAGTTACATCTAATATAGATGTCAGAAAGGGAGTAACCACACCAGGGAATGATTGAAGAACTAGTAAAACTATACGATGAAAGCTTAAAACAGCTCAACGAGGGCCAAATCGTGAAGGGCCGCATTATCGCCGTTATGGCAAATGAGGTCATGATCGATGTCGGCTACAAGTCGGAAGGGATCATCTCGAAAGATGAGTTTGATAATCCCGCCGATCTGCAGGTCGGGAAGGAGGTAGAGGTTCTCCTTGAATCGACCGAGAATGACGACGGTCTTGTAGTCCTCTCCAAGCGCAAGGCCGAACGCGTCAAGGGCTGGGAAAAGCTTCTCACCGAAACCAAGGAAGGCGATCTCGTCAACGGACGCATCAACCGCAAGGTCAAGGGCGGTTTGATGGTCGATGTGAATGGGGTCGAAGCCTTCTTGCCGGCGTCGCAGGTTTTCCTGCGCGGATTCGGCAACTTGGATTCGCTGGTGGGGCAAACGCTGCCGGTGGTCATTATCAAAGTCCACAAGGCGCGCAAGAATATTGTTGTTTCCCGCAAAGAGGCGCTGGCCAAGGAGCGCGATACCGTCCGGCAGAAAATGCTGGAAGAGCTCGAAATCGGCCAGATCCGCCAGGGTACGGTTAAAAACATCACCGACTTCGGCGCGTTCATTAATTTGGGTGGCGTTGACGGCTTGCTGCATATCACCGATATGAGCTGGGGCCGCGTCGGGCATCCGAGCGAAGTCGTTTCCGTCGGGCAGAAGCTCGATGT
>JAHFFE010000017.1:0-13331 GCA_023248155.1 Candidatus Omnitrophota bacterium | reverse complement strand
AAAATCCTTGGGTTCGACCGTGAAACGATGAAGATTTCGCTGGGTCTCAAGCAATTGTCGGCCAATCCCTGGGAAGGCGTTCAGTCCCGCTATTCGGTCGGCAACCGCGTCAAGGGCCGCGTTGTTTCGGTCATGCCGTACGGCGCGTTCGTCGAACTCGAAAAAGGTCTGGAAGGTCTGGTCCATGTTTCCGAATTTTCGTGGACCAAGCGGCCGACCCACCCGAACGAGGTTGTCAAGGTTGGCGACGAAGTCGATTGCGTGATCTTGAGCATGGATAAGGAAAATCAGAAGATCGCGTTGGGTTTCAAGCAGACCGCCCAGAATCCGTGGGAAGGGTTTGTGAAAGCCCATCCGGTCGGAAGCCGCATTAACGGCAAAGTTCAGCATATGACCGAGTACGGCGCGTTTGTCGAGCTGGAAAACGGCATTGAAGGCCTTCTGCATGTGCAGGATCTGTCGTGGACCCGCCGCTACAATCATCCGTTCGAATGCCTCAAGAAAGGGCAGGAGATCGAAGTGATGATTTCTTCGGCCGATGTCGACGGACGCAAGATCGCGCTGAGCTTAAAAGCGCTTCAGCCTGATCCGTGGTCGTCCATCGCTGAGAAATTTCCGTCCGGTACGCTGGTCGATGGAAAAGTTTCCAAGATCGCGCCGTTCGGCATCTTCGTTGAGATTGAAAAAGATCTCGACGGATTAGTGCATTTGTCCGAACTGCCGGTTCGCTTGCCCGCGCATCTGAAGCGGTCAGGTCCGCCTGCGCCGGCTGCCAAAGCTCCGGCCAAGGGCGCTGAAAAAGCCGCCGGTTCCCCGGAAGAGGGTGCCGTTGGTGATGTTCAGCCCGAGGAAGTGGTCAAGTTCCTTGAAACGCAGTACAAAGTCGGTGATCCTCTGCAAGCCCGCGTAATTCGCGTGGATGAGGAACAGCGGCGGATTGCGTTGAGCCTGAAGCGGGTCTAAGCCCACGAAAGCGTTGTTCAACGGCCGTTCTCCGTCGCTGGGGAACGGCCGTTTTTTTATACAGAAAGGGGAGTGAGTGGCTTTTTTACCGGTGGATGAACAGATCGCGCTGATCAAGCGCGGCGCTTCGGAATTATTTTCCGAAGAGGAACTGCGCAAAAAACTGGCGCGCGGAAAACCGCTGCTGATCAAAGCCGGATTCGATCCCACCGCTCCCGATCTCCATTTTGGTCATACCGTTTTATTCCGCAAACTGGCCCATTTCCAGCGGCTCGGCCACAAAGTTGTTTTTCTAATCGGTGATTATACTGCGATGATCGGCGATCCGACCGGCCGTACCGAACTGCGCCCCGTGCTTACGCCTCAGCAGGTGCTGGACAACGCGACTACCTACAAAGATCAGATCGGCAAAATTCTCGATGTTCAGAAAATCGAGACGCGGTTCAACAGCGAATGGCTCGGCCCGATGCGTCTGGCCGATTTTCTGCCGGTTGCGTCGCGCATGACGGTGCCGCGTCTGCTCGAGCGCGATGATTTTACCGAGCGGATCAAGTCGGGTGCTTCATTGACCGTAACCGAATCACTGTACCCTCTGTTGCAGGCGTACGACTCTGTCGCGCTCAAGGCCGATGTCGAGTTGGGCGGCAGTGACCAGAAATTCAACCTGCTGCTCGGCCGCGCGCTGCAGGAAAAATATGGCCAGGAACCGCAGGTCGTTTTAACGCTGCCGCTGCTGGAAGGGACCGACGGCGTTCACAAAATGTCCAAATCGTACGGCAACTCGATCGGCGTCACTGAAGCACCGGAGCAGATGTACGGCAAAGTAATGTCGATCCCCGACGCGCTGATGCTGCGCTATTACGAACTGCTGACCGATCAGGATCTTGCTCCGGTTAAGGCGATGCACCCAATGGAGGCCAAGCAAAAATTGGCCCGTTTATTGATCGCGCAGTTCCACGATGAAAAAGCGGCGCAAGCCGCGCAGGACCATTTCGTGAAAGTATTCCAGAAACGTGAAACGCCGGATGAAATTGAGGAATTTAAAATTCCGTCGGCGCTTCTTCAGGACGGGAAAATTTCACTGGCTACGCTGTTGGCTGAGTCAAAAATGGTTTCTTCGAAGGCCGAAGCACGCCGCCTAATTGAACAGGGCGGCGTTGATCTTGACGGCCAGCGGATTACCGATCCCCAAGCAGTCGTTACGGTCAAATCCGGTGCCGTTCTCAAGGCTGGCAAGCGCCGCTTCGCCAAGCTGATTCTTTAGTAAGTCGCAATAAATCCCAGATTTATCTCCTTGTATTTTACTATCGGTATCGGGTAGACTTCCTTTATATCCCATGTTGAAACAAAAATCATTTTTTGCCCGCATCTTTTCCTCTTTGCTGATCTTTTCGATCAGTGCAGGAACTATTCCTGCCTATGCACTTCGTCCCGAAACCGATCGCTCCGGCCTTGAAGAGAAACTTTCTCCTGCAGGCCAGGAAGAGCCGGTCATAGAGACAATTGATTTGCGGGATTACGAAATCGGGGTGTATGGAACCCAAAATGTTATTTATTACAAACCTGATGATCCTTTGGTTATTAGAGTATTTCGGGATGAACGAGTGCATAATTCCGATGTTCTGGAATATCTGAGGATATTAAGGGAACTTTCTTCGAGTATTAGAGTCGAAGAACCTTTCGAAATACAGATTCCCCAAATGGAACTGGTCCGTATTCAAGGTTATCCCGCAGATCAATCATTCGCGCTTCGGACCCCCTGGATAGAGGGAATGACGTTCGGGAATTTTGGAAGCAGTTTTCTCGGCCCGGGTGAGCATTGGTGGTCCGGATGGATTGGAACGCAAAATCCCCAGAGACTTATCTTAAATGAATTAAAAAGGGTTGCTGCAAAACACCTGGAATGGGTCGATTTGAAAACAAATGGACTCGCAGACCTGCATACGGTTTTTGATTCTACATTAGACAACTTTGTCCTTCCGGAACAGTTTATTCAGGCAAATCAAACTTTCTTGGGCGGGACCTCGGTGCATTTTCGAGAGGGAGAGCTTGCGCATCTTCATTTAGTACATATCGATCCTTTGGATATGGACCGCCTTTTATCTCTTTCTGGCCAGGAGGAGAAGTTTGAGGATGATCCGGAAAATGTTGCCGTGAAACGAGTTTCCCATGAACTGCAGGAACTTCCGGTAGAGCAATGGGGTTTCCCGGGCGCTGGTGAAACCGCGGTGCCATTGCTCAGGTTCTATGCCTCTATAACGAGGGACAATAGTCAACCGCAGCCGATCTCGGTAACGGTTAAAAATACTGGCAGCGTGCTGTACCATCGCGCCGTTTCCAGATTAAAATTTGGCCGGCGTCCCGCGGATGGCAATGCTTTTGTATTGACGGGCCGTCTTCATCGAGCAGATCCGTCCATCTTTACCCGATTCTGGCTCAATGCTGAGACCGGCGAAATTACTTACAAGGTGTTCCGTTCCGGTCTAGAAGAAAAACTGCCGGAGCCCGAGTTGCTTTCACCTCAAGAAGGTACCGGTTTTCTCTATGCGGGAGACGGGCATTGGTTCAACTCCATTCAGTTGGCCAAGCCGGATGATTCCGTCCGGTTGATGTTGGAAACTTTACGGCAGAAAATTCCTCCCTCCTCCGATCCGAGTGCCGAAGTTCTCGTCATTGGATTGACGATGTGGTCCGTTCCCCTTGCCATCGCCGGCCGCGTGAAAGAACTGGTTGGGATAGATCCCGGCCCGAAATTAACCCAGCTTGCGCGCGAGAACGCGCAGCGCAATGGTTTTTCCAATGTTCGGATTATTCCTGCTGATTATCTGGACATGAGTGTTGTTGCCGGACGGCGTTTTGACTGGGTGGTCGTCTTGCCGCCCGCGATCCCTGTTTCGGATCCTATGAGGAGTTTTTTTAGAGAAAGCTTGGGCGCAGATCTTGCCAAAATAGTTTTAAGGTCAAGTGATGGAGGTCCGGATGGCCGGAAATATTTGGATCCGCTGATCAAATTGGCGCCAACCCTGCTCAAGCCGAACGGAAAGATGCTGCTTTTTCAACCGGATTTTACGGGTCTTCAGAGAACCGAGGAAAAAGGACGAGAGGCCGGCTTCGAGGTGAAAGTTCTAAGACAAGCAGAGGTGGCGCATCGCCGTTTCCAGGGCCGGAGCAATTGGCTGGTTAGTTTTCCGGATTATCTGCAACAAGCTCATGGTGTTCCGATCACGCGACATCCGGATGGCCGTGTTGCTTTTCAAGCGGCCGCATTGGAACTTACCCCAGCCCTCTCCGGCCAGGAAGAGAATCCGCCCGATCGATCTACTGAAGAACAATTGCGTCGGCAGACCACGGACTCCGTTGTGGAAAGAAAGCGAAGAAGCAGGGAAAGCAACAGCGCTCGTATCGGAACCGAACAAGTTCTTTCTCGTATAGAGAAGCAAGAAAAAGAAGCGGCCGAAAAACCAAAACCACCACCGCCTTCTCCTGCTCGGTTATTTCCGGATTTTGTATTTAATAAAAAACAATGGGTTCAAGTGGTGGGAGATAACGCCGGTACCCTTTTTGAGAGAGGAATTCTCCAGATTCCGATGGGAAAGGGGGAGATGATTCTTCTGTTACGCGGAGGCCGCGCGGGCGTGAACCCTCCTTTTAACATGATGATCGATCTGCTCGTTCGTCCCGATTCCACTCAGCCCCGTCACGTTTATTTGGGGCGGATTGATCTTCAGTTTAGTCTTTATGGTTATTGGGCGGCTACCGCTGCCAATCTATCCGGCAATACAGCATTTCTTTCTCAGGCTGCCGGTTATTTATCCGCCAACGGTATTGAGCCATCCGGCCGGCTCAGTTTTTTTGAACTTTCCAGAGCGGATTCTCAAGAACCTAATAAGGGTTTTAAGGCGCTGTATGTGGATCACGACGCTGCATGGAATTTGGGGATCAAGGCAGAAGATGCTCAGGACGCTTTGGCTCTGGCTGCCGTCGAGGCAGCTATTTATCGTGATCACTCCCGTAAGGTTTTTGGCGCTGATTTGCGGTTCGTTGAAAACAGCTATTTTGCGGCGCTTGGCGTAAAACCGGTACAAACCGATTTTCAGAAAGAGGTGGATTGGTATCCACTCGAGCAGTTGCGCTGGGTCCTCCTGGATCGTCTGTTGGAACGGAAATTCCGGGTTGACGGCCAGGATTGGATGACGCGTGTGGAAAAAGAGGCAAAGAATTTACTTAACGGTCGCAAAGCTGAGATTTCGGTGGAGGGGGGTAAAGCGATTCTTCTGATGAGGGTGTGGGCCGGACATATCGCGGTGGATCTGTTGTTTGCCCGTGGGCAGGAGACTCCCCGTTTTGCGGGCAGAATGGATTTGGAAAGTGAGTCGTTGCTTTACACCGCCGGTGTCAGCGCCCCGGCCAACGAGCCTTTTTCAAGAGCCATTGCTCAATATCTCGCAGAAATGGGAGTTGAGACGGGGCCGGCCAGCCCCTTGGTTCAATCCAGAACAACTGCTGCTTCAGCGCTGTGGTTGGATGAAAACTTGTTGAAGGAATTCCGTCTGGAGAAAGGCTTTGTCAGGGATATGCTGATCTTTTCGGTTATAGAGATGTTTCGTCGTGCCGGTGTTGCCCAATGGGCTGTTGTTCCCAATCGTGCCAATGAGAATTTGGTTTACGGACGATTTAATGCGCAAGATCAGAGAGGGGACGACAATGTTCTGAAATTTGACGTTGAAGGAACACTCGGTACCCTTCGAAAAGCGCTGATTCGGCCTTCCCTGAGGGTAAATCCAGCGGAATTCAGCGATCAATTACTCCAACACGGCTGGATCTTGCCGCAGGATGGTTTTCTGGACATTCCGGTTCAAGGAGGGGAGGTACTGCTCTTTTTTCGACAGGAAGAGCCGCAGCGTCATTTCTTTTCATTCGACATGATGTTGAGAATGAATTACGGAGGGGAGCATTTGCATTTGGCGGGGGCCGATCTGGTTTACGATCCGGATATGAAACTTTATGTTTTAAAAGGGCCCGTCTCTCGGCTGCCTTTCAGCGATCGGGCGGTCGATTATTTGAAAGCCCATCCAAAAATCACTCAGGATCAGCCTGGACCGTTTGAAGCATTTCGAAGCCATCCAAACAACAAAAATGCTCTTTACCTAAATCCAGCTCTCTGGGAATACAATCTTTTGCCGGATACCATCCAGTACTCTCTTCTGTTGGCTGTTCTAGACGTCCTGCATTCCAGAGGGCAAGAGTATGTGGGTGTGAATACGGCTTATGAGAACACAAAGCTTTTAGTCCCTGGGCTGGACGGTACCTCTAACCGGATAAGTGGCGGAGGATCCAGAGTCGTTGTTTACAAACTGGCTGCGATGGAGAACTGGCTGGCCCGCCAACTGAAAAAACCTTCAGCGGGTGCGGAGGAACAGGTGGCGGAAGAATTGCGCGCGGTTCAAGAACAGCTGCTTGATTTTTTGGGGACTCAATACGAAGAGCAGCTTGTTTTCGGCCCTGGCCGGTGGGTGCCGGATGAATCGGACAATTGGAAATCCCTGAGAAAAATTAAAGTAGGCGCTTCCGAAAATTATTTGGAGGTTCGTATCGGAATAGACCATGATACGCTTCGAATGCGGTTGATCCCGGTAATTCCCAATCGGCAGCGTGTTACCTGGGAAAGCCCCGATGGGCATGTTTTACAAGCCGAAATGGATCGTTTATTAGAAGAATTTTTCGAAGGCCGCTTGTCTGAAAAACCGGCTCATGCCGGTTCCTGGCTTTCAGTGCCGGTCCGGCCCGGAGATGACGCGGTCGAATATACCTGGACCCCCGCCGGCCAAGAGGAACAGCCGGTGGAGTTTATTGCCGGGAATCTGGACGAAGAACATCCGATCATCCTGACTCCCGAGCCTCCGGATGGAACCGACTGGAAATGGGAGGGAGATATTCTCCTTGGGAAAACGAAGATTGGAGATTTCCGCCTGGAGCGTTCCGGCGACTTACTGAAACTGGATCATATTGAGGTCCATGCCGCCAAAAAGGGTATTGGCATCGGCAGCACGGTTGTGGAAGCTCTGTTCCGTCACGCGATACGCCAGGGAATTCAACGTTTCGAATCAGAAGTGTCAAACCCCCGCTTGATGCGTATCTTTTGGCGAAACCGGCGTTTTTTTGCCAATGCCATCGCGACCGATTATGGGGAGCATTCTGAAAAGAGAGAGCCATTGCTTTTCAGGGAGTTCCTCAAAAAATATCACTCATTTGCATCGGATAAATGGCCGGAAAGTTTCAAGTCTATCCATTGGGTTCTGGAAGCATCGTTTATTCCTCCCAAAGAATTTTCACTTCCGTTGGAATGGGAACAGATGGGCGAAGCCGGCCGGGTTGCCTCCTGGATTGTTCATGAACTGTACGAAGAGTCTGGAAGAAGCGAGCATCTGGAGCAACTCATAACCGAATCCAGCCACGCTTCCCCCGTACGATTTGAACTGGGGGATCCGCCGTTTGATTACTTGGAAATGGTGTTTGAAATGGTTGATGGGGTTCTTCAGCTAACCCTCCGCCTTCATCAAAATGCGCCGCAGTTTATTCATGGCCAAGCTTTTCGGGAAGGAATTACTCACCTGTTGGCTCAGGCCGAGAAAAATCCATTATGGAAAGGGGGATGGTCTCCATCGCTTCCTCATAATCCCTATTCCGGCTCTGATGTTCAGGTTTATCACTGGGTTCCTGTACAAAAGCAGGATATTGAAACCGTTCATTTGCATGTGCAGCAGGCGATGGAAAAACTTTTCGCCTATTCCAATCGGGGTCCATCCCGGTGGCAAGTCATTGGTCCCGGCATGCTGGAAAGGTTTCCTTTTCTTGCCGCGCTCAGCCAACAAACCAATCTTTTTTTGATCGATCCAGGAACAGAGGGGACATCCGCGTTAGTAGAGGCCATTATTCGCCAAAGAGATATCGCGGAACCGGGGAGGGTGGACTATTATGGGAGTCCGGAAGAGATCCGGAATTTTGCCCTGTACGCCGAATCGCGTGGAATTTCTTTCCGGCCGAACCCGGACTTACCCGATAATCCAAAACCAACCCAGATTCTTACGCAGATTCTTTTGAATATCGCGGATCTGTCTCCGACTCAGGTTACGAAATGGAATGTGAGGCACGTTGCGGGGGTGTCAATGGAGCGCCTGAAGAATGATTTGGAGATTCTGGCTCAGTCGTAACCTCTGTTTTTTGAGGAAACACCGTCCGGTCCGCCGCAGTGCCCACGCGGCCGGTACGGCGGTCGACCAGGAATGTCGATTTTTTCGCCTCGGCCGACATCTGCTTTACCTTCCGTTTGACCTGAGTCCAGATTAATGTAACTTCCGCGTACGAGAGTAGCGGCCGGTGCGCGTTGGTCGATACCGCGACCGAGATCGTCATGAGCGGGTATTCCCGCATTTGTCCTTGGCGGTCGGCTGCCACGATATAACCCCGTTCTAAATCTCCCGGGCTATACAGCGACCGGATCCGTCGATCGAATTCCGAACAGATCGCCGGCAGCAGCGGAATCGCGCGCTCAGGCGTTGTCACCACGACAAAATCATCGCCGCCTTCATGCCCCAGAAAATCATCGTTTAAATTGCCGTGTTGCTGCAGTAATTCTTTCAGAAGGTCGGCCGCCAGCTTGATCGCCCGGTCGCCGGCTTCCAGTCCATAAGTATCATTAAATGTTTTGAAGTTATCCAGATCGGCATAAAGCGCCGCGAACGGGTGACCGGTCTCGTCCAGCCGTTTTTCAATCTCCGCGCGGATGCTCCGGTTGCCCGGCAAGCCGGTCAGCGGGTTGGCATTTTCCGCGCGCCGCAAAGTTTCTACCAGCGCGCTCGTCATCGCGTTGAAATAGTCGTACAGTTCACGGAATTCGTCTCTTACCGGCGGATCAATGGTGTGGCTGATCTGTCCGTTTGTTACGCGGCCGATCGCTTGTTTTAAAAGCCGGATGGGTCGCAGCGCGTCGCGCAGCATCAGAAAACACAAAGGGATTATCAGTAAGAAAATAGCGATGGCCGTCCAAAGAAACCATTTGGGGGCGCTTTCCATATCCTGTGCGCTGTCCATCTGAGGAGGCTGTAAATTTTCCGTCAACAGCAGGAACCAGGTGATTCCCAGCCCGGTGCCGGCAAGTCCCATCAAAAGAATCGCTTTTAAACGAAGAGCCCAATGACGCGTTATAATCACCCCCTTGGCTGAAGTATACCTTTGGCAGGTGCAAAAATGCTCCCGGACAGCGGAATTTTTTAAGGAAAGTGCAGTTTGTGCATTAGCGCAATAGCAACTGATAGAACGTTAGTGCGCGGCGGGCGGAGGCGTTGCCGGAGGTTCTGCGGGATGTGCGGGGTCTGCGTGGCCGTCGGTTCTTTCGTTGCCGGTTCGTTTATCGAGGTAGAAGCTGGATTTACCGGTTTCCTTCGACATCATCTTCGCTTTCTTTTTTACTTCGGCGCAAATGTTCGTGACCTCGGCGTAGGAGGTCAACTCCCGAATCATATTGCCTACTCCCGCCAGCGAGATCGTCATCAGCGGGAATTGTTTCACGTTGCCTTCACGATCCTTGGAAATAATATAGCCCTGGTTCCGGTCTTCCTCGGAGAAAAGCTCCCGGACCCGTTTGTCGAATTCCGTGCAGATGTGGTTGGTCACATCAGCGGTTTTTTCCGGTGTGCTGAGGATGATAAAGTCGTCGCCTCCCTCATGCCCCAGAAAGTCGCCGGCCGCGCCCTTTTTAATCGATTCCTTCATGATTTGGGCGGTCAGTTTGATCGCCTGGTCGCCCGCGCCGATGCCGTACTTATCGTTGAACGCCTTAAAATTGTCCAGGTCGGAATAAACCGCCACAAATTTTTTCTTCCCTTTGATCCGCTTCTCAATTTCTTCGTGAATCATATTGTTGCCCGGAAGTTTCGTAAGCGGATTTGCGTTTTCAGCGCGTGATTTCATTGTGACCAGCGCCGAGGTCATCTGGTTAAATGTTTCCGCCAGTTCGCCCAGCTCGTCTTCGGTCACGATTTCGACGCGCCGGTTTAAGTTGCCCGAAGTGATGTCTTGTGTGGCGTCGTTGAGTTCTGTAATCGGCCCCAGGATTGATTTGATCAACAGCAAACAGAGAGGAACCAGCGCCAGCAGCACAATCAGGTTGACGAAAATACAGAGCTGGAACGCCTGCCGCATCGCATCGCGCATGTTCCCCAGTGAATAGCGGAAAATTGCCACATACTGCGGAACGTCATCCAGCGTGACCGGCGCGTAGAAATAGATTTCGTCGCGGAATACTTCCGGATAAAACCACGACTTAGGACTGTAATTTTTTCGCGCATAAGTAGCTTTCTCGGCGCGCGCTTCCGGAAGCTCCGTGCCGAGCATGTCAGGGCGGGACCCGGCCACGATTTTGTTTTTTAAGTCAGCCACGGTCACAGCCTCTACCAGCTGGCCTTCCTGCAATAGCGGGATCAGTTCGCGAAACGATTCGGCTGTTTTTCCTGTTCTTGCAGAGAGCAGCAGCGTCCGCTCGAACGCGCCTTTGGCCGAATAGGAACCGACGCGAGCGCGGTAAAGGTTGTTTTCGTTGATGATTTTCAGCTGCTGCTGAATGAGGACGGCCGTGAAGGCGGCGATCAGCAGGACGGCGAACAATCCGACGAGGCTGATGATCCGGTAGCGCAGCGTCAAACGAATCGGCATGAACTTGAGATTACCACAATCAGGAGAGCAGTTCCGCTACTTTTTGCTGAACCATTTCCCGCTCAAACGGCTTAGTTAAATAATCGTTGGCGCCGGCGCGGATCGCTTCGGTGGCAACGTCATACGATTCGTAGCCGGTGATAATCAGAATTTTTTGCTGCGGCTTCATCTTTTTGATTTCGGTCAGCGCGTCAATGCCGTTTTTTTGCGGCATTTTAATGTCCATGATCAGAAGGTCCGCTTCTTTCGTGCGCAGATAGTCCACTGCGTCTTTGCCGTTTTGCCCGAAATCAAGCGTGTAGCTGTTTTCCAGAATCAGACGCAGCGCGTTGCGGATGCCGAGCTGGTCATCACAAACCAATATATGCGGTTTTCTCATCGATAACTCCTTTTTCTCTATAAAACCGACGGGCTGGTGACCGAAATCACTTTGACGGCTTCCGCGCCGGTGTTTTTCATTTGATGGGCGAGTGATGCCTTAAAATAAAGCGTGCCGCCGGATGGCAGGGTAATCGATTGTTCTCCCACGCGCACCTGCACGGTTCCTTCCAGGCAGAAGAGCCATCGCTCGGTTCCCAGCGGATATTGTTCTGTCGAGGTGGCGCCTCCTTCCGAGATCAGAATCATCTGCGGAAGCATCTGCTTGCCGGCGATTTGTTTGGCTAAAAAGACCGCCGACGCTTTTTCATCGTACCGGAATATTTCCGCTTCACCCGATTTGCTGTCAATGGCAACCGTTTCATCCTGCGCGCTGTCGAGTCCCTGGTAAAGCTCGGGCATGGTAAGGCCGAGCGCTTCAGCCACTTTCTGGTGGGTTCTGAATGTGCCGGACCCTTTGCCGTTCTCCATTCGGCTTAAGGTTGCCAGTGCTACGCCGCTTTTAGCGGAGATCTGCTCAAGGCTTAATCCTTTTTCTTTCCGGATCGCCCGGATCTTACTGCCTAATTGGGTAGGTGTCGATTTTTGAGAGTGTTCCATTTCACTATAAATTATAGCAATATTTCCTAAATTTGCAATAAAAATTTCCACCAATAGTTTATATATTTCCTATTATGGAAATAATATTTGACAAAAATGGAAGTATCGAGTATCTTTCATGTTAGTAGAGTAAAATAATAAAAAGGAGGATTATATAAATGGATCGCAAAAAACTGGTGGATCTGTTTCAAAAAGGAATGCAGTATCCCGAAGGCACGCACCGATTCTGGATTTCGCGCTGTTTTGAGATCACCGTCCGTCCGGATGAGGTAGTACAGTTGGATGAGTACGAAAGTTTCTGCGCCGAGAAAAATTCCACCGCGCGCGCCGGCAGAAGATCGTCTCCACGGGAAGGCAAAGAGATGTTTCATGTCGGCCGCTCCGTCGTGAACCTCAAGGACGGGCAGGTTTCGGAGGAGCGCGGAGAGGGATGGGAAAAGCAGGCTGAAAAATAATGGAAAATATCTGTTGACAATATATGATCGAAGGTGTAAAACATACAACACTGTCGAGAATGCATGGTTAGTCAGACGGCATAGACAAGAGCGTTGACAATTAAAAAGCAAAGGCACGAAGAGGACACCTTCTTCGAGAGGTGTCGTTTTCGACGTCTTTGTTTTTTCTCCGAAAGGGGAAGCAAAGTCGGCGCAGGCTCTTTGACAAATTGGATCGGTTTTACGAAATTCATGGGAGACCATGAATTTCACCCTGTCGTTGAGTTTGTCTGTATGGACAATAATCAACAAAAACAATAAGAGCTATTCAGATTTCTCTTTTTTGATGGAGAGTTTGATCCTGGCTCAGAGCGAACGCTGGCGGCGTGGTTTAGGCATGCAAGTCGAGCGAATTATTTTGTTTGAAGTTCTTGAAGCCGCAAGGCTGATGGGATGGAAGATGGAATAGTTAGCGGCAAACGGGTGAGTAACGCGTGGGTAATCTGCCCTCGAGTGGGGGATAACATCCCGAAAGGGGTGCTAATACCGCATAAGCCCACGGCCTCGATGGAGGCTGTGGGAGAAGCTGGGGACCGAAAGGCCTGGCGCTTGAGGATGAGCCCGCGTTCCATCAGCTAGTTGGTAGGGTAACGGCCTACCAAGGCTATGACGGATAGCTGGCCTGAGAGGGTGGTCAGCCACACTGGGACTGAGACACTGCCCAGACTCCTACGGGAGGCTGCAGTCGAGGATATTTTTCAATGGGCGCAAGCCTGAAAATGCGACGCCGCGTACAGGATGAAGGCCTTCGGGTCGTAAACTGTTGTCAAGCTGAAAGAATACCTGTCCCAATAACATCGGGATCGGTTGACGGTACAGCTGGAGGAAGCCACGGCCAACTCCGTGCCAGCAGCCGCGGTAATACGGAGGTGGCAAGCGTTGCTCGGATTTATTGGGTGTAAAGGGTCGGTAGGCGGTTTGGTAAGTGCCCGGTGAAATTCCACGGCTTAACCGTGGAGCGTTTGGGTAGACTGCCAGACTTGAGGACTGGAGGGGCAAGCGGAATTCCCGGTGTAAGAGTGAAATCTGTAGATATCGGGAGGAACACCAGTGGCGAAGGCGGCTTGCTGGACAGTCCCTGACGCTGAGCGACGAAAGCGTGGGGAGCAAACAGGATTAGATACCCTGGTAGTCCACGCTGTAAACGTTGAGGACTAGGTGCCGGCTCGGTTCGAGTCGGTGCCG
>JAHFFE010000028.1 GCA_023248155.1 Candidatus Omnitrophota bacterium | reverse complement strand
GCGTCATAAGCATACCTGGCAACGATTTTATCGTCGGATTTGCGGGTGGCGGTCGACAAACGATTATAGCCGTCCCATTTATAGGTGCGGGCGCCGTCGTCCGCTTCATTGCCGTTGTCGTCATGATTTAATAAGGTAGCAGCGCGGGCGATCAGTTCATTAAATGAGGAATGTTTACGAACTTCCGTATCCACCTGTTTCCAATTGCCGACGCCGTCTAACTTCCAGCTTTTAAACTGCGGGGTCAATGCGCCGGGATCAGGTCGATCTAACGCAATGAGTCGGTAAGCGGAATCGTACGCGTAGGTTTCATTATTGGCGGAATTATGTTGTTCGGTTTCGCTGAGTTTGTTGGTGAGGCGATCGTAAACATCGTTGAATCCAACGATAATAGAATTATCAGAACGCAAATGTCGCAATTGAACCAGTCGACGCTGACCGTCGTAGCCGACGTCGGCGGTGCCGGCATCGTTTAAAGTCGTCATGCGGGTCGAATTGATCGGGAACTGACGTTCCAGCACGCGATTGCCGATATAGTTGTAGTCGGTTAACAAAGGAACAGCGCCCTGATCTTTGATCGTATCGATGCGATCAAGCGCGTCGTAGGTATACTCGACGGTGCGGCCATTGGGATAAATCAAATCGGTGCGAAGATTATCGGCCTCCCAACCGGATGAAATCGCTTTAATACTCAATGCGCCGATGCGCTGCGTTTCTTCGATGACGCGATTGAGGCTGTCATAGGCAAATGTCAGCGTAGAATCGTCGCTTGCATCGGCTGGTTCATTGTTATCGGTCGCGCGCGTCATTCGATTGAGACCGTCGTACTGGTAGGTACGTTCCGTCGTACCGATGACATCGGCCGCGCGATTGATTGTACAGTTGGTGCGACGATTTACGGCATCGTAGGTACAATGCCGGACCGAACCGTTTTCATCGGTTGTCTGCACGAGGTTGTTGTCGGGGTCGTACTGATATTGAATCGTTGTATCGGGATCATCCTGATCGGCGAGATTCGGCGGGGAGGTAATCCCCTTGGTTTCGCTGATGCGACGGTTAAGATTGTCGTAAACATATCGTGTTTGATTGCCGTTGTCGTCGGTGAGAGTGGTCATCAACGAATTTTGATCGTAAACATAACGAATGGTAATCAGCCCGTCCGTTCCGCCCTGTGTAACATCCGCTGTGGGCGGTGTGGTTTTAACGCCAAACAGATCGGCGCCGATGTGCGTTCCGTCGCCGGTTCCGGTTGCGGTAAGAATTTTTTCATCCTGCACCTTACGATTTAGACCGTCATAGGTGTAACGCGTGACGTTGCCGAAATCGTTGATCGTATTGATCGTGGTCGTGCCGTTGGGAAAAATACGACGGGAAATCGAAGCTCCGTTCAGCGGACCGTTGCCGTCGGCGGTCGCGGCCAGATTATCGCGCGAATCATACCGGTAGTCGGTCGTATGCCCCAGGTTATCCAGGGTGCGTTGCACACGATTAAGACTGTCGTAAAAGTGGGTGGTGAGGAAAATTTCCGATGGGACCGCCGGAACTTCGGAGACGTCGGTCTCACGCGTTTCGATGACATTGCTGTTATCGTCGTAAGCGGTTTCAACGATGTTGCCTTCGGCGTCGGTTGCTTTTACGACGCGATCGATACCGTCGTATTCCATATGATTGGTGTGGGCATCGTCTCCGGTGATTGCCGTCCGACGGGAATTGCGGTCATAATCATAACGGGTGGTAATAAAACCGTCCGCGGGTGTCAGCGGGCCTTCGGTTAAGGACGGCGGATTTACCGTGGACACGCCGGCCGGAACAAAAAGCGAGCGGTCATATTGAAAATTGCGATTGAGTTCATCATATCGGTAATTTTCCTGGCGCAAATCGACATTGCCGGAGCCGGAATTATCGACGGGACTTACGCCCCCGACCGGTCCCCGATCGATGCGAGTGACGATGTTGTCCACCGGATCATAATGCAGCACGGTTTGATTCCCGACGGCATCGGTCATGGTAACGCGCCGGTCAAATCCATCGTAAATATATTTGCTAACGTCGCCGCTGCCGCCGCGTGAACTGGCATTGCCGGCAGAACTGTCGGTGTCGGCGGCATCGACCTGCTCAACGAGACTGCCGTTCTGATCGTAATGGTAAAAATTTGTAGACGGTGTCCCTCCGCGCGGATCATACGGTCCGGGAGGCGCGCCTAACGTTCCCGGACTCGGGGTTGTAGCGCCATGCGTTCTTTGAAATAGATAATCACGTTCATCGTAGCGCATGGTTTCGGCATTGCCTTCCGGCTGGATCGTTAATGTCTGATTACCGTTGGCATCATAGCGATAACGCGTGGTGCGGTCTTCGGCACTACTGATTTCTTCGATTTTCTCAACCGCATGATCGAGCATGTCATACACATAACGGGTGGCGATCGTTCCGCCGGTATTGGAGGTGTTGCCCCGGTCTTCCACGTCGCGGCGGATAAGATTATTGTTGGCATCGTAAAACATTTGGGTCGTATACGCAAAAGCTGTTAAGGTCATCGGCTCGGGTGGATTGCCGCTGCCGGGCGCCGGCACCGCTGCGGCGTGAATCGTCTCGACCACTTGATTGAGCGAATTGTAAACGTAATCGGTTGCGATACCGCGCCCGTCGATAATGCGAACCACGTTGCCGACCGGATCATACTGATACTTGGTGGAAATTCCCGTCGGAGGCGAGGCTTCAGTTCGCCGCGGGCTGGTTGCATTGTCAAGAATCTGTTCTTTGATATAACCGCCATTCGTCGGATTGAGTCCGGGACGAGTACCGGGAGCGGTGTTGCCGTCGCCGTCCGGATCATTTTCGGGGAAATAACGAAATTCGGTTACGTTTCCTTCCGGATCGATTCGCGTCGTCATTTCACCAAAGGAATTATAATTGTATTCGGTAATAATATGTTGCAAGGAACAATCCAGCAGCGACACATCAGGCGCTTCTTTGCGGACAACATTTCCGTTCGTAAATCCGGAAGGATTGAGCGCCGGATCACCGACGACTTCATAATCATAGGTGTACGTGGTCGTATAACGTGCGGCGGAAGCAGGTCCGCAGATCGGCGGGACAAAGCTTGGATCATTGCCGCGCGGATCGGTCATCGTTTTGATCTGATTAAAAATCGGTTCATAGGTGTAAGTGGTCGCGATGCCCGCCTGATCTCCGCCGCGGTCGGCATCCGGGATGCGTTCTTCGCGCAATAAATTTCCCTGCTGAAAACGGCTGGAATCCCCTTCGTCATAGGTATATTGAATGCGATTGCCTTCGGGTTTGAGGATCGTCAACATCCGCCCGTCGGCATCATAGGTCATGCGGGTTTCAAACAACGGCGGTTCTCCCGGTCTCAAACCCCTGGTGAGTTCCTGCTCAAGAACCGGATAACCCAAACGATTGTACTCATATCGGGTCACGTTGCCGTTGGGATCGGTTTCCTGTGTGCTCCCCACCGGTAAATTCGGAT
Source organism: Candidatus Omnitrophota bacterium (assembly GCA_023248155.1). Classification (GTDB taxonomy): domain Bacteria; phylum Omnitrophota; class Gorgyraeia; order 1-14-0-20-64-10; family 1-14-0-20-64-10; genus JAHFFE01. The sequence goes on along the minus strand of JAHFFE010000028.1, from coordinate 508 downwards.
CGTCGGAGGTAACGCCGGCATTCAATTTGGTGTAAATATAAATGTAGGTTCCGCCCGCCGGAATTCCCGAGGCGTTGGCGCCGCCGTAGGTCTGCGTTGTAATCCGGTCGAAGTTCGGCTGCGATGAATTGGCGCCATATTTATTGATGAGCGCCGGCTTGCCGCCGACAGCAACTTCGTTTGGCTGAATGATTTTCAGGAGATTATGATTCGAACGCGGATCGGTAAAACCATTGCTGTAAATATAGCGAGTGGTTTTACCGGCGGGAAAATTATTACCGTTCGGCGTTCCGGTAACGACGGGGGAAATAACCTTTACCAAATCGCCGCGGACATCATAAGTAAAGCGAACAATGCGTCCCCGGTAATCCCGAATGCGTTGCAATTTTCCCGCATTCACCCCGGTCGCAATATACGTGTAAAAAACATCTCGCCCTAAAGTATCGTTGACGCGCACCAGTTGCCCGGCCGCATTATAATGGAAGGTCATCACATTCCCATTGCGGTC
>JAHFFE010000003.1 GCA_023248155.1 Candidatus Omnitrophota bacterium | reverse complement strand
CGATTTCGCGCGCACGCGCCCGGGCAAGCCGATGGACGAACGGCTGATGGATGAAATTGTTTTGGCCTTTCAGGGTCAGGGATCTGCAGTAAAGAAAAAAGAAGACATGCACCGGATGGCCGAGGCGAACCAGGCCTTCAGCCATTACCGTTGGTAAATTTAAGAACAGGTTGATGCAATGGCTGATGTAGATCAGAAAGAATATTCGTTAGAGAATACCCGCAACCTCGGCATCGTGGCGCATATTGACGCCGGCAAGACCACGACCACCGAGCGGATTCTTTTCTACACGGGCCGCATTCACAAGATCGGTAATGTCGACGACGGCAACACCGCGATGGACTGGATGGTCCAGGAGCAGGAGCGCGGTATCACGATTACGTCAGCCGCCACCACGACCTACTGGAAAGATTGCAAGCTCAACATCATTGACACACCGGGCCATGTGGACTTTACCGTTGAGGTAGAGCGTTCACTGAAAGTGCTCGACGGCTGCGTCGTCGTATTCGACGGCGTCAGCGGCGTGGAATCGCAGTCGGAAACCGTTTGGCGCCAGGCCGACCGGTACGGCGTTCCTCGCATGTGCTACATCAACAAGATGGACCGGATGGGCGCCGATTTCTACGGCACCTTTCTGCAGATCATTGACCGCCTCGGTTCCAACCCGGTTGGATTGCAGTTGCCGATCGGCGCGGAATCAACGTTCATCGGCGTGATCGATCTGATGGAAATGAAGGGCATCTATTGGGGATTTGATCCGCAGGGCATCAAGATGGAAATCAAGGAAGTTCCTGCTGATATGGCGGATAAGGCCAAGGAATGGCGCGCCAAAATGGTCGAGAAGATTGCCGAGACCGATGAAGCGTTGATGGACAAATTCCTGCACGAACAGCCGATCGCCATTCCTGAACTGAAAATAGCCCTCCGCAAGGCCACCATCGCTGGAAAAATTGTTCCCGTCTTTACCGGCGCTTCCGCCCGTAACAAGGGTGTTCAGCCATTGCTGGATGCCGTGTGCGATTATCTGCCGTCTCCGCTCGATATTCCGGCGATCAAGGGAACCAATCCCGATACGAAGGCCGAGGAAGAGCGCAAGACAGACGCGAAAGAGCCGATGGCGGCGCTCGCGTTTAAAATCATGAGCGATCCGTTTGTCGGAAAGCTGACCTTTTTGCGCGTTTATTCGGGTGTCCTGAAGTCGGGCGCGTACTATTACAACGCCAATTGCGGCGAGCAGGAACGGATCGGTAAAATCGTGCGCATGCACGCCAACAAGCAGGAAATCGTCACTGAGATTTCGGCCGGCGATATCGCGGCGGCCGTTGGTTTGAAAGAGACGAAGACGGGCCAGACGATCTGTATCAAGGAAAAACCGATTTTACTGGAAGGCATGAGTTTCCCGGAGCCGGTCATTTCGCTGGCGATTGAACCGGAAACCAAGCTGGACCAGGACAAGCTGGGCATCGCGATGAGCCGCCTGCAGGAAGAAGACCCCACCTTTCGAGTCAAATACAACAGTGAAACCGCGCAAACGATCATTTCCGGAATGGGTGAGCTGCATTTGGAAGTGTTGCTCGACCGCATGAAGCGCGAATTCAAAGTGAACACCAAAGTCGGACCTCCGCAGGTTGCTTATAAAGAAACGATCACCAAGAAGGCGACCGATGTGGCGGGCAAATTTGTTCAGCAGTCCGGCGGCCGCGGTCAGTACGGACATGTCGTGTTTGACATTGAGCCGGGCGAGCGCGGATCGGGCGTTCAGTTCTTGAACAAGATCGTTGGCGGAACGATTCCGAAAGAATTTATTTCTTCGATCAAGCAGGGTGTGATGGAGTGCGCGCAGAGCGGCGTGTTGGCCGGATTCCCGGTCATCGACGCGGCTTTAACGCTGCATGACGGATCGTATCATGATGTGGACTCCTCCGAAATGGCGTTTAAAATCGCCGCGTCGATGGGATTCCGCGAAGCGGTCAAGCGGGCCGGGCCGATCTTCCTCGAGCCGATCATGAAACTGGAAGTCGTGGTTCCGGAAGAGTATCTGGGCGAAGTCATCGGCGACTTGAACAGCCGCCGCTGTAAAATTTTAGAGATGGGCCAGCGCGCCAATGTGAAGGTTATTCGCGGAGAGGTTCCGCTGTCGGAGATGTTCGGTTATTCAACGGTGATCCGCTCCCTGACTCAGGGTCGCGGTTCTTTTACTCTGGAACCGCTGGCGTACCAGGAAGTGCCGGCGTCGTTACGGGAGAAGATTGTGTCGGGGAAGGAAGCGAAGCGCTAATATGTCAGAGCAAAGAATGATCCGAATCAAATTGAAGGCGTTTGACCACCGGCTGCTGGACCAGTCTGTGGCTGAAATTGTGGAGTCTGCCCGCCGGACCGGAGCCGAAATTTCAGGACCGGTTCCTCTGCCGACCAAGCGGGAAGTGTATACCGTTCTGCGGTCTCCGCATGTCGATAAAAAGTCGCGTGAGCAGTTCCAGCTCAAGACGCACAAGCGGCTTCTCGATATTTTAAATCCGACGGCCAAGACCGTCGACGCGCTCCGCAAGCTGGATCTTCCGGCCGGAGTAGATGTCGCAATCAAATAAACTGATCAACGCTGATCGAGCGAAAACAAAAGCGAGTTTGCAATGAGACCGGGTGTGGGCTTAATTGGTAAAAAACTGGGAATGACGCAGGTCTTCCGCGAAGACGGACGCACCGTCGCGGTGACCGTTTTGGAAGCGGGTCCTTGCGCGGTTGTGGGCGAGCGGACGCTGGATAAAAACGGATACCGCGCTGTTCAGGTCGGTTTTGACGCTCCGAAGCGCTATTTGAAAGAGTTTCGCCTGGCCAAGGATGAGCAGGTGGCTGCCGGCACCGTCGTGACGGTGGAGATGTTCAAGCCCGGTGACCGCGTCGATATTACCGGCCGTTCGATCGGTAAGGGATTTTCGGGCGGTATGAAGCGATGGCATTGGAAAGGCGGTAAGCAGACGCACGGATCGATGACGCACCGCCGTCCCGGTTCGATCGGGTCGAGCACGACGCCGTCGCGTGTTTTCCGCGGGCATCATATGCCTGGGCATATGGGCGACAAGACCGTGACGACGCTGGCCATGGAAGTGGTCCGCGTTGATCTTGAGAAAAATCTTTTATTGTTAAAGGGTTCCGTCCCCGGCAGTGATCGGGCGATTGTGTATATTCGCAAGTCGGTCAAGCCGCCGAAGAAGGTCGTCGTACAAACGGCGGTGAAGAAGAAGGCCGCGCAGCCCGTGAAGGCTGCCGCGAAACCGGCTGCCAAGGGCGGAGCGAAAAAGTAACTTAAAGGGGTATGAGCATGGCGGGCGTACAGCTGTATAACGTGCAGGGAAAAGTGGTCGGATCGGTTGATGTTCCTACTACGCTGGAAGGGCCGGCGAACGAAGCGGTTCTCTGGCAGTCAACCCGGATGTATCTGGCCAATCAGCGTGAAGGCAATGCCGATACGAAGCGGCGCGGCGAAGTCGAGGGCGGCGGTAAAAAACCGTGGAAGCAGAAGCATACGGGCCGGGCCCGCGCCGGAACTACCCGGTCACCGCTCTGGCGCAAAGGCGGCATCACATTTGGTCCGCACCCGCGCGAGTATCGCTACGCGCTTCCGCAGAAATTGCGGAAGGTGGCTCTGCTCAACAGCATCAAGGCGAAATTTGGCCGCCAGGAAGTGGCCATTATGGAAAATTTTGACGGTCTGCAGAGCAAAACCAAGGAATTGGCCGGCCTGCTCAAGAAGATAGATGCTTCGAGCGGCGCGTTGGTGGTAGTCGAGAAACCGTCTCCGGAGTTGGTCCGCTCGGCGCGAAACATCCGTAAGGTGACGATCCGCGAGGTCGCCGATTTGAATTCGTACGAAGTGTTGGCCACGCCGAAACTGGTGCTTACATCCGGCGCGCTTAAGGTGTTGGAGGAGTTGTCGAAATGAATCGCTCAGCGGCCGATATCGTCAAGGAATTGATGCGTACGGAAAAGGGAACCCGCCTGGGTGTCCACAAAAAATATTTTTTCAAGGTAGATTCGAAAGCGACCAAGCCGGAGATTAAGCGTTCCGTGGAGGAACTGTTCAAGGTAAAGGTCGCCAATGTCAACACCACGATTCTTCCCGGCAAGCCGCGCCGCGTCGGCGCGCGCTGGGGATGGAAGCCCAATTGGAAGCGGGCGGTCGTGACGCTGGCGGAAGGATCGAAAATCGAGGTCGCGGTATAACATGGGACTGAAGAGCTACAAGCCGTATACGCCGTCGCGTCGTCATATGACGAGCACGGATTTCAGCAATTTGACGAAGAAGGAACCGGAGAAGAATCTGCTGGTGCCTCTGCGCAAGTCGGGCGGGCGCAATAACCGCGGCCGCGTGACGATGCGCCACATCGGCGGCGGACACAAACGGATGATCCGGCTGATTGATTTTAAGCGAAACAAGCGGGATGTGGTCGCGCAGGTGCTTGCGCTGGAATACGATCCGAACCGTTCTTCGCACCTGGCTTTGTTGGAATATCCGGACAAAGAGCGCGCCTACATTATCGCTCCGCGCGAACTTTCCGCCGGCATGCAGGTGATGGCCGGACCCAATTCCGAGATCGCTCCGGGCAACGCGTTGCCGCTTTCGGCGATTCCGCTGGGTACGCTGATCCATAATATTGAATTACAGCCGGGCCGAGGCGGGCAGATTGTCCGTTCGGCCGGAGCTTCCGCGCAGCTGCTGGCGAAAGAAGGCGATTTCGCGACGCTGCGCCTTCCGTCGGGAGAAATGCGCAAGGTACGGCTGGTTTGTTACGCGACCATCGGCCAGATCGGAAATGAGGATCATGGATCGATTTCGATCGGTAAAGCGGGCCGTTCGCGCTGGCTGGGACGCCGGCCGAAGGTGCGCGGTGTGGCGATGAACCCGCATGATCACCCGCACGGCGGCGGCGAGGGTAAAGCTCCGCAGGGAAATCCGCACCCGGTTTCTCCGTGGGGATGGAATACCAAGGGATTCAAGACGCGCAAGAAGCGCAAAACCAGCGACCGGTATATCGTCAAGAGACGGAGATAATAGCTTTTTATGGGACGATCAACGAAAAAAGGTCCTTTCGTGGACACGAGTTTAATGCGGAAAGTCGACAAGGTCGTCAAGACCGGAGACCGCAAACCGATCAAGACCTGGTCGCGCCGCTCGACGATCATTCCGGATTTTATCGGATTGACATTTTTGGTGCACAACGGCAACAAGCATCTCTCGGTGTTTGTCACCGAGAACATGGTGGGTCACAAGCTGGGCGAGTTTTCTCCCACGCGAACCTTCAAGAAACACGGCGTCAAGGGGGTCACGAAGCCTCCTTCTCCCACCTAAACTTTATTAGGACGGACCTCCAATGATTGCGAAGGCAAAAGGACGTTTTGTGCGCGTGGCGCCGCGGAAGATGCGGCTCGTTGCGCGGATGATCAAGGGACTTGGTGTTCCGCAGGCGCAGGCGCTGTTGGCCAATCTGCCGAAAGCGGCGTGCGCTCCATTAAGCAAAGTTTTGAAGAGTGCTGTTTCCAACGCGACGCGTGACGGGTCGTGGACGGACGGACAACTGGTGATTTCACATGTGTCGGCCGATGAAGGTCCGATGATGAAGCGATATCGCTCCGCTCCGATGGGACGGGCAGCCCAGATTCACAAGAAGAGCTGCCATGTCACGATCGAGCTGGACGCGAAGGCGCGTTAAGGAGTGATCTGTGGGGCATAAAGTTTCTCCGATTGCGAATCGACTGGGAATTACGCGGACCTGGAGTTCACGCTGGTTTTCGACTCGCAAGGGTTTTGGGCAGCTGGTGAACGAAGATGCGAAGATCCGCCTGAAGCTGGAAAAAGAATTGGCCAGCGCGGCGGTTGCCCGCATTGACATTGAACGGACCGCCAGCAAGGTGCGCGTGATTATTTTCTCGGCCCGCCCGGGTTTAATCATCGGACGGCGCGGCGCCGATATTGACCGGCTGCGCACCGAACTGCATTTGCTGACCAAGCGCGAAATCATCATCGATATCAAAGAGATCAAGAATCCGGCTGCGGAAGCGCAGTTGGTGGCCGCGAATATCGCGTTTCAGCTGGAGAAGCAGGTCAGTTTCCGCCGCGCGATGAAGCGGGCACTGCAGCTCGGGATGACCTCGGGTGCGCTCGGCATCAAGATTCGCTGCGCCGGTCGTTTGGGCGGCGCTGAAATGTCGCGCGTTGAAACCTACCGCGAGGGCAGCATTCCTCTCGGCACTTTCCGCGCCAACATCGATTATGGATTCGCCGAAGCGAAAACAACGTACGGACGGATTGGCGTCAAATGCTGGGTTCACAAGAGTGAACCGGCCGCGCTCTCCAAGAAACCGGTGGTTCATGAAACCCCAGCGGCTGCGAAGCCGGCTGATGCTCCGGCAGAGGCTCGAAGCTAATGGCATTAATGCCGAAGCGGGTTAAATACCGAAAATCACAACGCAACAAGCGCCGCGGTATCGCAACGCGCGGAGCGACGCTGTCGTTCGGGGAATTTGGATTGCAGGTCGTTGAGAACGGCTGGCTGACCAATACGCAGATTGAAGCGGCCCGCGTGGCGCTGACCCGGCATGTCCGCCGCGGCGGCAAAGTTTACTTGCGCGTTTTTCCGGATAAATCGGTCACCAAGAAGCCGGCCGAAACCCGTCAGGGTAAAGGTAAGGGCGATATTGATACCTGGGTGGCCGTGGTTCACCGCGGGAAAATTTTGGTTGAGATCGAAGGGATTCCGCAGGATTTGGCCAAAACCGCGTTCCGTCTGGCCGCGGCCAAACTGCCGTTGAAAACCCGTTTTATTACGCGTGAGGCCGCTTAAGATGAAACCGTCCGAATTTAAAGAATTGGGCGCCGACGAGCTCAAACAGAAGGTAGGTTCCTTAAAAAAGGAGCTATTTGATATGCGCATGGCGCGCGCCGAAGGTAAAGTGGCCGTTCAGAACAAGGCGAAGCAGATCCGCAAGGATGTCGCGCGCGCGCTGACGGCGTTGAAGCAAAAAACAACCCAGGCGTAATCCGAGGAATTTTAATGAGCGAGCAAGCAACAAAACAGTACAAGCAGATGGTGGGTGTGGTTGTGTCGGACAAGATGAAGGACACGCTGGTGGTTCGCGTGGTCCGGCTGGTGCGGCACCCGACTTATCAGCGCGTCGTTCGGCGCGCGAAGAAATTCAAAGTGCACAATGTCGGCATCAAAACCCGCGTGGGCGATGAAGTGCGCATTGAGCAAACTCGTCCGATTTCGAAGGACAAGCGCTGGCGGCTGCTGGAAGTCGTTCGCAGCAGTCCTGAGCTGGCGGAATAAGGAGATTCTTCGATGATTTCTCTGCGGACTATCTTGGAAATTGCCGATAACAGCGGCGCTCGCAAGGCGTCGATGATCGGTGTGGTCGGCGGCCACGGAAAATTATGGGCCGAGGTTGGCGATGTGATCACCGTCAATGTGAAAGAAGTCACGCCGGATTCTCCGATCAAAAAAGGGGAAGTGGCCAAGGCGGTGGTAGTCCGGACGAAGTTCCCGGTGCGCCGGAACGACGGATCATCGATCCGGTTCGATGCCAACGCGGTCGTGTTGATTGACGCTCAGAATAATCCCCGGGGCACCCGTATTTTCGGGCCGGTAGCCCGGGAGTTGCGCGAACGAAATTTTACCAAAATTATTTCACTGGCCCCGGAGGCCATTTAAGCCATGTTTCGAGTTAAGCGTGATGATCAAGTAGTGGTGATTTCCGGAAAGGACCGCGGCAAGAAAGCGAAGGTTCGTAAGATATTTCCGGATGAAGGCAAAGTCATTGTTGAGGGGTTGAACCTTGTGAAGAAGACGATGCGCAAATCGCAAGAAAATCCGCAGGGCGCGATTATCAGCAAAGAGAGCCGTCTTCCGCTGGATCGTGTGATGCCGGTCTGCCCGAAGTGCAACCAGGGCGTGCGCGTCGGTTTCAAAACGGCCAATGACGGTTCGAAGAGCCGCGTCTGCCGCAAATGCGGGGAGGGTTTTTAATCATGGCTACCGCAGCGAAACCGGCCGTAAAGCTGGAAGTTCCGCGCTTGCTCGAGCAGTATCGCAAAACGATCGCTCCGGAGCTGGCCAAGAAATTCGGATACAAGAACGCGATGCAGTCTCCGAAGCTGGATAAAATCGTTTTGAACATGGGCGTCGGAGCCGCTTCGCAGGATATCAAGCTGGTGGAAAAAGCCGCCGAAGAGATGGCGCTGATCGCCGGACAGAAGCCGGTTATTACGCGCGCGAAGAAAGCGATCTCCAACTTTAAACTGAGACAAGGGCAGCCGATCGGAGTCAAAGTGACGCTGCGCCGTTACCGCATGTACGAATTTTTTGACCGGCTCGTTTCGGTTGCGATGCCGCGTATCCGCGACTTTCGCGGCGTGGATGCCCGCAAGGGATTTGACGAGGGCGGCAATTTCTCGTTCGGGTTGAACGAGCAGCTGATTTTTCCCGAGATTGAATACGACAAGGTTTCCCGGACGCAGGGAATGGATGTCACCATTTGTACGACTGCAAAATCCCGTGATGAAGCGATGCAATTGCTGAAGTCTCTGGGAATGCCTTTTAAGGAGCAAGTTTAATGGCTACAACAGCCCAGTGGAATCGATCGAAGCGCGTGAAGCAGGCTTTCCGCAGCCGCACCAATCAGCGCTGTGCGCGGTGCGGACGGGCGCGCGGAACCTACCGTAAATTTCAACTGTGCCGGATTTGTTTCCGGGAATTAGCGCACCGGGCCGAAATCCCGGGTGTCACGAAAGCGAGCTGGTAATATGAGTCAGTCTGATCCGATTGGAGATATGTTGGTTGCGATCCGCAACGCGAGCCGCGCCGGCAAGGCGCAGGTCGACGTGAAAGCGTCGAAGCTGGGATCTGCCATCGTTGAGTGCATCAAGGACGAAGGGTTCGTTCAGAACTGGCGCCTGGTCGAGGAAGGAACTCCGCAGGGAACGCTGCGCATTTATTTGAAATATACGAAAGACCGCAAACCGATTTTACGGCATATCCGCCGGGTTTCAAAGCCGGGTCTGCGCATCTATAAAGGCAAGGGCGATCTGAAGAAGGTTCTTTCGGGCATTGGAATGGCCATCTTGACCACTCCCAAGGGAGTGTTGACCGACACGCAGGCGCGACTGCAGGGCGTGGGCGGCGAAGTCATTTGTACCATTTGGTAAGGATGAGGATTTAAAACCATGTCACGCGTAGGAAAAGTACCCATTGTAGTTCCGGCACAGGCGAAGATTCAGATTCAGGGCAATACCATTTCGGTGGAAGGTCCGAAGGGAAAACTTTCGCACGAAATTCCGGCGCAGCTGGCGTTTGAGAAGACCGATACCGGCTTCATCGTTAAAGCGGTTTCCGATGATCCGCAGACCGGCGCGCTGCATGGACTTCACCGGACGCTGGTCCAGAACATGATTACCGGTGTTTTGGAAGGCTATTCGAAGGAATTGGAGCTTTCGGGCGTTGGTTACCGCGCCAGTGTTGCCGCCAATAAACTGGAAATGTTCGTCGGGTTCACGCATCCGGTGGTGTATATGATTCCTGCGGGAATCACGGTCGATGCGCCGAAGCCGACGCAGTTGATCGTCAAGGGAATCGACAAGCAATTGGTCGGTCAGGTGGCCGCGCGGATTCGCGCGTTTGCCAAGCCTGAACCGTACAAGGGAAAAGGCATCAAGTATCAGGGCGAAGTGATCCGCCGCAAGGCGGGGAAGGCGGTGGCTTAACATGTCAACGACACAACAGGGTGAAGCACAGCGCAAGCGCCGGCATATCCGCCTTCGCAAGAAGGTGAGTGGGACCGTGGAGCGGCCTCGCCTGGTGATTCACCGGAGCCATTTGAATATGTACGCGCAGATCGTGGATGATCTGGCGGGCAAGACGCTGCTGTCGGTTTCGACGATGGATCCTGAATTTCGCAAGAAGAGTAAAAAAGGCGGCAATCTGGACGCTGCCAAACTGTTGGGCGAGCGCGTCGCTGAATCGGCGCTCTCGGCCGGAATTAAGAAAGTGGTTTTTGACCGCGGCGGGTACATGTATCATGGCCGGATTAAAGCGCTGGCCGATGCCGCACGACAAAAAGGTCTTGATCTATGAGTCCAGCACCAAGAGGTGGTTCCAGGGGTGGGCGCGGCGGCGGTCCGGGCCGCGGTGGTTCTCGCGATGGCGGGGCTGCCGATGCGAAGGATCTGAACCCGTTTGTTGAAAAAGTCGTGGCGATCAACCGCGTCGCGAAAGTGACGAAGGGCGGCAAGAAAATGTCGTTCAGCGCGCTGGTGATTGTCGGCGATGCGAAGGGTCAGGTCGGATGGGCGCTGGGCAAAGCCAACGAAGTGTCCGACGCGATCCGCAAAGGGTTGATGCAGGCGCGCAAGCAGATGTTCCGCGTCAATTTGAAGGCGGGCACCATTCCGCACGAAGCGATCGGTGAATATTCCGCGTCCCGTATTTTATTGAAGCCGGCGGCTCCCGGTACCGGCGTTATCGCCGGAGGTACCGTGCGCGCGGTTTGCGATGCGGCCGGTATTAAAAACATTTTGGCCAAGTCGCTGGGTTCGGACAATCTGGTGAATGTGGTTCGCGCCACGATGGTCGGTCTTCAGGGAATGGAAACTCCGGAAGTGATTATCGCGCGCCGCCATGCCGACATGGAGGAAGTCTCATGAGACTGAGCGATCAGCATGCTCCCAAGGGAGCGACTCATTCCAAGAAACGGCTGGGTTTTGGAGAATCGTCCGGGCATGGCAAAACATCAGGCCGCGGAAACAAGGGACAGAAATCCCGTTCCGGATTTACGCATCGTCCTGGTTTTGAAGGCGGTCAGATGCCGCTCGTTCGCCGGATTCCGAAGCGCGGTTTTCATGCGCATCAGGCCGAGCCGATCCAGGTGGTGAACATTGAATCATTGAACCGTTTTCCGGCCGGATCGGTCGTCGATCCGACGTTGATGGCGCAGAGCGGTTTGATTTCAGCCTCCCGTTTTTCAGTGAAAATTCTGGGCAACGGGGATTTGACGAAAAAGCTGACCGTTAAAGCGAATTCGTTTTCCAAATCCGCGCTGGAGAAAATTTCCAAGGCAGGCGGAACGGTCGAACAGATCGCTTAATGTTCAAAGCCCTCTTCAACAGTTTTAAGATTCCGGAACTCCGGCGTCGTTTGTTGATTACGCTGGGGCTGATGGCCGTGTACCGTTTCGGCGGATTTATTCCGGTTCCGGGCGTTGACGTTCAGTCGCTGAAAGCGTTCTTTGAGCGGATGGGCCAGCAGATGGGCGGCACGCTGTTCACGGTCATGGACCTGTTCAGCGGCGGCGGATTATCGCAGATGACGATTTTCGCGCTGGGCATCATGCCGGCAATTTCGGCGTCGATCATTATGCAGTTGCTGGTGGTTGTGATTCCGCGGTTGGAACAGATGGCCAAGGAAGATGGCGAGATCGGCCGCCGGAATATCAACCAGTATTCGCGCTATTTGACAATCGGGCTGGGTATTTTGCAGGCGTTCTTTATCAGCCTTTGGCTGGAGAACCCGCACAGCTTTAACGGTGTTTTGATGGTGCAGGATCCCGGATGGGGTTTTCGTTTATTGACGATCATTACGCTGGCCAGCGGAACTGCTTTTATCATGTGGCTGGGCGAGCAGATTACGGCGCTGGGCATTGGCAACGGTATGTCGATCTTGATCACGGCCGGTATCGTGTCGCGTTTGCCGACCGCCGTACATCAGCTGGTAATGCTTTCGGTCGGCGGGCAGAGGCAGATTCAGCCGATCACATTGGTGGTGATGTTGGCGATGCTGATTATCGTCGTGATGGCCGTCGTGGCGATTACGCAGGGACAGCGGCGTGTTCCGGTGCAGTACGCGCGGCGGATGGTCGGTCGCAAGGTCTATGGAGGCCAGTCGACCTACATTCCGATCCGCGTGAACCACGCCGGCGTGATGCCGATTATTTTCGCGCAGTCGATCATTATGTTTCCGGCGACGCTGGCGGCATTTACCGGAATCGGATTTTTGGGCAAGGTCGCGCACTGGCTGACGCGCGGGCAGTGGCTGTACACGATTTTATATTCGACGCTGATTGTCTTTTTTGCTTATTTCTACACGGCTATTGCGTTTAATCCGGTGGATGTCGCCGACAACATGAAGAAGTTTGGCGGTTTTATTCCGGGTGTACGGCCTGGCCGGCCGACGGCGGAATTTTTCGACCGGTTGTTAACGCGCATTACGCTACCGGGCGCCATTTTTCTGGCGATTCTGGCGGTGTTACCTGATTTTATCGGCCGATGGCTGGGAATCCCGGCGCTGGTGGCCAGCTTCTTCGGCGGAACCAGCTTGCTGATCATCGTGGGTGTTTTGCTGGATACGATCCGGCAGATGGAATCGTTTTTGTTGACGCGCAACTACGAAGGATTTTTGGGTCAGGGCCGGGTGCGTGGGCGCCGGTAGAGCCCGATGCGTCTGATTTTTTTAGGGCCTCCGGGGGCCGGTAAGGGAACGCAGTCGCTGTTGTTGCTGCAACGCCACGGAGTGATTAGTTTGGCCAGCGGCGATATTTTGCGGGAAGCGATCCGCGGTAACGAGCCGATCGGGAAAGAGGCAGACCGGTTCATGAAGGCCGGGCAGCTAGTCCCGGATGATCTGATTACCGGGTTGATGCTGGACCGGCTCGGGAAACTGGCCAAGAACCAGTCGTTCGTGCTGGACGGGTTTCCGCGGACGAAAGATCAGGCGCTGGCGCTGGATGCCTGGCTGATCGAACACCGGCACAAACCGGTCGACCTGATTATTGATTTTGAGATGGACGAGGACAAAATCCTCAAGCGGCTCGAAGGTCGGCGAATTTGCCGGACCTGCGGGGCCAGTTATCACATGAAGAACCTGGTTCCGAAAAAACCGGGACAGTGCGATCATTGCGGCGAGTTGCTTCAAGTGAGGCCGGATGATCAGCCGGAAACAATCCGCCGGCGGTTTGTGGTGTACCACCGGCAGACAGAGCCGCTGCTGGAATTTTACGGCAGTCAGAAAAAAGTGCGGCCGGTGCCTGGCGATCTGGAAATTGAAGCGCAGTATCAGGCGCTGGTTGAAGTGCTGAAGAAAGAGCGGCTGGTGGCATGACCCGGGAAGCGATTCGTCTTAATATGATCGAGCTGAAAACGGCTGATCAAATTACGAAGATGCGCAAAGCCGGAAAAGTGGTGGGGGGACTGCTGGAAGTTTTGAAGGCTGCAGTCAAGCCCGGACTCACAACCGCTGAGCTCGATGAGTTGGCTCGGCAGACGATTGTGCGGTTGGGCGGCAAGGTGGCATTTAAAGGCTACCGCGGATTTCCAGGCAACATCTGTATTTCGGTGAATGAGCAGGTGGTGCATGGAATTCCGTCGCAGCGTGTGTTGAACGAAGGCGACATCGTTGGGCTGGATGTCGGCGCGATCGTGGAAGAGTATTACGCGGATGCGGCCGTGACGGTGGCAGTCGGCGCGGTTTCGAAAGAAGCCAAGCAGCTGCTGCGGGTCACGGAAAGTTCGCTGCACGAAGGGATCGCGAAGGCGCGGCCCGGAAACCGGTTGTCGGATATTTCGCACGCGGTTCAGACCTGCGCCGAGAAGGCCGGATACACCGTGGTGCGCGAGTTTGTGGGGCATGGGATCGGCAAGCAGCTGCATGAGCCGCCGGAAGTTCCCAATTACGGGGCTCCGGGATTTGGACCTGAGTTGAAAGCGGGGATGGTTCTGGCGATTGAACCGATGGTCAACTTGGGCAAGCCGGCCGTCCGGGTTTTGGAAGACGGATGGACGGTCGTGACGAAAGATGGAAATTTGTCGGCTCATTTCGAGCATACGGTGGCAATTACGGAGCACGGACCGGAGATTTTGACAAAGCAGTAATGGCCAAAGAAGAAGGCATCCAGGTAGAAGGAACAGTGATTGAGGCTCTGCCGAACGCGATGTTTCGCGTGGAGCTTGAAAGCGGGCATCGGTTGCTGGCCCATGTGGCCGGAAAGATGCGGATGCATTTCATCCGAATTTTGCCGGGAGATAATGTGACGGTAGAGATGTCGCCGTACGATCTGGAACGCGGGCGAATCACCTTCCGGATAAAAGCGTAGTTTAAACGACAGGAAGAAAAGAGCAAAGCGATGAAGGTAAAAGCGTCGATTCGCCGAATTTGTGAACGGTGCCGTATCGTTAAACGAAACCGCGTGGCTCGTGTTATTTGCACGAATCCGCGGCACAAGCAAAGACAGGGTTAATCAATGCCACGAATTGTCGGAGTTGATCTTCCGCGCGAAAAGCGGGTGGATGTCGCGCTCACCTATTTATACGGGATCGGGAAATTCCAGTCTGTCAAAATTTTGACCCAGGCCGGGATTGATCTCACAACGCGGGCCAAGGATCTGACCGACGATCAGATTATTAAAATCAACGGCATCCTGTCTCAGAATTATAAAGTGGAAGGGGACCTTCGGCGCGATATTTCGCAGAACATTCGCCGCCTGATTGACATCGGCGCTTACCGCGGAACGCGGCATCGCCGCGGTCTTCCGGTGCGCGGCCAGCGTACGCATACGAACGGGCGTACGCGCAAGGGACCCAAGGCCGGTGTGGGCATGAAGAAAAAGACCCCGGTCGCGGGCGGAAAAAAGGCTTAAAGGAGGAATTGAATGGCTGACGGTGCAAAGCCTCGCAAGAAGGCGAGAATACAAGTAAGCAGCGGAATCGCGCATATCCATTCCACATTTAACAACACGATTGTCACGATTACGGACCGGCAGGGCAATGTGATCTGCTGGGCGTCGACCGGCACGGTGAAATTCACCGGGTCCAAGAAGTCGACTCCGTTCGCGGCGCAGGTGGCTGCCGAGGATGCGGCGAAGAAGGCGATCAGCGCGGGCATGAAGGAAGTGGAAGTTTTCGTCAAGGGACCCGGGTCGGGACGCGAATCAGCGGTTCGCGCGCTGCAGGCCGCCGGCTTGACGATCAAAGTGATTCGGGATGTGACGCCGGTTCCGCATAACGGCTGCCGTCCCCCGAAACGGCGGAGAGTCTAAATGGCACGATATACAGGACCTTCCTGCCGCCTTTGCCGCCGTCAAGGCATGAAATTATTTTTGAAGGGCACGAAATGTTTGACGGAAAAGTGCCCGTTCCAGAAGCGCAGTTTTCCTCCCGGTCAGCATGGGGATGCGCGCGTCAAGAAGCTGTCGGACTATGGCCTTCAGCTGCGCGAGAAGCAAAAAGTAAAACGAATGTACGGGTTGATGGAAAAACAGTTCCGGAGCACCTTTTCGCAGGCGACGCGCGCGAAGGGAGTTACCGGTGAAAAGCTGCTCGAGTTGCTGGAGCGGCGGCTGGACAATGTCGTGTTCCGGCTGGGTTTTGCGACCTCACGGTCCCAGGCCCGGTTGATCGTCTCTCACGGCCATGTGCGGATTGCGAACCGGCGGGTGAATATTCCGTCTTACTCCGTGCGGCCGGGCGTGGCGATTCGTCTGATGGGTTCGGAGAAGTTCCTGGCCCAGATTAAAGAGACGCGTGAAGCGACTAAAGAGCGTCCTTTACCGGCGTGGCTGGAACGTCATCCGGAAGAACCGGCGGGTACCGTTGTGGGAATTCCGAAACGGGACGATGTTCAGTTCCCGGTCCAAGAATCTTTGATCGTCGAGTTGTACTCGAAGTAATCAGGAGGATTTCATGGGAATCGCATGGAAAGATTTTGAAATGCCGTCTCGCGTGGAAGTGGAAGAATCTTCTTACGCGCTGAATTATGGAAAATTTATTGCGGAACCGTTTGAGCGGGGTTATGGAACGACGGTCGGCAACGCGCTGCGCCGTGTTCTGTTGTCTTCGCTTGAGGGGGCTGCGGTTACGTCGGTGAAGTTCGACGGGGCTCTGCACGAGTTCTCGACGGTTCCGGGCGTGACGGAAGATGTTCCGGAAATCGTGATGAACATCAAGCAGCTGGTGCTCAAGTCGCATTCCCGTTCGCCGAAGACGCTGACGATCGCGAAGGAATCGAAGGGCGCCATCAAGGCGTCGGACATCGTCACCGATGAAACGGTCGAGGTTCTGAATCCCGACCTGCACATCGCGACGCTGACCAAGTCGGGCAAGTTCCATCTCGAGATGGAACTCGGCATCGGCCGCGGTTATGTGCCGGCCGACCGCAACCGGAAAGAATCGCAGCCGATCGGCGTGGTTCCGATTGATTCGATTTTTTCTCCGGTCCGCAAAGTGAATTTCTGGGTCGAGAATACCCGCGTCGGACAGATGACCGATTACGAGCGGTTGATTATCGAGATCTGGACCAATGGCTCAATCAATCCGAAAGAAGCGCTGTTGACGGCGGGGCATATCTTCCAGAAGCATCTGGAAGTATTCACCTCGTTCGGCGAGCTTCCCGACGAAGAAGCGCAGTCGGAAGAGCAGGATCTTTCCGATGATATCGTCGACAAGCTGCGGATGCCGGTCAGCGAACTGGAATTGTCGGTTCGTTCGGCGAACTGCCTGCGTGAGGCCAAGATCAAGACATTGGCCGATCTCGTGCAGAAATCCGAGCCGGAAATGCTCAAGTACCGCAATTTTGGAAAGAAGTCGTTGACCGAGATTGGGGTTATTCTCAAGGGAATGGGTCTCGATTTTGGAATGAAACTGGACAAGAAAATTCTGGAGCAGGTTTCCGAATAAGGGGATAGCCATGTCGCATGGAGTTGTGACACGAAATTTCGGCCGTAATTCACAATGGCGTAAGGCCACTGTCCGCAGTCTCGCTCAGGCATTGTTGATCAATGAGCAGATTCGGACGACGCATGCCAAAGCCAAGGAAGCGCAGCAGATCACTGAAAAGCTGATCACGCTGGGCAAGAAGGGATCTTTGGCGGCCCGGCGGCAGGCATTAACGATTCTCAATGATACCGAAGTCATTCGCAAGTTATTTGCCGAAATTGCGCCCCGTTTTCAGGGCCGCAACGGCGGATACACGCGCGTGCTTCATGACGGTGTCCGTGCCGGTGACAGCGCGCGGATGTCGATCCTTGAGCTCGTTGAACTGAGCCAGAAAAAGAAGGATAAGTTAAAGCCGGCAGATGCCGAGAAGAAGCCGGCGGCCATTTCCGACGAAACCCAGGGTAAAAAAGGACCTGCCGGCGCCGCTCAAAAGAGCAAAGGCGCCAAGAAGTCCGACGGCTAAACGGGTGCGCGCATGTTGAACCAGCGCATCCAGGCCGTCAAGGCTTCTCCAACGCTCCGTTTTACGGCGTTGGCGAAACAGCTGCAGGCGGAAGGCAAGCAGGTCATCAATCTTGCGGCCGGAGAGCCTGATTTTGATACGCCCGATTTTATCAAGGCGGCTGCTGTTCAGGCGATTCAGTCCGGGTTTACCAAATATACGCCGACCACCGGAACCCCCGATTTAAAAGCGGCCATCGCCGCCCGTCTGCTCAAGGAACGCGGTCTTTCCTATAAACCGGAACAGATTGCCGTTACCTGCGGCGCGAAGCAGGCGATTTATAATCTGCTGATGGTGTTGGTCGAGCAGGGCGATGAAGTTCTGATTCCGTCTCCGTACTGGGTCAGCTATCCTGAAATGGTCCGGCTGGCCGGAGCGACTCCGGTGGAACTGCGGACCGATCCGAAGAACGGATTCCAGCTCGATCCGGCTGCCGTTGCCAAGGCCTGCACGCCGCGCACAAAAGTATTGATCCTCAATAGTCCGTCCAATCCGACCGGTGTTGTTTTGTCGGCCGACTGCCTGAAGAAACTGGCGCAGGTCGCGCGCGAGAAAAACCTCTGGATCATCAGCGACGAGATTTATTCCCAGTTGTCCTACGGCACCGATTCTCCTTCGATTGCCACCGTTGCGCCGGAGGTGATGGACCGCACCATCGTCGTCGATGGTGTTTCAAAAGCGTACGCGATGACCGGCTGGCGCATCGGGTATCTGGCCGGACCGAAAGAGGTGGTTGACGCGGCCTCCCGTCTGCAGGATCATTCCACTTCGAACCCCACTTCAATCAGCCAAAAGGCGGCCGTGGCCGCGTTGACCGGTGATCAGTCTCCGATTCATGAGATGGTGAAGGAATTCTCGTGGCGGCGTGATTTTCTTGTGAAGCGTCTGAAGTCGATCGAAAAAATTTCGTTCGTGGAACCGCACGGCGCTTTTTACTGCTTCGTCGATATCTCGGCGAGCGGTATGAAGTCGGACCCGTTCGCGGAGAAGTTTTTGAAAGAATCTTTGGTCGCGGCAATCCCAGGTTCCGGTTTTGGATGGGATAGCTGTGTCCGGTTAAGTTTCGCGCTGGGAAGGAAAGATTTGGAAGAGGGGTTAAACCGTTTTGATCAATTTATTCGGAGCGTCTAATCGATGGCATATTCAGTTACATTAATTCCGGGCGACGGGATCGGGCCGGAAGTCGCGGAGGCGACAAAGCGTTGTTTGGAAGCGACCGGCGTTGCGTTTAACTGGACGATGGGTGAGGCCGGTGAAGGCGCCATTGCCAAGCATGGATCTCCGCTGCCGGAGTCGGTTCTGGAATCAATCCGCAAAAACAAAGTTGCGTTAAAAGGGCCGATCACGACGCCGATCGGCAAGGGAATCCGTTCCGTGAATGTGGCGCTGCGCCACGCGCTCGATTTGTATGCCTGCGTACGCCCTGCGAAATTGTACGAAGGCGCGCCGGCGTTTCACAAAAATATCGACATGGTGATCGTGCGCGAAAACTCCGAAGATCTTTACGCGGGCATTGAGTACGACGATGGGACGCCCGAAGTGAAAGAGCTGATTGAGTGGGTGAAATCAAAGGGCGGAAAAACAATCCGTCCGGACGCGGCTGTTTCGTTAAAGCCGATTTCACGCACCGCCTCGAAGCGGATTGCCAAATTCGCGTTTGAATACGCCGTGAAGAACAACCGCAAAAAAGTGACGGCCGTCCACAAGGCGAACATCATGAAATATTCGGACGGACTGTTTCTCGAATCGGCGCGTGAAGTAGCGGCTGAATACGAGGGCAAGATTGAATTTGAAGACCGGCTGGTCGACAACATGTGCATGCAGCTGGTGCAAAGACCGGAAGCGTTTGATCTGCTGTTGCTTCCGAACTTGTATGGCGATATTATTTCCGACCTCTGCGCCGGATTGATCGGCGGTCTCGGGATGGCGCCGGGCGCCAACATCGGCGACGGCATCGCGCTGTTTGAACCGGTTCATGGTTCGGCTCCCAAGTATGCGGGACAGAACAAGGTGAATCCGGTGGCGACGATCCTTTCCGGTGTTTTGATGCTGCGCTATTTGGGCGAAACGGCCGCGGCCGATCGCCTCGAGAAAGCGGTTGCCGATATCGTGAAGGAAGGCAAGTTCGTGACCTACGATTTGAAGGCCGACCGGACTGCCGCCAGCGTTGGAACGCGCGAAATGGCCGACGCCATTATCGCCCGGGTCAAGAAAGGCTAACGGATGTTTCCCGCCTGGCTGCGCCGGCCTTTGTCGGTGCACGGGCAGTGGGACCAGGCCAAGGCGCTGGTTGGAGAATTAAAGCTCCACACGGTTTGTGAAGAAGCGCGCTGTCCGAATTTGGGTGAGTGCTGGAGCCACGGCAACGTCAGCTTCATGATTTTGGGTGACCGCTGCACGCGGCGTTGTTCATTCTGCGCGGTCGATACCGGGAAACCGTCGGCCGTCGATTGGGATGAGCCGCAGCGGCTGGCCGAAGCGATCGCGCGGCTGGGATTGAAATACGCGGTGGTGACTTCAGTCGCCCGCGATGATCTGCCCGATGAAGGGGCCGCATTTTTCGCTGCTTGCATTCGGGCCATTCGAGGGCGTGCGCAGGAAACGCAGATTGAAGTGCTGACGCCTGATTTTCACGCGCGGCCGGAATTGATTCGTACCGTCGTCGACGCGGCGCCGGATGTGTTCAACCACAATCTGGAAACGGTGGTGCGGCTGTCTCGCGGCGTGCGGCCGCAGGCCGATTACCAGCGCTCACTGAGCGTTTTGCGTTTGGCTGCGGAACTGGGCAGGCCCGGTTTAAAGACGAAAAGCGGAATTATGGTCGGCATGGGCGAAACGCCTGAAGAAGTCCGTCAGGCATTGATTGACTTACGCTCCGCCGGATGCGACATTGTAACGATCGGCCAGTATCTGCGTCCGACTGAAAATCACGCGGCGGTGGCCGAGTTTGTAACACCCGGGCAGTTTAAAATTTATCAGGAGTGGGCGCAGCAGATGGGATTTTCGTTTGTAGCCAGCGCGCCGTATGTTCGGTCTTCCTATAACGCGTATGAAGCGCTGCAGGCGGGCCAGGAAGCACCCTAGGAGGGGGAAAGCATGTTATCAGAAGCGAATCGAATGAAGCGTCTGCCACTCTACCTGTTTACGATTATTGATCAATTAAAAGAACAGGCAAAGGCCCGTGGGCAGGACCTCATCGATTTGGGTATGGGTAATCCCGATTTACCGAGTCCTCCTCATGTGGTGGAAGCGCTGGCCGCTGCCGTTAGGAAACCGGAAAACCACCGCTATTCCCGGCCGTACGGCGATGTCGAAAAAGGTCTGCGCAAAGCGATCGCGCAATGGTACGACCAGCGGTTCGGCGTGAAGCTGGACCCGGAAACGGAAGTGCTTCCGCTGATTGGATCGAAGGAAGGAATTGCGCATCTCTCTCTGGCGTTCCTGAACAACGACGACATCGGCATGGTGACAAGCCCGAATTATCCGGTTCATGCCAACGGCGTGATCATGGCCGGCGGCATTCTGTGCAACATTCCACTTGGACCTGAAAATAATTTCCGCCCAAATTTTGCTACGTTGAACCGAGACCTGGTCAAGATGACCAAGATTTTTCTGGTGAGCTATCCGCATAACCCGACGACGGCCACCGTCGACCTTGATTTTTATCAGGAACTGGTCGACTGGGGCAAGGGCAAGGATATTATTTTGTGTTCCGACATTGCCTACTCGGACATCGTTTTTGACGGCTACAAAGCACCCAGTATTTTTCAGGCCAAGGGCGCGAAAGACGCTTATTGCGTCGAGTTCCACACCTGTTCCAAAAGTTACAATATGGCCGGTTGGCGAATCGCCTGGGCAGTGGGACATCCGGAAATTCTGAAATCACTGGCGAAAACAAAATCGTACATCGACTTCGGCATCTTCCGCGCGATCCAGGAAGCGACGATCCTGGCGCTGACCGGACCTCAGGATTATGTGAAGGATCTGGTGGAAACCTATCGGAAGCGGCGCGATCTGTTCGTCAAGGGGTTGCATGAGATGGGCTGGAATGTGCCGATTCCAAAAGCAACTTTTTATATTTGGGCGCATATTCCGCCCAAGTTCCAGGGATTGACCTCGTTGGAATTCTCGACACTCCTTGTCAGGGAAGCCGGCGTTGTGACCGCTCCCGGAACCGGGTTCGGGGAGTACGGGGAAGGGTATGTTCGGTTCGCGCTGGTAGAGCCGGAACCCCGGCTGAAAGAAGCGCTGGACCGGATCCGTAAGGTTTTGGCCATCTCCAGTTAGACCGGTTCCAACACCAGGAGTCTTTCAATGCGGCACCGGATCCTTCTCACCCATATCACGGTGAATTCAGGTCATTACCGGGCGGCGCGCGCCATCGAGCATTCGATCCGCGAATTGAATCCCAAAGCGGAAATCCTGAACATCGACGCGTTCCAGTACTTAAATCCTTTTTTGGCGCGTTTGATCGACCGGATGTACCTCTCCGTTATCAAGAAGGCCCCTGAAGTATGGGACTACCTCTACGATAATCCAAAAGTGGTTCGCCGCTCCCAGCAGATCCGCGAACTATTGCACCGGTATGATTCCCCCCGTTTACAGGCGCTGATGCGCGATTTTAACCCGGATGTGGTCGCCTGCACGCAGGCGTTTCCGTGCGGGCTGGTTTCCGACTACAAGCGTGAACACACAAAAAATATTCCATTGTATGGCATATTGACCGATTTCTCGCCGCATGCCTATTGGGTGCATGACCAGGTGGATGGATATGTGGTGCCAGCCGAGACAACCAAACACTGGCTCGTGGATCACAAAATTGATCCAAAAAAAATATCGGTGTTCGGTATCCCAATCGACCCGTTGTTCGGACACACTCCCGACTGGTTGTCGATCCGCCGCCGGCTTCAGCTTGATCCGCATCTGCCGACGCTCCTGATGATGGGTGGCGGGCAGGGCTTGGGTCCTCTGGTGGAAGCGGTCGACGATCTCGATAAAATCAGTGCGCCGTTTCAACTGCTGGTGGTCACCGGAAGCAATGAATCGCTTTATCACCGTCTGATCAAGCGGGCTCCATCGCTGAAACATCCGGTACGTATATTCGCGCATGTCGATTTCATCGCCGATCTGATGAGCGTCTCCAGCCTGATTATCACGAAACCGGGCGGCTTGACGACTTCAGAGGCGCTGGTGAAAGGGCTGCCGATCGTCGCGCTCAATCCGATTCCGGGCCAGGAGATGCGCAACGCCAATTTCCTGGTATCGCAAAAGGCCGGACTGCTGGTCAAAAAAACAGATCACCTGGCCACCGTGGTTCGCAAACTGCTGCATCATCCTGATGATCTAAAAACAATGGCCCAGCATGCGCGCCGGCTCGGAAAGCCCCACGCCGCGGCCGATACCGCGCGGCTGGTCCTCGGACTCTGACGGCCGTGCTTTTTTATCTGATCTATCTGATCGGATTCGGATTGTGCCGGATCCTTCCGCGTTCCGTTTGTTATGCCGTTGCTCGCCGCGCCGCTGATTTTTCCAGCGCCCGTTCGCCCAAAGACCTGAAAGCGGTGCGCGCCAATCTTGCCATCGTCATGCAAACCGAGTCCGTCGATCCGGAACAGGTACGTGAAGTTTTCCGGCAGTTCGCGATGTATCTGGTCGATTTTTTCCGGTTTTCCTGGTGGACACCCGAGCGGGCGCGGCGGTGGATTCGTCCGGCCGATGTTGATTATGTGCGGCAGGCGCTGGAAAAAGGCAACGGCGTCATCGCGCTCACCGCGCATCTGGGGAATTATGAACTGGGCGGGGCTGTTTTGGCGATGCGAGGGATCTCCGTGAGCGCGGCTGTTCTGACGCATCATAATCCGCGCGTCGACCGGTTTTTTAAATGGCAGCGCCAACGGGCGCATGTCCAAGGGATTCCGATTCAGGAGATTGGCCGAAAGGCGTTCTTGGAAGCATGCCTCTCTTCTTTAAAGCACAATGGATTGCTGGCACTCGTGGGAGACCGGGATTTTTTCGGGCATGGCATTGAACTGCCTTTTTTTGGAAAACCGACGCGGATTCCAACCGGCCCGGCTTGGTTCAGCCTGCGTACCGGCGCGCCGATCGTTCCTTCTTTTTTGGTCCGGGAGAGGGACGGACATTTCCGGTTTGTTCTGGAGCCGCCGATTTATCCGCCGGAAAATTTGACGCGCGATGAAGCGATCGTTGAAATAACGAAGGATTGCGTGGCCGCGATGGAGCGGGTGATCCGCCGCTATCCGACGCAGTGGTATCTGTTCCAGCCTTTCTGGGAACCGGTGACCGGTGTCATCCTCTAGCACTGTTTCCGGAACAACCGTGCTGATCCCGGCCTATCAGGCGGAATCGACTATTGGCGCATTGGTCCGATCACTGCGGGATCTTCGGATTCCGGTCATTGTCGTTGACGATGCGTCAACCGATCGTACGGTCCAGAGGGCAACCGAGGCGGGTGCCTGTGTTATCCGCCGGCCCGTGAACGGAGGCAAAGGCGCTGCGCTCAAGACCGGCATTGCTGAAGCGCTGAAAGAACCTTCAACACAGTGGGTGTTGATGATGGACGCGGACCGTCAGCATCTGCCGGAAGATATCCCGCTTTTTTTCCAAGAGCGCCTGCGGCGGACCGAGGCCGATCTTTTTATCGGAGACCGGATGCATGCTCCTGAAGGGATGCCGCTCGACCGGCAATGGACCAATCGGTTCATGTCGGCGTTGTTATCGTTTTACTCGGGGCAACATATCCCTGATTCGCAGTGCGGGTTCCGGCTGGCGTCGCGGCGATTGCTGGAACGGGTCCGCCTGCGCTCCAATCATTTTGAGATTGAATCGGAATTGATCCTGCGCGCGGCCCGCGCCGGGTTCCGCATCGCGTCTGTGCCGGTCCGCTGCGTTTATCCGAGCGAACGGGTCAGTTTTATTCTGCCGTTTTTGGACACGCTGCGGTTTTTAAGGTTGTTAATTCAAGGATAACGCTGGACAGGTTTCTGTCCGTGCGTTATGATTACAACCGTAGCACAGAAGTACAATTTGGATATTCCGTCGAGTGAGGGAAGCCCGTGTGATACGGGCGCTGCCCCGCAACTGTAACCGGGACGAAATCCGCTTAAAAGACCACTGTCCGTTCCAAGAACGGATGGGAAGGCGCGGAGAGTAGGATGATCGGAAGCCAGGAGACCTCGCGATGGAAAAGCAGTTTACTTAATGTTTGTTCCTTCGAGGGAGGGGAACCAGGGGGTTGCCTCATCTTCGTCCGG
This sequence comes from Candidatus Omnitrophota bacterium, assembly GCA_023248155.1. GTDB lineage: Bacteria > Omnitrophota > Gorgyraeia > 1-14-0-20-64-10 > 1-14-0-20-64-10 > JAHFFE01. Next base: position 255,534 of record JAHFFE010000003.1, on the reverse strand, counting down.
AGATGGGGTTTTTTATTTCCGGCGAAGAAGTCCGCATACCTTGGTTGTTTTAGCCGCAGTTTTTCCTCGAAAGGTTATCTTTAGGAGAAATCATGAAAAAACCTTTCGTCACCATTGTTGGTTTGATCGTTCTGCTGGGAATAACCGGTTCTGCCGCTGTCGCCCAGGAAACAGTTCTGGATGAAGTGGTGGTGACTGCCAATAAATCAGAGACACCCAACCGCAATGTCACGCGCGCGGTGACCGTTGTTTCCGAAGAAGATCTGGGCAAGCAATCCGGCGTTTTCGTGGTGGACGCGCTTCGGTCGATTCCGGGCACTGTGGTTCGCCGTTTGGGAACTTCGGGCCGCATTACGAACGCGGTGCTGCGCGGATCGGGAACGTCACAGGTCCATGTGACGATCGACGGCGTGCACGTGGCCAGTCCGACGACCGGCGCGTTTAACTTCAACAACCTGACCTACGAAAACATCGAACGCGTCGAAGTGTTGCGCGGTTCCGCCAGCAGTTTGTACGGATCCGACGCGATGGGCGGCGTGATTAACCTCATTACGCGGCACGGTGAAGGGCCGATGAAATATGCCTATACGCAGGAAGTGGGCGGCAAGAACAGTTTCCGCGAAGTGGGTTCTATCAGCGGCGGCACGGGTCCCTGGCATATGACGGGGACTGCGTCGCGGTATGACACATCCGGCGTCAGCCAAAACGATGATTACGGCAACTCAACATTCTCGTCGCGCGTTGGATACGATTTGTGGAAAGATGCCACGCTCGATTGGACGATTCGGCACAGCTTGGCTACGTATGGTTTGGATGACGGTGCATTCCGGCCCGATGCCAACCGAAAAGACAAAGAGAAACAAACATTTACTTCGGGTGTTTTTGAAAGCCCCGTGACCGATTGGTGGTCGCAAAATTTCCGTGTTTCAGCCGCTGTGGAAAGTTTTATTGACAACGATCCTTCAGACGGCCCCGGTAACGCCAACTCGCTTTTTAAATTGAACACCGAACGATACGGCACCGAGTGGAGAAATAAATTTACGCCGGTGGAGTGGGACCAGTTTACGCTGGGTGCTGAATTTGAAGACCGGGAAGCGGACAACCGCTCGTTTTCAAAAACCCAGACCAACACGGCCGGCTATTTTCAAAACCTGTGGAATTACTGGAAGCCGCTGACCGTGGTGATGGGCGGCCGGTTTTTCCGCGAGAATACGTTTGGAACGCACAAGGTTCTCGACGCTTCAATGGCGTATGTCATTGAGCCTTGGGATATGAAGTTGCGAGGCGGTTGGGCCGAAGGATTTCGTGTGCCGACGCTGAACGACCTTTATTTCCCGAATTTCAGCAATCCGAATCTGCAGCCGGAAGAGAGCGATAACTATGAAGTCGGAGTAGATCACTCGTTGTGGAAAGGTTTGTTGGAATGGTCGGCCACTGTTTTCCGGACCGATTACCGCAACTTAATCCAGTTCGTTGGATCAGCGCCCATCAATGTTTCGAAGGCGCGCGTGGATGGTGTTGAATTCGAAACGAAGATTCATCCGAGCGAGGAATGGACTATTCTTGGATCGTATACGCATCTGGAACCCCACGCCCGGCCCAGCGAGGAAGAATTGGTTCGCATTCCGTTCAACACCGCTTCATTGAAGCTGCAGTATACGACGACCGACAAGAAATGGGATTTGGGCTTGGAAAGCCAGTTGGTCAGCTCGCGCGAGGAATCGCAGGCCGCCAACCGCCGACAGAAAACAAAAGGGTATCTGGTGGTTCATTTCTATGGACAGTATCGCTGGACCGATTGGGCCAAAACTTTTCTGCGCGTTCAAAACCTGACCAATGAGCATTATTCAGAAGTGCTTGGTTTCCCTGAAGAGGGGACACTAGCGACCGTGGGGGTGACATTTGAAAAATAAGCTAGGAGGCCTCTCCCCCCGCGTCACCCGTTCCGTTTTGCAAATGGTCTTTCTCTATCTCCTGATTTCTTTTGCTGGATGTAGACAGAAAGTTTTAGAGTTTCCGGTGACGGTGGATGTGGTGTTTGGCCCGGCCAACCGTCCGGCGATTCACGAAACTGTTTCAGCCGATTCCCGTTCCACGCCGCGGTCTGTGCTTGAGAAAATCGCCAAGGTTGGCACCGGAGAAGTCTGCTGTGATTTTCGCGAGGTCGCCGTAATCAACGATGTGGCGGTCGATCCGGTCAAGATGCACTGGTGGTTCGTGGAACTGAACGGTTCGCGCAAGGTCAGTCCGTATAAAACGCATCTGCATCCGGACGATCATGTGCGATGGACGTACGAATACGCGCCTCCGCCCAAGTCCTCGACCAAAAAGAAATAACGCCCAGAGGTTATTCGAGCGCCGCGAAGGGGTGTTGCATCTCTGCGTTCCCGCTTCCGTCAGGCAAACCGTGTATCGAGTCGGCTCGGGCATGGGAGCCGTGGACACGCTAGGAATGGACTACCCATTCCGTCGCTCTGTCTCCGGCCTTGCCGAAGAACAATTCGATTCGGCCTCCGCCAAGGTCCACTTGCCCCATCTCCCGATCCGCCTCTTACCCTACTGCAGGCGCTTCGGGTGACGCGGGCGGGAGAGGCCTTCGCCGCCACGCGCGCAGCGAAGCGAGCACGGACGGCGGAGAGTGTCCCCGAGCGGCAGGACCCGAAGCGACGGAGATTGGCGAATAGGCCCGAGCTACCTCGATAAACAGTTTGCCTAATTGAGTGTGGTAGAATAAAGAAGATACAGGAGGAATCCCATTGTGATGACGGCTATTTTATTAACCTTGTTGGGCGGTATTGTCGCGGGCATTTTTCATCAGACATTCGGCGTGGCGCCGATCCTGGGCGCGTTGTTGTGCGCGGCCTGTTTCTTAAAACCGCGTTCATTGCTGCTGGCCGCATTGGCCGCGATGCTGATCCGCGATCTCGCGCTTGGATTCTCTCTGTTCACATTGGTTCGCTTGGCGGCAATTTCTGCTGTGGTAGGGGTTTTGGTTCTGCTGAAAGTCCGCCCGAATTTCAAATCGCTGCTGACCGGCCTCGTTGCTTCTTCGGTTTTGTTTCATCTGATCTTGTCGTTGGGGGATTGGGCGACGCAATGTTGTTCTCAGGCCGACCGGACGCCGGCCGGATTAGTGCAATCATTGGTGGCAACCGCTTCCTACTGGCCGCGTGCGATGGCCAGTGATCTTTTGATGACTGCGTTGTTTTGGGCGATTTATGCGGCGGTTGTTTACAGTTTAGATAGAACCCGTTGGGAAACCGCGCGATCTTCCTGAGCCGGATGGTATGAATTTTAAATCTTGTTTTGGTTGTTCGGTTTTATTGCATGTTGGTTTTTTCGCAATCACCGCACCCTTTGTTTCCGCCGCGTCATTCCACAGGATTCCCCGGATTGAGGTAGGACTCGAAGCGGCGCCTCGCGTTGTTGAGCCAAAAAGGGAACCGGCCCGCCGTGTTGCTCCGCCGCCCGAACCTGTTCATCCGCAGCGTTCGGAACCGCCGACGGTTCGTCGTGCTTATGTGCCGCGGCAAGAGGCGCCCGCTCGACCGATTGAGCCGCCCCCGGCGCCCGCGGTTCATTCCGATCCTGCCGAAACGGTTTCCCCTAAGCCGGTGGTTGCGGCGCCGGCGGTCTCCGAATCTGATTTTGCTGTTTTGCAATATAAAGAAACGGTCCGTTCTTATTTAAGAAAACGGCTGAATTATCCGCAGGTGGGTGTGCAGGGAACGGTCCGTTTGAGGGTATTAATCGGACCGGGCGGCCATTTGAAGGAAGCGCAGGTGCTTCAGAGTTCCGACCTGCGGCTGACGCAGGCGGCACTTCGCGACGCGCAGGCCGCTTCACCGTATCCCGGGTTTCCGGCCGCCATGAAGCGGCGGCATGTCCGATACGAATTCTGGGTCCGTTATCAGCCCGAATAGAACCGCATTTGCTTGACCGGTTTTGACCGGCGCGGTACAATAATAAAAAGGAGTAAAAGTTACTTATGCCAGTTGTTGAACTTCGTGAAAATGAGCCCCTCGAGAAAGCGCTTCGCCGTTTAAAGAAGAAAGTAGAGCGCGAAGGAATTTTGAAGGTTGTTCGCGCGCGGAAACATTACGAGAAGCCTTCCGTTGCCCGGCGGCGCAAGCTACGAGAAAACCGCAGACGCGTTTAGTTGTTCTCCTGTTGTTCTTCCTGACCGGTTGTCAATCGATGACGATCCAAAAGGCCGATCGTGTTTCTTCGCCGGCGGCATCTCCGTCGGTTGACACGGTTCCGGTGGTCACACGCCACCGGTTTCCAAACGGACTGACGCTTTTAATTCAGGAAGATCATTCCCATCCATTGGTGGCCTTTCAGGCCGCCGTTCCGACCGGTTCCGCCACCGAAGGCCGTTTTCTCGGCACCGGTATTTCCCATGTGGTTGAACATATGCTGTTTAAAGGAACTCAGCGCCGCGGTGTGGGAGAAGTCGAGAAAGAAGCCCGCGCCTACGGCGGCACCTCCCAGGGATTTACCAATTACGATACAACCGCTTATCAGCTGGTGGTCAACCGAGAACATTGGTCTTCGGCCGCCGATCTGCTGATCGACGCGCTGTTTAACTCCACATTTGATCCCGGCGAATTCGCCAAAGAACGGGAAGTTGTCTTGCGCGAATTAAAGATGCGCGACGATGATCCCTCGCAGTTAAGCTGGGAAATTCTGTTTGCCAACGCCTACCGTGTTCATCCGTATCAAATTCCGATTATCGGCTACGAACCGCTGCTGACGCAGTTGACCGCCGATGACGCCAAGGCCTATTACCGCAGCTGGTATTTTCCGAACACGATGGTATTGGCCGTCGTGGGCGATGTCGATACCGAAGCGGTGATTAAAACGATCGGTGAGTTGACGAAGGCTATTCCGCCCGGACGCGTTCCTTTGGAAACGCTTCCCGAAGAACCGTTTCCTTCGATGGCCGGACGACAGATTGTGGAACAATCCGCCGCGCTGACGATGCCGATGATTGAAGTCGGTTTTCTGTCGGTCTCGATTCGTGACCCGGATCTTTTCGCGCTTGATCTGCTGGCCTGGATTTTGGGGGGCGATCGCGGCTCGCGGCTGGACCGCGCGCTGAAAGAAACAGGGCTGGTTCATTCGGTCACTGCGTTTAATTACACGCCGCGCGACCGGGGCGTGCTGACCATTGCGCTTCGTCTTGATTCAGAGAAGAGAGAACTTGCGATGGATGCGCTGCGAAAAGAGCTTCGGCTGGTTCAGTCCGGTAGCATTACCGAAACAGAGCTTCAGGCTGCTCGGAAAGCGGTATTGCGCGGCTATTGGTCCGGCAAACAGCAGGTGGCCGATATCGCCGGCGATTTGTGCGGCAACGAAATTTTAACGGGCGATCCTCTTTTTTCGCGCCGGTATCTGCAGGGTCTGCGCCAGGTGACGCGTGAAGACATTAAGCGCGTCGCCCAAAAATATTTGCAGATTGATCAGGCCACCGTAGTGACCATGCTTCCCGAGCATGAGCCGGCGGAAATAAAGCAATCGGCCATAAAACCACAAACCATTCCCGTCCAAAAGAAAATTTTACGCAACGGCATTCGCGTCATCTTAAAGCCGGACCGCCGGATCGGACTGGTGAATCTGCAGGTTTCTATGCCGGGCGGTGTTTTGTGGGAAACCGATTCCTCCAGCGGTTTGTCGGCATTGACGGCGCATATGTTTCTGCGCGGCACCCGCTCCAAGAACGCCGACCAGATTACCGATGCGATGAAGCGGATGGGCGGCCAAGTGGGTACGGCCAGCGGACGCAACGGCATTGGGCTGAGCATGGAAGTGATCGGCGCGGAACTTCCCGGAGCGGTGGCGTTGCTTGCGGAACTTTTGCAGCAGTCTGTTTTTCCGGCCGCTGAACTGGAAAAAGAAAAATCACTGGCGCTGGCGCACTTGAAAGAACAGGAAGAAGATCCGTTTCCGTGGGGAATCCGCCGGCTGATGCGGCTGCTTTTTACGAAACATCCGTACCGTCTTGATCCGGCCGGGTCGGAAGAATCGATCAAGTTGATCTCGCGTGAAGCATGCGAACAATTTTACAAACGCGCCACCGATCCGCGGTCGATGGTGATTGCGGTCGTCGGTGATTTTGATCCGAATCAGGTGCTTGCTCTGCTGGAGCAATCGATGGGACGGATGGAGAAACCGGCTGAAAATTCTTCTTTTGCGGAGCCGGAACCGGAATTAATACGCCGTCTGGCCGTTGAAGAAAAAACGCCGCGCCACGAACAACTGATCTTGATCGGTTTCCGCGGCTTGAGATTGGTCGATTCCCGAATTCCGGCGCTGGATCTGGCTGAAGCGGTGTTATCGGGGGGTGCCGGCCGTTTATTCGACGAAGTACGCGAGAAGCAGGGGTTGGCTTATACCGTCGGCGCGTTTGGCGTTCCGGGGCTTGATCCCGGATCGTTCGTTATTTATGCGATGGCGGACCCCGGCAACCGCGCGCGCGTTGAACAGTCGCTCTGGAATGAAATCGGCCGTCTGCGCGAAGAACTGGTTCCCGAGAAAGAATTGGAAGAAGCCAAGCAGGGGCTGTTGGGCGCTCATCGCGTTGCGCGGCAGACGCAATCGGCCGTGGCAGGACAACTGGCCAGCAACGAACTTTACGGTTTGGGTTTTGACTACGATGAGCGGTACGAAGCGATGATTCAATCGCTGACGGCCGCCGATGTTCAGCGCGTTACGCGGGAATTGCTTGATCCGGGCCGCTGCGTTGTCTTAACTTCGCTTCCGTCCGATGCCAACGCGCCGTCCGGCGAATAGCCGCCGGTTCCCGGATCGGGGCCGCCGTCGAGCGGCTGCCGATGCGCCTGTCCGGCGCAAAACCCGTTCACTGACCGGGTCAATCCGCAAACCGGTTGCCGCCGGACTTCTTTATCCGGAACGCAAAGAAACGCTGGCCGCTTCACTGCGCCGGTTTATTCCAAAATCGGTTTCCGGAAAAACAAAAGCGGTGGGACTCGTGATTCCGCACGGTTCCTGGAACGGATGCGGACCCTTGATTGGAGAGGTTCTTTCTTCGTTGCAGTGGCCGGCCCGCGTTGTGGTGCTGGGTCCTACGCATGAACGAACGGCACCTGCCGGTTGTTTTATTCAGACGCAGGGGCAGTGGCAGATGCCGGGCGGCACTCTGAAAATTGATGAACCGCTGGCGCGCCTGATTCTGGAAAAAAATCCGGAAATGACCGCCGACCCTGAGTTTTTGCTCGATGAATATGTGCACGAACTTCCTCTTCCGTTTTTGCAGAAGATCGGGAAGGTAAAGAAATTTGTTCCGGTGGTGGTTCAAACATTAGACGGCGCGGTGATCGGCCGTTTGGCGCAGGCGCTGGCCGCCTTAGCGCAGGCTTTTCCGGACGAAAAAATTTATTGGATCGCCACGACGCAGATCGCCAGTTATACGCCGACCGAAGCGGCCCGCCAGCAGGTGGCGCTGGTAATGGACAGGATCCGGGCGATGGACTCAGAAGGGTTGATTGAAGCGGTATTCAATAGGAAAATAGAGATGTGCGGCGCAGGGGCCGTGGCGGCTGTGTTGCAGGCGGCCCAGATTTGCGGAGCGCGCGCGGCAAACGAAATTTCATCACAGGTAGTGGGAAGCCCGGATGCGGCGGTGGGAATGATTTCCGTTTTATTTGAGGAAGGACAGAAGCGATGAGCAAAAAAGTTGATGAGAGCTGGAAAGATCAGGTAGAGAAAGAAAAGCACATGCCTCCGCCTGAAAAACCGACCACCGTGCGTGCGCCGAATCCGGCCGCCGCGGCCGCGCCGCAACCGGCGCCCGGCGCCGAACCGGCGTCGAAACCGGCCGAAGAGCCGGCCGATCCGTTGTTCGGGCAGTTTGTTTCTTCATTGGCGATGCAGGCGCTGATGGGGTTGGGTGAAATGCCCAATCCGGTGACGCGTCTGGCACAGGAAGATCTGGAGCAGGCCCGCTCAATGATTGATATGCTGGGCATGCTGCAGAAAAAGACGCAGGGCAATCTGAATACGGAAGAGGCGGCATTTATCGACGGTGTTTTGTACGAGCTGCGGATGAAATATAACGCCAAGGCCGGAGGAATTCCTTCGTGGACTTCGTAACGCTGCTGGGCATCGTTATCCTGGTCGTCATGACGATGGTCCTTTGGTCCGTTTGGAAACTGGTCCGTGCGCCGCTGCCGCTGGAGATGCAGCAAGAACTTGAGCGCAAAGAAGATGCCAAACTCAACGCGCTGAAAAATGAAGTTTCCGCGGCGCTGGCGCAGGAAATGATGCAGATGTGGAAACAAATGCAGGGCCAGGTTCAGACGACCGAGCAATCGGTCAGCCAGAAACTGCAACAGGCCAATGACACTTTTTCGGTTGTCACGCGCGAACTGGGCCGCCTGCAGGAATCGACGCGAAAGGTGGAAGAGGTCGGCCGCAGCGTGGCCACGCTGCAGGACCTTCTGCGTTCTCCGAAAATGCGCGGCGGGCTGGGCGAATTTTTCCTGGCGGAGCTGCTGACGCAGATTCTTCCGGCCGATTCGTTCGCGCTGCAATATGAGTTTCAGGATGGGAAAACGGTCGATGCGATCATCCGGCTGGGCGGTAAGATGGTGCCGGTCGATTCCAAGTTTCCGCTTGATTCATTTCAGCGGATGGGCGAGGCCGTCACCGACGATGAGCGGGCCAAGTGGCGCAAGGAAATGGTCAGCAAGGTCAAGATGCACATCGACTCGATCGCCGAGAAATATATCCGTCCGACCGAAGGAACCTCTAATTTTGCCATGATGTATATTCCGGCTGAAAATGTCTATTACGAAACAATTTTGAAAGAGGAAGGGATCAGCGAGGAAAAAAGTCTTTTTCAGCACGCGATCCGGCGGCAGGTGTTTCCGGTTTCGCCCAACAGTTTTCACGCGTATTTGCTGGTGATTCTTCAGGGATTGCGCGAGGAACGGATCGGACAGCAGGCCAAGGAGATCCTGGAAAATCTGCAGAAACTGCAGAAAGAAATGACGGCGATTCGCGAAGATTTTGACCGGGCCGGAAAACAGCTTGGCTATGCGCGCGAAAGTTTTGAGAAAGCCGACAAGCATCTCTCGAAATTTGAAGGGCAGTTGACGGCCGTTGAAGCACCGGCGAGTCCGGTGGTTCAGGCGATCTCGATAAAGGAGTAGACCGGATGCTTGAAAAAACATTTTTGGAAATCTTGGCCTGCCCGGCTTGCAAGTCGCCGGTCCGGGAAGAAGGGGAGAAATTGGTTTGCACCAGCCCGGCCTGTGGGTTACGATATCCCATTCGGGATGGTATTCCAGTGATGTTGGTGGAGGAAGCCGAAAAACCGGGAAAGTAAGGGGACTTTTTGATACAATGATAAAAATTCTGGTGATTCATGGACCCAATCTGCAGTTGCTGGGGCGGCGTAAACCCTCTGTGTATGGACGGACCACCCTGCAGGAGATCAACGCGCAGCTGAAAACGCAAGCCCGCAAGCTGAAAGCGCAGTTGACGATTGAGCAGTTCAACCATGAAGGCCAGATGGTGGATGCCATCGGCAAGGCGGAAGGGCATTTTGACGGTATTTTGATTAATCCGGCCGCTTATACGCATACGTCGGTGGCGGTTCGGGATGCGATCGAAGCGGTCGATCTTCCGGCTGTCGAAGTTCATTTAAGCAATATTCACGCGCGCGAGGCGTTCCGGCACAATTCGATGGTGGCGCCGGTCGCGGTGGGGCAGATCTGCGGGTTCGGTCCCGACAGTTATTTGCTGGGTCTGTCCGCGCTGTGCGGATTTTTGAAAAAGAAGAAGGGTACGAAGTGACGATTTCAACCAACCAATTCAAGACCGGAATGGCGATCCTGTTTGACGGACAGCTGTTCACGATCGAGGAATACCAGCATGTGAAACCGGGCAAGGGCGCCGCGTTTGTCCGCACGAAGCTGCGCTCGATGAAGACCGGCAATATCCTCAGCCGCACATTCGACGCCGGCGATAAATTCGAAGACGCGTTCATCGAGAAAAAACCGCTGCAGTTTTTATACCGCTCCGGCGACGAATTTCATTTCATGGACACGAAGAATTACGATCAGCAGATGTTTACGCGCGACGAAGTCGGTGATTCGGCCAACTACCTGAAAGAAAATCTAGAAGTGAAGGCCGAGTTGTACGACAACAAATTGATCGGCATTGAACTGCCGACGACGGTCGATTTAAAAATCACGGAGTCGGAGCCCGGAATACGGGGCGATACCTCCAAGTCGGCGATGAAGTCGGCTATTCTGGAAACCGGATTTAAACTGCTGGTGCCGTTGTTTGTCGAGCCCGGCGAAGTGATCAAGGTGGATACGCGGAACGGGCAGTATGCAGGGCGGACATAGGAGGATTTAAGTGATCAACGTCAAGGAGTTGAAAGAATTTTTGGCTTTGATGGACGAGCATGAGCTCGTTGAAATGGAACTTGAGCGCGACGGAATGAAAATCCGTTTGAGGAAAGCCGGCTCGGAAGGCACCGTGATTGAACGGATTGCGGCGGCTCCGGCGGCCCCTATGGCAGCTCCGGCAGCGGCAGCTCCGGCCGGTCCGGTCCCGGTGAAGCTTTCCGGAACCGAGATCAAGTCTCCGATGGTAGGCACTTTTTACCGCGCGCCGGCCCCCGAAGCCCCTCCGTTTGTGGAAGTGGGCCAGCAGGTCACCGTCGGACAGACGCTCTGCATCATTGAAGCGATGAAATTGATGAATGAGTTCAAGTCTGAAGTGAAGGGTAAGATCGTCAAGATTTTCGTGAACAACGCGCAGCCGATCGAGTTTGGCCAGCAGCTCTTTCTCGTGGAGCCGAACTAAGCATGTTCTCCAAAATTTTAATCGCCAATCGCGGCGAAATTGCCGTCCGCGTGATCCGCGCCTGCAAAGAGATGGGGATCCGCACGGTCGCCGTTTATTCCGAAGCCGATGCCGACTCGCTGCATGTGAAGATGGCCGATGAATCGGTCTGTATCGGCGCGGCCGCTTCGGCATCGAGCTACCGCAATATTCCGTCCTTAATCAGCGCGGCCGAGATTGCCGACGTTGAAGCGATCCATCCCGGCTATGGATTTCTGGCCGAGAACGCGCATTTCGCCGAGATCTGCGAATCGTGCAAGATCAAATTCATCGGGCCGCATCCGGAAGCGATCCGCGCGATGGGCGACAAGATTGAAGCCAAAAAGGTGATGGGCAAGGCCGGTGTTCCGCTGATCCCGGGATCGCCGGGAGCCGTCAAGACCAAGGAAGAGGCGATGAAGATCGCCAATCAGATCGGTTATCCGGTTATCATCAAGGCGTCGGCCGGCGGCGGCGGAAAAGGAATGCGCGTCGCGCACAACGATGTGCGGATGGTCAGCGCGTTCATGACGGCGCAGTCCGAGGCCGAAGCGTCATTCGGCGTTCCCGATGTTTATATTGAAAAATACATTGATCAGCCGCGCCACACCGAAATTCAGGTGATCGGCGATAATTTCGGGCATGTGGTCAGTTTGGGCGAGCGCGACTGTTCGGTTCAGCGCCGCCATCAGAAATTAATAGAAGAGTCGCCTTCGCCGGCCGTTGATCCGAAACTGCGCAAGCGGATGGGCGAGGCCGCTGTGAAAGGCGCCAAGGCCGTTAATTACAATTCGGTCGGCACGATGGAATTCTTGACCGATGTCCACGGCAACTTTTATTTCATGGAAATGAACACCCGCATCCAGGTCGAACATCCGGTGACGGAACTGGTAACCGGAGTCGACCTGATCAAGGAACAGATCAAGGTGGCGGCCGGACTGCGGCTGCCGTTTACGCAGGACGATATCCACTTTAAAGGGCACGCGATCGAGTGCCGCATCAACGCCGAAGACCCGGATATGAATTTCATGCCGTGTCCCGGGCAGGTACAGCTGTATCACGCGCCCGGAGGTCCGAATGTGCGCGTGGACAGCCATCTGTTTACCGGCTATAAAGTTCCGCCGCATTACGATTCGCTGCTGGCCAAGTTGATTGTTTACGGCAAGGACCGCCCCGAGGCGATTCAGACAATGCTGCGCGCGCTCGATGAAATGGCCGTTGATCCGTTGAAAACGACGATCGGTTTCCATAAAAAAGTATTGAACGATCCGGCATTTGTTTCCGGGAAATTCGCTACGGATTTCGTTGAGAAGTTCTTCGCGTCCCAGAAGCCGTCCGAGCATGCGGGAGTTCCGGCCGCATGACGACGCGCACCGATTTAGGCGTGGTACTGGTGGAGAACAACGTGGTGGCCCAGATCGCCGCCAGCGCGGCCAAGGAAGTGGACGGCGTGATTGGTATCTGGAAATCACCCTGGTACCGCCGGTTCATGCCCGACAACGTTTCCGGAGTCGAGGTGGAGATCGCCGAACAGGAAGTGCGCGTCCAGTTGGCGCTGGTTGCCGAGTATGGGACCAATCTTTCCCAGCTTGCGCTTCAGGTGCAGGACCGGGTTCGTGAAATGGTGGAACAGATGACGCAGCTGGTCGTGGTGGAAGTGAACGTCTCCATTCAAGAGATCAAGCCGAAGCGGAGTTAACCGACGATGAAATTATTTACCTGGATTATCCTGGGTTGTTACAGCGTGGCGTTTGTGCTGCTGGGCATGGGACTGATCGCGTTTTCGCTGCATTGGATTTCAATCGATCGCACCGTGTTGTGGCTGGAAGCGGCCTATGCCGAGAAAAATTTCCGCGTGGCTTGTTTCTTAGTTGGCGCCGGCGTGATTTTGCTGAACTGGACCTACGCGGAGCTGACATTTTCCAGGTTCCGAAAACAGAAAACAATTGCCTTTGAGAATTCCGACGGACAGGTAACCGTTTCATTGTCTGCGATTGACGATTTTATCCGCAAAGCCGCGGTCCAGCAGATTGCCGAACTAAAAGAACTCCGCTCCGATGTGGTGGCGCGCAACGGCAAGATCATCATTCGCGCCCGCGCGACATTATGGTCTGAGGCGAATATTCCGATGGCCGCCGAAAAAATTCAGACGCTGGTCAAATCAAAAGTACAGGAAGTATTGGCCGGTATTGAAGAGCCGATCCACGTGCGCGTGCATGTGGCGAAAATTGTTCAACGGGAGAGCAGGTCAAGCGGCGCCGATCGCCGGCCGGTTCCGTTTTCCACGCCCTTTAGAGGTTATTGATCGATGGCCAATGTGAAAAAGATAGGCGTATTGACCGGCGGCGGGGATTGTCCCGGTTTGAACCCGGTGATCCGCGCGGTGGTCCGCAAGGCGATGGCATCCGGCATTGAAGTGGTCGGCATTCGCAACGGCTGGAAAGGCCTCGTAAATGCGGATACGATTCCGCTCGATCTGGGCTCCGTTTCCGGAATTGTACACCGCGGCGGAACGATCCTGGGCACTTCACGGACGAACCCCTACAAAGATCCGAAGCAGGTTGCCGCCGTGAAGGCGAACATCGCCGCATTGAAACTCGACGCCTTGGTGGCAATCGGCGGCGAAGATACGCTGGGCGTGGCGACCAAGCTGGCGAAAGAGGGGCTGCCGGTAGTCGGCGTTCCCAAAACAATCGACAACGACCTGTGCGAGACCGACTACACATTTGGATTTGACACCGCGACCAACATCGCGATGGAAGCGATCGACCGGCTCCATTCAACGGCCGAGAGCCATCACCGGATTCTGGTGGCCGAGGTGATGGGCCGCCACGCCGGATGGATCGCTCTATACGCCGGAATGGCCGGCGGCGCCGATTACATCCTGATTCCCGAGAAGCCGATCCTCATCGACGAAGTTTGCGCGGCCATTAAAAAGCGGCATTCGCGCGCAAAAACTTTTTCGATCATCGTCGTGGCCGAGGGCGCCGAGTTTGCCAAAGGCGACACGGTCAATCTCGACCAGAAACTCGACGAGTTCGGCCATGTCCGCCTGGGCGGCATTGGAGACCGTCTGGCCAAAGCCATTGAGGAAAGGACCGGTTATGAGACCCGCGTCTCGGTCTTCGGACATATTCAGCGCGGCGGTTCTCCGACGGCGTTTGACCGCGTGCTGGGCACCCGGTTCGGCGTCAAAGCCGTAGAGCTGGTAATGGCCGGGCAGTGGGGCAAAATGGTCAGCCTGAAGGGGACCGACATTGTGGCGGTTCCGATTGAGCTGGCGACCAAGCAGTTGAAGCTGGTCAACGAAGAATTCTACGAAGTCGCGAAGGTTTTCTTTGGGTAGTCCGACTCCGGCCCGCGAAGTCGAAGTCCGGCTTCAGGAGAGCATCCAGACCAAGCAGAAAGTTTTGCAGACGCTGGTTCCGGTGATCGCGCAGGCGGCCGATCTGATCATTACATCGCTGGAAGCCGGTAAAAAAGTGCTGTTATGCGGCAACGGCGGTTCGGCGGCTGATTGTCAGCATGTGGCGGCCGAATTAGTCGGAAAATTATTCGTTAAGCGGCGCGCGCTTCCTGCCATTTCACTGACCACCGATACCTCCAATCTGACTGCGCTGGCGAATGATTTCGGCTACGATGTTGTTTTTTCACGCCAACTCGAAGCGTTAGGCCAGGCCGGCGATGTGTTAATCGCCATTTCGACCAGCGGCAACTCCCCGAATGTTCTGGAAGCAGTGAAAACGGCCCGCACGATGGGGATCCGGTCGATCGCCTTGAGCGGACGCGGCGGCGGAGCGTTGCACAAGGCCGTCGATCTTTCGATCGTGGTCCCGTCGGAAAACACGCAGCGGATTCAGGAATCGCACCTGACGATCGAACATATCCTCTGCGAACTCATCGAAGCCCGCTTTGCCAACTCGTAAAATTCGGAAGACGGGCGGAATGGTTATTCCTCTGAATCGCCTGGTCCAGGTTGTCCAAAAACTCCGTCAGCAGAGAAAGAGAATCGCTTTCACGAACGGCTGTTTCGACATCCTGCATATCGGCCACCTCGATTACCTTGAGCGAATCAAACAAAAATCCGACATCCTGATCGTCGCCGTCAACAGCGATGCGTCGGTCCGCAAAATCAAGGGACCGTCCCGTCCGGTGGTTCCCCAGCGCGAACGGCTGCGTTTGCTGGCCGCGCTCAAACCGGTGGATTATGTGGTCCTTTTTTCCGAACCGACGCCGCTGCGCGTGATCCGCGCGATTCGGCCCAATTTGCTGGCCAAAGGGGCCGACTGGAAAGGGAAAGTCGTGGTGGGGCAAAAAGAGGTCGAATCGTACGGCGGACAAGTGATCCTGATGCCGTATTTAAAGAACCACTCCACCACCGGTTTATTGGCCCGATTAAAAGCGCTCTGATGGAAAAAAAGAAATCACCGCCGGAGAATCGGCTGGTATTGCGCGTTTTGGACGCCAACTGGAATCGCGCGCGCGAAGGGCTGCGCGTTTGCGAAGAGGTGGCCCGGTTTGTTCTGGAAGATGCCGCGTTAACGCGGCAATTGCAGCGGGCCCGTTATACGCTGGATCGCACGGTGATCAGTCAGCTGCATGTGGCCGATCTTTTTGCGGCGCGCAACGTCCGCTCCGATCCAGGCCGTCCGTCGCTGCGGCCGCATTCGGGCAGCCATCGCCGTTACCGCGACCTGGCGTGTGCCAATATTCGCCGCACCGAAGAAGCGCTTCGTGTCATGGAAGAGTTCAGCCGCATTTCATTTCCGCGCGCCGCCCGGTCGTTTGCGGCGCTTCGGTTTAAAAGTTATGACCTCGAGCAAACCCTCTTTCGCCGGCTCTCGTCTTTATCTGGTTCTTGACCGCTCCGCGATCGGAGACCGTGATTTTGTTTCGGTCGCCGAGGCGGCTCTGCGCGGCGGAGTGGATATCCTTCAGTGGCGCGACAAGACCGCTTCCGATTCCGATTATTACGCGGCCGCGCGGACTTTGCGCGCGCTGACGCGCCGGCATGGGAAAGCGTTCGTCGTGAACGATCGTGTTGAGATGGCCATGCTGGTTCGCGCCGACGGCGTTCATTTGGGCCATCAGGATCTTCCGGTGGCCGTGGCGCGCGCGCTGGTGGGACCCTCAATCTGGATCGGCCGCTCGACCCATTCACTGACGGAAGCAATTCAGGCGGAAGCGGAAGGGGCCGATTACATCGGCGTCGGTCCGGTCTTCGCAACGCCCACCAAACCGGATTACGCGGCGGTTGGTCTGGAGCTGGTGCGCCAGGTCGCCGAATCGCCGTTGAAAATTCCATGGGTGGCGATCGGCGGCATTGACCCTGAGAATCTGCCTTTGGTATTATCAGCAGGTGCACCTCGCTCGGCTGTCGTGCGGGCCATTGCCGCTGCCTCCGATCCGGAAGCAGCGGCTCGTCAATTAAAGGGGATATTAACCGGATGAGTTTACTGATTATCGGATCGGTCGCGATTGATTCAATCGAAACACCGTGGGGAAAAGTCAATCAGGTGCTGGGCGGTTCGGCCACGTACGCGGCGTTGGCGTCCCGTGTCTGGACCGATACCGTGATGGTGGCCGTCGTCGGGTCCGATTTCCCAAAACAATATTCGCAGCTGCTTGCCAAGAAGAAACTGGCCAGCGGCCTGACCCACAAACCGGGAAAAACTTTTTACTGGAAAGGCCGGTACAACCGCGATTACCAGGCCGAAACGCTGAAGCTGGATCTGGGTGTTTTTCTTGAATTTCAGCCGGTGCTCACTCCCGCACAGTCCCGGATGCCGTACGCATTCCTTGGCAATATTCATCCGACGCTGCAGTGGCAGGTTTTGCGCCAACTCAAATCGCCCAAGATTGTGGCCTGCGACTCGCGCGACGATTGGATTAAGAATAACCGCAAGCAGTTTCTTGGCCTGCTCAAAAAGATGGACATTATTTTTCTGAACGACAGCGAAACGCGCTTGTTGACCGGCGAGCATGGGCTGGTCCAGGCGACCCGCCAGCTGGCACGCATGGGACCCAAGGTGGCGATCGTCAAAAAAGGGGAGCACGGCGTTCTCGCGGCAACCAAAGATGCCTTCTTTTCTTTGCCGAGTTACCCGATCACACAGGTGGTCGATCCGACCGGGGCCGGGGATTCGTTTGCCGGAACCTGCATGGGCTATCTGGCGTCGCACCGGTCGTTGTCCTGGGCGCATTTATGCCGGGCGATTCAATATGCTTCGGTGGCCGCTTCCATGACGATCGAGGATTTTGGACCGACCCGTATGACCAATCTGACCAAGGCGGAATTGCTGCGGCGCAGCCGTGTTTTTCAGTCGTCGTCGCGGCCTGTTCGGTTGTAGAATAGTAGGGAGTTTTAGCGGGTGTAGTTCAGTGGCAGAACATCAGCTTCCCAAGCTGATTATGGGGGTTCGATTCCCCCCACCCGCTCCAAATGAGGCGACTGCGTACAGGGGGATATGGTGAAACAGCAGGGAATTGTTCTACTTTTAATGGCGTTGGTTCTTTCCGCTTGTACGCCCTATCCGGCAAATTATCCCTCTTCCGGCCCGTCGTTTTCTTCAGGCGGCGGGCATATCGTCGCTAAAGGCGAAACCTTATGGTCGATCTCCCGCCAGTATGGAATAGAACTGTCCGATCTGGTGGAAGCGAACCGGATTTCTGACGCTTCGCAGATTGAAGTAGGGCAGCGGCTTGTGATTCCGCGTTCAGGAACCGCCGCGCCGGCGCCGCGCGAATCCCCGCCGGTTGCTTCCGAGCCGGCTTCCCGATATCTTCCCCCGGAGCGTTCCGTGGGTCCGGTTCCGGGCGACTCCGGTGATTTCGTATGGCCGGTGGACGGCCGCGTCATTTCCATTTTCGGATCGCGCCGAAAAGGGAATATGAACAAAGGCGTCGATATTCAGGCACCCGGAGGGTCCGATGTGCGCGCTTCGCGCAGCGGCCGGGTCTCCTTCGTGCACGAAGCGCTCCCCGGATTCGGAAAAACGATCATTGTTGAACATGGCGGCGGGTTTGCCACCGTCTATGCCTACATTGACCAGATACTGGTCCGCTCCGGTGATTCCGTGGCGCAGCGGCAGGTGATCGCGCGCGTCGGGAAAACCGGCCGCACCGAAGTTCCGGCGCTTCATTTTGAAATCCGCCGCCGTCAGAAACCGCAAAACCCTCTCTACTATCTTCCATGAAAACGATCTGGTTTGACCGCGAAGAGCCGCTGACCCTGTTCCGGAAACGGATTCAGGGGTTCCTCGCCGGCTACCGGCAGAACCTTTCGTTGCTTGGAGAGCCCGGCATGGGAAAAACGGCGCTGCTGCGCCGGCTTCAGCGTGAATTTCCGGCGACCGAACAGATGGTTTTAATCTATGCCGAGATAAAGGAAAACGAACCGTTCCGTGAATGGGCCCGCCGTTTCGTCCAATCATTTCTGTATGGATCGCTTCAGACGCGTATGGAAGGATCGCTTCCAGCCAGCTGGACTGAGATTCTGGAAAGCTCCCGCCGCTTTTTTCCAAAAACCGCCACCGGCGCGCAAAAAATTATTGAATTATCGGAAGGTTCCCGCTGGGAAACAATGGCTGGTTTGATCTGGGATCTGCCGGCGTTGTTTCACGAAGAGACCGGGTGCCGCGTGGTGCTGCTGATCGATGAGTTTCACCGTCTTTCCCGCATGCCGTTCAAACAGCCGTTCCGCCTGTTGGGCCAGCGCGTGATGGTGCAGAACTCGACGCTCTTTTTGCTTAGTTCCTCGGAATTATATGAAGCGCGCGCCATTTTGCGCGAAGGGTTGGCGCTGTTATTCGGGCAGTTTGAAGTGGTGGAGTTAAAGCCGTTATCGGCGGAAAGCTGCCGGAAAGCACTCCGCGAGCTGACGCCTGGAACAGAATTTCATCCGCTGACCGAACGGTTATTGATTGATCTGGCGCAGGGGCATCCGTCCCGTCTTTATTTTCTGATGGAGGCGTTGCGTCGTATTCCCGGGCTCATAGTGTCTCAAAATCCCGATGCCTGCATGATTGATCTTCTCGAGGCGGTTTTCCTTGATCCGCAGGCGGTTCTTTCCGCGCAGTATGAAGAACGGCTAAGCAGTATTCCCGAATGCCCCGAACGTCCTCTCTGTTTTGAGCTGCTGCAGGCGGTATCGGAAGGCAAGCAGAAAATTTCGCAGCTGGCTCAAACGGTTCATAAACCGATGCAGATTGTTCTGAGGGCGCTGGGAATGCTGGAGCAATCCGGTTTGCTGGCGCATCAGGGTGTTTTTTATTTTATTCCGGAACGTTTGTTTGCGCTCTGGATGCGGACCGCTTATCCGGTGTCGCACGGGTTGGGGTTGGCCGGTTCCGAGCAGGCACAACTTTATTTCCGGGATCGCGTCTGGCGATGGCTGCTGCAAATGCGCGAAGTGGCCGATCAGCCGCTCGGCGCATGGGCGGCTAGGCTTCTGCGCCAGTGGAACGGCGAACGGTTGGAAATTGAAGGCCGAGTTCATCGGTTGCCACGGTTTGGATCAGTAGACCCGGTGCCGTTTGTTTCAGCCACGGCGTTGCATGCGCGCAGCGGGGGTGTTCAGAAAGATTGGATTGTGATCGCCTGCCCGGGATCGCTCGACGAAACGGCGGCGCGCCGTCTGATTCAGCGGATTCGTTCGCATGCCGAATGGAAAACGGCGCATAAGTTGGTATTGGGACCGCATCCTGTTGATCTGAACGCCCGTTTAATGCTGCAGGAAGCGAAAATTAAATTATGGGATCTTTCTGTTTTCGATTCATTGTGTGATTGGTACGGCCTTCCGAGATGGGCAGCTCCGGTTGCCGCCGAATTTTCCGGCGGATCGCTCCGTTCTGTTTCTGAAATTTCCGCGAACCGGCCGGTTGCCGGCGATCTGTTCGGTGCTGATGAGGGACGGACCGGATGACGGACCGGCAGCGGTTATGGGCTCCCTGGCGGTTGAATTACATTGCGTCGGCCCGCAAAGGTGAGCCGAAAGGGTGCCTTTTCTGCCAAAAAGGGAAACAGTCTCCCAATTCGCGCAATCTGGTAGTCGAGAAAAGCACGCACTGTTTCTCGATGCTCAACAAATATCCGTACAATAACGGCCATTTATTAATCACTCCGTACCGCCATCTGGCGCGCCTCGATACATTGACTCCTGCCGAACTGACCGATCTGTTTGCGCTGGCCAACCGGTCTATGCAGAAAATCGACAAGGTGCTCCATCCGGAGGGATACAACCTCGGCATCAATATGGGGCGCGTGGCAGGCGCCGGTATTCCGGGGCATATTCATCTGCATATTGTTCCGCGCTGGCCCGGCGATACCAATTTCATGCCGGTCATTCCCGGCGTAAAAGTAATTTCGCAGTCGCTGGCAGCGGCGCACCGGCTGCTGACATCCTCGCGGGCGCGGTAACGGGCTTCTTCCGATGCTGACCCGCCGACAGTGGGAAGCGATCGAAAACAAAGTGCTGGCTCCGTATGCGCTGCATGCGGCGCGATCCCGCGGCCGCGTTTACGCGGAAGCCGAGCATCCGTACCGCACCTGTTTTCAGCGCGATCATGACCGCATCATCCATTGCACGGCATTCCGCCGGTTGGAATATAAAACCCAGGTCTTCGTCGCGCGCGAAGGTTCTTCGTACCGTACCCGCCTGACCCATTCGCTGGAAGCGGCGCAGATTGCCGAGACGGTCGCGCGCGCGTTGCGTCTGAATTTCGATCTGACCCGCTCCATCGCGCTGGCGCATGATTTGGGACACGGTCCGTTCGGCCATGCCGGCGAGGATGCGCTGCGCGAGCTGATGCGTGATTTCGGCGGGTTTGATCATAACCTCCATACGCTGCGGCTGGTCGATTTTCTGGAAGAGCGCTATCCGGAGTTTCCGGGCCTTAACTTAAGCTTTGAAGTCCGCGAGGGGCTTAATAAACACCGCGTCCGGGTTGCGGGGCAGTCCTCCGGCAGTCCATCCCGCCAGTTAAGCCTGGAAGCGCAGGTAGTCGATGTCTCCGATGAAATCGCTTATGACCATCACGATCTCGACGACGGATTAAAATCAGGAATTTTAAAAGAATCGGAACTCCTGGAAATTCCGCTTTACCGAAGCGCTTCCGATGCGGTGGCCCATGATTTTCCCGGTTTGCCCGATAAAATGCGGTGGGTCCAGATCATCCGCCGGCTGATCGATTGGCGCGTCACCGATTTGTTGGAGGAGTCCGAACGGCGTTTGAAACGCACGCGCGTCCGCACGCCGGATTCGGTGCGGGGGCTTCCGGTCCCGATCGTCGCTTTTAGCGATGAAATGGTCCGGCTGCGCGATCCGTTAAAGCGTTTTCTGCATCAGCGGTTGTATCATCATCCCAAAGTGGTCCGCACTACCGATCAGGGAAGGCGCATCGTGCGGCGATTGTTCAAGGCCTATCTGAAAAATCCGGCACTATTGCCGCCGGCCGTGCGTGCGCGCCGGAAAACCGAAGATCCTCACCGCGTTATTTGCGATTACATCGCCGGAATGACCGACCGTTTCGCCGTTCAGTCGTACCAGCGTATTTTCCACTGTGCCGCTCCGTTTTAACTAGACCGGTTCTATAAGGTATAATTAATCGGAAACCAGGGGAGGACAGTATGTCCGATCGGACGGAGATTCCTGCATGGGTGTCGAACCCGGGCGTTGAGGGAATTGATAAGGCCTGGAAACAGAACGCTCCCGACTCGATCAGCTGGGTGGTCACAAATCCGGATCCGCAGCGCCTCGATTACACCGATGCCTGCCGGTCCTGCGCATTCGTCCGTCAATCATCCCGGAACAGAGCCACTTGTCAGCGCCAGTTTCTTGCCCGGTTTGAACAATCAAAAAAAGAACTTCAACCGGTTTTGTTTGAATGTCCGGCCGAGAAACAGGCCGTTATTTTTCCGGTCCAGCAGAAAGGGCATTTGCTCGGTTATTGGGCTGTTTGCAATCGAGGAAAAATACCGGATCTGGGGCAGGTTTCCCTGACACAATCGGCGCTGGTTTCGGTTGGACGGGAACTTGAAAAAACCGACGAATTAAAAACATTATCCGAGACACTTCAGCCGCGCTGCGCGGCGCTTGCTACCGTTCATACGGTGCACCGTCTGATCAGCTCCATGCTCAACACCGAAGAATTGATTCCGCGCGTGGCCCGTTTGTCGTGCCAGGTGATGCGGGCGCAGGCCTGTTCCATCTGGCTGACCGACCCTGTCAAACAGAAGATGATTCCCAAGGCGGAGGTTCGTATCGGGAGGGGCCGTTTTACGCCGGCGCGTGCGTCACGGATCGGTACCGGCATCATCGGACGGGTTGCCGGTTCATGTAAAAGCCACCTAGAACCGTTTCTAATTGCCGTGCCGATGATGGAAGAGGAAAGTATCGGCGTAATTTCGGTTGAGCGGGCCCGATCTTCAAAGCCGTTTACGGTCTTGGATCATGAAATTTTGACTACGCTGGCCGAACAGGCCGTCGTGGCGATCCGGAACGCCCAGCTGTACGAAACGCAGGAACGGGTTACCTGGGGAACGATCCGCAGCTTAAGCGCCATTTTGGACAAAATGGACAATGATGCCGCACATCTGCCCAGTACGCAGGTGCTGGCCGATGTTGCGCTGGCGATCGCCCGTCAAATGCGTTTGCCGGAACTGCAGCAGCGGTCGCTGCATTACGCGGCAATGCTTCATAACGCGGGCCGGCTTGGGATTCCGACGGAGATCTTGCATAAAAGCGGATCGCTGACCGATCAGGAATTTGAACAGGTGCGCGCGCATCCGGCACGAATGGTTCATCTGCTGGGGCCCCTGGAAATTCTGGAACCGGCCGTTCCGATTATTTTGTACCATCATGAACGGTATGACGGCACCGGTTATCCGAAAGGACTCAAGAAAGATGCGATTCCGCTGGGTGCCAGGATATTGGCGGTTGCCAATGCGCTGGAAGCGATGATTTCGGAACGCCCATACCGTCCTGCGATGACGCTGGAACAGGCCGCCGCCGAGATCGGTTCACACGCGAAGTCGCAATTTGATCCTGAAGTGGTCGATGCATTTTTGACGCTGGTTAAACAAGGTGTTATGGAACGGACGCTGGCCGATTCCCCGGCACAGATGAATCTTCGTGAGATTCGGCGATGAACCGCAGACGCTGGATTATGGCAGTGATCGCTGTTGTGGCGGTTATGGCGGCCGGAACCTATCCGTGGCCGGTGACCAGACTCGTGCGTGGAGTCATTGCGCGTCAGACGCGTTCCAGCGACTGGTCGGTTTCTGTCGCTTCGGCGCGGTGGGCTCCGCTGAAAGCTATTTATCTGGATAGTCTGGAAATCGAATCACCCCAGGGCTGGAAATTACGCGCTCTCCATGTGGAGGTCCGTCCCGTCCTTTCTCTCTGGCACGGCGGTTTGAAAACTTATTGGCGGTCCGGCGCAATGGAATTGGATGTCGGTTCGCTGGCTGTTCCGGATGCGCCCGGTTTGGCACCGGTTTCTCCGGGTTCTTTGTCGTTTCGTGGTTTAGCCACGGTCTGGTTATATCCGGATCGTGTGGATCTGCTGGAACTCTTTTTGTCGGGCACGGTGGCGCGTGTAATTGTTTTCGGCCAGGCCATCGGACAACCCAACGGCTGGATCCGCGCGCACGGCGCGCTGACGCGTCCGCTGTTGGAAACGATGCACTGGCTGCCGGAGTCCGAAGGGGTGGGTTCCAATTGGGAGCCGTTTGAATTTCAGATGACGGGAGATTGGCGCCGTCCGGATTGTTCGTTCATCTCCGGTTTTCTTAATTTTTCAATCCAACGCCGGAATGTGAAGGGGGCATAATCCAATGATTACCTTATCCAGAACCACAGGAGTGTTGCTGGCAGTTTCAATTATGACGACGGCCGGTTGCGCTAATCGGCTGTCGAGCCTGGAACGCCCCAAGGGACAGATTGAAATGCGCCGGCCGGAAGGGATGAAAGTAATCGTCGGACTTAAGCCCTCGTCGGAGACGCAGACAAAGGAAGGAATTGAAGTGACCGTGCGGTATGCGAATGCCGCGGAATTGGAGAAGTTTTTTAACAACAAAGAAATTTTCGGGAAACTGGCCGGAAAAAATCCTTATCCTGAGCAAACGCTGATTTTTTTCACGAAAGTCAAAAACACCGGAAACAAAAAAATTCAGGTCAACCCGGAGAATTTTGTTTTGATCGACAGTGTCGGGATCCAGTTCTCGGAGCTGTCGCCCGACAATATTTCGGCGCTGTTGGAGTCCGACGTGAACCTGTGGGCGTTCGCGCGGACTACCGGCGACATGGCGCCGGGACCGTACGGCGCTCCCTTGAAAGTAGCCAGCGCGTTTGGAGAAGGCGGCGGCCGCAAACAGCATTTTTTGATTAAGCAGGCGCGCCTGGCGCCGGGATTTGTTTATCCGGGGATCGCCTACGACGGCTACGTGGCGTTTCCGCGCCCGCATCCAAACGCTAAATCAGTCCGCTTATTGATTGACAACATTAAAACCAATTTTAACGCCGGGGATATTCCAGATCATGCAGTCCCATTTGAGTTCTCTTTCGTCATTGAACAAACCACCGTCGTCGATCCCGGACCCGCAAAGTCTTCTTAAGAGCCTGAATCCTGAACAGCAGGCCGCTGTCTGCGCGCCGGCCGGGCCGCTCTTGATTTTGGCGGGCGCCGGGACCGGAAAAACGCGCGTCATCGCGCACCGCATTGCCTATCGTCTGGCATCCGATCCGCAGCTGCAGCCCGGGCAGATTCTGGCCGTTACGTTTTCGCGCAGGGCCGCCGAGGAGATGCGCCAGCGCGTCGATCAGCTCTGCGATACCGCCGCTGAATCGATTCAGTTTTTCACGTTTCACGGATTCTGCCATTCATTTTTGCAGGATCATGCCATCCGCCTGGGGCTTCCGGCGCGGTTCCGCCTGCTTGATTCGACCGAGGCCTGGATTTTCTTCCGTTCGCTGCTGCCGGAATTAAAGCTGAAGCATTTCTGGAATTTAACCGATCCCACCGCATCAATCGACGGGTTTCTCCGTTTTATCAGCCGCGCGAAAGACGAGCTGGTTTTCCCGGCGGAGTTACTGGCCCGGTCCAAGCAGGAGCAGGATTCGCGCGATCGTTCCGAGGCCGAAGAGATCGCGCGCGCTTACCGGATTTACCAGCAGCGGATGCATGAGGCCGGTTTTCTGGATTTTGGCGATCTGATTGTTGAAACGATTCGCGCGCTGAAAGAGCGGCCCGCGCTGCTGCAGCAGATGCGGCAGCGGTTTCGCCTGATCCTGGTGGATGAATTTCAGGATACGAACGTTGCCCAGATTGAATTGTTGAAATTGGTGGCCGGGCCGCAGGCCGACCTCTGCGTCGTCGGAGACGATGATCAGGCGATTTACCGGTTCCGCGGCGCGTCGTTCTCCAGTTTTTTGCTGATGAAAGAGGCTTTTCCATCGTTGGCGACGGTTCGCCTGACGCAAAATTACCGCTCCGGCCCGGCGATTCTGGCCGCATCGGAACGGCTGATCCGGCACAACGAACCGGACCGTTATGATCCCCAGAAAAAGTTGTGGACCGACAACAAGGAAATGATTCCGGTTCAGGTGGAATACTGCCTCGACGATCTGCACGAGACGGAAACGGCGCTGCGGATTATCCGCCAGCGGTATCAGTCTCAGCCGGAAGCGGAACGCCGCTGGGACCGGACCGCCGTGCTGTACCGGGCGCATGCGCATCGCGACAAGTTGCTGCAGCGGCTTCGCCGCGAGGGCATCCCGTTCTCGGTGCGCGGCGGATTTGATCTGATGGAACAGCCGCAGATCCGCGATTTAACGGCGCTGCTGCGCGTGGTCGACAATCCGGACGATTCGGTCAGTTTGTTCCGGTTACTGGCGCATCCGGTCTGGGGCATCGCGGCGGAAGATCTTCTGGCGATCACGCGGCTCGCGCGCGAACGGAAAATGCAAATTTATCCGCTGTTGAAAACAATCCCCGGCGGGTTGATTTCCGCGGAAGCGGTTCAGCCGGTGCGGCAGCTGCTTGAAGAAATTTCACAGCTGCGCGACTGCGCCGCGCGCATGGAAATTGATCTGCTGGTCAATCACATTGTCTCTGAGAGTTTCCTGAAAGTGATTTTCCGGCTTCCTCCGACGGAGCAGGGAAATCCCTGGATGCTGCTGGGCCGTTTTTTGCGGCTGGTATCGCGTTTTGTGCAGACCTATCCGAAAGCGGCGCGGCTGCCCGATTTTCTGGTCTACCTGGATTGTCTGGAGAAGGCGCCGTCATCGGATCTCGGCTCCGATGAGGAATCGGATGATGCGCGCCAGGACGGTGTCCGTTTGATGACGGTTCATCAGGCCAAGGGTCTTGAATTTGATCAGGTGATTTTGCTCGGCATGGTGCAGAACCGGTTTCCGGGCCGGGCCCGGTCGGAGGCGATTCCGTTTCCGCTCGATTTAATGAAGGAATCCCTTCCGAAGGGCGATTATCATCTGCAGGAAGAACGCCGGCTGTGTTACGTCGCCTGCACGCGCGCGCAGCGGCAGCTGGTTTTGCTGACACAGGACCGGTCCCGGTACCGCCCGTCTGTTTTTTTACGTGAAATGGCCGCAGGTGCCGCTGCCGAAGAGTGGAAAGAATTCCGTGCTTCCGAACCGGCCGCTCCCTCCGAAACAACGATTCTGGAATCGAATCCCGAACGGACCTTGCTGGTGCAGGAGAGGGAATGGCTCGATCTGTTGGATCAGCTGCGTCAGACCGGTCCGGCGCAGATAAAGGACCGGCAGCAGTTGATCGGACAGATTGAACTGTTTGCCAAATCGGTGGAGCCGGTTCTTTCGCCGGAACTGCCGGTAAAGAAACCGGTCCCGCTGCCGGAGCGGCTCAGCTTTTCTCAGATGGAGACCTACCGCTATTGCCCGTTGAAATATCTTTACGCTTATGTCTACCGGATCCCGGTTAAAAGCGCGCCGTACATGTTGTTCGGAACCGATTTGCATGACGCGCTGGAATGGTTCTACCAGCAAAGAATCGAGGGAAACACGCCGCCGCGGGAAGAACTGGCCGCGCATTATGAAAAATTGTATGAGACGGGGCGCTACGGCGAAGCGTATGTCGACGCGCAGTATAAAAAACTGGGCGATGAAATTTTGCAGGCCTATTACCGGAAGCATGAAAAAAACTGGACCACGCCTCTGTTTCTGGAAAAAGAGTTCACATTAAAAATCGGGGAAGTGGCGGTGCATGGTTTTATTGACCGGATCGATCCGCTGCCGGGCGGCGGTGTTGAAATTATCGATTATAAATCGGGCAAGCCGAAGGAAGGTGCCACCAGCGAAGGACAGCTGCAAATCCGGCTGTATGCGCTGGCCGCGCGCGATTTGTTCGGACTCGATCCGAAGCAGGCGACTTTTTATTATTTGCGGGATCAAACGGCGCTGTCGTTCCCTCAGCAGGCCGAAGATCTGGACGCAACGCGCGAGCGGGTTTTTGAATTGACGCAGTTGATTCGCAGCGGGAATTTTGATCCGATACCGTCAGCCATCAAATGCAAATGGTGCGATTTTCGGACATTGTGCCCGGCTTCCAAAGCGTAAATAGAACGCCTACTTATTGTTGTCTGCCGTAGGGGCCTGTGTTAAAATAAATCTGCCATGATGCAGTCCGAACTTTTCGTTGATTTACAATCTGAGAAACAGAAGGCATTTCATTTCCCGACTTTTGCCGGCCGTTTTCTTCATTTAAAAGTTGCTTATGAAGATATTGTGTTCGGTCTGCTCGGTTTGATGCTGGTTGTTTTGGCTTCTTTTTGTTTGGGCGTGGAAAGAGGCAAGCAGATCGACGGGAGATCTTCTGCGGCAGTTTCCGTTTCCAGTCCGGTTGCCGCGCGGCCGGCTGTCGTCGAACAGTCTGCGGATCTTTCAGAGGGCGTTATCGCCGCGGCCGATGTTCAAATGCGCCGTCCCGCGCCGGTGATTCCGGCGCCGGCGGTTGTACCGGCTCCGTCAGCGGCCGGTCAGAAGGGCAAAAATACTTATGCGATTCAATTGGCCAGTTACGCGGGCAATCAGTCGGCCCAGTCGGAAGTACAGCGGCTGCAGCGAAAGGGAGTGCAGGCGCTGGTGGTGAAGCAGAACAAATATTTTGAGCTTCGTGCCGTCGGTTTTGCGTCCCGCATTGATGCGGAAAAAGCGTTGCTGACGCTTAAAAAAATTTACCGCGACGCGTTTATCAAGCAACCGTCGGTTTCATAAACAAAAGAGAGGATTTCGATGTCGATTCATCCGAGTTTAAAATCATCCAATACCATGAAACGGCACCGGTCGGTGCTGTCGCGTCTTGAGCGCGTTCAGGTTCTTCAGGAGAAGGGCAAACTCGACTTAACGTCCGGTTCCGTAATAGGTATGCCCAAAGTGCGGCATCTGAAGGTGAAAGTGCGCAAGGAAAAAGCGGCGGCCACGACAGACGCGGCCGGTACTGAAGCCAAGCCGGGAGCTGCGGCTCCGGCGGCGGGTGCAGCCAAAACGGCGGCAGCTCCGGCGGGTAACGCTGCCAAACCCAAGAAGTAGTCTGCATCAGTTCATTGCGGGATGGGCGGAAGAGCGAGTCGTCTCTTCCGCCCAAAACCATTTTAGCCCATTGGAGGAATCGATTTCGTCATGAGTAGCGAACAAACTCCGCAACCGCCTCCGGCGGCCCCTGAAGCTGTGAGCGAGAAAATTTCGATTCACGATTTCTCAAGAATTCAGCTAAAAGTGGCGGTTGTGGTTGAAGCCAAGCTGCATCCCAACGCCGATAAACTGCTGGTGCTTCAAGTCGATACCGGCACCGAGAAGAAACAGATCATCGCCGGCATCGCTCGGCATTATACGCCGGACCAGTTGGTCGGAAAAAAAGTCGTGATCGTTGATAACCTCGCACCCGCGTTGTTGCGCGGTGAACCATCGAACGGCATGATCCTGGCCGCCAGCGACGGGCAGGGCGCGTTGACGCTGGTTTCGCCCGAGAGTCCGATCGGTCCGGGAGCTACTGTCCGCTGAATACCGAATCGGTTGTTTCGTTCGCGCTGTTGTTTCCGTTATTCATGGCGGCTGTCGTGTTGCATGAACTCAGCCATGGCGTGGTGGCGCTCTGGTGCGGTGATGATACCGCCTCGCAGGCCGGCCGGTTAACGTTAAATCCGTTGAAGCATATGGATTGGACCGGCATGGTTTTTCTGCCGTTGTTATTGTTATTTCTCAATGCGCCGTTTGTATTTGGGTGGGCCAAGCCGGTTCCGATCAGTCCATGGAAATTCCGGTCACCCCGGCGCGATATGATTTTAGTCGGCGCTGCAGGGCCTGTCTCCAATTTTTTGCTGGCAATCGTTGTGGCCGTTGTTGTCCATGGTCTCAATCCGGTGCTGCCGCCGCTGGTTTTAGAGCTGCTGCGTACCGGCGCGGTACTCAGTCTGGCGCTGGGCGTGTTTAACCTGCTGCCGGTTCCTCCGCTGGATGGGTCGCGCGTGCTGGCCGGGTTATTGCCGGAGCGCTGGTCTGCGGTGCTCATTTTTTTGGAACGATGGGGAATTGTGCTGGTGATTGGATTGCTCTGGCTGGGCGTGACCGATCGGCTGATCTGGCCGGTAGTTGAAATACTGGCAAACTGGTTGAGGTTATAAACGATGGGGCTCATTCAGGAAATTCCGGTTTATTTGGGAACTCGCTCTTACGAAATCGTAATCGGTTCGGAGCATTTATCTTCGCTCGGTTCCCGTATCCGTTCTCTGGATATCGGGACTGACGCGGTTTTGCTGAGCAACCGCACGGTTTTCCGGGCGCACGGGAAACCGGTGACTGCTTCGTTAAAGAAAGCGGGATTTGCCGTTCATCCGCTGACGGTGCCCGATTCGGAACGAAGCAAGAGTCTTGCCGTTTTAGGAAAGCTGCTGACGGAACTTGCCCGATTGCAAAAACCGGGCCGCTGTCTTTTTCTGGTGCTGCTGGGAGGCGGAGTCATTGGTGATCTGGGCGGCGTTGCGGCCGGTCTTTATCGCCGCGGTATTCCATGCGTGCAGCTGCCCACCACGTTGCTGGCACAGGTCGATTCATCGATCGGCGGAAAAACGGCCGTCGATCTTCCGCAGGGAAAAAATCTGGTTGGTTTGTTTTATCAGCCGCGGCTGGTTTTTGAAGAGATCTCTTTTTTGCGTACGCTGCCGGACCGCCAGGTTCGTTCCGGGATGGCCGAAATTATCAAATGCGGCGTGATCCGCGATTCCGTTTTATTTGACCGCCTGGAACAGGAAACCATCGTATCGCTGCGTGCCGACGAAAAAGCAATGGCCTGGGTTATTGCGCGCGCTGCGGCCGTGAAAGCGAAAACGATAGAGCAGGACGAGCACGAGAAAAAGGGCATCCGCACGATTTTAAATTTTGGTCATACGGTGGGGCATGCCGTCGAGGCCGCCGGCGGTTATACCGGATTTGCTCATGGCGAAGCGGTCGCTTTGGGAATGCGCGTTGCTTCGGAGATCGCGCGGCGCATGAAGGTGATCTCAAAACAGGACGCGGACCGGATCAACAGCTTGATCAACCGCTTTGGTCTGCCGGCGCATATTCGCGGCGTTCAATGGGACCGGGTCTGGAATGCGATGGCGCACGATAAAAAATGGGTCCGCTCCCGCAACCGGTGGGTGCTTCCGACCGGTATCGGCCGCTGCACGGTTCGCGAAGGAATTCCCGAACCGGTTATTCGCGCCGCAATCCGGACTTATTGGGAGGAGTAGCCATTTTCTTTTTGACGGTTTCCACTCTGGATAAGAAACGGGTTGCGCAACTGCACCAATTGGAGCGGGTGCTGGGCGTCCGTTTCCGGAAACTGGCGCTGCTGCATCAGGCGCTGATCCATCGTTCTTACCGGCAGAGCCAGAAAGATGAAGTTCCCTCCGGCGACAATGAAACGCTGGAATTTCTCGGCGATTCCGTGATCGGACTGGTTGTGGCCGAACAACTCTACAGACTTTATCCGGATTCGGAAGTGGGCGATCTGGCCAAAGTCAAATCGCAGGTGGTCAGCCGCGTGACGTTGGGCGAGATCGCGCTGAAAATGAATCTGGACCGTTGGATTTTAGTAGGCCAGGGGGAAGCTTCGCGCGGTGAAGCGCAGCGGCCGTCGGTGATCGGCTCCGCTCTCGAAGCGGTGCTGGGCGCCATTTTTCTCGACAGGGGGTTGGAACCGGCCGCGAAATTAATCCGCCGGCTTTTACGCGATCAAATCACAGAAGTCGAGGCCGGAACCACTTCAACCGATTACAAGTCGCTGCTGCAGGAGTATGTGCTGCGCTATTTCAAGGCCAGTCCGTCTTATCATCTGGTTGGTGAATCGGGTCCAGGCCATGGGCGCCGGTTTGTTGTCTCTGTTGGATGGGGTGGAAAGATCTACGGGCAGGGCAATGGTCCCAGCAAGAAAGTGGCCAGTCAGGAGGCCGCTAAGGCCGCTTTGGAGCATGTCCTAGGGCCCCCTTCTTAGCGTTTGACAGTTTATCGCCGTTTGCGTTAATATACATGCATTCAAGGACATCGGATTTTTATCAGTGAATATTCGGACCAGCCAACCTTCTGATACAGCAGAGATCACACAGTTGATCACTCGAATTCTCACCAGCGAGTTCCCGAAAGACCAAGTAGCGTATTCCACCGAAGATTTACAAAGCCTGACACAGTCGTATCAGGGCCCCGCCAGCATTTTCATGGTTGCTGAAGATCAGAATAAAATTGTCGGTACCTGCGGCGTGAAAGCCGAAGATGCGAAGACCGCGATCCTGCGCCGCTTTTTTGTTGATCCGGCCATTCGCGGCAAGGGAATCGGAACATCATTGCTCGATGCCGCGCTGGTTTTTTGCAAGAAGCGCGGTTTTAAGCAGGTGATTATCCGCACATCGGCCGGCATGGAAAAAGCGATTCAGCTCTGCCAGTTAAAAGGGTTTCAGCCGGAAGGCGAATGGAGTTTGGGCGGTGTCACGCTGGTCCGTTACGTGCTAAAGATTACATGAACAAGTCAAACAATCCCATACAGGCTCCGCGCCCGCTTTCCGAATCTGAGATTCATGACCGGTTGTACGGATCAATTGCCGGAAAGAAAAAACCGGCGATGCCGGCTGCGCCGTCGGAACCAACATGGACCGGCACCGAGATTTTATCGGGCGAATTAAAACAGCTGCGGTCGGAATTAATCTCTTTGCGCGAAGAAAAAGAAATTTTACAGAAACAGATCCGTAAGATTGAAACCCGCCCGGAAACCGTTTCGAATACCGAAGCGGTAGTCGTTTCTTCAAAACAGGGATGGGTCAGCCATCTGTTCGGCGTCTTTCTGCTATTGGCAGCGGCCGGTTATCTGTTCGGCGTTCAGAAACTGCAAGCATCCCCACCCATGATCGGCGCTGATCCTACGCCGTACACTGTTCAGGTGGCCGTCTATGATATTAAGAACCGGGCGGATCAAACAGTCGTTTATCTTGCCAATCTGGGATATGAACCGTTCCTGCTGGATGCTCCCCGCAAAGATGGAAAACCCCGCTACCGCGTTTATATGGGAACTTTTGTAACGCAGGAAGAGGCCGATCAGGCGCGTGCCCGGTTGGAAGGGGATTCCCGCTTCAAAGATTTTAAAGACGCGTTCGTCCGCCTTCAGTAAGAAAGAAGCCGAACTTCACCCGATTCGTCCCGCAGCTCAACTTCCTTTTCTCTGATTGAACTAACAGTAAACCCCTCAATGCGGTCGCCTTCGCGCAGCGTTTTGTTGTTGATCAGCGCGAGAGAATCTTTGGCAGAGGTTCCCCGGACGATTCCCGTCAACGACAACGCCGGCGCGGGCGGTTTTTGCGGCGGTAATTCGGCAGGCGGCATTTCTTCAATCGGCTCAGGCGATTCAACCGCGACCGGTTTTTCTGCCGGTGGCGGCGGTGGTTCCGGAATGATCGTTGCCTGAACAGCGGCGGGTAAAGGTTTGCGCGCTTGCGTCCATAGCCCAAATGCAGCGGCGGCCGCCGTTAAAATCAAGATTAAAACCAATAATAGCCAGGGCCCATTATTTTTTTTCGGTGGTTTTCCTTGGGACAGCGGCGGAGGAACACTTGCTGCGGCGGCAGAGCCGAATTGCTGCTGCTTTTCCGCTTTCTTGAGTGCGTCAGCGATTAAGCTCATGCGGCGCCTCGTTGGTTTCGGCGGGGCCGTTTCCGCGGACGATCACGGCGGCCTGCTGAATCATCAATTCATCGATCGTTCGAGAATCATGCACGAAGCCGGCCAGCAGAGCCTGGTCGCACAGCAGATTGATTTGCCTGGGATTTCCGCGCGAAAATTCCGTGATCCTGCTGATTGCCTCGGAAGTAAAGCAGGGGCTCTCGGCTTGGCAAACCCGTTCCAAACAATGCAGAATATAAGCGGAGACTTCCGAGCTGTCCAGCGGAAGAATTTCGTAACGGATCGCGATCCTCTGCCGCAGCGCGCTGAGTTGCGGATCGGTGTTGAGACGCTGGGTCAGTTCCGGCTGTCCAACGAGAATAATCTGAAGCAATTTTGTTTTGGTTGTTTCGATGTTGGATAGCAGGCGCAGCTGTTCCAGCGCGGGAGCGCTGAGGTCTTGCGCTTCGTCGATCAGGATCACCACATTTCCGCCGGCATGCGCTTCTTTCAACAGGAGTTTTTCTATGGCGATTAACAGGTCGCCTTTTTGGGAAGGAAGCACGGATGTGGCCGTTGAATTCTGGAAATCGGCTGTCGCTTGTAAATCGCGCAGAACCGCGCGCAGAAGCTGGGTGGCGTTGAGCATTGGATTAAGAATCAGCGCGGTTCGTACCGGATGCGGAAGTTCCTGCATCAGCCGTTTTGCAACCGTTGTTTTTCCGGTTCCGATTTCACCGGTCAGCAGGATAAATCCCAGCCGCTGCAAGACGCCGTATTTTAAGTGGGCCAGCGCTTCCTGATGCTGATGGGATGGATAGGGAAAAGAAGGATCCGCCGTGACATGGAACGGTTTTTCGCTGAATCCGTAAAAGGTTTCATACATGGCCGATGCTTTTAACATAGCATGTTTATTATGGCGATGCAATTTGACTACCGTTTCGTTTACGATAGAATAGTGAGACCGGTATCAATAGCAACCTAAGGAGGGCAGACCCGTGTGGCAGGGAATGAATCAGAGGCGTTTTCCGCGCGTGGGTTATCACTGTACCGTTTCGATGAGCCAGGGCGGTAAATATTCAACGATTCCCGCCCTTACCGAAAATCTGGGGCTCGGCGGCGTCTGCCTGATGCTCGAACAGGAATTCGATATTTTCTCGCCAGCCGGTTTGGAACTTCACCTGGAAGACGGAAAGCCGCCTATTGAGGTAAAGGGAACGATTGTTTGGGTGGTTCGTCGCCGTGAGTTGGGCAAGAAGATGGCGTTCGATACCGGCATTGAGTTCTCAAATCTTTCACCGCAGGATAAGACCCGTATCGAGATCGTGCTCGATAAGATTGCCGGAACCTAACCATGTCCGCCTCGCCGCCCTCGATTGAACCGTCCTTGCTCTATTCGGTTCTTTGCGACGATGTCCGCCGTGAAGACAACGGCAAGTTTATCCTGCTCGGTTTGTTTGAAACAATCGGTGCGCGCGAATTTCCGGCATCACATCCGACGCTGTTTGTCGTGAATGGATGGATTTCCGGCGCAGGATCGTTTCAGCAATACAGCCGGATTCTTGACCCGACAGGTCAGGAGCTGGCGCGCGACCGTGAAACCGCTTTTGAATTGCCTACGTTGAAATCCCGTCATTCTGTGATCGCCCGTTTCAATCATCTGGAATTGCCGCAGCCCGGAGAATACGCGGTCGAAGTGTTGTTGAACGGCGATTTGAAACTGCGTTATCCGCTCGTCGTCGAGCAAGTCCACTAGAACTCCGCACTTCGGTTATTCGAGAGCCGCAAAGGGGTGTTGCTTCCGCATCGTTCGTCTCGCTCCACCGTGCTCGACTCACTCCGGGCATCGCCCTCACTCGTCCCGCTAAAGAACGCGGGACACCATGGCCGTTCGGGCTCTTCACGGTGCGGGCAGCAAACCCCTTCGCGGCTCTCGAATAACCAGATTAAATAAGCGGGATTAGAGGGAAGGGGGGCAGCTGCTAACCAGCGCGCTGGAAGGTCCCTGGCCGATATTCGAAAATGAATGCGTTAACCCCGCTTCAAAATAGAGGCTGTCGCCCGGCTTGAGTTTGAAAGTTTCGTTGCCCACCGTGATCTGCAGCTGACCCTTCAACAGGTAGACCAGTTTCTCGCATCCTGCCGGAGACCGTTCCGGTTTCGCGTTTTTTCCGGCGCCCAGCGTCATAATGACCGGCAGCATTTTCCGTTCCATCGGAGCGGAAACCAGCGGCTCCATTAAAGCGCCGCGCGTCTGGATTTGTTTTTCGGGTGTTTCGTTGGCCTGGCGGAATTCTGCCGCGGGATTTTGGGTATCCAATCCAGCGTACAGTTCAATCAGCCGGATTCCGAGTGCTTTGGCGATCGCCACATGCGATTCGATGGTGCCGGTCATTTTTCCGGTTTCAATGCGGCTTAAGCTGGAAATGATGACGCCCGATTTTTTGGAAAGTTCCAGCAGCGACAATCCATGCGCCTGTCGCAGCTCTTTAATTCGTTGTCCGATCATTCTTTTATTGTAGCACCTAATTTTTTTCTGTATCAACAAAAACAGGATATTGTATAATAAGCAAATATATTGTATATATAGTGGATAAGGAGGGGTTGCGATGCGAAGGTTTTTGGTGATTTTCTTGCTGGGTATATCTGCTTGTTCGTCGGGAAAGGGCCCGGAGGATGCGGCCGGAAAAGTTTTGCGGCAGGCAGGGGAGACCACGCTTTCGGGAGAAGTTATGCAGTTGGCTGAGTGGCAGGGAACTCTTTGGATGGCTGCCCAAAAAGGGCTTTACCGCTGTTCGCCGGAGGGGGTTATTCAAAAGGCGGAGATCCGTGGTTTGGCGGAAGGATCGGTTGCTTCAATAATTATATTGCCCGGCCAGCCGGTTTTGTGTCTGGCCGTAAGAAATGAGATTATCCGGATTGATTCCGAGCAATCCAGTGCGCAGAAAACATCAGCGCTTCCCAATACTATTACCGCATTGGCTGCCGGTTATTCAGCCGGAAGAATTTGCGTTTTTGCCGCAACCGGTTCGGGCATCTATGAAGCGGACAATTCAGCGTTGACTGCCTGGAGGCGCTGCTCGGGTCCTGGAGGTATTATTACGAAAATTATTTCGGCATCAACTGATTCCGGTTTTTACGCGGCAACGATGAGTGAAGGGATCTGGCGTTTCTCCGGCCAGGATTCAGCCTGGCATAAAATACCGCTTCTTTACCCGAACCATATTTCCGGCGAAGAGACGGAGTTTTCAGCCGCGCTGGATTCGGAAGAACCTGTTTCCGAAACGGAGCTTGCTTCCGAATTTCAGACGCTTTATTCCGGAGGGATCGCGGTTGACTCCGTCACCGGCCTTCTTTATATGGGAACGGTCCGCGGTGTTTTTTCCTGGAATCTGAAAACCGGCCAGTCTGGCTGGCTTCCGACATCCGGAATCGGAACACCGGTTATCCTCGATATTCTATTTGATTCGCTGCCTGGCGCCGGTCTGCTGGCGCTGACGGCGCGAGGTATTTATCGCTACGATCCAAAAGCCGGTTCATGGGAACGGTTTTGGAAAAGCTCGGGAGAATCCCGTCTGAAACAATTGTTTTCCGATCCTTTGAGCGGTGGTTTCTGTGTCAGTACCGCCGATGGAATCATTCGCATACCGGAACCATCGCCGGCTGCCGGCGCAGTGTCGTTTCATGCCGCCAAAAAAGAGCCGTCCATTCAGGCGCTGCAGCGGCGCGTGATTGAATATTCGGAAGTGGCGCCTGAGAAGATCGCGCGCTGGAGACAGCAGGCCCGTTGGCGCGCGCTGATTCCGACATTCAACCTGAGTATGGACCGGGACTGGGACAGTAATGTCACTTCGTCGAGCAGTTCCGGGGTTTCCCGCTTTTTCGTTGGTCCTATCGAGGAAAATTCGGGTGTCGGGTTTAGTTTCAACTGGGATCTGGGCGATTTTATCTGGAGCACCGATCAGACTTCAATTGATGTCCGGTCTCGCTTAATGGTGCAGCTGCGGCAGGATCTTCTCGAAGAAACAACGCGGCTTTATTTTGAGCGCCAAAAATTAATGGCAGAATTTGAAGGGCATCCCAGCACCGACCCGTTTTTAAACCATGAGCGGCGGATCCGGATTCAGGAATTAACCGCTTATCTGGACGCCATTTCAGGCGGATGGTTCTCTCGGGAAATGGAGGTGGAACCAATGGAATTCGGTTGACAGGCCAGGTCTGACTTTGTATAGTTATTCACAGACGCACCCGAAGGTTGGACCGGTTGGTTTCTGAAGCGTAAGTCCTTAAGGACTGGTACGGCATAAGGAGACTCAATGAATCCGCTCGAAGATGGGGCAGGGGTGTGTTGTGACTCAAAAAAACAGGGAAAAAGTTTAAGCGTCTACCAATTGTGTAGGCGCTTTTTTTATTCCCATTATTTGAACAAAGAAAAAAAGGTATGACAGACATTCATAAAACAACTAAAAGAGTTTTAGTCGTCGATGACGAAGCGGAAGTAACACTTTCGCTGCAAATGTATTTCGGCGGCAAGGGGTATGAAATTTTGACGGCGTTGGAGGGAGGGCAGGCGATCCGTCTGCTAAGCCAGAACCGGATTGAC
Source organism: Candidatus Omnitrophota bacterium (assembly GCA_023248155.1). GTDB lineage: Bacteria > Omnitrophota > Gorgyraeia > 1-14-0-20-64-10 > 1-14-0-20-64-10 > JAHFFE01. The sequence continues at coordinate 217,912 of JAHFFE010000003.1, read as the reverse complement.
CTGGTTCTTCTCGATATGAAAATGCCCGGCGTGAACGGTCTGGAAGTGCTCAAGCATATCCGGTCGTTGGACCCGATGCCGAAGGTAATTGTCGTCACCGCTTACGATGTGCAGTTCCAGGAAATGGTCGAGGCGATGGGCGTCGACGGTTTCCTGATGAAGCCGTTTGGAATTCAGGCATTGACCCACAAAGTCGAAGAGGCGCTGGATGGAAAACCGGCCGCGGCGCCGCCGCGCGCCGCGGAGCCTTCAGAAACGGCAGCAGTATCGGCCGACATTCCCAAGGCCCGGCTTCTGTTTGTTGAACCTTCCGAGTATACCTACAAACTGAAAGAGATTTTTTTCAACGATGCCGAGAAATGCGGCGGACAATACGAGGTGGTTTGCGCCTATTCGATGGAAGAAGCGTTGCGGATGATGGATAAGTTCCGTCCCGATATTCTGCTGGCCGATCTCTCGGTGCTGGGGAAGGTGAGTGACATGGCCGGAAAAGTGATGGAATCGCCCGTCCGCCCGAAGGAATTGATCATGCATGGCAGCGGTTCCGCAGTACTTCCTAATCAAAATCAGATGATGGGCGATTTAACGCGTTTGGGCGTGAAAGTTATTCAGAACGAGAGTTTTACGCGTGCCGGACTTGTCCGCTTGGGCGATGTGATACGGAAGACGGCACTTCAGCACGGGTTAACAATACCCGCCACGTTATAGAGGACGGTGGAGTTTTTGACGGACTTAACTGTCGGATTCCTGGCACTGGCTGCGGCCGGAGTTTCTCTGGGCCTGTTCGTCTATTTTAAAGACAAAGCCGGTGCCGTTCATCGTGCCTGGATGCGTCTGGCGCTGGCTTTAGCCGCGTGGTCTTTCGCAATAGCGCTGATGAACGAAGCTCCGTCGTCCGGATGGGCTCTTTTCTGGGCCCGCGTTTCAACGGTGGCTTACGCGCTGGTGCCGATCCTGTTTCTGCGGTTTGCGCTGGCGTTCGCCGCGGAACGGGAAGAAGGTTATGAGCGCCGGATGCGCTGGGCCGAGCGGGCCGGTGCCGTGTTCGCTTTGTTGGCCGCCACGCCGCTGTTGGTAGCCGATATCCAGCCTGAAAATGATTTCCTTTATTATCCGGCCGCGGGGCCGTTTTATATCGGGTTTGCCGTTTGTTTTCTTCTGCTCTGGGCCATCGGCATATCGGTTTTGCTGTCGGAGTACCGGGTTCAAGTCGGGTACCGGAGAAACCAGCTGAGGTACTTGATTATCGCCGCTATGGTCGGCTGGGGATCGCTCTTCTCGATGGTGCCGCTGTTGTTTCATTGGCCGGTTTCTCCGGTTTGGCAGGGGCTTTTTCTATTCTACGCGCTGATCTCTTACGCGATTGTCCGCTGGCGATTGATGGATATTTCGATCGTCATCAAAAGCACGCTGATCTATACATCGCTGTATTCAGTTCTGGTCGGCTGTTTTGTGGTGTTCGTTGTTTTTATGGGCCAATGGTTTTTCTACGGGCCCGAAATGCTGGACCGGCGCGTTTTATGGATGTGTGTTTTGGCGCTGAGCGTCGTTACGGCGGTTGTTCGCCCGCTGGATCTCTGGCTGCGCGGCTGGACCGACCGGTACCTGTTTCAAAAAAAATATGCCTGGCAAAAAACATTGCGTGAGGCATCCAAAGGGATGACCAAAGTCACCTCCGCTGACAAGCTCGTCAGGCTGATGGTTTATTTCGTCAGCGCGCGCGTTCGTTTGACGCATACCGGCATTCTTCAGAATGAGAATAACCGCTATGTTTTAAAAGCCAGCCGCGGAATCAAGAAGCGGATCATCGGATTTTCATTGGACGCTCAGAATCCGCTGATTACCTGGCTGGAAGAAAAAAAAGAAGTGCTTACGCTGGATGAAGTCCGCCGCTGGCTGCGCAGCGAACGGATGTTTCCGCGCAAAACCGTGATTCGCCGCACGCTGCAGGAAATCTACGCCGAAATGCAGGCGCTGGGCGCTCATGTCTGTGTTCCGGCACTCAGCAAGGGAAAGCTTTACGGCATTTTGGTGCTGGGAGAGAAACTTTCCGGGGATCCGTTTTCAGAGGAGGACCTTGACCTTTTATTTGCGCTGGCCAGCGAGGGAGCGATCGCGCTTGAGAACGCGCAGTTGTACCAGCAGCTTTATGTGCGGATCAATGAGATTGAAGGTTTGTACGCGCGTGAGCACCGGCTGTTCGTGCATACGGCGATCGCGCTGGCTTCGGCCGTTGATGCGCGCGATCCCTACACGCATGGACATACCGAGCGCACCACCGCCTACTCGATGGCCATTCTTGAGCAGCTGGGCTATCCTCCGGAGATTACGCAGCCGCAGCGGTTCCGCCAGGTGCTGACGATTTCCGGGCTTCTTCATGATATCGGAAAGATCGGCATCTCCGATGAAATCCTGCGCAAGCGGACCAAGCTGACTCCGAAAGAGATGAAGAAAATGGAGGAACATCCGGTCATCGGCGCGATCATCCTGCAGCCGATCAAGGGAATGGAAGAAGTGGCGATCGCCGTCAGAACGCATCATGAACGATTCGACGGCAGGGGATATCCTGATCAGCTGCGCGCCATGGAAATTCCTCTGACGACCCGGATTATCGCGGTGGCCGACACCTTTGACTCCATTACGACCGACCGCCCTTACCGAAAACGGATGCCGGATGATGTGGCACTGCGCGAAATTTTAGCGAATTCCGGGTCTCAGTTTGATCCGGCGATTGTGGATGTGTTTATGAAGGCGTACCGGCGCGGCTTGATCGTTAAGCGCCCGGTCGAGGCTTCTGAGATGATCGGATAACGGAGGGGATTAGATGCAATCGACAGCACGAGAACGGCGGAAATTCATGCGCATTGACGCGGAACTCGAGACCGATTTCTGGGTAAAGGGGCCGTCGCTGACTTCCGGAAAAGCCCGGATTTTTGATTTCTCAAGGGATGGAATCGGCATCCGGTTTCCGGGTCCTGTTCAGCGGGGAGAGCATGTTGATCTGACGCTGAAAGTTCCAGGCGACAATATTCCGATTTTTGCGACGGCCGAGGTCTCCTGGTCGGAAGGGAAGCCGTCTGAATCGCCGTTTGGGGCCGGCCTTAAATTTCTGAATATTAAACCGCTCGATTTGGCCCGTTTGCTTGATTTTGTCTACGCGCGGTGGCTCGGCGGATTCCGGCATGGCCAGCAGGGAGATTATATAACGGGATGACTGCTTCCGAGCGGAGACAATATCCGCGCGTTCGTGAGAAACTGGAGTGCCGTCTATCGGCGCCGGCCGGGGCATTTTCAGTGCGCACCGATGATTTAAGCTGCGGAGGCGCCTCCTGTCTGATGGATCAAATGATTGCTCCCATGACGAAATTAAGCGTTCAGATCGATCTGCCCGCGTCTAATCCGGTCCGCTGTACCGGTGTGGTTTTACGCCAGCAGAAGACAAAAAATTCCGGCGGCTATCAAACCGCTCTTTATTTTTCCGATCTAGATGGCTCCGACCGGAAGCGGATTGCCGAGTTTGTTCTGCAAAGCATGTTCCGTAATCACCAGGAGAATTAAATCCATGGCAACAGGCTCCGACCCATTAAAAACACAGGATGTGCTGGATCTTTTTCTTAAACCGGCAAATTCCGCCCACGCGGCTTCAGCCTATTCCCAGGAGGGTACAATGGTTAACTATATTTCCGGGTTGGTGTTTGTTGTTTTAATGGCGATCGGCGCGTTATTTATTCTGCCGATGATGTCTCAGTCGCCAAACAGCGCGTTGATTTGGCTGGTTGTCTGGGGTTTTTTCAGCTGGGTGATTTCCTCAGCCATTCGTCTGGCCGCGCAATGGGAAAAGGCCGTTATTTTCCGTTTGGGAAAGTACAGCAGCATCAAGGGGCCCGGTCTTTTTTGTGTGATTCCGCTGATCGATTCGGTACGCGTGATCGATACGCGCGTGCTGGCGATCGATATCCCGACCCAGCAGGTGATCACCAAGGACAATGTGCCGGTGGAGATCAACGGCGTTCTTTTCTTTAAAGTCGACAACGCGGCTGACGCGATCATCAAGGTGCAGGATTACCGCTACGCGATTTCGCAGTATGCCCAGACTTCGCTTCGCGATGTGATCGGGCAATTGACCTTTGATCAGCTTCTGGTTGAGCGTGAAGAGATTGGCAAGGCAATCGAATCGACCGTTGAGAAGGACACGGCCGGCTGGGGTCTGGAAGTGACCGGCATCCGTCTTCAGGATGTTGAAGTGCCGGAAGAATTAAAGAAGATGATGTCGCGGCAGGCTTCCGCCGAGCGCGAAAAACGGGCCACGATTACGAAGGCAGAAGGTGACAAAGAAGCGGCCGCCAATCTTGCCGCAGCCGCCAAAACAATGGCGGAGTCTCCGGGCGCGATGCAGCTGCGCACGCTCCAGACGATCGACGGCCTCGGGCCAACGGCATCCAACACCGTCGTTCTTGCGGTCCCGATCAATATTATGGAATCACTCGACGCGCTGACAGGCTCATTGAAAGCAAAGAAAACCGAATAATTCCCAATGATCATCGGCGTCCCCAAGGAAGTTAAAAAAGACGAATACCGCGTAGCGGTCGTTCCTTCTGGTGTGGCCCAGCTTAAGAAAGCCGGGCATACCATATTAGTCGAAGCCGGCGCCGGAAAAGGATCTGAGATTTCCGACCGGGACTATACGCAGGCCGGCGCGAAGATCGTGCGAGGTGCCGTGCCGATATTCCGCCGCGCTGATATGATCGTGAAGGTCAAGGAACCCCAGCCGGAAGAATACAAACTGCTGCGGCCCAACCAGGTTGTCTTCGCGTTCTTCCATTTTGCCGCGAATCCGGAATTGGCGCGCGCCATGATTCGTCAAAAAATAATTTGCGTCGCCTACGAGACCGTTGAAGACCAGCGCGGCCAGCTGCCGATTCTGGTTCCGATGAGCGAGGTGGCCGGACGTATGTCGGTTCAGGAGGGTGCGAAATACCTCGAAAAGCCGATGAAGGGAAAGGGGATCCTTTTGGGCGGTATCCCGGGCGTTGCTCCGGCCAGCGTGCTGATCCTGGGTGGGGGCGTCGTTGGCTGTAACGCCGCTAAAGTGGCCGCCGGGCTGGGTGCCCGCGTCACCGTGATGGATGTGAACCTGGACCGCCTCCGTTATCTGGAGGATATCCTTCCTAAGAACGTCTGGTTTCTGATGTCGAACGAACATAATATTGCTGACCGCGTTTCCCGCGCCGATCTGGTGATTGGCGCTGCGCTGATCCGAGGGGCCCGTTCTCCGATATTGATTCCGCGCTGGATGCTCAAAAAGATGAAGCCCGGATCGGTTCTTGTGGATGTGGCGATCGATCAGGGCGGCCTGGCCGAAACCTCGCATCCGACCACGCATGCATCGCCGATTTTTGTCGAAGAGGGAATTGTTCACTATTGCGTCACCAATATTCCCGGAGCCGTGGCGGTTACTTCAACCTACGGGTTAACGAACGCAACGCTGCCATTTGTTCTGGATCTGGCGCGCACCGGTTTTTCCCGCCAGCTGCTTGAAAGACCGATGCTGGCCAAAGGCGTCAATATCGCGCGCGGACAGGTTACTTATGAAGCGACTGCGCGGGATTTGGGATTATTATATGCGCCGTTGGCTCGTTTGCTATGATTGCCGAGATTTCGATCGTGCCATTCGGTAAATCGGTCAGCCTGAGTAAATCAATCGCCAAAATATTGCGCCTGATCGATGATTCAGGTCTCGATTACCGGCTGGGTCCCATGGGAACCTGCATCGAGGGCGATTTTGACGAAGTCATGGCGCTGATTGTCCGCTGCCACAAACGGATGCGCAAGGAATCGATCCGCGTACTGACCACCATCAAGATTGATGACCGCAAAGGAAGCCGCCGCGCGCTGGAAGCCAAGGTTCAATCGGTCGTGAAGAAGTCCGGCCGCCGCCTCAAAACCTCAGTTTAGATTTCTTCAAGGAATAGAGTTATCAACAGCAATCCCACAATGTTCATAACTCATTTATCAATAATAGGATACGGATAATTCAATGTATGTATAACTTAACATAATATACATTATCAGACGTTATGGCCAGGCGGCAGAAAGGGCTTTTAACGGCATAATGCCTGGTCGATTTCGGATTTTACGGCGGTATCGGCCTCTGTTTCGGCTGCTCTTTGCAGAATTTGGCGCGATTGTTCTGTTTGGATTTGTCCCAGCGCCCAGGCGGCATGCTGGCGAACCAGAATAGATTTTTCTTCAAGCAAGCATTTCTCTAATGAAGCGGTTAGATCCGGGTCTTTCGAGTTCCCCGCGGCAATGACGGCATTTCTCAGAAGACCGGCTCTCTTGGGCCTTGAGAGTGGTGTTTCTCCGTACTTTTGGTTAAATTCCTGGTCTGTCCGGCACTCAAGAAGCTCCTTAAGCGGAATTTGGGCCGGAACCGGCGGGGAAATCAAAAATTCCGGATCCGGCTTCCCCGCCGGTTTTTGATTATACGGACAGACTTCCTGGCAGATGTCGCAGCCGAATATCCAGTCGCCAATTTTTGGGCGCAACTCCTGTGACACCGGGCCTTTTAATTCGATGGTCAGCGCGGAAATACAGAGTCCGGCATCCAATTCAAACGGTTTTTTCAGCGCATCGGTCGGACAAGCATCTATGCAGATCCGGCAGCTTCCGCAGTCCCATTTCAGCGGTGCAGCATCCGCAGGCAGTTCGAGATCGGTCAGCAGACTGCACAAAAAAAAGAAAGAACCGCCTTTAGGCCGGATCAGGCAGGTATTTTTTCCAAAGAAACCAAGGCCGGCCGCTTCGGCCAGAACCCGTTCCTGAACCGGTTGAATATCCACGGTCTTCATCAAGCGAACCGGCATGGGCGCCGCCAATTCTTTCAGGAATGATTCCAGCCGTTCTAATTTATTCTGAAGAACTTCATGATAATCTTTGCTGCGGGCGTACCGCGCGATTCGTCCGGAAGGTTCTGTTGAAGGTTCAGCAAGGTTTTCTGATTCACCGCCGTAATCGCAGGCTAAAACAATAATGGAGCGAAGTTCCGGAAACTGGCTTGCATACGAAGACTGCCGCTCGAAAAACCGGCGCATGTAATCGATCGGTCCGTACAGTCCGGCGCTGATCCAGCGGCTTAATTCCTGTTTACGGCCCTCCCAGGCTGATCCTGGAGCAATTCCGGCCGCGGAAAATCCGAGGCGCAATGCTTCCTGCTTAATTTGATTGGCGAGTTCTGAAGGCCCCAGGGCCGGTTTCAAGGGGTATGGGTACTGTAACTGGCCAGGTGAGGGCCTTCTTTGCGGATCAATTCGATGAAGGCATCGACGTAATTCGGGTTAAACTGCCCCCCCTGCCCCTTGCGCAGCTCCTCTACGGCTTCCTGCACGGTTTTTGGCTTGGCATATCCGCGGTTGGTGGTCATGGCGTCGAATGAGTCGGCGATCGTGATAATCTGCGCGCCCATCGGAATAAATTCTCCGGTCAAACCGTGCGGGTAGCCGCGCCCATCGTACCGCTCATGATGATGATAAAGAATTGTCGTGATCGGTTTGAAAAATTTCATCGGGTCGAGAATTTTCGCGCCATATTCCAGATGCCGCTTGATGATTTCCCGTTCGTCTTCAGTCAGCGCGCCGGTTTTATGGAGGACCTCATCCGAAAGGTTCATTTTTCCGATGTCGTGCAGAATCGCCGCTTCGCGGATTGCCTCGATCTCGGTCGGCCGCAATGCCAGTTCTTCCGACAGACGCGTCGCATAACGGGAAACGCGCTCGAGGTGCCCGGCGGTATAGGAATCTTTGGTGTCCATCGCCATCACCAGCGATTTGGTCACTTCGAGAAAATGGGCTTCAAGTTCCTTGTGCGCTTTTCGCAGATTTTCCAGCGCGCTCTCAATGCTGCGGTTGCGTTCTTCCAGCTCCGAGGCCACATCGTTCAATCCCTCGGGTTTCTCGGAGTCTTCTTTCGAAGCGACGGGAGTTACCGAAATCGAACCGGTTTTTGAAGGGGTCAGCTCTTTGTCGACGGCAGGATCGTACAGTACCGGCCGGTCGGATGTTTTTTCCCAGGAGCGGACCACGGCGATTTCCGCGTGGCGTAAAAGATCGTAGACGGTTGTGGTGCCGGGCTGGTCGCTGCAGGCGATTCCAACTGCAATCTCATAACCGTATTTCTCGCGCAACGATGCCAGTTTTGGCTCCAGCGTTTTAAGCCATTCGTTTACTTTGGCTGATTTTAATCCAGGCACCACCGCGGCAAACCGCTCGTCGGAAATCCGTCCAACCAGAATGTTCTGTGATGCGCCGAACAGTTCGCGGATTCCTGCGGCGGCTGTTTGTACCCGTTTTTGCACTTCCTGCCACGGAAGCTTCAGCAACAGTTCGGTAGGCCGCTCAATCTGAAACAAAACCACCCCGACCGGTTTTCGGGCCCAGCTCTTGGACGGATAAGCGGAGTCCATCCGGAGTCGGAAGAACCGGCCGGTCAGCGTCTGGCTCATCGGATCGGTGATTGCTTGTTTGTGAAGGCGCAGCGCTTCCTGCGCCAGGTTCAAGTATTTATATAATATGCCGACTCCCCAGGCACCCAACGCCAGCACCACGATACTGACCGATTCTGCGCGGATGTTCAGAAAAACCAGCGCGAGAAAACCAGCCGCTGTTCCCGCGAAGATACCCGTTAGCGCCGCGAGAAATCCGATCCAGATCGGCCATTGAACGGTCGCGATAAGAATGCCGAACACCATCATCACGCTCAGCGGGAATGTCCAAAGCAGGTTTGGCAGCTGCGTGAATTTCGCGGTCAGGATCGTTAACAGCGCGTTGATGTTGACTAAAATGCCCGGCTGGGATCCCAGCGGCGTCGGGTAAACATCCTTGGTTGCTTCCTGCGTTGACCCGACGAGGACCAGTTTTCCGCGGAACCGGCTTAAGTCGGTTTTTTCCTGAAGAACAGTCCAGAAAGAAACGGTTTCCAACTGATCGGCCGTAACAAAGTAGTGGATTGGGATTTCAGCGCGGAACCGGTCGAACGGGATTTTTTGAGGGCCAATTTTAATCCACGGTTTATTTGGAACCGTTTTGATTTGATCCAGGTTCAGTCCGCGCGCCAAAGCGGCCGCGTTGATTTCTGTCGCGTAAAGCGGCTGGAGCTGGTTGGGGACCCGGCCGGCGTAAAGCATTTTACGTACGGTCATGTCCCGGTCTTTCGGTTTGTTAATGATTCCCGGAATTCCGCCGGCTTCGGTCAAAAGCGGCAGCGGAAGCACCGGGTCACCGTGCTTATCCATGTAGCTTCCCAGCAATACCGGAGGTCCTTTCCGGATCGCGTCTGCCAGCATTTCATCCTGGGTCGGGTCTGCCGACGCACCGTGCATGACGAAATCGAGCACAATCAGCTTGGGGTTTTCAGGCGTGATTTTCCGGATTAGATCGGCGAAAAGCCCGCGGTCCCAGGGCCACTTTTTCCCCAGCTTGGCCTGCGATTCTTCATCCACCAGGATAAGCACGATTTCTTTGCTTTCCGGCGGTGGTTGGAGAAGAGCGGATTGCCATTGGGTATAAAGATCTGCGGAATGAAGTCTGGAGGATTCGATGAAACCGGATGGAATCAAGATCCCCAGATAAAGAAGACAGAGGATCAGAGAGACAAAAAACAACCGGAAGAGATGGTCCCCTTTGGCTGTTAGCTTCATTGTTACCAAGAGTACCATATGCCGGGCGGTTCCGTCAAAGGCTTGACATCAATGCCTACTCTCAGGTATCTTTCGTATGGGAATGGTTGCAGCTTGTTTCCCGTCTCTTTTCGAAATGATGAGCCGGATAAGGGTACGCCGGTATGGAGGGTGAAGCCATGAAACGATCAGGCATTATTCTTTCGGCCGGTTTTACGATGTTGGAAATTTTGATTGCCGTTATGGTGATGGCGGCTCTGGCGTCTATGGCGACCGCTGGATTTACCCAATACCGCGACCGCACTGCAATCTTGGTCGATGAATCGAACCAGGCGGTGATCCAGGCGGCAGTAAAACTGTACGCGTACGACAACAACGCCCTGCCCGGCCCGTTAAGCGACCTGACGCGGGATCAGTTCGACCGGGCCTACGCGATGGTGAGTGACGGTAAGCGGCCTTTTACGCTGTTTGCTTACCTGCAGAATGCGGTCGGATTAACCGGCACGGCAGAAGCGGTTCCGTTGCCAGACCGGTACTTAGGCGAGAACCCGCAAAAAATTCTGACCTGCCCTTCGGACTCCACCCCGCCATCGGCTGGCGGGATTTCGTACAATATCAATCCGTTTTTCGCCAATCAACCGCTCTCTGTTTTGCTGGCTAATCCTGATGTGGATCTGATTGGAGAGACGGATTCAGCGCTGGCCAGCGACGCTGCCGGTAACCTGACCGGAGGTTTTGCCTTGAGGCATCGAGGAGGCAGAACAGCGATTCTTGTTACCGCTTCCGGTCGAAAGCACAGAAAAGACGTATCAGTGTCCCTTGATGCGATCTAGAAGGTTCATTTAAGGGAAATCGATCGGATCAACAGCCGGATCGCTGGACCGAGATTGTTCCTCGATCCGCCAGAGCTCAAATAGTTCTTCGGGAAGTTCCTGCACGAATTGGGAAGGCCGCATTAAGACCTCCCCTCGTTCGTAGCTGTAGCGTGTTAACGGATAAGTCAGGTATAAATCTTTTTTCGCGCGCGTAATCGCCACATAAAACAAGCGCCGTTCTTCTTCCAGCGCCGCCAGATCATCATATGATTTTGGATGAGGAAACTGTCCTTCCGAAAGCGCGATCAGGAAAATTGCTTGCCATTCCAGTCCTTTGGCCTGATGAATGGTGGAAAGAACAACGAATTCGTCCGGTTCCTCCCAGCCGTGGATCGTTTCACCTTTGAACGGTTCGCGCAGCGTCAAATCCTCAATAAAGTTCGGCACCGAATCATAATTGGAGGCGAGATTGATCAGCTGGTCTAAATCCTCTTTGCGGTCGCGCAGATCTTCAAAATGAGTTTCCATGTAGCCGGTGTAGCCCGATCGCAGTACGGAAGAGAGCAGTTCGGCCGGTTTTGCTTGATCGGGGTTTCGCGTCAGTTCGCGGACCGTTTTACACAGTTTCAGCCACCCGCTTTTCGCCCGGCTGCTAAGTCCCTTGAACGATTCCTCGCCTCCCTCGCAGGCGGCCTGGATTGGGTTGGGCTGCGTTAAAAGCCACTCCCGGATTTTTCGTGCGTAAGCCGCTCCGATCCCATCCTGCAAGCGTAAAATCCGGTCCCAGGCCATTTCATCCTGAGGGTTCGCCGTAATCCGCAGATGAGCCATCAAATCTTTGATGTGGGCCTGCTCAAAGAACCGGACGCCTCCGCGAACCAGATACGGAATGTTCCGTTTCGCCAACTCCAGTTCCAGTTCGGCCGATTGGAACCGGGCGCGGAAAAGAATGGCGATTTCGCGCATGGAAACCCCCTCGGAGCGCAATTCAAGAATTCGCTGCGCGATGAAAACCGCCTGCTGTTTCTGATTTGTCAACGGAACCAGCGCCGGCAGCGGACCCGCTTCCTGAAGACTTTTGAGTTCTTTCTTGAACTGGTTTCGATTCATCGCGATCGAGGCGTTGGCCAGCTCGACGATCTCGGGCGTTGACCGGTAATTGGTTTCCATCCGGTGAATGACCGCTTTCGGATAAACCTCCGGAAAATTCAGCAGATTTGAGAGGTCGGCTCCGCGGAACGAATAGATCGCCTGCGCGTCGTCTCCGACGGCCAGAACATTCTGGTGAACCGATCCCAGCAGCCGTACCAGTTCAAATTGAAGCCGGTTGGTATCCTGGTATTCGTCAACCAATACATAATGGAACTGTCCGGCGTAGAGCTGGCGGATATCCTCATGGTTTTTCATCAGTGAGAGCCATCCGGCCAACAGATCGTCGTAATCCATCACGTTGGCTTTTTTCTTCCGCTCCTGATAAGCGGCGCGCACGCGTTCAATCCAGGCTGCTTGATCGGCAAATTGGGGAAATTGCTCTGATATCACAGTTTCAACCGGTTGAAGCCTGTTGACGGCCAGGCTGAAAATGCTTTCGAGAACGCCCGGCTGCGGAAGCCGTGTCTGCGTCACCGGTGTTTTAAGGTCGTCCACGCAGGCGGCCACCATATCACGGGCATCCTCCTCATCCAGGATGCCCAGCTGAGGCGTCCGTCCCAAACGGTCGGCGTGCCGCCGCACGATAATATTTCCGATGTGATGAAATGTCCCGCCCCAGAGACCTTCCGGGCGGTAATGCAGGATCCGTTCGACGCGGTCCATCATTTCGCGCGCCGCTTTCACGGTGAAAGTCACCAAAAGGATATTTTCGGGGGCGATCCCCTGCTCAAGCAGATACGCGACGCGGTAAGTCAGCGTGCGCGTTTTTCCGCTGCCGGGGCCTGCCAGAACCAGCGTCGGACCGGGGCCCGACTGCACGACGCGCAACTGTTCAGCATTCAATTCCTGCGCGTATGCGATCTTTGAAGAGGAAATTTCGGGGCGGACCTGCTTGTGAATTGTGTAGCGCTGCGTCACGCGGCTGATTTTTTCTTCTTGTTTTTACTGCCCTTGGGTCGTCCGGGTCCCCGCTTTTTTGCCCGCATTTTGGCCAGCTGGCGCAGGCGGCGTTTGCGGAGCCGCTCTTCTTTCTTCTTCTGCTTGAGGTCTACCGCGCGCTGTTTCTTTCGTTTGCGGGCGGCGGCTCTTCGGCGCAGTTCTTTAAATCCGGCCTGAATCGCCAAGCGTTCATCATCGAGCACCTTGCGCAGAAAACGGTCCAGGTCCTGCTCGTGCGTTCCGTCGAATTGTTTGAAGAAGACACCCACCTCGTTGCCTCCATCGGTGTGGCGATCAGGAAGCGGTTCGCAGCGGATCACGGTTCCATGCGCGATAATCGGTTTTTGCTGGTGCGGAATATGAAGCGCGCACTGAACCGGAACGGAATTGGAAATCGTGGAATCGGAATAGGCCGAAATTCCCAGCAGGCTGACATTGCGCGTGACGCCCTGGATTTCTTCCGAGTTGCTTTTTAATGTGAATGGAACGCGGACTTTATAACGCGTTCGCAGACGACGATCAGATTCTCCCATCAAAGCTCCTGACTATTTCTTTGCGCTATGCGCTTTTCCGGATTTCCGGCGGCGGCGGCGGCGATTGCGAATTCCCTTCGGAACATTTTTACCCATGGATAAGTTCTCCTTCATTGGACATGTTACACTGATATCTTGGTATCACAATAACATGTAAAAAAGAACCTGTAAATGGAGATTCGAGGTGGATTCTTTAGACGCGTTTATTCAACAACTCCCGCAGATCGTCCCGGAATCATGGTGTTTTGACTGCCGGATCTGCTGCCGTTTCCCCGATTCAGAGAAAGCGCAGACGCCGGTCTGGTCCGGGCGTGAGGCGGCCTGGGTAAATGAATCCGCGCATCGCTTACCTACCCCATTAAAGCTCAAGCCGGTACCCGGATTGCCTGTTTTTACCCCTCAATTAAATCCATGCAGCCATTCCGGGGGATTTCATTGCTCGGCGTTTGAGGAGTCGTCTAAAAAATGCCTGATTCATTCGATTAAACCGCTCGATTGCCGTCTTTATCCGTTTGTGATGACGCGGCATCCGTCCGGTTCCGAACCGCTGTTGGCCATTGATATGAAATGCCCCTATATTCAAGCCAGCATGAAAGAACCGGCGATGGCGGCTTATATCCACACCCTTATTAATTACCTGGAACAGACGGTGGCTGCCGATTATTTCAGTTCCAATCCTGCTGTGGTCGGCGACTGGTGGCCTGAATATCTTCCGGTTGCCTGGATTCAATCAGCAAGTTCTGCGCTGCCCTTGCCGGCGGTTTCTGTGCCGGAAGGATTACAGCCGGTTCTCAATTCTGATCTGCCGTTGATTCGGAAAGCGGAGGCGGACTCCGCAGAGAACCATCTTTCGGGCGGCACGGTGGATGCCTGGATACCCTGGACCGATTTAATCTCTTTATATTGGATGAAGAAACCGGATGGTTTGTTTGTATTCGCACGGCAGGCCGGCGGTTTTTTTATGCCGTTTCCGCCGTTGGCGGAAACGCTCTCGCCCCCGATTCTCAATGAGGCCTGGGTCCAACTCAACCGTTTAAATTCCGGAAACGCGGTCTCCCGCATCGAAGGGGTTTCCGAACAACAGAAATCGTTGTTTGAGAAAGCCGGCTTTTCTCTGCGCGCATCCGAATCGGATTATTGCTACCTCCGTTCCGATCTGGCCGATTTAAGCGGAGACCGGTACCATTCTCATCGAGGCATGATCAACCAGGCCTCTAAAATGATTGGCGAATACCGGTTCAGGCCGTTGACGCCGGGTGATTTCAATTCCTGCGCGGAATTGTATTGGCGCTGGGCCGCCGATTCTTATTTGAAGCATCCCGAACAGGATGAAACGCACCGGATGATCCGGGACAGCTTCTTTTTCCATCAACGATTGCTAAAGGCGCCGACGGCCGAGGACTGGGTTGCGTATGGCCTTGAGGCCGATGGCAAGCTGTTGGGTTATACGATCGGACGGCCATTATCGGACGAATTATTTTGCATTTACACTGAAATGACCGATAGAACCATCCCCGGATTGTCAGCGCTGATTTTCCGTGAGTTTTGCAGAACGCAGAATCAATTTACCTGGATTAATACGATGGGTGACAGCGGCCTGGAGGGATTGAAGCAGTCAAAAGAATCGTATCATCCGGCGCGAATGATCCCCTGCTGGACCGCCTACAAGAAATTCTGATAAGAGCCGGCCCGGGCATGGGAGCCGTGGACACTTTTGCTTCTTCACGCTTCCGTCAGGCAAGGCGTTCGCAGGCCGCTTGCTCGCCCCTGCGAGTCTCGCTGCACTACGGTCAACCCTTCGCTCTCTCCGCTGTTAGCGGAGAACCATGCCCGCTCAGGGTTTCCAGTGCCTGCTCAGCCTTATCCTGCACGGAATCGCTTGAAGCATTAAGAGGCAGTTCGGGAGATGGGTCGCGTGAACCCTGTTGAGGCCGTTTCAGCGGGATTTTCGGTAAGGCCGAAACCGGAGCGAGAAATCGGTAGTCGATTTCGAGCGCGTTCACGGACCCGCTCCCGGACTGACTTAAACAACGGTAGATGTCTGAAGGAAATGGAGCTGAGGGGGATCGAACCCCTGACCTCCTGCGTGCGATGCAGGCGCTCTCCCAGCTGAGCTACAGCCCCAGGAAAATAAAAGCGGAAAAATTATTGTACCACGAATTCCGGATGAGTTAGGCGGAGTGCCCCGGCGGTTTGACGAGGTTGGAAAGTTCCTGAAGGTCGGTAGTCCGCTTCGCAATTTCCTCCCAGGAAACCAGGCCTTTGGTATAAAGGTCAGCCATGGAATGGTTCATCGTGCACATCCCCATTTTACGGCCTGTTTGCAGAAAAGTTCTGAGTTGGTGCAGCTGATTTTCACGGATCAGGTTGCCCATTGACGGCGTGCAGGCCATTACCTCGCAGGCGGCCACGCGTCCCTGCCCCGGTGATTTTGGAATCAGCTGCTGAACAACGATGCCGACCAGCACGAGTGAAAGCTGGACGCGGATCTGCGACTGCTGATACGGCGGAAAAACATCGACGATACGCTGAACCGCGTGGACTACATCCGAGGTGTGCAGCGTCGTCAGCACCAAGTGCCCGGTTTCGGCCAGCGTCAGCGCGGCCGTCATTGTTTCCAGATCGCGCATCTCACCGACTAAAATCACATTGGGGTCTTCGCGCAGCACGTGGCGCAGCGCTTCCGGAAACGAATGCGTATCAATGCCCAGCTCGCGCTGGTTGATGGTTGCTTTGTTATGCCGGTGCAGGTACTCGATCGGGTCTTCAATCGTCATGATGTGGCAGGGGCGCTTTTCATTGATGCTGCGCACCATGGCCGCCAGCGTGGTTGATTTTCCCGCTCCGGTCGGCCCGCTGACGATAAACAAGCCATGGGGCTTGAGCGCGAACTCTTCCAGCACCTGGGGAAGGCCCAAATCGGCGATGGAAGGAATTTCATACGGGATCATCCGGACCGCCGCTCCGATTGATCCGCGCTGCCAATAGAGATTGATCCGGAAGCGGGATAAGCCGCGGATGCTGTAGGAACCATCGAGTTCTTTGGTCCGTTCAAAACGGCTGATCTGGTCGGGTGTCAGCATCGAGTAGGCCAGCTGGCGGGTGTCGTCATCCATCAGTACCGGAAGAGGAAGGCGGACTAATTTCCCGTCAATACGCAGCTGAGGAGGCAGGCCTACGGTTAAATGAAGATCGGACGCTTTTTGCTGAATGGCCGTGCGGAGAAGTTCTTCAATGGTCGGCGTGGCCATTATTGATCCCGCAGCGGGTGATTTCCTCCGTAACTGCTGCCGTCGAAGTTTTGCGTGACTGTGATTGTATTGCCGTTAAAGTTGCCGGCACTGCGCGTCGCGGTAGCCGTGAATGTGCTGGTCGGCGCCGCGCCGGACAAAGGAACCGTATAGGCCCAGTCAGCGCTGCCGTTGGGGTCCGAGAGATAATTATTAGTCGCGTTGGTGAGGTTGGCCAGCGTTCCGAAAGTTCCCTGGTCCAGACGGTAGATTTTTTCAGCCGTGTAGATGGAGGAGAGTACTGTTTCCGCGTCTTTGACTTTCGCCCGCTCAATCGATCTCGAGAAACCCGGAGCGGCCAACGACGCCAGCGCCCCGATGATCACGACAACGATCAAAAGCTCAATTAGCGTGAATCCGGTTTTTTTCATCTTGGGTATCTGCTCTGAAAAATAAAGACAGAGTGGAACGAAAAACCCACTCTGTCTTTGTTTTTTAATTTTAGGCTACAACCATACTCGGCGTAGTTCTGGTGCCGTTGTTGTTGAGCGTGCCTGTTGCTGAAATCCCGGCATAGTTTCCACCCGCCACCCCCACCGCGGCCACAACACAGTTGCGCGTTGCACCCGCAGCGCCCGGCGTCGTGATCGTATAGGTGAAGTTGGTACCCGAGTTCACATCCACCGGCACATTCGCCAGCGTTGTGGTGAAGTCGCCTTCCTGATAAAGCACCTGCTCTGCCGTCAAGATGGCGCCGATGTTCGCAATGGCTTCGGACGCGCGGGCTTTTTTGACCATTTTTCCGAACTGCGGAAGAGCCACCGATGCCAAAGCGCCGATAATGATAACGACGATCAACAACTCAAGCAATGTAAAACCTTTTGACCTGGCTTTATTCATCTACGCATCCTCCTTTTATCTGAACGCTTCCGAACTAAATTATACCCCAAATGAGAATATTTGTTTTGATTCGCGTCATTTTACAATGGAGGTCATGTTGAAAATGGGCAAATACATTGACAGCACCAAAATACCGATGACCAGTCCCATACCGACCAGCATGAGCGGCTCCAGCAAAGAGGTCATTCGATCCACGGCGGTGGTCACCTGTTCTTCATAATATTTGCTGATCTCCTCCAGCATGTCCGGCAGTTTTCCGGTCTGTTCTCCGACGGCCAGCATCTGCCCGACCATCGCCGGCAGAAGATCGGTCTGAATGAGCGGATCGGCCAGCGGTTTGCCTTCCCGGACTCCGGCGCGCATGTTTTCAAGCAGCGCGGCGATTACTTTATTGTCGGAGGTCGTGATCACAATTTCCAGCGCGTGCAGGATGGGCACGCCGGCTTTCAACAGCGTTCCCAGGTTGGAGGCAAACTGTTCGGCCGCCACGCCTTGGAAAACGGGCCCGATAATCGGCGCCCGCAGCCGAAACAGGTCAAACTGCCACCGCCCCGACTTGGTCTGAACATAATTTGAAAAAGAGAAAACCACGCCGGCGATGACCAAAACCACGAGCAGGATATAGTGCTGCATAAATTCCGAAAAATTCAGCACCATTTGGGTCAGCATCGGAAGATCAGCGCCGAAGCTTTTATACATAGCCCCAAACGTGGGGATGATTCTCAGCGTGAAAATAAAAATGGCGCCGATGGCGACCAGCAGAAGAATGGCCGGATACATTAACGCAGAAATAACCTTGCGCTGCACCGTGCCCGCTTTTTCAAGCTGAATCGAAATCTGTTCCAGTGATTTCGTCAGCTGGCCGGAGGCCTCGCCCGTTTCCACCATGCTGATCCAGAATGGCGTAAAAATTTTCGGGTGTTTGGCGATCGCGTCCCGGAACGTAGAGCCGCCGCGGATATCCTGAAGCATTTCTCCGAGCGCGTCGGAAAGGCCTTTGGATCGTATTTGGGACTGGACTGTTTCCATGGCGCGCAGCAGCGGCAAGCCGGCCTCGGTCATGGCGGCCAGAGACCGTGAAAAAATAATCAGGTCGGATGCCTTAACGCCCTTGTGAAACTGTTTCATCGTAAGCGGGCTGGCGGATGTTTTGGCCGCGGCCGGCCCACCACCGGCCGCTTTATCGGACCGTTCCTGAAGCCCGAGCACCAGCAGTTCTTTGTTTTGAAGGATGGTGAGCGCTTCATCGGAAGAAGACGCTTCGATGACGCCGGATTCCCTTCGTCCGTCCTTGGTGCGCGCGGTATACGTGTAATAGGAAGCCATCGGCTACACCATTCCCACGGTTACAGCGAGGACTTCTTCAATGGAGCTTAAGCCGGCAGCCGCTTTTTCAAGGCCGCTGTCCGTCAGCGTTTTCATGCCGTTTTTGCGCGCGATTTCTTTGATCTCTTCGGCCGATAATTTTCGGACGATCGCGTCGCGGACAGCCGGCGTGACGCGCAGCACTTCATAAATGGCCATCCGGCCCTTGTAGCCGATATTCCGGCAGTTTTTGCAACCTTTCGGCTTGAAATAAGTTCCTTCCGAAAGGTTGAGTTTTTCTCGGAGCTCCGGCAACGGAGGCGAGGGCTCCTTGCATTCCGGGCAAAGCCGCCGTACCAGCCGCTGCGCGATAATCAATACCAATGACGGAGAGAGCAGCGCCGGTTCAATGCCCAGATCGGTCAGACGCGTAATGGCTGAGGCCGAATCGTTTGTGTGCAGCGTTGAGAGCACCAAATGCCCCGTCAGCGCGGCCCGTACGCAGATCTCGGCTGTCTCCAGGTCGCGTACCTCGCCCAGCATGATGACATCGGGGTCCTGGCGCAGAAAAGCCCTTAATCCGGCCGCGAATGTCAGGCCGATCTGCGGTTTGGCTTGCACCTGGTTGATCCCTTCCAGCTTATATTCGACGGGGTCTTCGATGGTGAGTAGGTTTTTACCGGGGCTTTTTAGTTTAGTCAGCGTGGCATACAGCGTAGTTGATTTTCCGCTTCCGGTGGGGCCCGTGATAAAAATCAAGCCGTACGGGGCGGTGATACCCCGCTCGACATCGGCTAACGCGCTGCCGTCCAAGCCCATCTGTTTATAATCGGTAACCAGGTTGCTTTTATCCAGCAGCCGGATGACGATTTTTTCTCCGTAGATTACCGGGACCGTCGAGACGCGCAGATCAACACTTTTTTCACCCATCTTAATGGTGAATCCGCCGTCCTGCGGGAGCCGTTTTTCGGCGATATCCATTTTGGCCAGAATTTTGATGCGCGAGATAATCGCCAGCATCAGGTGCGGCGCCGGAGAGTCGATCGCCTGCAGAACCCCGTCGATCCGAAGCCGGATCGTGAGGCGGTTGATGTACGGTTCAATGTGGATGTCGCTGGCGCGGGATGTAACCGCTTCCAGCAGCAGCAGGTCCACAATCCGGATGACCTGTGTCTGTCCCGCCTGTGATTCGGCATCTTCCTGCGATTGCTGGCTGGCGGTTAAATCTTCGATGGACTCGAATTTTAGAGCGGAACTTCCGGCAGCCCCATCCTCCTTTTCCCCGTAGCTGCCCTCCATCGCTTTTTTAAGAAGATCCTGGGCACCGTAAGTGGCGGTAATCGCGGCCAGCAGATCGGTCCGTGTCGCGATCACGGGCTTGATTTCACAGCCGGTCCGATTCTTCAGGTTGTCGATCAGCAGCAGATCGAGCGGATCCATCAGCGCGATGGTCAGGACAGATCCTTTTTTCTCCAGCGGCAGAACCAGATCTTTGCGGATGATTTCTTGCGGAACGATTTTTTGCAGGGCCGGGTCTTCCGCCGGCACCAGTTCGCCGTGGTCGGCCCTGCGGTATGGAATACCGAGTTGTTTTCCGAGCACTTCAGCCAGTTTGTCTTCAGTGACCAGGTGCAATTCAATCAGCGTTTCACCCAGCCGCCGCCCATTGTTTTTTTGAAGTTGAATGGCGTCTTTGAGCTGGGATTCGGAAACGAGTCCTTCTCGAACCAGGATGTCTCCGATGCGAAGATGGGTTCGGACGGTCATTAGGCTACCAAACGATCGATTCGATGGTATCGTTGATCGCCCGTTCCTTGAGAATTTTTTTGCGGTGATCGCGCAAGAACGATTCCTCCTTGGACGTTACCGGCGCCTGCTCCCGTTCCTTCGCAAATTGGATTTCAGGAGCGGGATTGCCCTCTTCCATAATATGCGGCGTAATGAATAAAAGGATTTCGGTATCCTTTTTTTCACTGGCAGTCCGTTTGAACGCGGATCCAATAATTGGAAGATCCCCCAACCCCGGAACTTTGCGGTTTTCATCGGTATTTTCACGCGAAATCAAGCCGGCAATCATGGCGGTTCCCTTATCCGGCACCATCACCGTAGTTCGCGCGATGCGGCGGTTCGGATCAAGAAAATCGGAGAAACTGGACGATTGGATAACGCGCGACACTTCCGGCTCAATGACCATCGTGATATATTTGCCGTCGTTCACCTGGGGCGTGACGCGCAGGATGGTTCCCACGGTGGTTCGTTCCGGCGTAGTCGTGATCGTTCCGGTCGTTGCCTGGGAATCGGATGTGATTCCTGTAACCGCCTCCGCGACGATCCGTATTTCTGCCACCTCATTGCTTAAAGTCAGCAGTCGCGGCCGGGCCAGGAATTTAACCTCTTTTTCGGTGGCCAGCAATTTCAAGAGCACGTTGGCTTCGGCAAAAGAAAGCGTTCCCAGCGTCTGACTCTGCGTGGCTAGATCGAATAATCCGCGCGCGAACGGAAAATAAGTTTTTCGGACCGGACCCGTGAAGCTAGCGACCTGTCCGGTGGAAGAACCGTATTCCAGCCCGATCCGGCGCAGCGTGTCGAGCGTGACTTCGAGGACCTCGGCTTCGATGTAGATCTGTTTGGGTTTGACATCAATGGTTTTGAGAGTTTCCTCGATCACTTTAACCCGTTCGGGAATATCGGTGACAATCATCGAGTTGGTTCTCGTATCGGCTACCACGGAACCATGCTCGGTCAACAATGCTTTAACGATTGGAATGGGTCCGCCGGTGGCTTCCGTTGTGCCGGATGTCGAGCCGGTTGACGAAGAATTTGTCGATGAACTGCTGCTTGAGCTTGACGAGCTGCTGGATGAGCTTCCGATCGATTCCTTGATTAAAGAGCCGCTGGTGCCGAACGTAGTCGTGCTGTCTCCCTGGCTTGGAACCACGCGCGCGTATTTCAGATGGAATACTTTCGTGAGGGTCTGGAATTTCGGACCACCCGATTCCGTGACCACATATAGATTTTTTTGAGACTGCGGCTCCAGCGTTAAATGGTAGGCGTTCAGCAGCGTTTCCACGGCCGACATGACCGGGACTTTGTCAAAATAGAGCGTGACCTTCTTTTCGGATACTCCCTCTGCCGCGGCGAAGTTCATGCCGGACTGCTTGGAAAGCAGTTTAAGCACATCGTCGAGGTAGGCCTCGCTGACATCCATTGAAATCGTCTGCGCCGGTTCGGCCGCCGGCATCTCTGCCTTGGGCGCGGCGTGAACCGGTGTGACGGCCAAGGCAAGAATGAGGGCCGCAGAAAGCGACTTATAAAGGTCGAATGGAAGACGGATTTTCATCGGTTGTTTGATCCTTGGTTTGTAAGGTCAATTCGGATTCCTGTCCCTGCGCCTGGACAATCACGCGATCTTTCAATATTTTTTTTATGGTGACTCCGGACACCTGGTCCCCTTCGGAAACGGCTTTCCGGTTAATCAACGCCTGAGGAACGCCGTTGTTCCAAAATAAACCCTGCAGTTTGATATCCGCGAGAATGACCGGCGCAATGACCGGTACCAGAGAACGATCGGGAGGCGCTTGTTCCTGCAGCTTTTTCAGGCGCTGATACTCATCTTCTTTTTGCTTTAGTTTTGTCGCAAGCCGGTTGGGCAAATGGAAGACATCCCTCGATAAACCGGGGTCAGCGGAAACCGGCGCTGCTGGGGTCTGCGTTTCCTGCGATGCGGTTGTTTCCGTCGGAGTGCCTGAACCTGCCGAGGGGCTATCCACAGTTCCAAAATTTGGAATGAATGGATTGGATTTCTGATAGAAAAACCAAATTCCGCCGATCACGATCAACAGCAGTAAAAGAAGCTTGATGCGGGGGGTCACGAAGCGGCTCCCCGCGTTCTTTGAACTGCGCTGATTGAAATTCGGATCTTGATGTTTTCACCCCGTTTCCAGGAGTTATCCAGCGGGGGCAGCGGCGCCGACCCGATGGACAGCATCGGCGTATTAGAGAGAGTTGGATCGCTGAAAGCGGCCGCCGGCGGTTCCGATAAATCGACCCAGTTCACGGAAAGCGCCGGCTCTGCCTGCTCCACCGCCGAGAGGAATTGAGCGACATTCATCAGCGGACTATTGGCGATAATTTCCACCTGGATCCGCGTGTACGGAGGATACGGTGTTTCCGGCTGAGGCGTAATCGAATCGATGCCCAGGCCCGATTGTGCGGCGATTCGCGTAATCTGGCTAGTCAATCCGGAGATGCCTTCCGTGTAAAGATGCTTGCGTTCAAGCGTTTTTGAATTTTGCTGGAGTTTTTCAATGGCAGACAGAAGATCGGTTTTGCCTTGTTCATCCGCATAATCTTTTGAAAGCCGCTCTTTTTTTTCCTGCCAGGGAATCTGGATCAGAAAGATGCCGGTTAAAATCGTGATCGAAAGTAGTCCAATTGAAATGAACAGCAATTTTTGCCCTGACGAGAGCTGGCTTTGAATAGCTGCCAGAGAGATCCCCTGCCGCGCCGGCCCCGGTTTCATGACCGCCGCCCTCCCTGCGAATAAGAGCCGATTCTCTCCGATGAGAACTGGCGCGCTTCATCGGCGTTAAAAGCGCAGGTGATCTTGAATTCAGTAATTTCTTCTCCGGCATAGGTTCCCCGCTGCGCGGAATCAAGTGAAAAAACAGTAAAGCATGATTTCAGCAGTTCGTTTTTCTGAAGCGCCGCGAGGAATTCATTCACCAGTTGTAATTCCGTATCCCGGTTATCGGCGAAAACGCCGCCGGTGATTTGAAGACCCATATGGCGCGCTCCATGCGGTTGGGCCGCGGCTGCTGCCCGGCCGGCGGCATCCGCAGACCCGATCTCCTTGATCACGGCCGACCGCAACCAGGCTTCTTGCGGCAGAAGCCAGGTTATTTCTTCCATCAACTGGGAAACTTTTTGTTTGCGTTCGGCCAGCGCGTTAAGAGCCGCGCGTTCTTTTTCAAGCTGGTTTTTTAATTCGCGCAATTCAAGGTTGTTGGAATCGCCGCGAACATTTTCGGGATGGGTCTGTTTGCCGTGCAAGATCGATTTTCTATGCTCAAGCGTCTGAATATCTTTAGAAGCAATCGTATACCAAACGGTGATGACCGTTAACGCGATCAGCAATTCGGCGATCAGCGGTTTTTTAATATCGGTGGAACGGACGCGCTGGGCCGGCGGCAACAGGTTGACTTGCCCCTTTTTACTGCCGAGCCCTTTCAGCGCCAGGCCTACGGCGACCGACAATCCATCCGGCACCGCCTGTGCTCCCGCGATTTTACGGAACGGATCACCCTGCTCTACCGGAAGATCCAGCGCCCCGGAAAGCCCTTCCATCCGGGTCTTATCATCCGATTTGCCGTAAACAAGTATTTTCGCCACGGCCGGCTCGCCCAAAAATCGGCGGCGGTAATAATCGATCGATACGCGAGTTTCGTTCACGAGCGCGTCCAAAAGTTCAGCGCCGTTTCCACCGGCGGGGCTGATGCCGTTTTCAAGAATGCTGACATTCCGGCTTAAGTAAAGCATATCGTCGCGCGCGATACTGATGGTGGCCGAATCCTGCTCCATTGAAATAATCGCCACTGCCTGATTGGCCTTGAATTGTTCCGTCTGCCGGGCCAGCCGCATCAAGCTGACCGGCGAAGGTTCCAGCGATTCGAGCGATTGTTTCCAGGGTTGGAATAAAAGTTCATACAGCGTGCTGGCGTTTCGTTTCAGTCCGAAGAACATCACGCGCATCAGCGCTTTGTCGGGCCCGCGGATCACGGCCTGATAATCGGTAATCAGCTCATCGAGTTTAAAAGGGAGATATTTCTTGGCTTCGAAGGAGACGGCCATTTTCCGTTCGTGCGGCGGAATAGATGGCATTTGAAAATAACGGATCACCACAGACTCGGCGGCGATGCCCACGTGGATCGGCTGCTTGGGCGGAATCTCAATCTTGGAAATCAGCGCTTGAATGGGGGCTAACAGGCTTTCGGGAGATGCGGCCTCTTTCACTTGAACGGATGGATCGGCGGCGACGCCTTCAATTCGTACGCTGCTTCTCCAAGCCGTTGCATCAGGAAGTTTGACGCGCGCGAAGCCGGCCAATTTTGGATTTTGAAACGAACCCGACAGCGTTACCAGATCAATCGATTCGGTTCCTACATAGATGCCGATCGAAGATGCCATAGATTATTGTCTCAGGGTTCCTTTAAGGGTGACAATATTTTGGCTACGAACAGATACGCTGCATGATTCGCCGAGAATTGTATATATCTTAAGTGCGCCCGTCGTGTTCTGTCAACATTATTATGTTGTTTTTAACGAATCCGATATCCAGGCAAGATACGCGGTTTCTCCCTGATCGGGAGACAACACCAGCAGTTCCGGTAAATCATATGAATGATTTTTTCGGATAAACCGGCATAATTCCGGAACCTGCTGCCGCGTGGTCTTGAATAAAAGCAGGCATTCGATTGCTGAAGTGACTTTCCCTTTCCACCAATAGGTTGAATGGATTTTCGGAATCCAGTTAACGCAGGCCGCCTGTCGTTGCCGCACCGCTTTTGATGCCAAACGGCGCGCTTCCGAAGGTGAACCGGCCGTCGTCAGCACGATTTTAAAATCGCGCGCGCCGCGCAGTCGCATTGTCGGAACTTTCTTTTTATTCATGCAGTAATTTTTTCAGAAATTGTCCGGTATAGGATTTTGGTTCGCGCGCAACCTCTTCGGGCGTGCCGCAGGCGACCAGTTCCCCGCCGTGCGTTCCACCGTCGGGACCCAGATCAATCAGATAGTCGGCTGTTTTGATCACATCCAGATGGTGTTCAATCACCAGCACCGTATTGCCCTGATCCACCAGCGCATGCAGAACTTTCAGCAGTTTATCGATGTCGGCCAAATGCAGACCGGTGGTCGGCTCGTCAAGAATGTAGAGAGTTCTTCCGGTCGCTTTATGTGAAAGTTCAGTGGCCAGTTTTACGCGCTGCGCTTCGCCGCCTGATAGCGTGGTCGCCGCCTGGCCCACTTCAATGTAGCCGAGCCCTACTTCGACCAGCGTTTGAAGGCGCGTCCGAATTCTTGGAACCGCCAGAAAAACCTCCAGCGCTTCTTCGACGGTCATCCGCAGTACGTCGGCGATCGATTTGCCTTTGTACAGCACTTCGAGCGTCGCTTCGTTGAATCGGTTTCCCTTGCAGAGATCACAAATCACATAAACAGCCGGCAAAAAATGCATTTCGACTTTCAGCGTGCCGTCGCCTTCACACGATTCGCAGCGGCCCCCTTTCACATTAAAGCTGAACCGGCCCGGCGCGTATCCGCGCGCTTTAGCCTCGGGCGTTCGCGCGAACAGATCGCGGATATCGGTGAAAACACCGGTGTACGTCGCCGGATTGGATCGCGGCGTCCGGCCGATCGGAGACTGGTCAATCACAATCACCTTGTCGATCTGTTCTGCTCCGCGGATCTGCTGATGCTCGCCCGGTTTTACGCGGGCTTTGTACAGGCTGCGCGAGAGTGATTTGTATAAAATTTCCTCGACCAGTGTTGATTTGCCCGACCCGGAAACACCGGTCACTCCGGTGAATGTGCCCAGTGGAATCCGCACATCGATTTCTTTTAAGTTGTTTTCTTTCGCGCCGATGATTTCAATAAACGGTTTGTCGGCGTAAGGCCGCCGTTCTGGAATTGGGATTGAGCGCTCGCCGCGCAGGTATTGCGCCGTCAGTGATTTTTCAGATTTCAGGATCTCGGCGGGTGTGCCGGCGGCCACCACTTCCCCGCCATGTTTTCCGGCGCCCGGTCCCATGTCGACAATAAAGTCGGCGGAGCGGATCGTCGCCTCATCATGCTCGACGGTCACGACGGTATTTCCGAGGTCGCGCAGTTTTTGCAATGTCTTCAGCAGACGGTCGGTATCGCGCGGATGTAAGCCGATCGATGGTTCGTCCAGCACATAGAGAACACCCACCAGCCCGGCGCCGATCTGCGTGGCCAGCCGGATTCGCTGGGCCTCTCCGCCGGAAAGCGTGCCGCTGGCGCGGTCGAGGTTGAGGTAATCCAAGCCGACATCGGTCATGAATTGCAGGCGCGCGCGAATCTCTTTGAGTATCTGTTCTGCGATGGCCGCTTCTTTGACGCCCAGCTTCAGCGCATTCCAGAATTGAAGGCTTTGCTGGATCGTCATGCGCGATGTTTCAACGATCGATTTCCCATTCACCTTGACGGCGGTCGCTTCCGGCTTCAGGCGTGTTCCATCGCAGGCTGGACACGGCTGCACCGACATATATTTCGAAACTTCTTCTTTCACGAAATCAGAATCGCTTTCGCGGAACAGCCGTTCGAGGTTTGGAATCACGCCTTCAAACGGCCGTCCCCATATTTCAATCTGCGGAGCGCCGTACAATATTTTTTTCCGGATTCCTTCCGGCAGTTTCTTAAATGGCGTGGTCAGGTCAATGCCGACTTCGCGCGCGAATTCGCGCACCAGCGCGCGGTGGTACATCACATAGCCGTGCCCGCCCCTGCGCCAGGGCGTCAACGCTCCGTCCGCGATCGATTTGGATGGATCCGGAATAACAAGATCTTTGTCGATTTCCGGTTTGGTGCCCAGACCATGGCAAGACTCGCAGGCGCCGTACGGGCTGTTGAATGAGAACAGGCGCGGTTCCAGCTCGGCCAGGCTGATGCCGCATTCGGGACAGCCGTACAGTTCGCTAAACAGTAGATCCGGCGCCGATTTTTTGCCGGATGCAGAGGCGATCAGCAGCGTTCCTTTTCCGGCTTTTAGCGCGGTTTCCACCGAATCGGTCAGCCGCTGTTTCGCGGAAGGTTCAATGGTAAGGCGGTCAACCACCACATCAATCGAATGTGCTTTCTTTTTGTCGAGCTTGACCGGTTCATCCAGATTGTAAAGCGTTTGATCAACGCGCACACGCGTGAATCCCTGTTTCTGAATCTGCCGGAACAATTCCTGATACTCGCCTTTTCGTCCGCGTACCAGCGGCGCCAGCAGCAGCGCTGATTGTCCCTCGGGCAATTTTAATATCTGCTCCACGATTTCCTGCGCCGATTGTTTCCGGATCACGCGGCCGCAGCGATAGCAGTGCGGTGTTCCGATCCGCGCATAAAGCAGGCGCAGATAATCATAAATTTCGGTTTGCGTGGCTACCGTGGAACGCGGACTGCCGCCGGTCGTCCGCTGCTCAATGGCGATGGCCGGAGAAAGCCCTTCGATCTGTTCCACATTCGGTTTTTGAAGTTGTTCGAGGAATTGCCGCGCGTAGGCCGAGAGACTCTCGACATAACGGCGCTGGCCTTCGGCATAGAGCGTGTCGAACGCCAGCGACGATTTTCCGGAACCGGAAAGTCCCGTAAAGACAATAAGCGCGTTGCGCGGAATCGTCAGATTGACGCCTTTGAGATTATGCTCGCGTGCGCCGCGGATGATTATAGGAGAAACAGTAGAGTTGCTCATTTATTCTCTGAAAATACAGGACAACTTCTTGTGATCTGATTAAAAAGGGTCAAATGCAAGGTGCATGCACCTAGGAAGAAACACCCCGCCCTGCTTTTAACGCATGACGGGGTGTCGAGAACTCTGTAAAACGGTAAACCCGGGTTACTTCTTCTTTTTCTTGCTGCCCGGACGAGCCATCTTCGCAGCGGAAACATCTCCCTGCTTGTCGATGAAATACAGGTAGCCTTCTTTTCTCTTGATGCCAAGCTTTGCAACTTTCTTCGGGGCCCCGCCCTTCTTGCCACCGCGGGCCATCTTCGCAGCGGAAACATCTCCCTGCTTGTCGAGGTAATACAGGTAGCCCTTCTCTCTCTTGATTCCTGCTTTCTGGATCTTCTCTGCCATGCGGATACCCCTTTCGTCTTTTTATGAAACGGACTTGCGCTTTAACTACCCACCTGTAAAGGATTGAGAATCTGTTCCAGAGTTGCAATGGCCGAGTAAACTGCCAGTTGGCTGGTTTTTCGATTCCGCACCGACGGACGATTCTCCGTCCGAGATATGAGTATACCAAAATCCCCGACGGATTCAATCGTATGTGAATTATTTTTTATACCGGGATCGGCGATGATCCGCACGCGCGTGCGGGCGGCCCCGACGCCGGCCAGCGCCAGCGTGGCCGCCACATTGATATTTTGCGGAAAAAGACGCGCCGCTTTCAGCGCGTTCCCATCAAAGATTACCGTCGGTTTCCGGATCGATTCGAGACGGAGTTTTTTGTTTTGAACGCCCGGTGCTCCGGAAAACGACAGCGGCGGTTTGCGCGTGGTCAACGTGACCGAGCGGATTTTTCCGACGCGCGCGCTTTTGATTCCGTCCAGTCCGGCCAGCGCGCCGCTGGGCAGAAAAATCGGGGTACGGGCGCGAATCGCCTGCGCGAGCCGGGCGGGATTTCGAAGTAATCCGCCGCTCGACAGTACCATCAGCTGTTTTTTCTTTTTAATCACGAGCGGAAGTAATTGTTGAACCGCATCGGCCGAAGCGGCTTCAATAATCAGATCGGATTGTGAAACAAGTTGGGCTATGGAAACGGAAATGATTTTTTTTCGAAGAACAGTTTGGAGTTTCTGCGCGGTTTGGGAATCGTTATCCCAGATCGAAACCAGTGTTGCCTGAGTGCGGAGTTTTTTCTGGATGTGTACTGCCAATTGGGCGCCGATGTTTCCGCACCCGACCAAGCCGATCTTAATCACGCGTAAGCGGGACGGCGGATCTTATTTTGCTTGTCGACGAAAACGACTTTCGGCTGGTATTGGCGCGCGGCCGCATCTTCCATCATCGCGTACGAAATGATGATGACGATATCCCCCACCTGCGCCGAGCGCGCGGCCGCGCCGTTCATGCAGATGATTCCGGAACCGGAAGGCCCTTCCACGCAGTAGGTCTCAATGCGGCTGCCGTTGTTGAGGTTGACGACATGGACATGTTCGCCCGCGATTAAATCAGAGGCTTTCATCAAATCAGAATCAATCGTGATGGAGCCCTCGTACTTGAGGTTAGCTTCCGTCACGGTTGCCTGATGGATCTTTGATTTCATCATCGAGCGAAACATGGATGTGCTCTTCTAGTTCTTTCTTTTTGTGTGAATAAACCCGCAATCGATCAAGCGGACACTGCCGACCCACGCTGCCAGAAGAACCAGTGCGGTTGTCCGGACGCGGGAGACCGGTTCGAGCGTGGCGGGGTCTACAATGGCTGAATATTCACTGCGAACCTGCCCGGCGGACCGGATTAACCGGTTCACGCGGGCCAAAATCACCGACGATCGCACCTCATTTAATTGTACCAGCCGGCCTGCTTCCCGTAAAGCGTTAACGAGCACCAGCGCCCCTGTTTTCTGCTTTTCGGAGAGCCGCTTGTTGCGCGAACTCATCGCCAGCCCGCTTTTTTCTCGGATGGTCGGAAGTACTTTGACGCGGATATCGAAATTCAGATCTTCAGCCAATTGTTGAATAATTCTTGCCTGCTGCGCATCTTTCTGTCCGAAATAAGCGATGGTTGGTTCAACCAGGTTAAACAGTTTCGTCACCACGGTGGCCACGCCCTGAAAATGGCCGGGACGAAACTGCCCTTCCCACCGCCGGCCAAGCTGTTCCACGGCCACATGCGTTTGGAAGTTCTCAGGATAAATGGATCGCGCATCCGGTACGAACAGAATAGCGGTCCCGGCTTTTTGACAGAGAACGCTGTCGGACCGCAAACGGCGCGGATAACCGAGCAGATCTTTTTTCTGGTTGAACTGTGTCGGGTTGACGAAAATGCTGACCACGACCTGATCGGTGTCCCGGCGCGCGCGGCGAATCAGCGAAAGGTGTCCTTCGTGCAGTGCCCCCATCGTCGGAACGAACCCGATCGTTTTTCCGTTTTTTCGGAGCCGGCTGATTTCCCGGCGTAACGCCTGAATGGAACGGATCAGTTTCATTGAGCGGCCGCCTCGTCCAGCAGACGGAACGCTGTTTTTCCGAAAACCGGATGAATCCAGTGGGGTGCGATTTGCGCAAGCGGCCGCAGCACAAATGTTCGCTGATGCGCGCGCGGATGCGGCAGCGATAGTTTCTTAGAGCTCATTTGAATTCCATCGTAATCAATAATATCCAGGTCAATCGTGCGCGCCCCCCAGTGCGGATGCTCAGCCGGTCGGCCAAGTGCCTGTTCGATTTGCCGCAGCGAGTCCATCAACCGCTGCGCCGGTAAACCGGTTTTTATTTCCGCGACGCCGTTGAGATAAGGTCCCTGAGTGGGTCCGCCGATGGGGGCTGTTTCTTCAATGCGGGAAAGTTTTTTGATTTTGGTCATTGGAATTTTGTTAATCCGGTTGATGGCGCAGCGCAGATACGATGACCGATCCCCCAGATTTGATCCCAGCGCGATGTAGGCCGTGAAGGCCATCAACCCTTTTTCCAGACCGCGCAGCGGCCGATCCGTCGGGCAGCTTCCTGAATTTGCGCAGTTGGAATGCTCAGCGAGAAGCGGATATAGCCTTCGCCGGCATCACCGAAGCCGACGCCCGGTGTGGCGACGATTCCCTGTTCCTGCAATAGCTTGGCGGCAAGTTCACGCGAACTTGTCTTGGGCGGAATCGGAGACCAGAGATAAAAAGTTGATTTTGGCGGCGTAACGGGCCAGCCGCTTTCTCTCAATGAACGGATCATCAGATCGCGGCGGGTCTGGTAAATTTTAATCATCCGGTTTAAGTGCGCCCCATTATCTTTGAGCGCGGCGATGCCGGCCATCTGAATCGCCTGAAAAACTCCGGAATCAATGTTCGATTTCACTTTGGCAAGCGCCGCGATCATCTCGCGGTTGCCGCAGGCCCAGCCGATCCGCCATCCGGTCATGTTATAGGTTTTCGACAACGAATGGAATTCAATGCCGACTTCTTTGGCGCCGGGAATCTGTAGGAAACTCGGATGTTTGAAACCGTCGTATCCGATTTCCGAATAGGCGGCGTCATGGCAGACCGGAATTCCTGTTTTATGCGCAAAATCGACCGCTTCTCTGAAGAACTTCAGATCGGCGACAGCCGCGGTCGGGTTGTTCGGATAGTTCAGGAAAATCAGTTTGGCTTTCGCATGTTTCCGCGCCAGCGCGTTTAAGTCGGGCAGAAACTTGTTTTGCGCCAGCAGCGGGAACATGACCGGCTTTGCGCTTGCCAGGATCGTGCCGGTTTTATACGGCGGATAACAGGGATCAGGCACTAAAACGCTGTCGCCCGGGTTGGCATAGGCCAATGGAAAATGGGCGATCCCCTCTTTGGAACCGATCAGCGGCAACACTTCGGTCACCGGATCCAGCGTGACGCGAAACCGTTTTTTATACCAGATTGCAATCGCGGTTCGCATTTCAATCAAACCGCGGTTGCTCGGATACTGGTGATGGCGCCGGTCTTTGACCGCTTTCATAAATGCGTCGATGATGAATTTCGGAGTCGGCTCGTCCGGATCGCCCACGCCCATATCAATTACATTGCGCCCCTGCTTGACCAGCGCATCTTTCATTGCGTCGATCTGAACGAACAGATAAGGCGGAAGTTGTGTGAGCCGCTTGGCGACCGGAGGCATAGAAAACGATTTGCTCATTGTTTTGTTTTCTTTTGAAGCGCCGTAACCACATCGTCCATCGTGACCCATCCCGATTTTTCGCAGAGATGGCGCAGGTGTTGCGCGATCAGCAGCGCTCCCTGCGCAAAAACGCGGCGGTCGGTCGCTTCATGCGTCAGTGTCAGATTTTCCGATGGGCATTGAAAGACAACCGAATGAACGCCGACGACATCTCCTTCCCTCCGGGCTTCGATCTCTTCATCCTTGATCAGCCATCCGGTCGACTGGAATACTTCCTGCGCGAGCGCTTTGGCGGTGCCGCTCGGCTTATCCAGTTTTTTGGTGTGATGCGTTTCTGATAATTGAATGTGGGTTTGTTCCGACAGGCCAAACTGCGCGAGCAGCTGCGAGACAGCCGCAATCGTCCGGCGGATGATCACAATGCCGATCGACATATTCGGCGACCAGAAAATTGGTGTATGCCGCGCATACTGTTTGAGTTGTTCGAATTGGTCGGCGGTAAAACCGGTGGTTCCGATCACCATCGCGACATGCGCGGCGGACGCTTCTTTCGCGTGGCAGAGTGTGCTTTCCACCGTGGTGAATTCAATCATCAGATCGGCTTTGGGAAGCAGCTCTTTAATCGAGCCGCTGATTTTCAGTTCCGGTTTTTGCGGCAGCGGTTTCCCGATTTCCGGATGTTCCGCATATTCGGTTACGCCGACCAGGTCAAAAACAGACGGATGCTTGAGCGCTTCTTCAACCAGCAGCGTACCCATGCGGCCTCGGCAGCCGTTGATGATCAACCGGATTTTAGAAGGTGTCATCGGCGGAACATCACCGGATTAACCGGTAAGCGCGCAGCGTCTCTTTGATTTTCGCCAGATGCGCCTCGGTAGGCGGGCACATCGGCAGGCGCAGGCTCGCGTCTGGAATCAGTTTCATCAGACCCATCGCTGTCTTGACCGGGATCGGGTTGGTTTCGATGAACATCGTTTTTGTGATCGCCAGCAGTGAATAATGGATTTTGCGCGCTTCAGCAATCCGGCCGCGCTCATACGCGGCGACCATCCGTGCCACCGGTTTCGGAACGATGTTCGCGATCACTGAAATGATTCCTGTTCCGCCGATCGAGAGCACCGGCAGCGTGACGCCGTCGTCGCCGGACATCAGCGCGAATTTTTCTCCGGCGGCCGCTTTGATGCGCGCCATCTGTTCCAGGTTGCCGCTCGATTCTTTCACACCGGCGATGTTCTTGATTTTGGCCAGCCGTCCGAAAGTTTCCGGTTCGATATTCACGCCGGTGCGGGAAGCGATGTTGTAGATCACCAGCGGAATTTTTACCGATTCGGCGACCGCTTTGAAATGCCGGTAAAGCCCTTCCTGCGTCGGTTTGTTGTAATAAGGAGAGATGACCAGCGCGCCGTCGGCGCCGGCCTGCTGCGCGTGCCGCGTCAGCCGAATCGCTTCCTGCGTGTTGTTGGAACCGGTTCCGGCGATCACGGCCACCCGGCCGCGTGCCGCGCGAATGATTTCTTCAATGACCAGGTCATGTTCCTGGTGCGAGAGCGTGGCTGATTCACCGGTCGTGCCGCATGGGACGATACCGGAGGTGCCGGAGCGGACATGGAACTCCACCAGTTTACGGAGCGTCGGCAGATCCAGGCGGCCGTTGCGAAACGGCGTGATCAGCGCGACCATCGATCCTCTCAGCATTTTCATCGTTCAATCTCTCCGTGAAATGTGATTTGTACCGGCCCCTGCAAGTAAAGACCTTCAAATGGAATTTTACCGTGTTTAAAGCCGACTGTCAGCCATTCTCCTCCGGATGTTTTGATCCGGACCGGCGGCTGCACTTTTCCAAGTAAAGCTGAGACGATGGCCGAGGCGACCGAACCGGTGCCGCAGGCCAGTGTTTCCCCTTCCACACCGCGTTCGTACGTTCGCACGGAGATCTGGCGCGTCGAATCGATGCGCACCGCGTTCACATTGGTGCCGGCCGGTTTGAATTGGGCGTGATAACGAATGGCCGGGCCGAGCTTTGTCATATCCAGCGCAGTGAGTTTCTGCTGCAATGTGACCGCGTGCGGAACGCCGGTGTTGACGGAATGGAATTCCCATTTTTTTCCGGCCGCCATTAATTTCATGCCGAGCCGAAGACCGTGCGGCGGACGCAAAAAGATCCGGACCGATTCCGGCCCGACCACGCGTGCTTTCATCAGCCCCGCTCCCGTTTCAATCGTCCATTCTTTGGAGAGAGCTTTCTTTTTGGCGGTCTGATGCAGATACCAGACGAAACAGCGCAGGCCGTTGCCGCACATGCCGGCCTGGCTTCCGTCGGCGTTATAAATCAGCATCCGCGCGTCCGCTTTTTTGGAGCGCGCAACGACTAAGATGCCGTCGGCGCCGATGCCGCGCTGGCGATGGCATTGCTGTTTCGCAAATGCCGGCAGATTGGATGGCAGAACCGATTTGCGGCCGTCGATCAAAATAAAATCGTTGCCGGTGCCGACCGTTTTAATAAACAGGAGCGGTTTCATTTCAGCCAGGCTGGGATTTTTTCGCCGCGCAGCAGATCGTCGATCGTTTCTCTTTTGCGGATAATATCCCACCGTTTGCCGTGCACGAGGATCTCAACCGGTTTCGGCCGCGTATTGTAATTACTGGCCATTACGAATCCGTACGCGCCGGCGCTGAAGATTGAGATTAAGTCGCCCGCTTCGAGCTGCGGCAGCGTCCGGTCCTTCGCGAAGAAGTCGCCGCTTTCACAGACCGGCCCGACGATGTCGTAACGCCCTTTTTTACTGCCCGGTTTTGTTAGTACCGGCTGGATTTCATGATAGGCGCCATAAAGGCTTGGCCGCACCAGATCGTTCATGCCGGCATCGACGATCGCGAATTTTTTGCCGTGGCTGTTTTTGATATAAACCACGCGCGTTACCAGGATGCCGCTGTTGCCGACAATAAACCGGCCCGGTTCCAGAATAATTTTTAAACCGCTTTTCTTCAGCAGCGGGAGCACTTTTTTTGCGTAATCAGACGGCTTCTGCGGTTTTTCTTTTTTGTAGATGATTCCCAGGCCGCCGCCGATGTTCAGGTATTCAATCGGCGCACCGTTCTTCCGGCCGCGCGCGATGACGGCCAGCGCTTTGCCGATGGCAGCCTTGAACGGACGGGCTTCTAATATTTGTGATCCGATATGAATATGGATTCCGGCGAAGATCAGGTGTGGGTATCGTTTTGTATTCGCCAGCAGTTTCTCGACGGTCGGCATGTCGATGCCGAACTTGCTGGCTTTATGCCCCGTCGTGATGAAATGGTGTGTGTGCGGATCAACTTCCGGGTTCATCCGTAAATTGACCTTCTGTTTTTTCTTTAAGCGCGCGCAGATCCGGTCGATCCGGCCCAGTTCCTGTTCCGATTCAACATTGAAGAGCAAAATTCCGGCGCGCACCGCCTGCTCGATTTCGCGATCGGTTTTTCCGACCGAGGCGTAGACGATTTTTTTTGGGTTGGCGCCGGCTTTCAGCGCGCGGATCAGTTCCCCGCCCGATACGACATCGCATCCGGAACCGGCTTTCACCAATGCGCGGCAGACCGCAATGTTGCTGTTGGATTTCACAGCAAAACAGATTAACGCATTGACCGGCTTAAACGCTTTCTGCACTTGCCGGAAATGATCGACTATCGAGAAATAGCTGTAGAGGTAGGCCGGCGTTCCCGTTTTCTTGACGATCTCGGCTACGCTGGATTTTTCGCACCACAGCTGTTGGTTGCGGTAATTGAATTGATGGCGCATCGGAGGTTTTACCGCAGTGCTTTCTTCCAGGCGGCAATCTGCTGCCGGACCTGGCCCGGATTGGTGCTTCCGGCCGATTGTTTTCGCGATACGGAAACGGTCGGGTTGATCAGCCGCGCGGCATCCGGCCCAAACCGGTTTGAAAATTTCCGGTAAACCGAAAGCGGCAATGTTTTTAACGACTGGTTATTTTTATCGGCATAGGCCAGTAATTGTCCGACGGCCCGGTGCGCTTCCGAGAAAGGCAGGCCTTTCTGTACCAGGTATTCGGCCAGGTCGGTCGCATAGAGCGATTCGTCGGCCAATTGCCGTTCCATTCGTATTCGGTTGAACCGGATTCCATTGAATCCGAGAATCAGCACTGAGAGGATGCCGTCGATCTTATCGAACGCATCCAGAACGATTTCCTTGTCCAGCTGAAGGTCCCGGTTGTATCCGGACGAAAGCCCTTTCAACAGCGTCAGCAATCCGGTTAAGCGGCCGATGATGCAGGCCGAACTGCCGCGCACCAGCTCCAGGAAATCAGGATTCTGTTTTTGCGGCATCATCGAACTGCCCGTCAGCAGCGATTCTTCAAAGTGGAGAAAGCCGAACTCTTCGGTCGACCAGAGAATCAATTCCTCGGCGATCCGCGAACCATGAATGCCGGTGATCGACAGCGCCGATAATATTTCAGCCGCGAAATCGCGGTCGGAAACGGCATCGATCGAATTCATACTGATGCCCGAGAATCCAAGTTCTTTGGCGACGGCCAAGCGGTTGGTTTTAAGTCCTGTTCCGGTCAGCGCGCATGCGCCCAGCGGCAGCTGTGACATCATCCGCCTGACGGCATCGGCGATCCGTTCCCTGTCGCGCTGCAGCATCGTGACATAGCTTAACAGCAAGTGAGAAACCATAATCGGCTGCGCGTGCCGCCAATGCGTATAGCCGGGCATCAACAGTGTCTGGTTTTTCTGCGCCTGAGTGAGGATTGCCTGCTGCAGCGATTTTAACTGCAGCTCGATTAATTCAAGCCGCTCATTGCAATGCAGTTTAAAGGCGGTGACTACCTGGTCG
This sequence comes from Candidatus Omnitrophota bacterium, assembly GCA_023248155.1. Taxonomy (GTDB): domain Bacteria; phylum Omnitrophota; class Gorgyraeia; order 1-14-0-20-64-10; family 1-14-0-20-64-10; genus JAHFFE01. Next base: position 180,953 of record JAHFFE010000003.1, on the reverse strand, counting down.
TTGCGTGATCGTGCCGTGTGAAGCCGGCCGGCACTTTTTCCGGCCCGCTTCTCGATTTCTTTCTGGATGACGGTATGAATATCTTCGGCAGCGGGGTCCAGGCGTACTTTTCCGGCGTCCCAGTCTTTCAGAAGTTTTTGAAGCGATGCGACCAGTTTTTTGGCGTCAGCCGATGGAATGATTTTTTGTTTGCCGAGCATTCGCGCATGGGCGATCGAACCGGTAATATCTTCCCGGCCGATCCGCCGGTCGATTTCCAGCGAATGCGTGAACCGTTCCACTGCTTTGGCTGTCGGTTTTGTGAACCGCCCACCCCACAACTTGGATTGGCTCATCGGTGTTTGATGTACGGCAGTCCCCAGAGCGCGATAAATCCGGCGGCCGCTTTCTGGTCGAATAGATCTTTGCCGGAATAAGTAGCCAGCGATTCGGCGTAGCGCGAATAGGGTGATTTCCGGGCGACCGGCATGGCCGTTCCTTTGAACAGCTTGACCTTCACCTGGCCCGTCACTGTTTTTTGCGTCGATTCAACGAACGCGTCGAACGCCGTTTTCAATGGTGTAAACCAAAGCCCGTCGTAAATCAGCCGTGAATAGCGCTGCGCAATCCCTTCCTTAAACGACAACATTTCCCGGTCGAGCGTCAGATGTTCCAGCTCTTTGTGCGCCAAATGCAAAATCGTGGCGGCCGGTGCTTCATAGACTTCGCGTGATTTAATACCGACGAGCCGGTCTTCAATCATATCGACCCGGCCGACGCCGTGGCGCGCGCCGGTGGCGTTGAGTGTTTCGATGATTTTGATGAACGGAAGCGACCGTCCGTTTAATTTCACCGGCTTGCCGCGATTAAATTCAATTGTCACATAATCCGGTTTGTTGGGAGCTTTGGCCGGGTCGGTTGTCCAGCGATAGGCTTCCGCCGGAGGCTCGTTCCAGGGATCTTCCAACGGTCCGCTTTCAATGGCGATTCCCCAGAGGTTCTGATCGAGCGAATAGACCGAATCTTTCTTCGGCGGGATCGGGATCCGCTTTCTTTTCGCGTAGTCCATTTCTTCCTGCCGCGATTTCATTTCCCATTCCCGGACCGGCGCCAGAATATTTAATTTCGGATTGAGCACGCGCAGCGATACTTCAATCCGGACCTGGTCGTTTCCTTTTCCGGTGCATCCGTGAGCGACGGCCGTTGCTTTTTCTTTCTGCGCGGTCTCGGCCAGTGCTTTGGCGATCAGCGGCCGGCTCAATGCCGTGGCCAGCAGATATTTTCCTTCGTAAATCGCGCCGGCTTTCAGCGCTGGAAGAATGTAGTCTTCAGCGAACGATTCGCGCAGATCCTGAATTACGATTTTTTCTGCGCCGCAGGCCAGGCCCCGTTTCTTGATTACGCTGAAATTCTCAGCGATGCCCTGGCCTACATCCACGCAGAATCCGACGACGCTGTATCCGCGCGCCGACAGCCAATGGATGCAGACCGACGTATCGAGTCCGCCCGAATAGGCCAGAATTACTTTCTGTTTTTTCTTTAAAGTAGGTTTCATCGTCATCGTTCCAGCAACATTAATAATACCGCTTTTTGCGCGTGCATGCGATTCTCCGCTTGATCATACACGATCGACCGGGGACTGTCGATGACAGCGCCCGTTACTTCTTCGCCCCGGTGCGCCGGAAGGCAGTGCATAAACCAGGCGTTCGGCGCCGCTTTGCGCATCAATGATTCGTTGACCTGATACGGGTTAAAAATCCGGATTCGCTCGGCCTTTTCCTTCTCTTGTCCCATGCTGGTCCAGACATCGGTGTAAACGACGCGCGCGCCGTGCACCGCTTCCACGGGATCTTCGGTCAGCAGTATCTGCCCGCCCGTTTTTTTGGCCTGCTGTTTCGACCAGCCGGTGATTTTTGGATCGGGCGCGTATCCTTTCGGCGTGGCGATCGATAATTTTGCTCCGGCCAGCGCGCAAGATTCCATCAAAGAGTGGCAGACATTATTGCCGTCGCCGACATAGGCGATCGGAACGCCGGCCAGTTTTCCGGTTCTTTCCTGAACCGTCAGCAGATCGGCCAGCGCCTGGCACGGGTGACTTTCATCGGAAAGTCCGTTGATCACCGGTACTGAAGAAACTTCGGCCATCTCCACGACATCCGAATGCGAAAAAGTCCGCGTAACGATAGCGTCCAGATAGCGCGACAGCACCAGCGCCATATCTTTGGCCGATTCCCGCTTGCCCTGCTCCAATTCAACCGGTCCGATGTAAAGACTTTGTCCGCCCAATTGTCCCATGCCGACTTCGAATGAAACGCGGGTCCGGACCGACGGCTTCTGAAAAATCAGTCCCAGTGTTTTTCCGGCCAGCTTGCGCGACGGCTTCTTCGCTTTTTTCATCGCGCGCGCATTTTTTAACAGTTCCAATAACTGCCGGCTGTTTAAATCCTGAATTGAAACAAGATGAGTTGGTTTCATTTGGATGTTTTCCTTACTGCGGCCGCCAATGACTGATCAAGAATTCGCAGTCCCTGGGCCAGCTCTTTTTCGGAAATCGTCAGCGCCGGATACATTCGCAGCACTTTTTCCTGCGTGCAGTTGAACAACAGTCCCCGCCGCGCCGCTTCCTGTATTACCGCGCTGCCCGGCATCGTTAGTTCAATTCCGACCATCAGACCCCGTCCCCGGATTTCCTTAATAATGGAATGCTGTTTCTGAAGTTTCTTTAATCCTGCGAACAGCTGCTGCGACCGTTTGCGCGCCTGCGCCAGAACGGGTCCTTTCCAGACGGTATTCAGCGTGGCCAGTCCCGCCGCGGTCACCAATGGGTTGCCGCCGAATGTGGTGGCATGTGTTCCTTTTTCCAGCAGGTCGGCGTACGGTTTCGCGGCAATCATCATGCCGATCGGAAGTCCGCCGGCTGCCGGTTTCGCCAGCAGCAAAATGTCCGGCTTCACGCCGTAATGCTGATAGGCATACAGCGTTCCGGTTCGTCCCATTCCGGTGGAAACCTCATCAAAGATCAGCAGCATTTTCTTTTGCGTGCAGAGTTTCCGCAGGCCGCGAATGTAGGATGCCGAGGCGACATGAATTCCGCCCTCGCCCTGGATCACCTCGATTAAAACGGCTGCGGTTTTCGGGCCGGCCGCTTTCTTGACGGCATTCAGGTCGTTAAACGGAAGATGCTTGAATCCGGGCAGCATCGGTTCGAAAACCTTGCTGTATTTCGACTGACCGGTTGCCGCCAGCGCGCCCATCGTCCGTCCGTGGAACGATTGCGTCATTGAAAGGATTTCTGTCCGTTTGCCGTTGCCGTACCGCCGCGCCAGCTTGATGGCCGATTCGACCGTTTCGGCGCCGCTGTTGCAAAAGAATACTTTGCCCGGGAAGCTGCTTTCGATCAGCGCTTTGGCGAACAGTGCCTGAGGCTCGTTGTAAAAACTGTTTGGAACATGAACCAGTTCTCCGACCTGGCTGCGTACCGCTTTTGTAACGGCCGGGTGGCAATAGCCGAGCGCCGTGGTGCCCCATCCCGGAAACAGATCGAGATATTTTTTCCCATCGGTATCCCACAGGAACGATCCTTTGCCGCGCGCGATGGTAATGCCGAGCCGGTTGTAGGTCGGCATCACGAACCGGTTGTATAATTTTTCAATCGCGGTGCTGGTCATTGCGTAATCTCCGTTCCGATCCCTTTATCGGTGAAAATTTCCAGGATCAGGCCGTGTGGAATTTCCACATCGATCATGTGGGTTTTCTTGACGCCGCCTTCCAGCGCGTTGATGCAGGCTTTGGTTTTCGGAATCATGCCGCCGGAAATCACCCCTTTTTTAATCAGCGCCAGCGCTTTTGTTTCGGTGACGGTGGTCAGAAGCGATTTTAAATTTTTCGGATTGGTCAGGATACCCGGCACATCGGTCACCAGCACAAACTTTTCCGCTTTCAGCGCGGCCGCCAGTGCCGAGGCCGCTTCATCGGCGTTGATGTTATAGGCCTGGCCGTCCCATCCGGCTCCCAGAGGAACCACGACCGGAATCGCGCCCAGCGCCAACAGCCGCTGGATCGGGCCGGTATTCACACCGGTCACTTTCCCGACGAATCCCAAATCTCCTTCCGGAACAATTTTCTTTTCAGCGCGCAGCAGATCACTTTCCCAGCCCATTAATCCCTGCGCCCGTCCGCCCAACTGTCGGATTTCAGAAATCAGCGATTGATTGACTCCTTTGAGCGCGTTCATCACCATTTTCAGCGTCGAGGCGTCGGTGACGCGCAGACCCTGGATAAATTTAGGCGCTTTTCCGCTTTTCGCCATCAGCTTGGAAATTTCGGGGCCGCCGCCATGCACGAGCACCGGCCGGATTCCGGCGACGCTGAAAAAAACAATATCCTGCAAAATCGCGCGCCGCTGTTTTGGATCAGCCAGCGCCGATCCGCCGTATTTAATCACGAATGTTTTTCCGCGGAACGCCTGCAGATAAGGCAATGCCTCCAGGAGGACATCTGCTTTCAGGATGACCTCTTTCGGAATTTTCAGGTGCGCCAGCGTCGGCGATTTTTTTTTAAGTCGTGTAGCGGGCATTGATTCGAATGTAATCTTCGGTGAAATCGCCGCTGGTGATCCGAGCAGAGGCGCGGCCCATTCCCAGATCAACCTGGATCGGAACTTCCGGATGGTCGACTTCCTTTAATATCCGGCTGATTGGAATGCGTGCCGGTTCGCCATTTTTGAATACGGTGGTTTTTCCGATTCGGATCGCGATTTTTTCAGCATCAATCGGAACATCGGTGGCGCCGGCGGCCGCGGCGATGCGGCCCCAGTTCGGGTCCCGTCCGGCGATCATTGTTTTTACCAGCGCCGAGTTGGCGATCCGCTGTGCGATTTTTTGCGCGTCGGCCGGTTTGCGTGCGCCGGTGACCGAAACGGTGAACAGCCGCGTGACCCCTTCTCCATCCCGCACGATCTCCCGCGCGAGATAACTGCAGACGGTGGCGACGGCCTGGAAAAATTGTTTGTACGCCGCGGAACCCGGTTTGATTTTCGGCGTGACGGAGGCGCCGTTGGCCAGCAGGATTACCATGTCGTTCGTCGACATCTCTCCGTCTACGGTAATGGCGTTAAATGTTTCGGGAACCAGTGATTTTAATATTTGCCGAAGTGTTTTGGCATCAACGGAGGCATCGGTTGTCAGGAACGCGAGCATCGTGGCCATATTCGGCGCGATCATTCCGGAACCTTTGGCGATGCCGCCGACGGTGACCGGTTTCCCGCCGATCTTGAATTGAATGGCGATTTCCTTGGGGCGAGTGTCGGTCGTCATGATTGCCTGCGCCGCGGAGAGAGAGCCGTGCGTATCCAGTGTTTTTGCGGCGGCCCGGATTCCCTGATCCATTTTATCCATCGGCAGAAACCGGCCGATAACGCCGGTCGATGCGATGAAAACATCGGACGGTTTTATTTTCAGAGCGGCGGCAGTCCACGCGGCAGTCCGCGCGGCATCTTTCCGGCCCTGTTTTCCGGTGCAGCAGTTGGCGTTTCCGCTGTTGGCGATGATGGCGCGCGCGGTTCCCTGCGCCAGAAGTTTTTTTGCCCAGTCGACGCAGGGCGCTTTCATCGGGTTGATCGTCAGCGTGCCGGCCGCCTGTGCGGGCCGGTCGGAAACGATCAGCGCAAGATCCTTGCCCCGTTTCTTCAGTCCGCAGGAGACGCCGCTGGCGGTGAATCCTTTGGCTGCCGTTACGCCGCCCCGTACGGCTTTAAGGGAGTTATTGCCCTTCATGGCCGATGCGGATCCCGGTGGTTTCGGGAAGCCCAAACAGCAGATTCATATTCTGGACCGCCTGCCCTGAAGCCCCTTTGCCCAGGTTGTCGATCGCCGAAAGAACCGTCAGCCGTTTTCCGGACGGATCGAGATAAAGTCCGATTTCGCAGTCGTTGGTTCCGGCTACGGTCTTGACCTGCGGCCAGACCCCTTCCGGAAGAATCCGGACAAACGGTTCGTCGTCATAAAAAGAGTTGTACAGTTCGGAAACGGCGGCAAACGATATTTTCTTCGCCAGCGGAACGTAGGCCGTGACATACATTCCGCGATTAAGCGGAACCAGATGCGGCGTGAAAGTCAGCGTAGTTTTTTTCTTGCTGATCCAGCCGAGCGCCTGTTCCATTTCCGGCGTATGCTGATGCGTGCCGACTTTGTAGGCGCGCATATCTTCATTCACTTCGCAGAACTGCAGATCATCCTTGGCCGATCGTCCGGCGCCGCTCACGCCCGACTTGGCATCGATGATTACGCCCTCGGCCGGCAGCAGTTTTTGCTGCGCCAGCGGCGCCAGCGCCAATAACGAAGCGGTTGGATAACAGCCGGGGTTGGCGATCAACCGCGCGTTCCGGATCGATTCCCGGAACAGTTCGGTTAAACCATACGCGGATGATTTTAATCCCTGCGCATCGGACTGCGCGAATCCGTACGCTTTCCGGAAAACGGTTTTGTCCTTGATCCGGAAATCACCGCTTAAATCGATAACGCTGAGCCCTGATTTTTTCAAAAGGATCGGGGCCAGTTTCATCGCTTCGCCGTGCGGCAGCGCCAGAAAAACGAGGTCGCATCGCCCGGCAATTTTTGAAGGATCGTACGGTTCAATGAGGAGTTTGCGGTCTGCCCGGAATTCGGGCAGTAATTTTCCAACCGGCTCCGGCTTGCTCAATCGCCGGCTGGCCAGGTACCCGATCGATACCGACGGATGCCGCCGAAGAATCCGAAGCAGCTCCTGCCCGGTATAACCGGTCACACCTATAATTCCAACGGAGTATTCCATAGGGGAAATAAAGAGACCTATTCTCCCGTGTTTAAAAAGCAAACAACAAAGAGAATAGGTCTAAAAAGTCCAAGCTTAACGCTTGGTCCACTGGAACCGTTTTCGGGCTCCCTTTTGTCCGTATTTTTTCCGTTCGCGAGTCCGTGAATCCCGGGTCAGCATGCCGCTCTTCCGCAGCGGAGACCGCAGCGTTTCATCTTCGGCCGTGAGCGCCCGCGCCAATGACTGCCGCAGAGCACCGGCTTGTCCGGCGATGCCGCCGCCATTCACTTTGGCGTAACAATCGAATTTTTCCAATGACTGGGTCAAGACCAACGGTTCCCGGATGACGACTTGCAGCGAGAGCCGCGGAAAATAGGTTTCCATCGTCCGGCCGTTGACCAGAATGCGGCCCTTGCCCGGTTTTAAGATAACCTGGGCGACCGCTTCTTTTCTCCGTCCTGTTTTAATCATGATTTTTTAGTTGCCTCTGCCATTTGTCCGGCGTGCGGATGCTTCGGACCCGCATAAACTTTCAAGCGCCGGTAGACTTCTCTTCCGAGAGAATTTTTCGGGAGCATACCCTTGACCGCTTTTTCAAATACCGCGGTCGGCCGCCGATCCAAAAGCCGTTCCAGTGATTCTTCTTTGCGGCCGCTCGGGTAACCGGAATACCGCTGATACTTCTTCTCAGTCAGCTTGGTGCCGGTAACCTTGATTTTTTCGGCGTTGATGATGATAACGCCGTCACCGCAATCAACATGCGGCGTAAAGATTGTTTTGTTCTTACCGCGCAGAATATCCGCCACTTTGACGGCCAGGCGGCCGAGAATCTGCCCGTCCGCATCAATGAGATGCCACTTGCGCGTCACTTCCGAACTCTTTGCCATGTATGTTTTAGTCATTTTTATTATATCCCTGTGGAAACAGTAATTATAGCAAAAGGAGACCTAAAATCAAGCGTTATTCCGGAAGATAAAACTCCATGTCGGCCCACTGATCCCCTTTCAGCACCGATACGGTAATGTGCAGGGGACCCTTGGTTCGGGATGCCGGAAGCATGGCGGTCAGACGGGATCCGCCGGCTGTCGGCGTGAAAAATCCGGTCAAGGTGCCCGCTTCTCCCGGATTTAAAATCCAGCGCGCGCTGACGGTCCGCGTATCCATCGGCTGGTTGTAATGGTCGTTCACGTAGAGCGCCACTTCATTTTCCGTTGTTCGGACAATTTCATAATGGTACAAGTCGTTGGCATCTCCGAAATAGCCGCCATGCCGCGGGCCATGCACCACCGCCACCTCATGCGCGGCGGAAAGCGAGAGGTCGGTTCCCATCGCGATGAAGAAACCGATCAGCAGTCCGATCGAAACCAGTTTTTCGCCTTTAATCTGGCGCCCGATATGCAGCAGTTCGCCGATGATATAGAGGATGGTGCCGCTTGCCAGCGCGAGGCAGAAAATCTCCACCGATTTGTTGACCCACCAGCTGCCGATGGCTGCGCCGATAAAGGTTGGGCCTCCGCCGATGATGCCGCATAGAGCGAGAAATTTCCAGCTGACCGGGTGTCCCGACATCGGCGCCGCGACGCCGAATCCCTCGGTGGCGTTATGCAGCGCGAATCCGATTGCCAGCATCCAGGCCAGGCTGACCGCGCCGCCGGCATACCCCTGCCCGATCGCCAGGCCTTCGCTGAGGTTATGCAGTCCCAGTCCGACGGCGATCAACAGCGATAAATTTTTGGCGCGCACGCCGGGATCAACCGTTTCATCTTTGGCGGAACCGAGAAACCGTTCCTCAAAAAAGATAAGGCCCAGCAAACCGAGCGAGAATCCGGCGACGAACAATCCGGCATACTGCCCAACGACCCATGCCGATCCTCCCGATCCGGTTGCCCAGGTCTCTACCATCTCTTCGATCTGTTCGATCACGTGGCCCGTGATTTCAACCAGAAGAAAAATCAGGATTCCCGTGGAAACGGCGTTTAAGAACGCTTTGACTTTCGGCGACAGCGTACGGATTTTCGCGATCGGAAGCCCCAGGAAAATGGTAGCTCCGGCAAACAGACCAAGCGCCCAGGGCGCGTTTAGTAAAGAGTTCAGCATGGATTAAAATTCCACCGAGACAATGCTTTTGATTTGTAAATCATCCGTGGCATGCGTCAGTCCGATCGCCGGTCCGATCAATACGCGGCTGTTGGCAGTCGGATTAAATCCGATGGAGGGGATCAATTGCAGCTCGTGTGCTTTGCGGCGGATGCCGAATTCATGAACATCACCGAGCGTTTCCTTCACTTCAAGATTAAACCGCAGCTTCGGATTAACGATATATCCGCCGCCTGCCGTGTATTCCATCTGCCACGATTCATGTTCGCCGATTTTTCGTTCCATCACCCAGTTGAACACAGCGCTCCACCGGCCGAAATTTTTCGCCAGAATCAGCTTGCCTTCCATTTCGTCACTGGCCGTTTCGTCTCTGCCGTTCGGGTTTTTGTATTCGGCGTAGAGCGCCAGGTCAACGGGCCATTCGCCGCTTTCGACAAAACGGTACTTGGTTTCAACCTTAAGCGAATCCCTCTGAAAATCGTTTTGCCGATTCCAGGTGGCGACTTCGTAATAAGCCAGCTGCAGATGATTGGTCAGGCCATATTCCAGTTCATACTGCTGTTTGATGTTATGAGTGCTGTCTTGGTCAGGCTCGGGCATGTTGTAGTCGGTGTGCAGTTCAAACTCAACCTCGCCCTTCTTGGCGGTGTAGTATCCCTCGTTGACCAAGTAATCCCGCATATGCGCCGATGCCGCCGGCGTTTGTCCGACAATAACCGCCGCCATTACCAAAGAAACCATCCACCAATTCATTTTCATTTTAAACCGGATCCTTTGCGTTGTTTGTTTTACTGGTTTTCTGTTGTTTCTTGATTCGATAACATTGAGCTGCTACTTTTTTGCAATCGCAGACCGGGCAAATCTGGTCTGGGGGAATCCCTGCCGGCATTAAGCAGTTGCAGTGTTTACAGATTTGATCATTGGGGCCGGTTGGCATTGCGCAGAGCGTTGTCTTTTTGTATGCGCAGCCACCCAGGATAAGGATTCCCAGAAGCAACAGGGTTCGGGTGCGCATCAGGATCGCTGCTTTTGGCATAATTTACAGCGCCCGAAAATTTCGTGGCGATGCCAGAGCGCCGTGAATCCCTGTTTACGGATCGCCTCATCCTGAAATTTTTCCATCATCGGACTCTGAAACTCCAGGATTCGCCCGCATTCAACGCAGATCATGTGATCGTGGTGCGGGCGGTCGGCTTTCAGTTCGAATTTCGCGCTGCCCCGCAGGGAGGCGATTTCATCGACCAGGCCGCACTCCTGCAGCAGTTTGATGGTTCGAAACACGGTGGCGCGGCCAATGGAGGCGTCTTTCTTTTTAACCTGATCGTAGATCTGTTCGGCCGTCAAATGCTGGTCGGCTTCGGTCAGGCAGTGCAGGATCGTTTCGCGCTGTTTGGTCAGGTTCAGCCCTTGCTTCGTTAAATAGTCCTCGAACCGTCCACGAAGCGATCCCAGCCAATGTTGGAAGTCAGCCGGCTTCTGGGCATGGCTCGGGAACAGTGTGACTTCAGCATCTTTTCTTAATCGAATCATTGAGGCTCCTATTGAAATTGAGATTGAGTATCATTATTGATAAGGAGGGCGGATTTGTCAATAAATATTTTTAGCGGTAGGAAACGCGCATCAGGCAGAGCCCTTGCGCGGGTGCTGAGGGGACGATGAATTTGGACCGGCCGCGCAGGATTTTTCGCGCTTCTTCGGGCGGCAATTTCCCTTTTCCGATTTCGATCAGCAGGCCGGAGATGCGGCGCACCATATGATAGAGGAAGCCGTCGGCTTTGGCGTCGATCCAGAGGATCGTGCCATTTTTCCGAATTGTCAGCTGAAACAGGTTTCGGGTTGTGGAGCCGACATCCCTGCTGCCGGCCGATTGGAACGGTTTGAAATCATGCCTGCCCTGCAGCATCCGGGCGGCCTGCCGCATCGCGCGCAGATCGAGCCGTTGGTAAACCCAGCGCACGCGCTGGCGCTCTGCGAGCGGACGGATATTTGAATTCCAGATCGTATAGCGGTACCACTTTGATTTTGCGCCGAAACGAGCGTGAAAACTGTCGGGGACTTTACGCAGCGAACGAATAAGAATTGTTTCGGGAAGCGTTGCGTTAAGCGCTTTCTGCAGTAATGGCAGCGGCATCGGTGAATGAATGATCGTATGCGCGATCTGTCCTTCAGCATGGACGCCGCTGTCGGTCCGGCCGGCGCCGGCCAGCGTCACCTTTTCCTGAGTAATTTTCGCGAGCGATTCCTCAATGACCTGCTGGACGGAAAGGCCGTTTTTCTGGCGCTGCCAGCCGGCAAATGAGGTGCCTTCATAAGCAATATCAAGGCGGATGCGGCGGGTCACGCGTTTTGGATTAGCGTTTCGGCAATCTGGACCGCGTTGAGCGCGGCGCCCTTGCGCAGATTATCGGAGACGATCCATAGGGAGTAGGCGTTGGCAATCACCGGATCTTTTCGCAAGCGGCCGACGAATACTTCGTCGCGATGAGCGGCATCGACCGGCATCGGATAGGCCGGGTCGTCGGAAAGCAGAATGCCGGGGCTCTGCTTGAGCAGCGACCGGATTTTATCCAGCGACGATGGTTTCCCGGTTTCGATGTAGACCGATTCGGAGTGTGAATCGAATACAGGCACGCGGACCGTCGTCGCATTCACGGCGATGGAAGAATCGCCCAGAATTTTATGGGTTTCCTTCACCATCTTCCATTCTTCGCTGGTGTAGCCGAGTTCCGCAAAGCTGCCGATCTGTGGAAAAACATTAAACGCGATCCGCTGCGGCATCGCTTCCGGTTTCGGGAGCGGCTGTTTTTGAATAAAAGCGGCCGTCTCGTTTTGCAGCGACTCCAGCGCCTTGCTGCCTGCGCCGGACGCGGCTTGATAAGTGGAAACGATGATCCGTTTGATTTTGAATTCGCGATGGATCGGGCCGAGCGCGACGACCATCTGGATCGTTGAGCAATTCGGATTGGCGATTAAACCGGTATGCTGTTTAAGCGCGGCGGCGTTCACTTCGGGAACGACCAGCGGTACCGCCGGATCCATGCGGAAATCGGCGCCGTTATCGATGCAGACGGCGCCGCGCGCGATTGCTTCTTTGGCGTAAGTGACAGCGGCACCCTTATCGCCTTCGGTCCCGGCAAACAGCACGATTTCCTGCCCGTCGAACGCCTCCGGTGAAACGGATTTCACCGGATAAGATTCCCCATCCACGGTCAGGGTCCGGTCTGAGCGAGCCAGCACCGTCAGGCGCGCCGCCGGAAACTTGCGCTGTTTTAAAACGCGCAACAGTTCCACGCCGACGGCGCCTGCGCCGACGACGCAGACATTATAGGATTCTTTTTTCTTCAGCATAGGACCTTTAGAGAGCGGCTACGACCAGATCGCCGACTTCGCTGGTGGAGTAACCCATTTTTCCGGCGGCCAGACTCTTGAGCTTGGTTCCGGTGACCACTTTGACGGCCTCTTCCACTTTCTGAGCTGCGGCCGCTTCTCCCAGATGATCCAGAAGCATTCCTACCGCGCAGATGGCCGCCAGCGGATTGATGACACCCTTGCCCGCATATTTGGGCGCTGATCCGCCGATCGGTTCAAACATGGAGACGCCGGCCGGGTTAATGTTGCCGCCCGCGGCGATTCCAAGGCCGCCCTGAATCATGGCGCCCAGGTCGGTGATGATGTCGCCGAACATATTATTGGTGACGATTACATCGAAAAATTCAGGGGATTTCACCATCCACATCACGAGCGCGTCGACATGCGAATAATCCTGTGAAATTTCCGGATGTTCCTTGCCGACGATTTCAAAAACGCGCGCCCAGAGGTCATGCGCATAGGTCAGCACATTGGTTTTTGCGCAGAGCGTCAGTTTTTTCCGGGCGTTCCGTTTCTTCGTATAGTCATACGCATAGCGGATGCACCGCTCAACCCCTTTTCGGGTGTTAAGGTCGACCTGCATCGCCACTTCGTCGGCTGTCCCTTTTTTGAACGTGCCGCCGACGCCGGCGTAAATGCCCTCGGTATTTTCGCGCACGACGACAAAATCAATTTCTTCGGGCCCCTTGTCTTTCAGCGGCGTCCATACGCCGGGGAATAGTTTCACGGGGCGCAGGTTGATGTACTGATCGAGCTGGAATCGCAGGTTCAGCAGAATTCCTTTTTCAAGAATGCCCGGCTTCACATCGGGGTGTCCGATCGCGCCCAGGTAAATGGCCGACATCGTTTTGAGTTCCTGCAGCACTGAGTCAGGCACCGTTTCACCGGTTTTCAAATACCGTTCCCCGCCGAGGTCGTATGGAATTAACTCGACATCGAACCCGGTTTTTTCGGAAATCGCACTAAGGACCTTCAATCCTTCTTTGACGACCTCGGGACCGGTGCCATCGCCTGCTAATACTGCAATTTTGTAAGAACGCGCCATCGGATTTATCCTACCTTCCCTGTTTCCGGACTGGACGGAGCGGCATATATTTTTCGCGGTATCCGGCCGGCCCGATAGGCCGACCGCCCGCTTTCAACCGCCTGTTTCATGGCATGCGCCATTAAGACGGGATCATTTGCTCCGGCTACAGCCGTGTTCATTAAAATGCCATCCACCCCCAACTCCATCGCGATCGCGGCGTCGGAGGCGGTTCCCACGCCCGCGTCGACAATTACCGGAACGCGGACGGTTTCCATAATAAAACGAATATTCAGACTATTTAAAATTCCCTGACCGGACCCGATCGGCGCGGCCAGCGGCATCACGCAGCAAGCACCCGCTTCAACCAGTTTTTTGGCGACAATCGGATCATCGTTGGTATAGGGCATTACGCAAAAACCTTCCTTCACTAATATGCGTGTCGCTTCCAGTAATGCTTCGGTATCCGGCAGAAGCGTTTTCTCGTCGCCGAGCACTTCCAGCTTGATCAGATTCGAAAAACCGGCCGCTTTCCCCAGCCGCGCCACGCGGATCGCCTCTTCCGCGGTGTAACATCCGGCCGTGTTCGGCAGCAGCGTGTACCGTTTTGTATCGAGAAAGCCAAGCACCGGATCTTTCTCCGGATTTTTCAGATCAACACGTCGGACCGCGACGGTCACCATTTGCGTGCCGGAAATTTCAAGCGCCTGCCGCATGATTTCGGGCGAGGGATATTTCCCCGTGCCCAGAATCAACCGCGACTGCAGCGTGTGAGATCCGATTTGCAATGGCTTATCCATGGAATTCATCGACATTTGAAAAAATATTATAGCACGACAAGAGGCAGTCCGGGAGCGGGTCCGTGAACACTCATCGCTTCTTTACGCTTCCGTCAGGCAAGCTGTTTTACGAGGCGGATCGGGCATGGGAGCCGTGGACACGCTCGGAATCGACTACCGATTCCGTCGCTCTGTCTGCGGCCTTGCCGAAAGACAATTCGATTTGGCCTCCGCCAAGGTCCACTTGCCCCATATCCCGATCCGCCTCTACCCACTCAGGCGCTTCGGGTGACGCGGGCGGGAGAGGCCTCTGCCGCCACGCGCGCAGCGAAGCGAGAAAGTACTTAGTGAGGGGGGCGGAGGCGGCGGTTGATCGATCCGTAGCCGCTGCAGAGCAGCGCCAGCGCGAGCCGGCTTTTTATCTGCTCATGCACCGTGATTCGCCGCAGCGCGAACGGATCAACCGGAAATTTCTTGAAACCGCGGTTCGTGGTGCAGGCGGCCGCGTAGCCGGCGTCACGCGTTGACTTTACAATTTCAGCGGTATGCCCGCCGGCCGGATAGCTGATAAACCGGACCGGTTTTTCCAGGATCTGTTCCAGCGCTTTTCTGGAATTGTTCAGCGATTGGGCTGCCTGTTCCGATTTTACGGACGGCAGATAATCATGCTGGTCGGAGTGGCTTCCGAAATCGATTCCCGCGTCCCGCATGGTCCGGATCTGGGCCGCCGTTAAAAAGCCGGGTGTGCCGATCGCGCCGGTAATCACGAAAATGATCGCCGGGATTTTTTCGCGCGCGAGAACCGGAAATGCGTGAGTGAAATTGTCCTCGGTGCCGTCGTCGAAGGTGATAACGACTCCCCTGTCCGGCCATTTTTCGCGCGCCAGCGCGTCAATTGCTTGTTCGAAAGAAACCGGATTCCAATAGTTGCGCAGCATCCGCATCTGTTTCTCGAAGGTGTCAACCGAAACGGTCGGCGTGTTCCCCCTGGCTATGGGCAGAACGCAGTGATAGGTCAAGATCGGCGGATACCAGAGCGGCAGTTTCACGCGGCGGCCGGCTCCGTTTTAACCAACAACAGCGGAATCAGCGGCAGGCACAACAATGTGGTGACGCCGGAAATGACGACCAGTCCTGTGTAACCAATCGATTCGTATAATTTTCCGCCGGCCAGGTTCGAGAGGAACATTCCAAAATTTAATACCGAGGTAATCAGCGCGAACGCCGTCGCTTCGGAACCTTTGGGGCAGATGCGCGCCGCGAAGTCCATTACTATCAATTGAATCGCCATGCTGAAAATTCCGAAGATGATCGTGTACGCCACGATGCTGACCGGCGTCAGATACAAGTAAGCGAATGTCGAGATGCCGCTGACCAGAACGCTGATCATCAGCCATTTGCGGATATTCAGAGCCTGGCTTTTTTTCCAATACCAGACCGAGCCCAGAACTGAGAAGACCGCTCCTACGGTGCTTAAGGTGCCCATCGCGAACCGTGAAAAATGAAGCTCATCCCGTATTTTAAATTGGACCGGCACGCTCAGAGATGGAGAGAACCAAAACAGAAATAAAAAGAGCATGGCCAACAGCAGCGGCCGGTTTGTAAAGATTGTCTTTAATGAAATGAGCAAAGATTGATGCTCAGCCGGCGGTTCTTTGTAGAAAAAAGCCAATGTCGCAACGAATGCCGGAAAAATTGCGACCAATAAAAAACTCAGATGATAGTCGAACCGTTCGGCAATATAGCCGCCGGCAACTCCGGTGATGACGGTGGCCAGCGTCAGCGATCCCCACTGAATCGACTGGATTTTTCCGGTCAGATTGCGCCGCCGCCCCTCCTCCACCATGATTCCGTCCATCGCGACATCTTTCATTGCGCCGCCCAGCGCGTCGCAGATCAGCAGCGCGTAGAGTGTCAGCAGCGGCAGCGCCGGTGAAAGTCCGATCAGCAGTGCCGTGATGATGCCCAAAATACCGCTGACGATCATGTATGATTTTCTGCGGTAGCCCCAGAGCGGAAATGCGTCGGAAAGCCATCCGTACAGCGGTTTGATCATCCACGGAATCGTAATCACGGAACTTAAATACATGATCTTGGAAGGCTCCAGTTTCAGCGTTTCTTTTAGATAGAAAAAGAGAGGCTGGCTGGTCAGACTTCCGATGCCCTGGTTGAAATAAACCAGGGACGACATCGCGTAGATTAAAAGGAGATTTTTGTCGGCCGGTTCGTTTATGGCTTTTGAGCCGGAGTTTGCGCCGGCGCGGCAGCCGGGGTTTCAGCCGGTGCGGCCATCGGAGCGGGCACGCGAACGCCGGTCATCAGCGATTTCCCTTTTTGCGCGGAGATGACCGCTAAACCGATGGAGGTCAGCATGAAAATGACGGCGCAGGCAGTGGTTGCGCGCGTCAACAGCGTGGTGCCCTGCGTGCCCAGCATCGACGGTGCACTGCCGACATCGGCAACGCCTCCGCCGCGGCCGGCCTGCAGAAGAATCACGGCGATCAACACCAGACAGACGATGATATGAATTACTAAAATTACGCTGTGCAACATGGGGATCCCTCCTTGGCCTGACTGGCCGCTTCGATGATGGCGATGAATGAGGCCGCTTCCAGGCTGGCTCCGCCGACGAGCGCGCCGTCGACATCGTGCTGGCTCATTAACTCTTTTGCGTTGTCGGCTTTGACGGAACCGCCGTACTGAATCCGGATAGAGCTGCCTGTTTCAGGTCCGAAGCGGCTGTTCAGCCATTTCCGGATTGAAGCATGCACTTCCTGCGCCTGCGCCGGTGTGGCGTTGAGCCCCGTCCCGATCGCCCAGACCGGTTCATAGGCGATTACGAGATTTGCGGCTGTGGCTGAAATTCCTTCGAGGCCTTTGTTCAGTTGTGTTTCAATCACGGCCCATGTCTGGTTGGCCTGCCGCTGCTGAAGCGTTTCTCCGACGCAGACGATTGCCTTAAGTCCGGCAGCCAATACGGCGGCCGTTTTTTTACAAACGCCCTCATCGGTTTCCCCGAAAAGCTGGCGCCGTTCCGAATGACCGAGAATCACGTAGGCACAGCCGATTTCTTTCAACATCGGAACGGAAATTTCACCGGTAAAAGCGCCTTTTGCCTCGGCGTGCGCGTTTTGCGCGCCGAGCGCGATGCCTTTTCCTTCAATCGCTTTACCCACCGAAACGAGCGCTGTAAATGGCGGGCAGATTAATACCTCAGCCCCTTTTTTATTTCCGGCGGCAGCGGCAATCGCTTCGGCAAGCGTAATGGCCTGTGAAGGGGTTCCGGTATTCATTTTCCAGTTTCCGGCGACTAACGGGGTTCTTTTCATTGAGATCCTTTAAATTATTTGGACAACGCGGCAACGCCGGGCAAAACACGCCCTTCCAGAAATTCAAGGCTGGCGCCGCCGCCCGTCGAGACATGCGTCATTTTATCGGCCAGGCCGAACTGCGTGATGGCGGCTGCCGTATCTCCGCCGCCGACCACGGTCACCGCGTTGAGTCCGGCGACGGTCTGCGCGACTGATTTTGTGCCGTCGGCGAAACGGTCCATTTCAAAAACACCAAGCGGTCCGTTCCATAATACGGTCTTGGCTTTTTTCAGCGCTTCATTAAACAACGCGATTGTTTTGGGACCGATGTCCATGCCGCCCCAGCCATCGGGCATGCCCGGTTTCTCGGTCACTTTGCGCTGGGCATCGGGCGCGAATTTATCGGCGATCACATGATCGAGAGGGAGCAGAACGGTCACCCCTTTTTCCTTCGCTTTAACCATGACGGCTTTGGCGGTGGAGAGGTGGTCTTTCTCAACCGGCGAGTCACCGGTCGGAATTCCCTGCGCGGCGAAGAATGTATACTGCATGCCGCCGCCGATCAAAATCGTATCGACCTTGTCGATTAAATGATCGATCAATTTGATTTTGTCGGAAACCTTCGCTCCACCTAGAATCAGAAAATAAGGACGGGCCGGATTGGAAACCACAACACCCAGCGCATCCAGTTCTTTCTGCATTAGGAAACCGGCGGCCGACGGAATATATTCAGCGACACCGGCCGTGGATGCATGCGCGCGATGCGCGGTGCCGAACGCGTCATTCAAATAAACGTCACCCAGCTTGGCCAGCGCTTTTGCGAAACAGGAATCGTTGGCTTCTTCTTCGGGGTGGAATCGCAGATTTTCCAGCAGCAGAATTTCGCCCGGCTTTAAATTACCCGCCGCGGTTTGTGCTTCGGGACCCACGCAATCCTGAACGGTCTGTACCGGTTTCCCGATCAGCTTGCTGAGGACCTCGGCGACCGGCTTCATGCGCAGTTTTTCGACAACCTGCCCGTCCGGCCGGCCAAGATGGCTCATCAAAATCACCTTGGCGTTTCGCTCGAGCGCGTAACGGATTGTTGGGAGTGCTGCGCTGATCCGCGTGGAATCGGTAACCTTCCCCTCTTTTAGCGGAACATTAAAGTCAACGCGGATTAAAACGCGCTTGCCTTCCAGCGGCAGCTCCTTAATGGTGCGAAACGCGGTTGCCGTGCCGGCCATTAATTACAAACCTTTGCTGGCGACGAACTCAAGCAGGTCGACCACGCGGTTGGAATAACCCCATTCGTTATCGTACCAGCCGAATATCTTGACCAGATTGCCGTCGCAGACTTTGGTCAGCGGCGCGTCGAAGATGCACGATTTCGGATTGCCGTTGAAATCTTTGGAGACCAGCTCTTCGGTGGAAAACTGCAAATATTTTCCGAGCGGTCCGGCGGCGGCTTTCTTGAACGCCTCGTTCACTTCTTCGGCCGTCGTTTTGCGGGAGACTTCGCAGGTCAGGTCAACCACCGACACATTCGGCGTCGGCACGCGGATCGCCAGACCGTCCATCTTCCCTTTTAATTCCGGGATCACGAGCCCGATCGCCTTGGCGGCGCCGGTGCTGGTCGGAATCATCGACTGCCCGGCTGCGCGTGCGCGGCGCAGGTCCTTGTGCGGCAGGTCGAGAATGCGCTGGTCGTTGGTATAGGAATGGATCGTGGTCATCAGTCCCTTGACGATGCCGACCGAATCGAGCAAAACGCGCGCCATCGGGGCCAGACAGTTGGTGGTGCAGGACGCGTTCGAGATGACGTGGTGCTTGGACGGATCGTATTTGTCGTGGTTGACGCCCATGACGACCGTGATGTCTTCGTTCTTGGCCGGAGCCGAGATGATCACCTTCTTGACGCTGCCGCCGGCCATATGGCCGATCGCTTTTTCCTTATCGGTGAACAGGCCGGTTGACTCGACGACGATGTCGGCGCCCAGATCTTTCCAGGGAATTTCGGTTGGTGATTTATGGCTGACGATCTTCAGTTTCTTGCCGCCGATCAACAGATCTTCGCCCTCGGCTTTGACTTCAACCGGAAAGATGCCGAAATTGGAATCGTACTTAAGCAAATGCGCCAGTGTGGCCGCGCCGACCGGAAGGTCGTTGACCGCCACGAAATCAATACCGGGCCGGTTCCATCCGGCGCGCAGCACCAACCGACCGATACGACCAAACCCATTAACACCGACTCGAATTGCCATTTCTCTTCTCCTTAGTTGTTAAACTCCCTATTATAATCCTGGGGGAAAGTCAGATCAAGCGCGCAATTGGCCGGGCGGTTACAGCGAGATGGAGAGGCCGGTCAGGAATGTATTCGCTTCGATCGCCGCGTTATTGTCATCAATGTCGGCGTTCGAGATATGGATATGGCGGTACTCCAGCAGCAGCGCGGTATTGGGGTTTAACCGGTAGCGTGTTCCAAAGCCGAACGCGAGATTGAAATTAAAATCGGAGCCGGTTTCCCTGCGTTCAATATTCGAGTGGAGTATTCCGAGGCCGGCCATGCCGTACGGTTCCCATTTTCCGCGCGGTTCCAGCGCATACTGAAACTGCAGTGGATTGATTCCGATGATCGGGCGTGCATACGGATAGACAAAGCTGGCGGCGAACAGTTCCGGGTTCCATTCGATCTTCCCTTTCAGAAAGTCCGGGCCTGGATCGATCGTATCGGTGAGCGGTATGACGGCGGATGGCAGCAGCGGAACAAATTCGAAGCCGGTCGGATGTTCGGTGTCATTTAGTGCGACGGCAAAACCGGTACGGACTTCCACCCGTTCCAGATGGGGTTGATCCCATCCGTGAAAGATGGAGCCGAACAACATCCACATTGTCAGAAAAATCGGACCGTATACCATGACGATTATTCTACCAGAATGTTATGGGCCAAACACGGTTCCGGGCGGGATCGGATGGCCGCGAAGGAAATCGGCGGCCGGCATTGGTTTTCCGGCGGCCGGCTGAAGGCGGATAATTTGCAGGCAACCATGCCCTGCCTCAATAACCAACCCTTCTTTGGTGGAAGCCTGCGCGAGGGTTCCCGGATGTGCCGAAGCGCCGGAATGCGGAACAATGGCAGCGGCCAAAATTTTAACCGGTTCTCCATTTAAAAAAGTAAAAGCGCCGGGCCAGGGTGTCATGCCGCGGATTTGGTTAACAATTTGCTCGGCCGGTTTCGTCCAGTCAATTCTTCCCTGCTCTTTGGTGAGCGCCGGCGCTTGCGTTGCCTGGCTATGGTTTTGCGGCGTTAAAGGAACCAGTTCTTTTTCGAGCAGAGGCAGTCCCTCTCGGATCGCCGCGGACCCGAGCAGTGACAGTTTTGGAAAAAGTGTTTCGCTGGTGTCGTCCGGATCGATCGCGATTTTTTTCTGCAGCAGTATTGGGCCGTGATCGAGTTGTTCATCGAGCTTAAACAATGTAACGCCGGTTTCTTTTTCTCCGTTGATCAACGCCCATTGAATCGGCGCGGCGCCGCGGTATTTCGGAAGCAATGATCCATGCAGATTGTAGGCTCCTTTCGAAAACAGGTTTAGGAAAGCAATCGGCAATAGCCGGCCGAACGCCACGACGATTGCGCAATCGGGTTTGAGCGCGCGGATCTGCTCTAGAAATGCAGGATCATCCAGTCTTTCCGGCTGGTAAACCGGGATTTCTTTGGAAAGAGCCACTGTTTTTACCGGTGTTGCTGAAACGATTTGAGAACGGCCTTTAGGGCGGTCCGGTTGAGTGACTACGCCGACGATCGCCCGGGAATCTTTAAGCAGGTCATTTAAGCAGGCGGCCGCGAATTCAGGCGTTCCCAGGTAAAGGATTCGGGCGGGCGGGTTCAGAGCTTTATCTTCCCCAGTGTTTCGGAAATCGCGCGGTACTTTTTTAAAATGGCCGCGTTCTCTTCGCCCGGAAGAAGGTCGATGTACAGTTTTCCCTGCAGATGCCCGACCTCATGCTGGAAAATCTGCGCGAGTAAATCGGTGGCGGTTATTTTTCGCTTCTTGCCTTCCAGGTCAAGCGCCGTCACTGTAATTTGGGTGTGGCGGAATATTTTGGCCGAAACGCCGGGTACCGAGAGGCAGCCTTCGGTTTTCAGTTCTTTTCCTTTGGCGCCGGAGAGAACCGCATTGATGAAGACCATTTCCTGCCCTTTTTCTCCGTCGGGACTGGCGACAAAAATATTCCAGGATGAACCAACTTGATTGGCGGCCAGGCCGACGCCTTCGGCCGCATGCATCGTATCGATCATGTCGGCCACCAATTTACGGATTTTGGGCGTGATTTCGGTCACGGCGACCGCTTTCTGGCGCAAAATCGGATTGGGTTCTTTCATCACAGGCAGAATCATGCGGTTATTGTATCACGAACTGTTTTTCGAGTCAGTTCGGGCCACCATCAAACTCCGTCGCTTCGGGTCCTGCCGCTCGGGGACACTCTCCGCCGTCCGTGCTCGCTTCGCTGCGCGCGTGGCGGCAGAGGCCTCTCCCGCCCGCGTCACCCGAAGCTCCTGCATGTGTAAGAGGCGGGCCGGGATATGGGGCAAGTGGACCTTGGCGGAGGCCGAATCGAATTGTCTTTCGGCAAGGCCGGAGACAGAGCGACGGAATCGATAGTCGATTCCGAGCGTGTCCACGGCTCCCATGCCCGGGCCGACTCTGAAGAAACATAGTTTTTAGAGGGGGTCGACATCGACGGCCAGGCGACAGCCTTTGGGCGGCCGTATTTTTTCCAGAACCGCCGGCAGATGTTTTAAATGCCAGTCGATCGAGGGCGCTTTAAGGATCACGTGCCAGCGGTATTGCCGGCGCAGTTTGGGAATCGGCGCCGGTGCGGGACCCAGTACTTCAATTTCGGGTGGAAGGCTCCGCCTGCATTGATCGGCCAGTTGCGATGCCCAGGCCGATGCGCTGGTCTCCTGCATCGAGCGGGCCGTCAGTTCAACGAGTCGCGTAAACGGAGGAAGTTTTAACTGCCGCCGGATCGCGATCTCCTGTTTGTAGAATGCCGCGTAGTCATGTTGTTTCGCGGCCTGAATCGCGTAATGATGCGGTGCGTAAGTCTGCACAACGACGCGTCCGGGCAGTTTTCCCCGTCCGGCGCGTCCGGCCACCTGCGTCATCAGGCAGAAAGTCCGTTCAGCGGCCCGGAAATCAGGCAGGTTCAGCGCCGTATCGGCGGAAATGACGCCGACCACCGTTACTTTCGGAAAATCGAGCCCTTTGGCGATCATTTGCGTTCCGACCAGCAGATCAATCTTGTGCGCTTTGAATTCATTCAGAATTTTGGCATGGGTGCCGCGCAATTTGGTGGCGTCGGTATCCATGCGCGCGACGCGCGCCTGCGGAAAAACACGGGCCAGTTCGCTTTCGACCCGTTCGGTGCCGGTCCCCTGAAATTTAATATACGGTCCCTTGCATTCAGCGCAGGCGATTCCGGCATCATGCGTAGTGTGACAGGAATGGCACAGCAATTTCTTTTCGGCCATATGATAAGTCAGCGCCGTTTGACAGGATGGGCAGCGCGCAGCGGCGCCGCACTGGCGGCAATGGACGAACGTGGAGAATCCGCGGCGGTTCAAAAACAGGATCGCCTGCTGTCCCGTTGCGAGTACCTGCGCAAGGGCATCTTCGAGCGGGCGCGAAAAAATACGGCTGCGTGATTGATGGGCGAAATCAGATTTCATATCGACGACCTGAACCTCCGGCAGAGCCAGCTCTTCAACGCGCTCTGTCAATTCGAGCAATTGGATTGCAGGGTTCGGTTGTATTGCTGCGTAATAGGTTTCCAACGCCGGTGTCGCGCTGCCCAAGATGACGGTGGCGCGGTTGATCTGGCCGCGGCGCAGCGCCACTTCGCGCGCGTGGTAGCGCGGTACGTCATCCTGTTTGTACGATGGTTCATGTTCTTCATCAATCACGATTAGTCCCAGGTTTTCCACCGGTGCGAAAATAGCCGACCGCGCTCCGATGATGACGCGCGCTTCACCGCTCTGAATTCGCCGCCATTCCTGATACCGCTGCGTATCAAGCATGCCGCTGTGAAGCAAGGCCACTGCTTCCGCGCCGAATCGGCCTTGAAACCGTTCGATCGCCTGCGGCGTCAGCGAGATTTCAGGAACGAGAACGATACTGCTCTGTTTTTTGGCAAGCACCTCGTCGATTGCCTGCAGATAGACTTCTGTTTTTCCGCTTGCGGTGACGCCATGCAGAAGGAACGCGCCGCCGGTTCCGGAGCGGATAGAATCCCGAATCGGTTCAAACGCTGTTTTTTGTTCTGCCGTAAGCGTCATCGGGTGCGTCGGTACAGCCGGTTCTTCGTCCGGCTGCGACCGAGGTTTCCCTTCTTTTTTTCCGCGGCGCAGAAGTCCGGGCAATGCGGCGGCAATCGTTTCTCCCCAGCCGGCCTGATAAGTTTCGGCTACCCAGCGTGTTAACGCGAGCAGTTCTTCATTAATGATCGGATTCTCATCGATAATCGAATCGATCGGTTTTGTTTTTGAGACGGGGCTTGTTGCGGATAAGGCGACGATGTAGCCCTGCAGTTTTCGGGGGCCGAACGGAACCCTTACCCGTTTTCCAACGGCGGCGGATCCGGCCAGCGAGACCGGGATTTCATAATGAAAACAGCCGCGCACCGGAAGATCAAGTGCTACTTCAGCAAACATGGTTTTTAGACGGCGGGGACCGGACGGCCGAGCATTTCAAGCACGCGAAGCATATCGATCCAAACTTCTTTTTTTGCCGAGGGGTTGCGCAGCAGATAGGCCGGATGATAAGTCACCACCATCGTAAGGCCTTTCCAGTCGAATGTTTTTCCGCGCAGCGCGGACATCGGCGCTTCGGTTTGCAGTAACGCCGAAGCGGCGGTTTTTCCGAGCGCGCAGACGATTTTGGGACGGATCGTTAATAATTGAGATTCAAGGTATCCGCCGCAGGCGGCCACTTCATCCGGTTCCGGCGGCCGGTTCTGCGGAGGCCGGCATTTGACGACATTGCAGATGTAAACTTCTTCGCGCGTCATTTGCATGGCAGTAATCATTTTGTTAAGCAGGTTGCCGGCGGCACCCACAAACGGGCGGCCCTGCTTGTCTTCATCGCGGCCGGGTCCTTCTCCGACGAAAACAAGCTCTGCATCCAGCGACCCTTCGCCGAATACGACGCTGTTGCGTGTTTTACAGAGGCGGCAGTCCTGGCAGACGAGCGCTTTTTCGCGGACCGGCGCCAATATTTGTTCTTTGGATGCGGCGGTTACGGATTTCATGGGTTTCTCCTTCGTGCGCGTAGGTAGTACCGGAAGTTCGTGGGTCCCAAAGACCGGATACGATTTCAGGATTTTTTGCGTTTCCCGGATGATCGCGTTAAGTTCTGAGCGATCGTTCATGATGACAAAGCCAGCTGCGCGATCTGTTCTGCGGCACCGGGACGGCGCACTGTTTTACCGTTTTCAATCAATTGCTGCCGGAACGCCGGTTCCGTGCGGATGCGGCGGATCAATACGGGTAGTTCGCCCACCTGATTCATACGGAGGGCTGTTCCCGCCTTTTCTAAAACCTGGGCGTTGTGCTCTTCCTGCCCCGGGATCGGAAAGACAAGAATCATCGGCAGTTGTTTTGCCAGCGCCTCACTGCAGCTTAACCCGCCCGGTTTGGTGATCAACAGATCGGAGACGCTCATCAATTGATCAATGTTATCGACAAATCCGTAGACCGTCAGGTCGTGCGGGATCGATGGTTTCAACGCTTCCAGTTCACCGCGCAGTGCAGGGTTCTTACCGGCCACGATTAAGACCTGCATTCGTTCCGGAATTTCACGCAGGCTTTCCGCCAGTGATTTGACAGGACCGGTGCCGAATCCGCCAGAGCAGATTAACAGCGTGAATTTCTCCGGGGAAATTCCAAGCGTTTTGGCTGTGGCGGTCCGGTTGAGAACTATTGCAAATTTCGGATCGACAGGAATTCCGGTAATGATGATTTTTTCGTCCGGCACCCCGCGCTCCATGAGATCCTTCCGCGTAGTTTCCGAGCCGGCGCAATAAAGGTCTGTATTTTTTGCAATCCAGATGGAGTGCGGCAGATAATCGGTAACAACCGTTACGGCGCGCAGATTCAGATTCTTTTTCATGTGCGCAGCGACATCGGCCGGAAAAAAATGGGTACTAATGATGACATCCGGCTTCTGCTCGAGGATGATTGCTTCCAGCCACTTCCCCTGCAGGCTGTTGACGAGACGGTGGATTGCCTGCGAGAGCCGCGAAAGGAACCGGATGTCTGTTCCATAATAAGCCAGACCCCAAACCCATGGAAAATTCTGGATCATGCCGAGGTAGCCGCCCTTGAACGACCAGCTGAAATGGGGCGGCATCCGGTCAAGAGCGTCCATCAGCGTAACGGTGCACTCGGATTTATGCTGTGACAGCGCAATGGCAACGGCCTCGGCCGCTTTCTGGTGGCCGGCTCCGGCCGGCACGTACAGGACAAGAATTTTTTTCATCGGTGATTTTCCAGAATCCATTGTACGGCCTGATCGAGGTTTTTGGCCAAATAATGCGCCGGATGCGCCATGTGCGAAGCGACGCGGCGGTTGGTTTTTCCGGACAATACCATCACGGTTGCGCAGCCGGCCAGTTGTCCCATCAGGATATCGGTTGGGCTGTCTCCGACTACAATCGAGCGTGCCAAATCAATCCCGAATTTGCGGCGCGCTTTTTTAAGCATGCCGGTATACGGCTTGCGGCAGCGGCATCCGGCACTGGGCGGATGCGTGCAGTAATAAACGGCATGCAGTTTTCCGCCTGTTTTTTCAACGGCTTTGCGCATCTGAAGCGTCAGATCATTCAGTTGTTGCTGCGTCATGATTTTTTTGCCGACGCCGGCCTGGTTCGAAACGACAATCACCTGTTTCTTGGCCTGGTGAAGTTTTTTGAGCGCTCTTAGCGTTCCGGGAATAAACCGGAACTCTTTCCAGTTGCGAATGTAGCGGCGCTCCTCCGACGGCGGATGGTTGATGACGCCGTCGCGGTCCAGAAAGATGGCCCCGTTACTCTTGGGCATTTTGAATCTCCCAGACCTTGGCCCATTTAATTAAATGCAGATAGGCAAATAATCCGGAGAATAAAAATCCGTGGGTGCCGTCAAGAAATCCCTTTTTACGAAAGTAAATTTTAATGAACAGTCGCCACGGCCTTTTTTGGATCTGGCGCAGCACCTCGTCTTCGGGAATATGTCCGCCGCGCTCCGAAAGCCACTGGCGCGCTTCCAGCGTCGAGTAGCGGTTTTGCCGGTCGAGGAACTCTTCAATCGAATCAAACGGAGCATGTTCGACGCCGGTTTTCATGCGGCCGACGGTGCCGCTGACGATCAGTTTTTCATGCACGCGTCCTTCGTAACGCGCCATTCCCTTCCGGAACAGGTGCAGCGAATCATGCGTCCATCCGCCGAACCGCATTTTTTTGCCCAGAAAAATATTTTCCCGCCGGAATTTATAAGCGGCATGCCGGGACGTATCCTGCGCCAGCAATTTTTCCAGGTCATTGTAAAAAGCCGGCGTGATTCGTTCGTCGGCGTCGAGCTGAAGAACCCAGTCGCCGCTGTCCGCATCGGTTCCGCGGTTGCGCAGTGCCCCGAAATTGTCGGCCGTCATGTCGGTAACGACAACAGCGCCGGCGGCCGTTGCCAACGCGACGGTTTCGTCGGTGGAGCCGCCGTCGACCAGCACAATTTCATCCGCCCATCGCAAGGAATTAAGACAGGTTTCGAGTTTTTTTGCGGCATTTTTCGTTAAGATAACGGCCGAAATTTTTTTTCGGCGATGCGTTGATTTTTCTGCCGGCGGATAGGCGATTTTTTTCTCGGCACCCGGCTGTGCGGCGGGCACTTTCTTGATGGCCCAATATTTGGTGTAGCTGACAAATTGGTACATCCCTCCCATCGCTGCCAGGATGTAGCCGAGAGTTCCGTCTTCGCTTCCTTTTTTTGCCGCATAACTGCGGTAGTAGCGGTCGAAGGTGCGCCAGAGCGCTTTGGACAGAGGCATTTTTCGTCCATCCTTCACCCACTTGCGCACTTCCAGTGTGGTTTGTTTGTTTTGCTTGCCGATGAAATCGTACAGGTCCCGGTAGGAGTAATGGAGCAAATCCCCTTTGAGATTTCCGCAGGCCGTATCGAGGAATGCGCGCGGATGGACCTCGCTTTCCTCGTACTTGAAATGATCGCGGCGGAACAGTTTCAGCTGGGGACTGGGATACCAGCCCCCTTTTTTGATCCAGCGCTTGCCCATAAAATTTTTTCGCGGCATTGTGTAGCCGTTTAGCGCGGGATTGGTTTTCAGCAAGGCGATAATCTCGTCGCGCAGCTCCGGCGTTACGCGCTCATCGGCATCGATGCTCAAGACCCATTCGTATTTGGCCTGTGCGTAGCCATAGTTGCGGTGGCGGCCCTCGACATCCATTTTTCGCTGAAGGATTTTAGCGCCGTAAGCGCGCGCGACATCGAGCGTGCCGTCGGTCGATTCGTCGTCAAGCACGATCAGTTCGCCGGCCCACCGGACCGAATCGAGGCATTCGGGAAGCCGTTTTTCCTCGTTCTTGGTAATGACTAGGACGGAGAGAGGGACAATTTCCGGCATTGTTCAATGAGATCCTTTTCATCAGGTTTGTTAAGAATGCGCGCATGGTGCAGCCACCCCAGCCGGCCGGCCCAACGGCTGACCGACGGTTCTTCGCTGACCAGCAGATCAAACGGTTTTTTTCGTCGGATAATTAATTTCAAAAGGGTCTGTCGTTTCCAGCCGGCAGCCGGTAGCTCCAGTCGGTTCAACTGTGCTTGCGACGGCCATTGCGCGTCCGGGATCGGCGCCGGCGTAATAAAAGTGATCCAGTGCCCTTCCTGGGCGCGCCGCGCGGCGATTTCCATTGAGCGCGGATTGGCCGACGGCATCGCCCAAAGAATCCGCAGCGGGCGGCCCCACCGTTCATGAAATTTAGAGCGGTTTTCTTCGAATGTTTTTTTCCAGCCCGGCAGCTCTTTAAAGCTGACCTGTTCTTCGTGGTAAACATAGGCCGCGCAGGCGCGTACGCAGAGCAGGCCGGCTTTTCGAACGCGGCGAGAGAGATCATCGTCATCGAAATAGCCCATGCCGAACGATTCATCGAGCAGGCCCACCTGGTCATAGAGCGCTCTGCGGGAAAAAAGGCAGAAGCCGAGTGCCGTGGTTAACTCGGTCCAGCGGCCCGACTCCGATTTTAATAATCGCGCGACTTCCGCCGGTGAGTTGGATCCGGCGTTGTAACCGAGCGAATTGCTGGTCGGATTGATCAGGCCAATGGAAGGATTTCCCTGGCCGACGCGCAATAATTCGGTCAGCCAGCCGGGGCTGACGATCGTGTCGTTGTTCAGCAAACAGATCCAGGGAGCGTTCGAGGCGCGGATCCCCTGGTTTACTCCACGAATAAATCCGAGATTTTCTTTGTTGCGGATAATCTGGACCGGATACCGGCTGGCGTTAGCGGAAATGACGCCACCAGGCGCCTCGGCGCACCGTCTGGTGACCTGGAACCGGTCGAGCAGTTCGCGCGTCGGCGCTTCGCTGCCGTTGTCGATTAAAATTAACCGCACCGGTTCAGTGGTTTCGGCCAGGATGCTCTCAAGGCAGCGGCCCGTCCGTTCCGGCTGGTTCCAGATCGGAATGACGATGTCACACAGCGGCCCCTGCTCGGGACCGTTACGGGATGAGGTCGAGGCCATAGTAAGGATGTTTTTTGAGGATCTCCGGAAAATCATCCGGCCGGACAAAATGCGCTTTCGGAAATTTAGGCGGATCGACCGGATGAATGTTTTCCATTTCACGGTTATTGGGCCACGGTTTCCAGACTTTCTCTACCCAGTCGGGCAGGATTTGGTGCGCGTGGCTGAAGGTTACGAATTTTTCATCCATCGCTTTCGAAGACCGCGCGTACGAAAAATGATAAAAGATCGCCTGTTCCGGCGGAAATTCGTAAATGGGTCCGAGGCTGGTAATGTCATTGATCCCTTTGAAACGCAGCTGATGCGGAAAAATCGGGATGCCCAGCAGCGTGCGCCATTTCGTCAGCTTGAAAATGCGGCGCGGGCGCCACGAATTTTCCTGCGCCGGAATCCGGTAGTTAAAGCTTCTCCAGAAGGTATCGCATTTGACGATGAAGGTGCCGTGGTTCGGATGTTCCGCGATGCCGCGCTTGATGTTCTCGATATGATCGGCCCGGTAAACTTCATCGCCGTCGACCAGCCAAAAATAGTCCATTCCGGCATCCAGGCACATTTTTAAACCGGTGTTCCGCTCGTCGAGTTCATTGTCCCAAATTCCTTTGGTGACCTGGATTTTATCCGGGTATTCCCCGGCGAGGCGGTCGACGATCGGTTCGGTCTGCGTATCGGCTTTCGAGAGATCGCGCGCTTTCGGATTGTAGGCGGTATAGGGCGCTTTGCCCAGCACGATGAATACCTTTTCGACCGCGGGCAGAACCGATCTCACGGCATAGTCGATATATTCCGGTTCATTGTAGATGCAAAATACGGCGCCAATTTTCATTCAATTCTCCTACCGATAAGTGCCTACTATTTTACGCAATAAAATGCCGATCAGTTCAAAAAACGACGCCAACAAATCCCGTCCCAGCCGCACCTTGGTTTTGTGCTGATCGGCCCATCGGACCGGAATTTCAATAATGGTCAACCGGTGCTGCCGCGCGATCACGAAGATTTCGGCGTCGAAGGACCAGCCGCGCACGCGCATGCGAGGCACCAGGATGTCACGCGCATTCTGCGTCACCATTTTGAACCCGCAGGTAATATCGGAGATGCCGGGCGTCACGAAAAAACGGCAGAGCCGCCGGTAGCCGGCGCCCAGGATACGGCGGATCCGTCTCTGATCGATCTCGACGGCGGCTCCGGCCATCCGCCGTGATCCCGAAACAATTTGCGCGCCGTTTTTGAGCGGCTCGAAACATTTCTCGATCTCTTCAATCGGCGTAGCGCCGTCGGCGTCGTAAATCAATATCCGTTCTCCGCGCGCCTGGTGCAGGCCGGTGCGGACCGCCGCGCCTTTGCCGTAATTTTTCTGATGGTTGCTCCAGAACAGCTGCGGTATCTTTGGAAGCATTCCCCGCAGCCGGTCCGCCGTGTCATCGTTGCTTCCGTCGTTGACCACGACGATTTCCCAGCTGTACGGTTGTCTGGATAAATAACCGGATACCGTTTCAAGCGTTTTAACGATGCGCGGACCTTCATTATAAGCCGGAATGATAATGGATAATGAAATCGTCGTCATGCCGGCGGTTTCTTCCGATAGAGAATAACGGGCGGCGCCTGCCGGTCGGTACGAAACCGGTGGAAACCGGGGTCCGGCCGGTTCTGAAACGGAATATCGGGCGCATCCAGCGTGATTTTTTCGTAACCGGATTCAACCCGGCTGAAATAAGCGGTCGAAAAAAATGCCGGAATGATCCAGTCTCGTCGAAGGACGATCCAGTCCGGATAGGTTTCGTTGACAAATTCGTCGACGCTGTACAATTTCTCCACTTTCATGCGTGTGTAAAAAATAAGAGAATTGTCTTCATAAGGAATTTTTACCGTTTGGCCGGGTTTGGCTTCCCTGTTGAAATATTCCACGATGCCGTCGACCGGGCCGCGATAAGCGTGCGTCAATTCTCCAAGATAATCAAACGCCCATATCCGCAGCGGTTCCGTGCTCGACGGGCCGTGGGTGATCTGCGGAAACCGCGCCAGAATCCGGGATGGAATCGCGTAATGCCAGTTGGTTCCAATCAACAGAAATACCGCCAGGCATGCGGCGATCCGGCGGCGCCGGTAGAGCGCGCGCAGCAGCAGCGCGTGAAACAGCAATATCCATGGAATCAAATGGACCAAATACCGGAAATGCCGTTGGGTGGGGACCAGCATCAGGAAAAGAAGATTGATGCCGATCGTCAGCGCCGCGAATCGGATTGCGGAGCGGTCCGGCCCGGGTTTGAGGGGCGGCTCCCCGGTTGGTTTGAAAAAGAAAAAAGCCAGCGGAATCCAGATTGTAACCGGCAGCAGATATTTATTGATCTGTCTGAAATAAAATTGCGCGTGATGCCAATAATCGAGCGCCGTAAATCCGGCGTGGTGCTGGCCTGCTTTGAGCAAAAAGAAAAATGGAATGGTAAAAACAGATAAAACAGCGGCGATTCCGGCCACCGATTTCCATCGCCGGCGGATCTGCGGTTCGAAAGAACCATGCAGGGCCAGCACCAGCACTGAAGGAATAAAAACACCGTGATTCGAATGAAATAACAGCAACAGCGAAAAAAACAATTCCAATCCGGCCCACCGTTTTTGATGCAGGAACCGCATATAGGCCCAGGCGGTCCAGACGGAAAAGAAGACCGTCGGCGCATAATAGCGGCATTGCCGCATGTGCAGCAGAAACGGCACCGAAGCGGTCAATAGTGCCGCGCAGAGAATCGCCAGCGAACGGTCTTTATGCCAGCGGTCCACCCAGCGGTAGAACAGCCAGATCGTCAGCCATCCAAGCAGCGCAAACGGCAGGCGCGCCGACCCCGTCCCCGCTCCGAAGCATGCGAACGAAGCGGCCGTCAAATAAAACGACAACCAGGTATGGTACGACCAGGCTTCTTTTTGCGTCGTGCTTTGCACCCAGGGGTTGATTCGGTTGACGCCGTCGGATACTTTCGGATAACCAAACTGCAGCGTGTTGCGGCCCAGCACGGCGGTCTCTGCCTCGTCCTGCCAGAGCCGTCCGTTGCCCAATCCCGTAAGCAGCAACAAGGCGGCTGCCGCTAAAATCAGCGTGATTAAAATTGAGCGATTCATTTTTCAGCGGCCTGCAGTACTGATTCTACCGATAGCGCTTTCAAGCAGGCGTTATCCCAGGGGCACGGCGGAAAACGAAAATGATGATAGCAAGGCTGGCATGTGATGCCGCGCGTTACGACGCGATGATTTTTATCGGCAACAGCCGGTCCGTAAACGGCAGCGTCCACCGGTCCAAAAATAGAAACTGTGCGCGTGCCGACGGCCGTGGCCAGATGCATTGGACCACTGTCGTTGCCGATTACTTGTTCTGCCTGCGCCAAAAGCCCCGCGAGAATTTTCAACGAAGGAACCGGCGCGGCGATCGAAACCGGCCTCTTGATCTGTGCGGCCACCGCCTGGCAAAGCGGCTGTTCCGTTTTATCTCCGATGATCACGCATTCCGCGGAATCGCGGTCCATCAATTTTCCGGCCAATTCGGCGAACCGTTCCGGCGGCCACTGTTTGTAAATGGAATTGGGTCCCCAGCTGGCTCCTCCGCCCGGCACCAGCGCAAAAAAAGGCCGGCCCGATGGAATTCCAATGGAATGCAGATAGCCGGCGGCTTCTTCGCGCACGGCGGGCGGCAAATCGATATGAATCAAATCGCTGGTCAGCTCGGGTCTGGGAATTCCCAATGAACTCAATAAATCGAGATAATGATCCGCCACCGGCCTGGAGTCGAATCCGTCCAGTTTTGTTTTGTGCGTAAGAAAACGGCCGCGGCCGCGATAATCAAAACCGATTCGTTTTGGAATTCCGGCCCAGGCTGCCACAAATCCGGCCTGCCATCCCAGCGACAGATCGATCAGGCAATCGAATTTTTGCCGGCGAATTTCGGAAGACAAACCGGATAAAAAGCCGATGCCTTTAAGGGGGGATTTTTGAAACGCGTTGCGAAACTCGTCTTTTTCAAAAGTATGGCGCCAGTTCAGTTCGGACCAAAGCTCGACGATTTCTTCGGTGCGGCGGTTGCAGAGGTAGCCGATCCATCCTGTAGGATCAGCGCGGCGAAGCGCGCGGACCAGCGGCAGAGAAAAAAGCACATCGCCGATTCCGTACGGATGAGCGATCAGGACGCGCAATGGATCAGGAAGTTGTTAGAACCGGTTTTTGAAAATGAGCTAAAACGCGTTCGTAATCATCCCGCGAATGAATCTCGGACCAACCCTGCTCGATCTCCAGGCCGAAGATCGGGAAGCCGAGTTCAATCATGTAAGCCAGCAGATCGGTCAGATCGGCTTTTTGAACGGAATCCGACTCATAAAACCGCTTCCCTTCAAATTCCTGGCAGGCTTTTTCCCATGCGTGGGTCAGTGCCGCCCAGCCTTCTTTGCGCAAAAAGGCCATGCCGATAAATTCGTGGCTCGCGCCGTTTCCGAGCGATTGACCGATTGACTTGATGGCTTTATAAGGCTCGACGCGCAGATTCCGCGTTGTTTTTGGCGCGGAACCGCCCACGGTATTCACGAGATCCAGCGCTTTTTCCCGGGCGGGCAATGATTTGAACGAACGGTCGATCACCAGCGTGATTGGATAAGGACTTTGCAGCAGCCGCCCCAGGATGTCGCGGTCAAACACGATATCGGAATAAAGCACGACGGTGCTGCCTTTGATTTTCGGTTTTGCGAATAAAACAGACTGCGCGCATCCGTGCGTTTGATAATCGGGATTGTTCAATACCTGGATCCCGCCGGCTTTCAGCTGTTCGTAGCGGTGTCCGCCGACAACGAGGATGTCGGCAATACTGACCGAATGGAATGCATCGACCTGGCGGTCTAACAGCGTTTTCTCGCCGAGTTTCAGCATGCAAAGCGGTTTGTCGGCCAGCAGCTGCTGCAGGTCGGGCTGGAATTGATGGTCGCGCGCGGCTGGAATGATCGCCTGAACGGATTCTTTCTCCGAGAATTTCTTCTCATCCTCTTTCATCAGCGACATTCCCTGCAGTTCGAATACCTCTTTCATCGAGGCGATCTGGTTCTCGACAGGTGCCGTAGTTCCGGCTTCATCGACCGCCTTAAAAACCGAATCCATGGCGCGAATGGCGGCGCGCAAACCATGGTTGGCATAGATCACCATGCGAAAGCCGGCCTGCTCCAGCTGCTGCGCCGTGACCTGATTGTAAGTGGTTGGGATTGCGATCAGCGGCGTGGTCCGTTTCCAGCGCTTAGCAAATTCAAAAATTTCATCGGGGGATGTTGATTTGGAATGAATCACGATCGCGTCGGCCCCGGCGTCGGCATAGGCGTTGGCCCGTTTGAGCGCTTCCTCAAGACCGAATCCTGCGATCAGCGCTTCAACTCGGGCGATTAGCATTAAATCCGGCCCAGCCTGCGCTTCTTTGCCGGCCCGGATCTTACCGCAAAATTCGTCGATCGGCGTCAAATCCTGCCGGCCCGGAACGAAACTGTTGACCTTTGGAAATTGCTTGTCTTCGATGACCAGCGCGGCCAATCCGGCGGCCTCATATTTGCGAACCATATGCTTTACATTGGATGCGTTGCCATAGCCGGTGTCACAATCGCAAACGACCGGAAGCTTGCTGGCTTCATGGATCGCCTGCGCGGCGTCCAGATTTTCTGTCATGGTCAGGATATTGGCATCGGGCAGCGCGTGCGACGTTGAAATTTCCAGGCCGCTGGCCCAGATCGCATCGTAGGAATACCGTTCGATCAGTTTGGCGCCCAACCCGTTGTGCGCGCCCATGACCCGGACAATCGGTCCGGATTTTAATCGTTCTCGTAATAATTTGGCTTTGTTTAACATGTCTGGGGTGTCCTTGAAGCTACTATTTTCGCAGGGATTACGACGAGCGTCAACACTTTCCCGCCGCCACCCGAAGCTATTACAGTCGTAAGAGGCGGGTCGGGAGATGGGGCAAGTGGACCTTGGCGGAGGCCGAATCGAATTATTTTTCGGCAAGGCCGGAGACAGAGCGACGGAATTGGTAGTCAATTCCGAGCGTGTCCACGGCTCCCATGCCCGGGCCGACTCTTAAGAGTTGTTAGGATTTTTTATATAGGAGGAGGTTTCCCCCGCCCTTAACCTTGCGGCTGAGATGGGCATGCAGTACAACCGGCTGGCCGAGGGTTTTGTAAATCCAGACCGAAATCGGATCCGGTTTGATACGGCCCTGATAGATGAAGCGGTGTTCTTTCATGAACTGGTTGAATAATTTTAAGTCATTGTATTTAAACCAGGCCGGGATGTGCAGCGGGTCCTCCGGAGAAAATGACTGCGTGATGACCAGCGAACCGCCGGCTTTCAAGCCGTTGTGTAATTTTTTGATGCAGCCGCTTAAGTCCGTCAGATGTTCCAGCACATCAATGGCCAGAATCATGCCGTAGCGATGCCGCGGTAAAGGTTCCAGAACGCCGTGAACCGGAACGCGCACGCGGTGTTTGAAAAAACGCCATTGCGCGAACCGCGGCAGTTTCCCCGGAACATCGGCATATTCGGTATGAATTCCGGCCCGCGCCAGCGCCAGCGCAATTCCACCGCCGCCTCCGCCGAAATCCAGCACCGGCGATTTCTTCTGCTGCCGCGCGAACCGTAGAATCAGCCGCAGCATCCGCTGATGGTCGAGATAAGCTTCGGTGTAGGTTGATTCATAAACATAGCGGTCCGATTTTGAGTAATAATCGCGCAGCTGCTCCGGCGTCAAATTTTCCGGCGATTTTGCCGAGGACCAGTAACGCCGGGCGATCGTTTCCATTGATTCCTGAAAAAACTGTTCGAGGTCTTCCTGAATTGCGCGCCGTGCGGACGGGCTGTAGTTGAATTTCTGAAGCAGCTGGTCCATCCGGTCATCATGAAAAAGAGCGGCCATCGCTTCAGCTCCTTATTCCGAACTGTAAAACGGCCTGGTGCGCGACGATCTCAGGGGTCGGAGAGTAAAGGATCTGCTGGTTTTTGCCTAACGGGGACCATCGGCGCAGGACCGGTTCATGCGATTCAGGAGCCACGACGATCAGCGGCGTTCCGACGGCCGCCGCGATATGGGCCGGTCCGCTGTCGTTGGAGATCAATCCGGCGCACTCATTCAATACCGCGGGTAAAAGAGGCAAAGGAATTTTTCCCGTCAGGTCAAGGCAGCGGTTCTCTGTCCGGCAAGGTCCTTCGGGCTGCCCGATCAGGATCACGGGAAGTCCATTCCGGACGAGCGCGAGCGCTGTCTGGATGAACGATTCCATCGGCCAGCTTTTCACCGGATTGCTGGTCCAGGGATGAATTGCTACCGGTCTTGATTTTTCCGGAACACCGTTGTTTTTCAGCAATTGCCGCGCGCTTTCCGCGTTTTCAATGGAAATCCAGAGTCGTAAATCCGCCATCTTTGCATTTGCATCCAGCAATTGTACCAGTTCCAGATTGTATTCCGATTCGTGCAGAAGGCGCGATGCTTTGGTATCGGCAATCGTTCGATTGAGAAGAAATCCCCACTTGCGCGAATAACCAATGCGGATTGGAATCCCTGCAAGAAATGCCGCCGCGTGGAACACCCGGGCAGGATTAAAAATAATGATTGCGTCATAGCGGTTCGCTCGCAGGCGGCCTGCCCAGTGAATGATCTGGAACAGTTCAGGCTGTTCGTCCGGATCATAGGAATAAATGGTTTGAAGCTCCGGAGTGCCCGTCAGCAGCGGCGCAGCGTTCTTGAGCGCGATCAGATCAATGACGGCGTCCGGGTATCGCGCGCGCAGCGCGCCGACGGCCGGCATCGTCATTAACAGGTCCCCGATCCGGTCGGTGCGGATCACCGCGATCCGGTTCATGATTTTTCCGGACGGGTGCTCACGGCGGCCAGCGCGTGCAGGCGGCTGGTGATTCCCATAAAAGTCCAGAACAGCGCGGCCAGCGGAAGGATATAGAGATTTGAATCAAAGAAACTATGGACCAGATAACCGACCAGTCCGGCCGAGAGGCCATGCGCCAGCCGTCCTTCGATCGAGAGTCCGGGATTGATCACCAGGCCGTATGAAAAAAAACCGACGAGGATCGATAGGAAAAGGATCAGCCCGATGAACCCCTGCTCTGCCGTCATCTGCAGATAGGAATTGTGGACGTATGGATTTCCCCAGACCTGTTCCGGTTTGTATTTGCGAAATTCGGCGTTGAACGTATTTAATCCGCTTCCGGCGACGGGACGGTCCTGGATCATTTTCCAGGTGGCATCCCAGACCAGCAGGCGCTCCTCAGAAGAGGAACCGGCGTGAATGTCAAAAAAACCGGAACCGCGGTTCATGAAGCGGGTCGGAAGCAGCGCGGCCAGCGTCATCAGGCCGATCGCCGCGATCCAGGCCATTTTTTTCTTGCGGCTTAAAAGCGTGAAGAAAAACAGCGCGGCACCCAAACCCATCCAGGCCGATCGCGAATAGGTCAGCACCACGCAACCGGCGATGATGGTCAACAGCAATGACAGCATCAGACAACGGACTCGTTTCGCGCGCAGGTCGGCCCACAGAATTCCGGCTCCGATCCAGAAAACAAAACCCAGATAAGCGCCCAGGTCATTTGGATATTTCAGCGTCGCCGTCATTCGCCGGCCCTCCGCGAGCAGACCGGCTCCGTAACCGAGAAAAAAATCATGTCCGGTCGCTATCTGATAGAGACCGTCCGCGCAGATGATCGCGGCGATGACCAGTGTTGCCCAGAGCAGCCGCCGGATCGTTTTTAAGTCGCGCAGTCCGCCCCAGGCAGCCAGATAAAGTCCGGAATATTGAATTGTTTTTCCTACCCAGGATGAAAGCGTCGCGTCGCGGTGTCCGCTCCAGAAATAAGAAAGTCCCGAAAAAAGCGTATAGCCCAGCAGAGGCCAGAAGACCGGTGATGACCGGAACCCCCAGTTTTTTCGGATGAATCCAAGCCAAATCCATCCGGCCAAAGCACCCGTCGACCCGATTTCAACGAGCGCGCGCGAGACGGGGATTCCGATCAGGATCAAGTAAAGGCAGAATTCAAACCAACGTGCCGCCCAGCGTTCCGCCTGTTTAATAGGCATTTTTGACCGCTCCGAGGGAACGGGCCATAATGAGAAGATCAAGCGTCAGAGACCAGCGCTCCGCGTAATAAAGATCGTACCGGGTTCGCTCTTCAATCGAGGTGTCTCCGCGCAATCCGTGAATTTGCGCCCAGCCCGTGATACCCGATTTGATCCGGTGCCGCGCCATGTACCGCGGGATCTCTTCCTTGAACTGATTCACGAAATGCGGCCGTTCGGGGCGGGGTCCGACCAGGCTCATTTCACCCGACAGTACATTCCACAGTTGAGGCAGTTCATCCAGATTGGTGCGGCGCAGAAATCCGCCCAGCGCCGTGCGCCGCGGATCGTTTTGTTGGGCCCAGACCGGTCCGGTCGCGGCTTCGGCATTGGCGCGCATGGTCCGGAATTTTAGGATCCGGAATATTTTTCCGTCCTGCCCGAGCCGTTCCTGCCGGTAAAAAACCGGTCCGTTGGATTCGAAACGGACCGCCAGCGCGATCAGAATAAGCAACGGCAGTAAAATGACCAGCGCGATCAATGAAACGGTGATGTCCATTACCCGTTTTTGAAAACGATTCCAGGGATCATCCAATGGAGGCATTTTGATTCCCAGCAGCGGAAGGCCGGTCCACTGTTCAACGGACAGCGGGATTGTCATCATGCCGATGATGTCCGGAAGCATCCGGAAAGAAACCATTTCTTTTTCGCAGGCCAGCACGATCGAGCCGATCTGTTCGCGCGGCAATAATGGGTCAAGCAGCAGCAGATCGGTGACCTGATGCTGCTGCAGTATTTCCGGTATATGGGCTAAACTGCCCAGTGAACGAAGTCCTGTTCCGGAAGCGGGCTTGGCCGATTCGGTTTCAACGCGGCCGATCAAACGGTATCCCCAGCGCGGGTTGTTTTGAAGCTGCTGCAGAATCCGCCCGGCGGCAGGATTTTGTCCCACCAGCAGAACGCGGCGGACTTGCCCCCGAGCATTTTTCCAGGCGGAAAAAAATCTTCCGAACAAGAGCCGTTCAATGATCAGGAATCCGGTGATCAGCCCCCAGGCGAGAATCAGCGTCGCGCGGGAGTAAGAAAATTCGCGCGCCAAAAATGTCAGCGCCATCAACGCGAAAACAGCCTTGGTTACGCCCCAGAAAACAGCGCCGCATTCTTCGGACGCGCTGCGCGGACGGTCCATGTTGTACAGTTGTTCTGAATGCAGCGCCAGAAGAAATACGCCGGTGATAATGCCAAGCGCCCGCGTGTACCATTCCAGCGGCGGAACTGCCAGAAGCAGCGGAATTTTTCCGCTGAAAAAGCGGATCCAGTAGGATGCCAATACACCGGTGACGATGCTGGCCGTGTCCAGAGCGATCAGCAGGAAAATCGGGGCGGCGGGTGTTCGGCGGAATCTATCCGACATCGGAGCGCAGGCTCCCGTCCCGGATTTTGCGGACTAATTCCCGGAACGATTGCTCAAACACTTTTTCATCAAACCGGAACGCGTTGCGCCGGATCGCCCATGGATCGAACGCTGTCTTTTCGAAACGTTCCATGGCGTCCATCAGCGATTCATCGGACTGATAATCAAAAAAGAGGCCGGTTTCGTTTTCGATGACGGTATCCAACGCTCCGCCCGCCCGGAACGCTATGACGGGACAGCGGGCCGCTTGCGCTTCAACGGAGGCGATTCCGAAATCTTCTTCCTGAGGATAGATCAGCGCCCTCGCTTTTGCGTAGAGCGATTCGAGCGTTTGCGTCGGGCAATAACCGAGGAATTCCACTTCCGATCCCTGCGCCTGAATCTGCAGCGCCTTGCGGCAGGGTCCGTCGCCGGCAATCACCAGTTTCTTGCCCAGCCGCTTGCAGGCGGCTATCGCCAGATCGACTCGTTTGTACGGCACCAGCGCGCTGACCACCAGATAGAAATCCTGAGGCGCTCTTTCCGCGTGCAGAAATCGTTCGGTATGAACCGGCGGATAAATCAGATCTGATTCCCTGCCGTACCATTCTTTAATCCGTTTTTGTACGACGGTTGATATCGCCACAAACCGGTCGACATTCCGGTTGGATTCCAGATCCCATTGCTTGAGTTTCCGGCTCCACCGATTTGAGATCCCGAGGATTTGCAGCGGTTTTGGAAAATAAAGTTCGGGATGCTGCCAGGCGTAGCGCATCGGCGTCAGGCAGTAACAAAGGTGAAATGTTCCGTACGGTTTGGGAACCCCCTTGGCGAACGAATGGCTGACGCTGATGACAATGGAGGGCCCCGTATTGATTTGGAGTTTTTTAGCGGCCGCCGGATAAAACGGAAGCAGCCATCGGTGGAACCGGCTGAGTCCGGG
Organism: Candidatus Omnitrophota bacterium; assembly: GCA_023248155.1. Lineage (GTDB taxonomy): Bacteria > Omnitrophota > Gorgyraeia > 1-14-0-20-64-10 > 1-14-0-20-64-10 > JAHFFE01. The sequence goes on along the minus strand of JAHFFE010000003.1, from coordinate 140,432 downwards.
AATTTTTTGCAGATAGGAATGCCGAAGATCGGCGTTTTTCAGGCCCGATGTCAGTCGTTTGCGGTCGGAAAGAAGTGTGTAAATGGGAGCATCCGGCCAGTTGCGATGGAGAATCGCCAGAACTTGTTCTCCGCCGCGCATCGTAACCAGCCAGTCATGGACGAACGCTACCTCGGGAAAGCCATCGCTCATAGATTTGTCGCGTCGCCCGGCCGGTTTGTTTCCAGGAATAACGCCGGGCTTGCTCTGTTCCCCGCTCGATCAGCCGTTGCCGTACGGTCGGGTCAGATAGAACATTATAGACGGTTTCGACGAGCGCTTCAATGTTTCCCGGCGGAAACCAGGCGGCCGCTTCACCCAGAATTTCCGGAAGTGATGCGGTTTTTGCTGCCGCTACCGGAACGCCGCAGGCCATCGCCTCCAGTGGAGGAAAACCGAACCCCTCGTACCGCGAAGGCGTTACGAACAGTTCCGCCAGATTATAAAACCAGAGCAGTTTTTCTGGTTCAACGCTTGGGAACCAGTGAATCGCCGGCGCCAGCGCGGGGTCTTTTAAGAGCTGCTCAAAATAAGTCTGCATCAGTTTATCCGGCTTCCCAATGATGACCCAGTGCAGTTGCGAATCTTTTTCTCGGATGCGGCGGAATGCTTCAGCCATGAGAGGCAGATCTTTATGCGGCTTGATGGCCGAGACCCAGAGAAGATAGCGGGCCGGCAGATTCAGCGCGCGCCGTTGGTTTTCTCTTAAGGCCGGATCGGTTACCGGACGCAGCTCTTCGGATACCCCCGAGTGGACGACGGTTACTTTGGACGGATCGCACCCGGTATAATCACAAAAATCGTTTTTCGTGAATTCGGAGACCGCGATAATCTCATCGGCGCGGCGCGCGACGCGCATCAGCTGGGTTCGGACATACCATCGCCCCGCCGGCGACGGCATCGATTCAGGGATCCTGACATAAATCAGGTCGTGTATTGTAACGACGAGCCGCGTTTTCTTCGGGATCGATAATGGAATATTAAAGTGCGGGCAATGCAGGAGATCTGCTCCGGCCGCTGCGCTGGATACGCTCCACAATTCGGATAACCCGTAAACCGGTGTCGACAGAGGATGGAGGATTCTCCGGTCCCCGCCCCCAACCACCGACAATCGATCAGGATCGCCTAAAAGTTCAAGCCGGTAGGCCGGATCATCCAGTTCAGGGATTAAACATTGAAGGTATCGGCCGATTCCGGTATGGCCGATCATCCGGGCATCCAGCACGACTCGCTTCATGGAAGAGCCCTTTTGAAACCATATTTAATGCGCAAATAGAGCGCAAGCCCGGCGGCCTGAATTATTCCGTGATGTTTCCGGTAGAAAAGAAGCTGACTTTTCCGGTAGGCCTGCCCCATTTCCCGGGGTTTCTGCGAAGTGGCCCGTTCGCGCCAATGGATCACGGTAAATCCCGGTTGGTAGACCACGCTCCAGCCCGCTTTTTTTGCGCGCGCGCACCAGTCGGTTTCCTCAAAATAGATAAAAAACTGTTCGTCGAGCGGGCCGATGGTTTCACATGTTTTCCGGCGGATAAACAGGCTGGCGCCCAGCACCCAGTCAACCTCCCGTCCGGTTTGCGCATAGCGTTCCAGCCATTGCCGGCCGGCCGGGCTCGCTTCTTTTTTATTCCAGAAATTTTTCTGAAAGAATTCCGAAACCAGTCCGGGCATTTTTCCACACGACACCTGGATATGCCCTTCCGGATAACGGAGCGTGTTGCCGGCGATCCCGATCTTTGGATCCTGTTCCAGCGGTTCCAGCCATTGTTGTAATGAGCCGCCGCCGATTTTGGTGTCAGGGTTAAGCAGCCAGATCCAGTCTCCGGAACAAAGCGGCAGTGCCTGATTATTGGCCGCAGCGAATCCGCGGTTGGAATCATTTTGTATAAATCGGGCTTCTGGATGCAGAGCCATCAAGCCCGATATGGCTTCCCTGTTGGTTGACGCGTTATCGACCACGAAAATCTCATGCGGGAGATCCAGTCCGGATTTTAATGAATCCAGGCAGTTTGCAAGCCAGTCGGTGGTGTTGTAATTAACGAGAATGAGTGAAACGCGCGGATGGGCGCTCATTCGATAGCCGGTTCGTAAACCCAGGTCTCGCCAAATTCAGCGATTAAACGCAGAGCGCGATTGCTGTTTTTGGATGGCGGCGGGAGCTGTTCCTGCAGCCGTTTGGGCTTGATCGGGAATGACTTCCCTAACGCTGAAAAAGAAGAAGGCAGAATGTCTTCGTCCCAGCGATACGCATCCGCGTGAACGATGATGAACCGCGCGCCCCATTTTTCCAAAATCGGAACGACGGCAGGATCCTCAATGTTGCGGCATTGAATTCTGATTTTATCCGACATAGAACCAGGCCAGCCGCCATTGAGCATCGGCCGGCGGTGAATCCGCTGAAAAAACTGGTAGCGGTAATTTTCATAATGGGTTGATTCGCGCCACGGATATTCCACAATGGCTCCGGTTTCCGGCCGGTTTTTCAGCCATTCGTACACCGGCGGAACGGCCGATGCGTCAAACGTAGTTAACCGAAGGCTGAATTCCGCCAGCATGACGAGAGCGACCAGTGCGGGCAGAGCCCATCGGCGAACCATCCCCTGTTTTTTTCGAAGCTGAGCCAGCCCGACGGCCAGCAGCGCGCAGAGCGCGATCAACGGAATAATGCCGAACCGGCTGTAGACGCGGAACATCGGAAGAATCCGGTGCATGAGATAAGAAGGAAAAGGCCACTTCCACCGGCAGATGATTTCGTTGTTGATCACTTCGAATGGCCCGATGGGGATAAACGGAGGAAATGACCAGAGAATTCCTCCCAGCGCGATCAGCGACAACCAGGCGACGGCAGTCTGCTGCTCTGCCGGAAGTTTATTGCGTGCGCGCAGCCACAACAGAATTATTGCGCAGAACAGTAATGTCCAGCCCAGATAGAGCGTTTGTTCGGTCAGATTACTTCCGTATAAATGGGATTGGATAAACGGCCCCGTCCACCGGCCCAGCCAGGGATGGTTCGCCGGCGGCAGCAGATAGTCCCACGGTTTGGCCGAGAAAACAAAAAGATCTTTCTGGGCATAACCGGCAAGTCCTTTTGATATTTGTGAAAGACCCTGAGGAGCGGCTGCCACGAACGCGCCGACGATGACAACCGCCAGAACTATTCCCGTTGCCGCCGCGCGCACCGTTCTTTTATAAGCGGCCGGTTCTGCGCGCATCCGCAGCAGTCCATCAGAAACCAGCGCCAGCAGCAGCACTATTCCGGCCACATAACCGTAATAATAATTGGAGAGCGCTGTGCAGGCCAGCGCGATGCCCAGACCAATCCCCCATCGTGCCGGCCGGACGGATTGAGTTACATTCCAATAAGTCGCCAGCGTCAGCGGAATCCAATGAGTCGCTGCCAGTCCGATCTGCGGCAGATGGGCGGCCCGGTACGGCGCGCAGAGAAACCCCAGCCCTGCAATCACCGATGATGGCAGATCCCGCGTCAGCAGCCAGGCCAGCCAGGTCATCGAAAGCGCGGAGAGAGCGCCGCTCAGCAGAATCCAGAGATTGTACGCACTGATTTCAGAAAGGAAAAAAGCCGAACCGCGCAGAAACGGTTCCAGCAGCGGCTGCGCCGGGCTTAATCCAAGTTGAACGCCCAGCGGATAACCAACCACGCGGCAATCGGAGAATGATTGGCCGAATTCATGTGCATGTTTCCACCACCAGGTGGACCATATGGAATTAAACGCATCACCGGGGTTGGTGAGATACAAAATGCGGCGGCTCATTTCCATCGGCAGCGGCCAGAGCCAGAACGCATAAAAAATCAGGAAGAAAATGAATAAAAGAATTCCTGCGAAAAACTTGCGAGTCCCGATTTTAGGCAGGAAGTTTGGCATGCCTGAAATATTCGGCAAAGACATGCGCGATGTAATCGAGGTCTTCGGTTTTTAATCCCTGGTGGCAGCCGATGTAAAAACCTTGCCCGCTCAAATGCTTGGCGGCCGGATAATCGTTTTCGATCGGACCGAACCGCTCCCGGTAGTAAGGCTGGCTTAACAGCGGCATCAGGTAGCGGGTTTCGATGCCGTTGGTTTCCAGATAATCCAGGAAAGCGCCGCGGTCCAGGCCGGGCTTGAGCACGACCGGGAACATCATAAACGAATGCTCGGCTCCCGGAAGAATTTTGGGAAGCTGCAAGTACTCTTCCAACGACTTTAATTTTTCAGTCAGGATCCGGCCGTTTTCCCTGCGGCGCGCGATCATGGCGTCTTTGCTTTGCATCGCGGCGACACCGAGCGCCCCTTCCAGCTCGGTTCCCCGGAAACTGTAGCCCATGCGGACGAACGAGAAGCGGCGCTCGATGATGCGGCGCAGCGCCTGATTGTCTTTCAAATTATCATCGTCGTCGATTGTCAGATAAATGGAATCCCGGCCGTGCGCCATGATGCTGCGCGACATCAGCGCCAGCTCGTCAGAATTGGTGGTGACCAGGCCGCCTACGCCGGTCACCAGCAGGTGCGCGACATAGGTTGAAAAACAGGCCAGGTCCCCCATCGAACCGACCCATTCGTTTTTATAACGGGCGAACATGGTTTCACAGGAATCCTCGAGGATCTTCAAATTCCGTTTCTTGGCGATGGCGCGGATCGGATCCATGTCGCAGGACTGTCCAAACAGATGAACCGGGATTATGGCGCGCGTGCGCGGCGTGATGTGCCGTTCAATTTGAAGCGGATCGATGTTGTAATAGACCGGATCGGCGTCGACGAAAACCGGTTTCAGGTTGTTTTGTAGAATGATGTTGCTGCTGGCGATGAATGTGAGCGCCGGCACCAGGACCTCATCGCCATCCGCCCAATTGTATTTTTCTTTGAGCGCGGCTAATGCGATCTGCAGAGCGCTGGTTCCGCTGTTGCAGAAGATCGCATGCTTGCATCCATGCGCCGCGGCAAACAGCCGCTCAAATTCCTGAATGAATTTTCCGGTGGAAAGCCGGTTGTTATTGAGCGCTTCCGCCACATTGGCTTTTGCCGTATCGCTGATCTGCAAAAATCCCAATTCAATTCGACGCATGTTTTAGCTCTTCTGCTGAATAAGTCCGGTTTTTCGGATCGGTAGCCTGCATCCAGAGCAGCATTTCCGCGAACATTCCCAAAGCGATGCATTGCAACCCAAACAGCGCAAGGATGGTGGAGACGAACAGCAGCGGGCTGACCCAGATGCCTCCCCAGAACAGCGCGCGCACCGTAACATAGAGCGTTATCAATGCGGCGCCGGTCAGGCCCAACAGCCCCAGACCGCCCAACGCGCGCATCGGTGTGCGTGAATAGCGAAGCAAGAACGAAACGGCCAGGATATCAAACGGCACCTTCAGCGTCCGGCCGAATCCGTATTTTGATTTTCCGCTTAATCGCGGACGGTGGCGCACTTCTTTCTCTGAAATTCGTGATCCGAGCGCCGCCAGATAGGCCGGCAGAATCCGGTGCATTTCCCCGTACGGAACGATTCCCTGCAGTACCGAGCGGCGGTAGGCTTTTAGACTGCACCCGAAATCGTGCAGATCAACCTCGGTTGCGCGGCGCAAAATCCGATTGGCCATTCGCGAGATAAAACAGCGCAGCCAGGAATCTTTGCGGTCTTTTCTCCAGCCGCTGACAACATCGTAGCCGGACTGCAGCGTGTTCACCAGTAACGGAATATCGCGCGGATCATTTTGTAAATCGGCGTCCATCGTAACGATCACTTCCCCGCGCGCCGCATCGAAACCGGCGGCCAGCGCCGGCGTTTGGCCGCTGTGCCGCATGAGCCGCAGCAGCCGCAGTGCCGGATAACGGTTCTGCAGTGTTTTGAGCAGTTCGGTGCTTCCATCGGTGCTGGCATCGTCGACCAGGATGATTTCATGAGTCCATCCAGTCGGTTGAAGGGCAGACTGAAGCTCGGCCAGCAGTTTTTCCAGATTGTCCCGCTCGTTATAGACGGGAATGATCAGCGAAAGGTCTAAAGACATGCCTTCTATTGTAGCGAATTTTTATCGGACTGAGGGCGATTTCTTGAGAGAAAACTGGTAAAAACAAGAATCGGAAGCAGCAGCGTTCCCAGGTCGGCGACCATTTCCGCGGTTTTTCGCAGGAACGGATAGGCTCCGTGCGCGTCCACGATTTTTCCGGGATCAGCCACCAGAAGAAGATAGAAAAGCGCCTGAAAAATCAGACAGGCCGCGGCAAAAATCATACTGCCCGCGTAGATCCGGTAGACCCCCGGGGGATTGAGTGTGATTTTTTGAACGAGCAGCTTAAGGCGTTTAAACAGCCATTTTCCGAGAAAAAGCAGCGATCCTGCCCAACGATGGAGGCGGCTTGAAAAAACCTTGGATGATGATAGGAACGATTGCTCCAGGAAAAAAGCCAGCTGTTCCAGCCAGCGGCGGATCATTCCTATCAAAGCGCAGATCAGATGAACGGCGACTATCCCTGCCCCCCAGATCATCCAGTAGGTCGGCATTGTCAGAAGAACCAGATAGGGCGTAAACGAGGAAATGCAGATAAAAACAAAAAATAGGAAAAGCGGTACTATGAACCCGGTCCAGATAATTTGCTGGGTCGAAACTTCTTTTCGTACGCGGTAAATATGGTTCCAGAAGTAGGTTGTAATGAGTTCCACGCCGCAAAGGAACAGCGCCAATATCAGCAGCCACGGAAAAGAATTCCACTGGATGGAGAGCCATCGTTTTCCGCGGAATGACTGATCCAGCCCGATAAAGAACCGGGAGATGTCCGGATCGGAGCGATAATTCCGGATGCTGACTTTTTCAATAAAGATCGGCGCCGGCGTGCTCGACTGAAAAAAAATCCGGTTCTTGCCCTGGTTGAGCATGTCGGGTGGAACGGTTCCCGACCATTTCTGGACGCCCGGTTTTCGGCCGATGCGCAGATTTTTCCAAGGATGTCCATTTACGGAAATGGATAATTCCTGTTTTGGATCCAAAAGGCGGGCCTTAATCCGGACATACTGTGTGTCCGCTTCTTTTAAGGAAAAATCAATCGCGCCGGGGGCCTGCGAAACAGAAACATCCATAACTCCCTTGAAAGCGAGCGATGGGATAATTTTCCAGTTTTCTTTCAGATGAGACTGGTTGGATATCATACTCAGATCAAGGCTGAACTCTTGCGGATTAAAGGTGAACGAAACAGTCCATTGCAGCAGCAGCCAGCCAATGAGCGCAATCACTGTTATACGTATTCGATTTAAAGTCATCGAGGCCTCTTCACCAGCGCGGCCAGCAGGATAAAAATGGCAATGGCCGCGACCGCCGTTGTAATCGCGCTTCCGATCCGGAATAACTGTTGCGGAAAATAATCGACTTCAATCCGCGCCGGTTCCTCTGTCGGATCGATAATCCAGGCATTGGAATAGCCGTTCGCTTCAAAATGATCGGAGAGCGCGGTCCCCGCTCTTTCCTCCGGAATCATTTTTACCCGCCAGGCAGGATCATAGCCATCCTGCGTTACCAGAAAGCGGATCGATGGATCGGCCGGAAGCGGACCGGCCCGATAACGAGTCGGGTCATCCGATTGCCAGGCCGATGCATCCATTGCCGGCAGCTTTTCCGGCAGCTGTTCCTGAAGAATAATCCAGTAGCGTTCCGATCCCTGCTGCGGAATCCGTATTTGATGGACCCCTTTTTCCAGTTGGACCGGTCCGGCGGTCCATGCCGAAGAAGCGGCATCCTCTGAATTCAGAGAAATTGATTTCCCATCCAGATCGGCGACCCGGTTGCCGCGATCCAGCTGCCCATTTCCAGCAATAGGGAACGGATAAAAATGAGCGGCGTACTCCCCGCTCCGTCCGATTTGAAAATCGGCCTGTAGATCGGCCGAATCGAAACCGGGCGCGCGCACCGCCAATGTCAGCAAATCCGCTTCGGTCGCATTGGCCGGCGAAATACCGTCAGGAAGAAACCCGCCTTCCAAAACATAAAAAGTCAGCTTGTGTTCCCCGGGAGGAATCGAAAGCGTGTCAAAAATGAGCGGGAACACCGTCCCTGCCTTTAACCGGAAATGTTTAATCAGCTGGCCGTCCATATTCATATACAGCGTGCGATCCAGCGGCGCGAAGATTTCAGCCTGAAAATGGGTAATGACCGGTTCGCTGGATTGATTATGGATGCGGTATCCGGCGTTGATATGAAGCCATTGCCATCCGTTGCCATGCCCCTGTATCGTTTTACCGCCCGGTTCGAATCCGAACGGCTGGGCGACCACGGCCGAAACCATCGGCCGTGTCGGCCGCTCGAAGCAGGGTTCTGTTTTTTGAATATAGGTTAACGGATGCGGCGATGCTTCGACTGATTTCGCGAAGAACTGGACCGACTCCAGCAGGTCGTTCCGGGGCACTGCCACGATTCCCGGCATCTCATCCATTAACGTCGGTTCCAGCGGCCGGAGCAGATGATTTCCCGGAATGAGATATTTGGGAGTCAGGCGGATCCAGCAGAAACTTGGAATTTTCGCGAATTCGGAATGGGCGTCCGGCAGAAGCAGCTGCTGCTCATCCAGAAGCAGCGCTGAAAAATCGAGCCGGGCCGGCGCATCGGGACGAACGATCCAGATTTCGTAATACCCCGGATTTTTAATAGAAAATTCCCACTGGTGTTTTTTTGAATCGTACGGGATGCGCAATCCGGAAGAAACCAACTCAAGGCCCAGGTCGGCCGGACTGCTGGAGTAGAAAATCCAGCGCAGTGATTCCGGAGAACCAACGTTCAGTTGTTCAACAATTGTTTTGTTTTCCGGACGGTTCAGTAAAAGAAGAGATTGCAGTGATTGCCGGATGACCGGATACGAAGCGGCATACAGCCCGTCGGCGGAACCGGACCAGACCGACAACGACGAATGGATCATCAGCGGTTTATGGGCGGGCGATTCTACCGTATAGAATTCCCAAGGACCGATCGATCGCGCCGGAGTTATTCCCTGCTGGTGCTGAAGCTGCCCGGCGATCCATGCGGGAGAATCGGTGTCACCGTAGAAATCATACCAGCTGTCTTTTCGGATCAACAGATAGCGGACGCCAAGCCAGTCGAGCATATGGGCCGCGTACGGCGTCAACCCCTGATAAACGGCTTGCACGCAGAGGTTCCGTATTTTTCCGCCCGGTTCGTTGTCGGCGATCCCGTGAAAAACAGCCCGGTCGGAGATCAGCGTCAACAGATGCGCCAGCGAGCCGTATCGCCAGGTATACATGTCGGCGCCTTCCTGCGGCAGCGATAAAATTTTCCCGGGAGCGGCTTCGTGCTGGAGCCAGTCACTAACCTGATAAATATAACCGGGAACTTTAAGCCGAATCGATGCCAGTTTCTCGTGCGTATAGACGATTTCGCCGCTGAATAACGGATAGGCGTAAACCAGATTGCACAGCAGCAGCGCGATTCCCACGATTTTCTTCGATGGCTTTTGAATACGCGCGCTGATCCATTCCCATCCGCGCGGAACCAGAACGGCGTACGCGAGCGGAACCAAAATTCCGAATTTATAGTACGGACTGCGAAAAACGAAAAATCCGGGACAATGATCGGCCAGCCAGAGGAAAACTCCCCCGCTGGGCGGATGAGCGCCGGCCGCGCCGAAGGTGCCGATCAGCGCCAGGATGCTGAACAGCCAGAGGACCCGGTCGCGCACGCCGAATAATGCGCCGTAAGCCAGTAACGGCCAGAGTATGCTGATGCCAATCAGAAACGGATTGCTGAAATAACGTGCCGCGTATGAAATGTACGGTTCGTTATTCCAGGTGTAGTACCAATCCCAGGTGGCTTGAAGCCGGGACACATTAAAAAGGCTCGTATGCGTGCTGATCCCTTTCAGCCAGTCGGCCATCTGAAAAACGGCCAGTCCGGATCCTGCTGAGGCGCTAGCTTTGAATGCCAATTCCCATCCGTAAGGAATCAGCCACGAACTGCTGGCTGCCAGTAAAACAACGATCAGCCAAATGCCAATCCAGATCAGGCGTGATATCGTCCGCAGCGGTTTCGGTTCGTTTTTGCCGGGCCAGCCCAGTACAAGAACCGAAATCGCCACCAGCAGCAGTAACAGCGCACAAACCGGAGGATCGGCGCCAATGCTCGCGGCCACGATGGCCACCGGCACCACGCAGGCCAATGACGGCAAAACCCGCCACTGCCGCTGAAAAATGCCGATTAAAATAGTGAGGATCGCCGGAAATGCGAAAAAAGCCGAAAGGATCGAGGCCTTGCCCGATTCCCAGCTGTTAAACAGAAATGGATTAAATGCGTAAAGTAAAATGCCGATTGCCAGATAAAGCCGCCCCGATGATTTAGCCGGCCGCGTGACCCAAAGAAGGCTGTAGATGGAACTGCAGATCGCCAGATTCCAGAATACGTAACTCCACCGCTGTGCCCACGGTACGGAGCAGCCCAGACCAACAAAGAAAGCCTGGATTCTGTGAAAGATCAGCGTCGTGGCGTTCACGGCTGCCGCGAATCCGGCGTTGACCCGGTAATTCCACATATGCGTCCGGAAGGAGACCCACCCGGCCGGATCCAGCGGATAGACGACATCGCCGCCGGTGATCAGTTCCCCGCGCCCGAACCAGAGCAGCGGGATCATTCCGATCAGCAGAATAAATAAGAGATTCAGTCCATGCTGGCGCAGGAATCGTGTCACGCGATACCCTTGTTCTTTTCGTACCAGCGGATTGTTTTTTCGAGTCCCTGGCGCAGAGAGAATTTGGGTTTAAAGCCGAGCTTCTCTTCCGCCTTCCGCGTGTCGCAATTGCGGCGCGGTTGTCCGGCCGGCTTGGTCGTATCGAAAATCACTTCCGGTTTTTTCCCGGAAATCTCCAGGATCATCCGGACCAGTTCCTTGATAGTCACCTCTTCGCTGGTTCCCAGATTGACGGGATCGGCCTGCGGATATTTTTCGGCCCCTTCCAGAACACCGCGCGCGAAATCTTCAACATACAGAAACGCTCGGGTCTGCTCGCCGCTGCCCCAGACTTTCAGTGGATTTTCCCCCTCATAGACACGGCGGATCAGCGCGGCAATGACATGGGAGATGGCCGGATCGAAATGATCGCGCGGACCGTAGGCATTGTAGGGCCGGACGATGCCGATTTTCATCCCATACTCTTCGGCATAGGCCATCGCCTGCACTTCAGCGATCCGCTTGGCCCATCCGTAACCGAAGTTGCTCGGCTCCGGATGATCGATGAACCCCTCGCTCTCCGGTGTCGGGATCAGGCAGTTGCGGCGGTAAACACAGGCGGAGCTGACCACCTCAAACCGTTCCACGCCTGTTTCACGCGCCGCTTCCAGAAGGTTCATGTCCATGACGGCGTTTTCCATCAGCATCGTGGCCGGATGCTTGGAGTTAAATTCTACACCGGCGACGCGCGCGGCCATGTTGATCACGATCGAGTTTCCCTTGAGGGCCTCGCGGCAATCTTCTTTGCGCCGTAAATCTTTATGCAAAACCGTAATGGAATCTTTTACCGATGCAAGACGGGCCGGCGTTTCTTTTCCGGAGTAGCAAACCACAGTCACCTGGGCGCCTGACTCAACCAGTTGTTCGGTGGCGAAGCTTCCGATAAACCCCGCACCGCCGGTCACCAGCACCTTCTTGTCTTTCCAAAATGAACTCATCGTGATTCCTTAAATTGAATTTGAAGAGAACCGGCCAATTCCCGGACTCCCGGACAATGCTCCAGTGTTCCGCCGAGCGATTCCGCGATGCCGATCAGCGGCTGAGGAATAGACGGGTGTAAAAAGTCAAACGGCTCGACGGATACCTGCTTCCAGTATCTCAAAAGTCGAGCTCGAATGGAACCTCGTAAAAAAGCGGTTTCATCCGGCGTTTGATGCAGCCGCCGGATCCACTCGATCTTTCGTTCCAGGAAGATTTGCGGATTGGCCATGTTCGGCTCGAAAAAGAAACCGGACCCGGATGGTTTTAAAACCCGCTTTAAGTCAGCCAGCACCGGCTCCAATGGAATAATGTGGTGCAGGATCCCGTCTCCGACGACGGCGTCGAATGATTGATCCGGAAACGGCAGCCGGTCGGCCAGTGAACGAAGCCAGAGCGTATTGGAAAGCGGCCGCCCCCGCGCAATTCTCAGCAGCTCCTGCGAAAGATCGAGCGCCCATATCCGGCGCCCGGGCCGGCTGATTCCCTCGGTCAGGATTCCGGAACCGCAGCCGATCTCCAGAATTATTTTCGCGCCGGCTTGATCGAGCGCGGAATTAATCCGGGCATACCGCTTGCGCAAACGAACCTGCCCCGCGGCCGTTTTCTGCCCCCACCAGGAAGATCGGTACCGAAGCGCAGCCTGATCGAAATGATCCTGCTCATTTTGGATGTTGCGCGCGTCACTCATGATTGCCATTGCTCCAGCGCCAGCAGCGCCCAGATTCGCCGCGCATGGTTGCGGCGGCCCTGCGCATGTTCTTTCAGCAGTGTTCGCACATAGGTTTTGTTCCACCCGTATTTATTGGAGTGCAGCGCGGTTTCCAGCGTATCGGCCGACCATTCTTTCAGCGGCCCGCGCAGCCAGGCAGCCACCGGCGCTCCGAATCCTTTTTTTGGATGACGCGCAATCGAACCTGGAATGCGTTCTTCCAATAGTTTGCGAAACAAAATTTTCGTGGAACTTCCCTGGATTTTTAACAGGGACGGAATGGTCCCGGCAAATTCAGCCAGCGGATGATCCAGCAGCGGAACGCGCAGCTCCAGGCTGTGCTGCATGCTGAGCCGGTCGGTTTTAAACAGCAAGTCATCCGGCAGATAAGTCTTTTGATCGAGCCCGGCGGCGGCATCTGCCGGATCGGATAAAGTAAATGCGGCCAGCTCTTCCGATTGTTTCTTAATCCAAGCGGTTGAAGCCCCTCCCGCCGATCCTGTTAAGGCTGTTTTTTCGTCCGCCGAAAAAATTCCCATCCAGCTGAAATGCCGCTGAACCAGCGGCTGGCCCGCTCCGCGTAAAAATTGTCCGGCGATAAAATCAAAACTGAAATTTTTATCCGATACCGGCAGCCGGTTCGCTGCCCATTGGGCCGCGGCCCAGAACGGTTGCGGTAAAATACCCAATCGCTGCGCGATCCGGTGTGCCGCATAGGTGGGGTATCCGCCGAACAGCTCATCTCCGCCGTCTCCGCTTAACGCCACGGTGACCGATCGTTTGGCCAGCCGGCTTAAAAACCAGGTGGGGATTACCGACGAATCGGCCAAAGGTTCATCGCAGGCGCCGAGGATTTCAGGAATGCGGTCGAGCTGTTCGCGGGTTCCGATCGTTTCAATCTGGTGGTCTACCCCGAAATGGCGCGCAATCTGCGCGGCGGCCGCGGTTTCGTCGAAGCTGGCTTCTTCAAAGCCGATCGTAAACGCGGTCACCTGTTTTTGGGATGCTTTCACCACTTCGGAAAGAATCAGCGAAGAATCGAGTCCGCCGCTTAACAATACGCCGACTGGAACGTCGCTGCGCAGATGCAGAGCAACCGAATCGGCCAGATGCCGGCTCAACTGCTGTTGGAGTTCCGGAATATCCAATTTCAGATCCGGTTGCGGCAATGAGGGAGCCCAGTATTTTTTAAGTTCGATTTTTTGCGCGGTGGCCGTCAGTACCGTTGCCGGCGGAACTTTTTGAATTCCGCGGATGATTGAAAGCGGCGATGGAATATAGCCGGTCGTCAGATAAAGATCAACGGCATCCGGATCGGTTTCCCGGGAAATTTCAGGATGCTGCAGCAGCGAGCGCAATTCGGAAGAAAAAATCAGCCGGCTTCCCTGCTGCGCGTAATAAAGAGGTTTGATGCCGAACCGGTCGCGGGCCAGCATCAGCATTTTTTTGCGTTTGTCCCAAAGCGCAAACGCGAACATGCCGCGAAGCGATTCGACCAACCGTTCTCCCGATTCTTCGTAGAGATGGACCAGTACTTCGGTGTCGGACTGCGTGCGGAACCGGTGGCCTTTTTGTTCCAGATCGCGGCGCAGTTCCCGGTAATTGTAGATTTCGCCGTTGAGAACCACCCAGACCGAGTCATCTTCGTTGGCAATCGGCTGACGGCCGGTTTTAAGATCAATCACGCTTAAGCGGCGGATTCCCAGCGCGACGGATTCATCGCGGTAGAGCCCTTCATCATCGGGACCGCGGAGGCGCAGCCGGTCGCGCATCCGGATTAAAGAGGAAATTGAGGAGTCGCTGATCTTATCGGGATCGAAGATTCCGCAAATGCCGCACACGAATCAGTCGGTCCACCAGTGAAAGGTGTGCTCGACATCTGACGGGACAGCGCCGATGCGGATCCAGGCGCGCTGAACGGCATGGCTGAAAATACTGGTTCTTACGGAGACCAGAGGGCTCTTTTCACGCAGAAACCAGGCCAGCGCATGGTCAATCATCGCCCGGTAGATGCCTCTCTTCCGAAATGATGAGTCAACCGCGTTGAGCGATACTTTTCCGTAAACGGTTTCGGAACCGCGGACGCAGGTTAGAAAACCGGCAATTTTTCCGTCGATTTCCGAAACGAATGTCTGGTCTGCCATCGACGCGGCGGCTGAAGCCGGAGCAACGGAGTTACGGACCCATTCTTCGTACAGCGCGTCGGCTTTCCCTTCCGGGATTTTCGGATCGGCGTGAAACCGGTCCAGCCAGATCGAGCGGTCGGCGAACGCTGTTTTCGCCAGGGCCGTCAACCCAGGAAGGTCCTGTGCGCGAGCGGTTCGCACGGAAGAATCCTTCGCCGACGGCGGCGGATTTTTACGCAAATCAATCGTTAATGTAACCAGCGTATCCACGAGACGAAAACCGCCGGCTTCCAATGCGTGGATTTTTTCCATCTCGGATGGGTGTGCGCGCGCCATCAACTGTTTCAGTCCCAGCTGTTTTGCCTGCTGCGTTGCGGCTGCTACTGATTCCGTATGCGGCTGACCGGTCTCAGACCAATTGAACCGCCCCATCGGGACACCGAAATGGCGCGTATCCCAATCCAGTTTTTCAATCATCGGTTCGCGATTTGTTCCTTGTAGTAAGCGATTGTCTTTTTAAGACCTTCTTCCAGCGTCGTTGTTGCTTCCCAACCCAGAAGTTTTTTGGCTTTTGAAACATCCGGAACGCGCCGCGGCACATCCTCGTAACTGGCGCCGAATACTTCCTTGTGCGGAACATAAACGATTTCCGATTTGAATCCGCCGACCTCTTTTAATTTTAAGGCGAGATCTTTCATGCTCAATTCCTGCGAGGTTCCGATATTAAACGCCTGGCCCACTGCTTTTTCGTTAAAGATTGCGCGAACCACGCAGTCGACGGCATCCTCAATGTAAACCAGCGTGCGCGTCTGCAGACCGTCACCGTGGATCGTAATCGGTTCGTCGTGCAAACACTGCTTCAGGAAAATCGGAAGCACGCGCCCGGAACCGAGATCGTCGAGCCGCGGGCCGTAGACATTAAAGAACCGGTAGATGACGAACGGCATCCCTTCCTGATGCGCGTAGGCATAGCAGTAATGCTCGGCGGCGGCCTTGGCGGTTCCATAGCACCACCGGTTGATATGCGTTGAGCCCAGCACCCGTTCGGCATCTTCTTTCCACGGGATCGCCGGATTCTTTCCGTAGATCTCGGAGGTGGAAGCAAAGCAGACCTTCGCTTTCTTTTTCGAGGCCAGCTTGAAAACATTCAAGGCGCCCTGCAGATCGATTTCCATCGTCACCAACGGTTCCTGCACATACCGTTTCGGATCGGCGATTGCCGCGAAATGGACCACGATATCGGCGCGATCAATCTCCCGTTCCATGGAGCTGAAGTTCAGGATCGAATCCTGCACGAACCGGAAGCCCGGCTTGTCGATTAAGTGCTCAATCTTTTCGCCGTTCGACATATCGTATGCGACGACCTGATGCCCCATTGCGAGCAATTTCTCGCAAATGAACGAACCCAGAAAACCTGCGCCGCCTGTTACCAGAATGGATGCCATGAATTACCTCCGCTCAAACGCGTTATTAAAAAGTTTTTCCCAGTCGTATTGCTCGGCCAGCAGACGCGCCTTCTGTCTGCAGGAAACAAAAAGAAGTTCATCGGTCAGCAGGCGGCTTAAGCTGTCAGCCAGCGCCTGCGCATCGTATGGAACCACAAATCCGGCCCCGGCCTGCGCGATTGTCTGCGCGACTTCCGGTACACCGGTCATTACCACCGGCAGTCCGGCGGCCAGATAGGCCTTCGGTTTTCCCGGGTCGGTGTATTGCGTAAAATTATCCGGATCATCCGTGTAGGGCGCGATACCGACTGCGCCGCGAGAAATCCGTTCCAGCGCCTCGCTATGGTCTTCAATCACGCCCGTAAACTCTATCTGATCCGCGACTCCCAGCGACCGCGCCATTTCTTTTAACCGGTTCATCCGGTCGGGCGAACCTCCGCCGATTACCACCATGCGCGCCTGCGGCACGGAACGGCGCAGAAGCGCCAACGCTTCGATTCCCAGCTGGACTCCCTGCTTTTCCATCAGTCCCCCGAAATAAACGATCGCGTTTCGGTCAATCTGCTCGACCGGCAGCGGTTGAACGCGCAGATCGGTTCCGATCGGGACAGTGATCTGCTTGTTTCGGAATTCGGCTCCAATACCGCGCGATTCCCGGGCCGTTACCATTCGCGAAGAAAGATTCCATGTCTGGTCGCAGCCGCGCACGCAGGTCCGGTCGATCCAATGATAAAACCGGTTCAACTGCTTGTTTGAAAAACGGTTCGGAACATAATCAATCGTGTAATAAACAACGCGCTGAACGCAGCCCAGCCGTTTCAGGCAAAGACCCACGAACGCGTTAAGTGGATTGATGCCGACGAAAAGCTCGGTTCCCCGTCCGTATCGAATCGACCATGAAAAAGACCAGAGCGAATGCCGGACAAAAAAAAGCAACTCGGCCCAATTCGAAGCCGGTAAAGCCCATTGTTCCACCGACCGCTCGGATTCCACGGTCCCGTTCCGCACTACCTGACAGACCGATCGGTGGTCGCCCACAGGCGTAAACGGCTGCAGCGGATGCGTAATCAGCACGATCTTTTTGCACCGGTCTTTCAGGAAATGCTGTAGTTCCTGCGCCGGCCCCGTTACCAGCAAATGCGCCGTCAGAATCACGCTCGAAGGAATGAGCGCTTCCATGTTTAAAGATGACCCACCGCGTGGGGCGCTTCATTCGGCTTTGAGTGAATCGATGCGCGTAGTTTTTCGCGCGAAAAAATCATCCAGTGCATGTATTGAAAGAAATTACGGACCGGAATTGGATGCAGAGCGCTCTTAAATAATTCGTGGTCGCTGATTCGCCGGCTTTTTTGAATCGCGCGCCGGGCTTTCCAGGTTTCCGGCAAATGGCGGATGTTCCAGCCGAATGCGCGCACAATGGCCCATGCGTTCGGCCAGCGTTCCCTGCGCAGCATATTGGCAAGCACGAGGCCTGCGCAGCAGGCCAGATGAAACGGCAGCATCCAGAGCAGCGTGGTTCCCTGCGCATTCTTCAGGATCGTGCGAATCCGGTTTTTGAAACTGTGGTAGTCGACAAATGAAAAATGAAACGACAACGCGGTTCCGCCCACCTTGTGATAGATCACTGATTTGGGTGCAAAGATAATTTGATAGCCGGCCAGCCAGACGCGCCAGAAAAGGTCGGTCTCTTCAAAGTAAGCAAAATACTGATGATCGAATCCGTCGAGCTTTTGGAAAAGGTCTTTTCGGATTGCAAATGCAACGCCCTTCGGCGAGAAAATCTTTTCGATGGTGTCGTACTGGCCGTGGTCGGCTTCCAGTAATCCGATATGGCTTAAAAAACCGGTGGCCGTCAGATACGATCCGATCGAATCGAGCCGCGCGTGGTCATTCACCAGCAATATCTTGCTGGTCCCCGCCCCTGATTTCGGATCCGCCGTTACGGCGGTCATTAAATTTTTCAGCCAATGGGGGTCGGCGATTGTGTCGTTATTGAGAAAGACGAGCCATTCTCCGCCGGCATGGGCTGCCGCATAATTGCATCCGCCGGCAAATCCGAGATTTTCCGAAAGCTCGATCAGTTTTAAATGCGGGAACGATTGCTTGATCCATTCGGCGCTGCCATCCGACGAGCCGTTATCCAGCAGGATCGTTTCAAAATCAGGCCATGTCTGGTGCGACAACGAATCCAGGCAATCCTGCAGATAGGCGCGGCCGTTGTAGTTCGGAATAATGACCGATACCGGCGGACTATAAGAAGACATAATGATTTTTTGGCAGGAACTCAATGTCTTCGATGGAAGCTCCGCGCGCCACAGCCGCTTTGGCGACTCTTTCCGAATCCGGAAGTCCCGGGTAGTTTTCGAGATAAGCCAGCAGAAGATGCTTTGCTCCGAACCAGTTCCTCTGGGTCACGGCGTCCTGCGAAGCAACGGAGCTTTCGTTCAGCGCCCAGGTGGAAATAAACAGTTCTGCCTGTAACGAAAGATTAGGAATAAAGCAGACCGGGACCAGATTGATCTTCCCTTCCTGGATCGTTTGCTGCGGGCTCTGGATCAAATTAACGTTCTCTTCTCCGAAAATCGTGGACAGATAGAGCCACTGAAGACAACTGAACAAAGGCGTATCGATAATGGTGTAGGTGCGCTGTTTTCCCACCAATCGCGTGAACAGTTTGGCCAGATTTCCATAGCCGCCGCCCCACTCGATTACGCTGGAGATGCTGTTCAGCGCGCGGCCGGTTCGCTCCTGAAACCGGATCAGGTGATGCAGATGATGGATCGTGTTATGGGAAGTCCGGTAGCGGCTGTTAAGCAGCAGCGGCGCGCCGGTGCCGTCTTCGGCGAGAAGCCGCTGTAATTCTTCTGGTTTCAGTTTCGATTCAAGATAGTCCAGCTCGGTCTTCATGGCTGTTCCGCCGCGGCTCAGGAACATGGTGTACATCACGGTTGGGTTTCTCAGGAACGCGAATGAAGGTTCCGGAAAAAGCGCAGCGCGGACTTTCTCGTTAAAGTTCTTCCAATTGGGCGTTGTATAGTGGCTGATATCAAATTTTTCGAGCGCTTCAAGGCGGGACCGGAACTGGCTCCGCAGCGCGCAGAATCGTTTCTTCTGCTCAACAGATCCTTTGGCCAGTTCGTGGTGATTTTGCCACCGCGCGGCCGCCCGTACATTGCTTCGCACACTCAACATCATCTCGTCCAAATTCATCATTCCGTATCGTCTGCCTCCGTTGTGAATCTGTTTTATTATAGCAATTAAAGCTTGGGCTGAGCTTTGGAAATAAGGTAGTGGCCCATGGCCAAATGGGGTAATCCGGACTCTTCAAATGCCTTCAACGCTTCGGCCGGACCGAGCACCACCGGTTCCCCATGCAAATTAAAAGAGGTGTTGAGTACCGCTCCGATCCCGGTCAGTTTTTCAAACTCCCGGATCATTCGGTGATAACCGGGATTCATTTGGCTGTCGACCAGCTGCGGGCGAAGCGTAAAGTCGTACGGATGCATTGCCGCTTTTAATTCGCGGCGCGCCAGCGGCGTAGAATCGAATGTAACGGCCATGAACCGCGCCGGAATCCCCTTTGGATTAACCACATAATCGGCCGCCCGTTCCGCGAGTATCGACGGCGCGAACGGCATCCAGAAGTCCCGGTTCTTGATATATTCGTTGATGATGCGGATCGTGTCGGGGTCCGACGGATGTGCCAGAATCGAACGGTTCCCGAGAGAGCGGGCTCCCCACTCCATTCGCCCCGATAGACGGGCAAGCACGCCGCCTTTTGCCAGTATCTGCGCCATTCGCTGTTCGATTTCCGGAACATGCTCAACATGATAGCGCCGGGAATAGTTTCCTTTCTCCAGAAAATCCGCTATTTCCTGATCGGTAAATTCCGGGCCCCAGTAGAGCGTGTCGAACGGCGGTATTTCAGGATGAATTCCCCGCTGCCGGCACAATCCAAGATAGGCCTGATATCCCGCGCCGATCTGGTTGGATTCGTCGCCGCAGGTCGGTGTCGCGAAAAGGCGGTCGACCTCGGGCAATTCCGCGATTTTCTGATTGGCCTTCACATTCATGAATACGCCGCCGCTTACGGCGAGCGTTCGAATGCCGGTGTGGCGCACCGCTTCTTTCACCCAGGCGCAAAGCAGTTCCTCGACCAGCCGTTGAAACGCACCGGCGATATCGTCAAAGCGGCATCGTTCCAGTTTCTCGCGCATAAATCGGTACGACTGGTGAGTATCAATCAGTCCCCGGTGCTTGAGAGGGTTCTTCGGGTCAAGCCAGACTAATTTCTCAATTTTCTTGTAAACGCGGTCGACATTCTCCGGCTTCGCGTAAGGGGCCAGGCCCATGACCTTGTATTCATGTTCGCCCTCTTTCATGCCCAGGTACCGGGTCAAATTCCGGTAAACCTGGCCGATCGAATTTCCCAGCGGCGTCGATGAGATGCGGTCCAGCCGGCCATTGCGAAAAACATTCACGGTCGCGCACAACTTATCGCCCTCACCATCGAGCGTGAGAACCAGCTGGTCCTGTCCCGAATAAGGCGAGGCCCAGGCGGCCGTATAGGCGTGGCAGGAGTGATGCTCATACAGTTTTACGCGGTCTTGAGAAATTCCCAGTTTCTGGGCGATATCCTTGCGTTCCTGGGCAGCGACGACGGTTCCGACGATATCGGTGGAGAGGTTGTAGAACCAGAGCCCGATCGGACGAATGCCGGAAAACCGGTAAGCCAGCGAATCAAAACTTTTGCGGACCCACCCGGCCGGTTTCCAGAGCAGAGCCATCAGACGGATCAATACCGGTTTTTCGCGCGGTTCTTCTCCAACGTAGACCGGAGCGCCGAAAGAGCCGATCAGCGCTACTTCATCCAGATCTGCGGAAGAAATGTTTCCGAAGCGCAAAACCCATTCGATCGACTTGGCGGGATACCCCTGATAGTTTTTTTTCCCGGTAAAACGCTCCTCGCTGGCGCAGGCAATTATCGTGCCGTCTGTCATCAAAGCGACGGTCGCGTTGTGTCCGGTATGAATTCCTAAGATGAACATGGGGGAAGTCAGCCTCTGGGTTAAAGATTGAGTATAACCCATTAAAACGGCTCTTGAAAGTCAGTTTTTGGGTGATCCGTTAATCGCAAAAACGGAATCGAAATAACGCCCAGAGAGCCGGAAATCCGTCACGCCAGGTCAGCTTCTTGCCTTCAGCGTAAGTTCGGCCTGTATAGAGAATGGGAACTTCGTACAGGCGATAACCGCCCCGGCAGACCTTAGCAGTCAGCTCAACTTCAATGCTGAAATCGTTTGATTTAAGATTGAAACCCGTCAGCACTTCCCGGCGGAAGGCTTTTAATCCAGTTTCAAGATCGGTCAGCGTCGTGTTGAATAAAATATTTGCCAGCATATTCAGGAAAAAATTGCCCATCCGGTGCGTAAACAGAAATACCCTGTGCCGGCCGATAAATCGCGATCCGTAGACAACATCGGCCGCATCTCTGTCTATCAAGTCGATCAGCGTCAGATAATCCTCAGGCCAATACTCCAGGTCCGCATCCTGCGTGATGATAATCTCTCCGGTTGCCTTGGCGAAACCTGTTTGAAGCGCCGCGCCCTTTCCCCTGTTTCGCGGATGGCGAAGGATGACTACCTCGGAGTCCGACGACAAGGTTTCCAGCTGTTCGTAGGTTCCGTCCGTCGAAGCATCATCGACAATGATAATTTCCTTCTCGAACGGGGTTTTTTTGATCCGAGAAATTGCCGTCAGTATGGTTTTACGTTCATTGTAAACGGGTACAATCACTGAGAGCTTCATGTTCGGGTATTCCCCTTGTCATTTAGTCGAACTGCACGGACTTCCAATGAATCGCCCTGGCCCAGAAGGTCCAAGAAAAAATCGGCGGCAAGTCCCAATACCCTTAGAGGAAGGATACGGCTTTCTTTTTCTCCGAGGCTCGAGACGCCGGTTCCGACCGAACAATGGATCACCCGGATGGAATGAAAACCGTTTTTTTCAAGCAGGCGCCGGATTGTTTCCGGAGTAAAATGGTAGAGATGCCGGGGGAGTTCCCATGCGCTCCAGCGGGCACCGAAAAGGCGGGCATAAAATGAGTTGGCATTCGGAATTCCGAGGATCAGTTCCCCGCCCGGCCGGATCCAGCGCTTTGCTTTTTCAAGCGCCGCACCCGGATTGGGCAGATGTTCGACTACGTGCCAAAACCGAACGGCGGCAAACCGTCCCTCCGGGAATTGGATTGATTCAATCGTTCCTGTTTGTACCGGTAACCCGCGTTGTCGGGCCGCTTCCGCCGCTTTAGGGCTCATCTCAAAGCCTTCAACCTTCCAGCCAGCCTCTTTAAGCAGATCCAGAAAAGTGCCGTCGCCGCAGCCGGCATCGAGTACGGGTTCCTGCAATCTGGTTTTTGGAACACCGCCCACCCGCCGGCGTACCGGCAACAGCAGAAGTTTCCGCAGCCAGTTGAAAGGATTCCAGCCGGCCGGCGCCGCTGAGCGAACTACCCAGCGCTGGATGGTCCGCTTGAACTGTCCGGAGTTTTTATCTTCGCGGTAGCACGGATAGCTTTCTTCAGGATAAAAGAGAGGAATTTTCGCAGTTTCAGGAAATGGATCGGTTCTTTTCAGGCCGCATCCGGTGCAGCGCGCAATCCAGGCGTTTCCATCCGGAGTTAAAACGCGCAGAAACGGATCGTCCGGTTTGGAAATGGCCAGCACTCTTTCGAAATTATTGCCGCCGCAAAGAATACAGCTGACTTTATTTGACGACATAAGAGGTTCTTAATTTGAAAAACGGTGATTCGATAAAACGGAAGCTGAGATATCCCAGCGGCATAATCAGAATAAAGCAAACGGCCGACCAGGCGACCGCCCAATAGAAGTTGGAAATATCCATAATATGCCGGTGCACAAATCTCGCCATGTCGAACACCACGAAGAAATGCAGAAGGTAGAGCGAGTAGGTATACGTCCCGATCTTGGCGATAAAACCGGAAATACCATCGGAGGAAGGCGTAAAAGAGCTGTCATACCAGGCAATCGCTATCGCGTAGGCAAGTCCTTCCAGCGTCAGCAAAAAAACCCAGATTGGGCTGGTTGACGGATACGAAGGATGATGATAGAAACCACCCTGCCGATCGAACCACCCGTAAAATACAAAAAACAGAGAGAGCGTGGCGATCGCCAAAAGATGGCGCCGCGAAAAAAAAGATCGGAATTGAAAGACCAGCATTCCCAGCGCGAACTGGTCGATCCGGCCGGCGATTGTCCAGTAAGCGAACGTTTGCACTTCCCCGTGCCAGTGAAAGATGGCGAACCGGACTGCCATCGCAGCGCCAATCAGAGCGAGCGGCAAGAAGCGGGATTTTCTGACCATCCAAAGGAAGATCGGCAATAACAGATAGTAATGAAATTCAGTGGTGATACTCCATCCCCCATTCGGAAGCGTGGGCAAGATGATTCCCGTTCCGATCGATACGACGTAGGAAGCGATGCTCTCCCCTTTTAGAAACAAAAAAATACCCTTCATTATAATAACGACGATCAACAGCGGCAGCAGGCGAATCGCCCGATTCCAGAGGAACGCGCCGTATTTAATCTGCTTGCCATCCAGAAGTTTGGCGAATAGATAACCGCTGAGTGTCATAAAAAGAGAGACGCCCGTATAGCCTTCATCGAGCAGCGCAAGCGGAAATAGAGAGGGCGTATAACTATAGGGCACCGGTGAACCATGGCCGCCATGCGTAAAATGCCATGCAAATACCATGAAGAGCGCCAAAGCCCTGACATGGTCGAGCGTTATAAAGTATTGTCCGGTGGAAGATTTCATTGAACCGCGGACGGATTGTCCGAGGAATCTGCTTTCAGCGACCGAAGGGCTTCCTTGGTCATGGCAATCAGCACACAGACCCCTGCCGCGTGCGACATCGAGTCATGAAAAGCAGTCCATTTAAAGATGGGGCTGATCAGCGCAACCGCGAGAAAAATGCCGGCCATCTTCAGATATCCGAATGGGTGCTGGTTTCTCCATATCCAGCGGACAACCCAAATGAACAGGCGAACGATTTGAACGAGCAAGCGGTAAATCAGATGGTAAATCAGAATGAGCAGCAGTTTCAAAAACCAGAAAATCATTCGCCCGAGCCGCTGAAGCGCATTCAGGCCTTCGGGTCCGTAGGCATCAATGAGCTGGCTTCCCGTTAGAATGATTTGGCTGATACGACGCAGGACAGCCGCCAGAAAAAACGGCAATTGTGCTGTGATCCAGATCAGTGTAATCATTGCCCAGTAACCCAGCGCTGATCCAATCAATTGATAGGAGCTCAGAATCGGCAGATATCCGAGAGTCGCAGCGACGGCGGCGACGAATACCCATCCGGCCGATTGCTTTACAAAGACACCGGAAAATTGCCACGCGCCGATGATGCTGACCAGTCCCGCCGTTAAAAACCAGAGCAGTAGAGCGCCCAGCGCGGCAGCCGCAAAAATACCGGCGAAAACAACCGGCCGGAACCCCGGCTTGCTTTGCTCGGACGCGGGAATCAGATAGAGATGATGTTTCCATAGTTTTGACCGGAAATTGAGCAGGCGGACCTGTTCATAAATCACCGAAGCCGGAGTTCCAGCCGGCGTGAACTCAATCTGATTAATCCCTGGCTTGACCGCTGTTGCAGGCAATAAAACCTGGAATTTCTCAGCCTGCCCGACCTGTTTGGGTTCCCAGGTTCCCAGAGGTTCTCCGTTAAAAGAAACACGGACTTTGGCGTCCGGTTTAAGGAAAAGGAGTTTGAAACGGAACATCCAGGAATTTGCCGAAGGCAGTTCAATTGGAATAACGGCAGGGCTTCCGCGGTCAAAGACTTCCACGACGCCGCGCCATTTTGGAACGGGACGAATATCCCAGTCGGATCCCAGCAGAGCGGTATCCGATTCACGGGAAAGATCAATCCGTTTGTCCGACGGCGAAAAATCAGGAGTCACGATCCGTGCGGCTGCCTGGACCGATAACAGTATTGCGATCAGGAACAGCCCGCCCAAGATAAAACGCTTCATGCTAAATCCTCCGCAGTAAAAGCAGTCCCGCGAGAAGAAGCAACAGTCCCGCGGCGGTTACAAGAGAGATCTGTTGCCCCAGTTTCCACCATCGTTTTGGAGCGAATTCCAGATGGAGTGTGTAAGTCCCCTCGGGAATAACCCAGGCGTTTGCGAAACCATTTGCCTTGAAATGGTCCCCGACGGCCGAGCGGGTCCCGTCCGGCGCGATGCGGCTGGCCGTCCAGCCGGGATTGAACGATTCATTAAACACTAAAATCTTGGGCGCCGTCAATTCAATCGATGCCCGATAGGATGCCGGTGATTCTCTTTTTACTTTGACGCTGCCAAGTTCGCCGCCTGCCGGACCGGCTTCGTCGGTGATTTCAAATAAATAATGCTCTCCCATATAGGGACCGATCTCTATTGTGAGCGGTCCTTTTGGAAGTGCGATGGCACCGGATTCCCAGTAGCGCAACTTAAAATCATCCTGCTTAAGCGTGCACGAAACCGGCTGCCCGTTCAGCCGGATGGTTCGCATATTTTTAAAATAGACGGTTTCCCTGTCGGACACCGCGCCGTTAAATTGCGGGTAAATAATCAGCCGGTAATTGCCCTCGCGCGGCAGGTGCTGGACGGCCTCAATCACCGGATCTCCCAATTGAATATCGCGGAATGCAAACGAAAGTTCCTGCGGTTCTCCGGGTAATGCCTCCGGCTGACGGATTGACGGTTCGGTGGTTGCAAGCCGTATTGCGTTTCGTCCGGGCTGAAGCGGTATTCGCGGGATAAGAACTTTTTGAATCGTTTCGCCGACCCGGATTGTTTGCGATATGTTTTCCTTGTCCAGCGTGATCGCTTTGTCATTCATAAAAAAGTAAAGTGTCCGGGGAACCCCGCCGGCCGTTTTGATTTCACAGCAGAGCATCACCGCCACGGGCCACGGATGCGGATTCCATACGACAAGCGACTCATTATTTCCGGAAACAAGCCAGCGCCATTCCGGATCGGAATTTTTCTGCCAGCTCGATCCTTCCGCCCACTCCCACCGGATTCCGTTTTTCTCCAGACGCGGCGGCCAGCGGCTCACCAGATTTTCAGGATCGGATGATTTATCCGTCGAGAAAATCAGGGAAACTGCTCCATCGAATCCTTCCGGGATCGTTTCACCTGCTGCTGAGCCTTCCAGAAAAACCGATCGCCGGATAAAATTGTTTTTCAAAAGCGTTTCTTTTATTGAGGCCGGAATATCGCGGTCCCAGCAAAGAATTGTACGGTCAAACCATGCAGAACGGCTGAGCTGAAGCGTTTGTCTGGAATCCCCGGAAATCCAGGCGGCCTGTTTCGCTGTGAACCAGTGCGGCAGCGTTCCGGGGACTGCATAAAGTTCCCAGGGACCGAATTGTTTCACAGCGGTGATGGCCGGATGGCGAAGGATTCGGGCGCGCATCTGCTCGGGCGTATCGTGCTGAGGAAGTTGTTCGTAACGATAGTCACCTTCATGAAGAATGGTGCGCACGCCCAGAAGCGCCAGCAGCCGGTCCATGCGCGGCGAAAGTTCCCCGCCGTAGACATTGAATCCCTGCCGGATATCCAGAATCATTGAGATGGATGGATGAGGCCCTCCTTGCGACAGCATCTGAAACGCCGGTTCAAATGCATACACAAAAGGCTGATTGGTCAGATAACGGATATAAGGGAAGAAACCGGCATACCCCCACCGAGTCGTGTCGACACCGGTGCCGGGCAGCACAAAAACCCGTTCGGTATCGGGCCGGTTTCTGAACCATTCGGCTGTTTGTATCACGTAAGCAGGCGTTTTGAATTGAAGCGGCGGCAGTATTGCCCGGTCTTTTGCGGTTGGGAACATGGTTCCCGCAATGACCGGAACTCCGTAGAGAGCGATCAGAAAAATCGCCAGCAGGCCGATCCGCCGCGCCGAATAGCGCTGAAAGCGCTGACAGGCCCAGGCAACTCCTGCCCCCAGAAAAAATGCGTAGGCCACGCAGGTCAGCAGCATGAATTTGAACCAAGCGCTTCGGAACATCCAGAAACCCGGCAAATGCATGACTGCCCATCGGAAAATCCAGCCGGTCGGCGGATGCGTGCCCATACTTAAGAAAAGTCCGGACAACAGCAGTGCCAGAAAAACCCCTTTTCTTTTTCCGGCTGTACAAATACCGGTCAGCATCAACCCTGCGATTGACCAGCTTAAAATAATCCAGAATGGATTATGCAGATAGCGGGCCGCATAGAGCACATACGGATCTCCGACGCCGCTGTACCAGGACCAGTCTCCCTGAATCCGGAGCACATTCCAGAAACTGGTCATCCGGCTGATTCCGTCCAGCCAGGCCAGCGACTGAGTCCTCGCCGCTTCCAGCGGAAGCGTTGACGCGCTGGTCAATCCTCCCCAAATTTGCGGAAGAATCCAAAATGCGTGCAGGCAGGCGATCGCTGCAACCAATAGTGCCACGCTTAATAAATTTTTACCGAATAACGCAATCTTGCCTGCTCTCAAATTGGAAATCAGCAGTACGACGGTTGTGACGCCTAATCCGACCCAGGCGACGCCGACAATCGGCGTGTTGGTTCCTACGGCAGAAGCAAGAATGGAAAAGAGCGCGAGGCAAACGAGCAGGAAAAGCCGGCGCCCCTCGCCCTCCAGCATGCGAATAGTGCCGGCCAGGAAAAGAGGAAACACAGCATAAAGAACAATGTTCGGTTTATTGAATCCGGTCCAGATCGGGGCCACATAAAAGTTGGACGCATAAAAAACAGTGGCGGCAATCCGGGCCAGGCGTGGATAAGCTCCCTGATAAACCAGGCGCATCATTCCATTCATGCTGAAAAGGGCCAGGCCGTACCAGAAACAGAATTCAACCACCTGCGCCTGCAAGAGAGAACCTCCTAACCGCAATACTATCGCCGGAAGCAGATTAAATAAAAATGCGGCCCCGTCAAAAATGTAGAGTGTCCCGGTACCGAGGTGGCGGTTCCAGGGGCCGAGAAACTCCAGATTGTCTGCCCACGTTTGCGGCAAGAGCGTATCGGCCGAGGCGAGAAATGCACCGTGGCGGAACCAGATGAGCGGAATGAGGGACATTATCAGTAACAGTCCCAACTCCAGCCAATCTAATTTCCGTTTTGAAATCATAGCGTGAGAAGACAAAACTGACCTGAGCGTAAGATCAGCTGTTTTTCTGAAAGTCCGAGTTCGCTTAGCGTTACATACCGTTCACTGATTAACATATGGGTCAACCGGTACCGTTGGCTTACTTCGGACAGAGGAATTTTTAAAACGGGCAGAATATCTTTCAGATCAGTCAAATGGGCATACGAACTGTCGGTCGTCAAAACCTTCACACGATCTTTCGTGAAATGAACCGTGGCGCTGGCCAGATAAAGCGGAATGGTGAAAATCCTGACTTCGTCCGGCATCCGATTCAATTCATCGAAAACCTTTTGCAGCACCGGCGTTACAGAACGTTCCGTATCTTGAACGATCACCTGTTGCTGCAGGAATATCCCCGGAATCAATCCGCCGGCGATCGCCACAACCGCGAAGGCCGCGATCCATAACAGGAATCCGGGTTCTGACGATTGTCTGGCCAGTAAAACAGCTGTGAGAACGGCTGTTGGAAAACAGGCATATTCCAGGTAGCGTTCCCCTTCTCCCATGAAACGAACCGGTTCCCATTGCCGGATGATCAGACCGATCACCCAAAGCGCGCAGGCCCAGAAGAAAAATTGCGACAATACCATGGCCGGAATTCCAAATAGATCCTGATGAAGCCATTCCGGATGAAAAAGCCATGGCAGCAGAAAGACCATAAATGGATTCGCTCCCATAATCGCGAGGAACGGCGCTTTGCGAATTGTCTGATAGATGCGAAAAACAATATCCGGTTCCTGTTCGCTGGATTTCGGCAGGCCGCGGATCTGATGGGCAAACCGGTTCTTGCTGTTGATTCTCCAATAGTTCAGCATCGTCAGCTGGCCCCAGAGCACTTTCAGATAAAATCCGCCCGAGAAAATCATCGCCGCAAAAATCGCCGTTGAAATGGCTCCGGCAAAGAACCAGGTTTTTTCAAAAATCGACCAGGCAATCGAAAGAAAAAAGAGCGCCTGCAATGCCAGCCGGTGCGTCAGAAAAAGAACAGCCAAAAAGAAAATACCGGCGGCCAGCCATTCGGTACCCTGCCCGGCCCGATAAAGCATCAGCGGCAGCCAGCCCAGCGTGAACAGAAGCGACGCGAACGAGCGCGTCGTCAAATTGGAATTCTCCATGATCACCAATGGACTGAGCGCGTACGTCAGCTGCGCGCAGACAGCCATTTCCACCCGCCCGGTCCAGATCAAAACGGCTCCGAATAACAACAGAATATGGCACGCGTCGAAGATCGGGGCAACCATCCACTCAAATTGTTCCAGCATTTTTTTGGGGACCAGCGCCAGAACAATCCGCAAAAACGGCGGATAATCAGACGGTTTATCGATTAAATACCGTTCCGCCATTCCGCGCGGAAGATGGCGGAACCGGCGGATATAATCGGCTTCATCCAAATGCCGCCATGAATCAACGCCAAACGCTTTTTTGATCAGGCGCGGCCTTACCTGCAGAAGGAAGCTTAATCCTGTTACGGCGATTCCGATCAGCCAGTTCATCGTTATTTATTTGTCCTTTTTATTAGAAACAAGGCGCCGATCAGACAAAAAATTGTTGTCGCCAGCGCCACGCGCCACCCGACCTCAAACCGCTGCTGAACCTGGTAGGAAATCTCTACCTGATGCTTTCCCGGTCGTTCGACCAGAAATCCGTTCGCAAAACCGTTGACGATAAAATGACGGCTGTATTTTTCGCCGGTGGTTTTGTCGGCCGCCTGCCAGAGCGGAAAATAGGAATCATGGAAAATGAAAATCGCCGGCGCCTGATTTTCAAAAGCAACCTCATGATGGACCGGGGTCGATTTGAGTTCCTTCAGTACCGGCATTGGTTCAACGGCCTGACCGGCGGCGGAACTTGTGCGGAAGAAGCGGATCCTGTAATGGCCTCCCACGGTTTTTTGCATGAGAGAAATCGGAACAATCCCCTCTTTTAATGAAAGGTCGTTGGCGACGTAGCGCTTATTTTCCGGGTCGGCCTGCAATACGACAGAATCATCACCGACGCGCATTTCCAAAGAACCGCTGACTGTTTCCGGAATAGGAATCGCCTGCACGACCACCTGATACGATCCTGCGTTGGGAATCCAGGCGCTGCCCTGGTATGTCAACAGGCCGATCCGCAGTGAACCGGGCTGAACGGCGAAGGTGACAGAAAGATTTCCATACGGATCGGTTTGATACGGCGTATAAAACCGCACGCTCGTTTTTCCGGGCGGAAGAATATATTCCGACAGCAAAAGTTCCTGAGGATCATTGGCCAGTATTCTCGGTGCGGGCGTGAAAAGTTCCCCATTCATATACAGAAAAAGATCCCGCATCCGCTGGTACGAGCGGATATTCAGCCCCAGATTGATGCGGACCGGATGATCGAGCGCATTGAACAGTTCCACATGCGCGAACGATTCCTTCTGGTTGGTCTCCACCCACTTCCATCCCGTTCCGTTGTCCAACCCTTCAGCGTCTGAAAGCCCGCCCAGCCACCGCGCGCTGATTCCGGAAATCGGCACCAGATCAGACGGATTCTTTTCAAGCAGCGGCTTGAAACCTTCAGTGGTTTGCAAAACAAAAACAGACGAGGCTTTCTGCGACCATTTTTTGGCCAGCGCCTGATGTTCGGGGTCGGGCAGGCCGACGGTAACGACGGAATCCAGCATTCCCAATTCATTGAGCCGCTCCAGCGCATCAAGCGCTTTCTCCCCTTCCAAGCCATTCAGAAAAATAAGCGCTTTTCCTTCCTGCAGAAGATCAGTATCGGCGATATCGGCCATGCTTTCCAGCGGTCCCAGCACGGCAACCGCTTTGGAGGCGGACTCAAATCGGTTCCGCGGAGATGCGATTTCATAAATTTCCAGCGGACCGAATGACTGGATCAGTCGAAGTCCTTTCTGCTGCGCCAGCCGTTGCCGCACAAACTCGGGCGTATCACCGAAAAACGGATAGTTGGGGGTTGCTTCGTAATAATCGTAATCGAAATCATTCTCCTGGATCAGATAACGCGCCCCCATCATCTGAGCGATCCGCGTGGCATCCAGCGATCGTGGTCCATAGACGGCCCGGCAGAAAAGACCCGTCAGCCGGTTTCCGAAATCGGTGGCCGATCCCCAATTATCAAACAGGAACGGCTTCCGCAAAAACGGATAAGCGGCCGGTGCTGTACTGGAAAGACCCCACGGATAGACCGAGGTGGAATTCATTCGCAGCGGCATAAAAAGAACTCTGAAAAAACCGGGTTGCTGGTTCACCCAGCGGGCCAGGTCGTATTCATACGAGGGCATGGCGATATGAACCGGTTTTAGTTTCAGCCGCTCGGCTGCCGTGGGATGCATTTTTCCGAAAGTGATCGGAAATGCGTACAGCATATTGGCGGCCAGCAATACACCGAACGAAAAAATCAGCAGGCGCGGCCTGTTTTTTCCGATGAGACCGGCCAGATATTCGGCCCCTTCCCCAAACAAAAAGGCATAGCCCAGGCAGGTCAGAATCGTGAACTTAAACCAGGGACTGCGAAAAACCCAGAAGAACGGAAGATGATCGACGAGCCAGAGATAGGTTGCTTCAAATGGCGCATGGACGCCGGTTCCCAGAATCACGCCGAGCACCGCAAAAAGTATGAACGCCGCTTTCAGCCGTTGACGGCTGACGAAAGCGCCGACCAGAACGATTGCCGGAATGAACCAGCTTAAGGCGATCATCCAGGGATTGTGCCGGTAGAACGCCGCATAATTGCGGTACGGTTCGTACCACCCCTGATACCAGGTCCAGTCCCCCTGCATGCGGAAAATATTGGCCAGGCTTGTATCGCTGCTCATTCCATAGAGCCAGCCCCTGGCCTCGGCCATCATGCTGGTTGAATAGGCGGGCACCTGGATTTTTGTCGTATTGACGAGCAGCTGCGGAAGCGCCCAGAATGTGTTGCATAAAAGCATCAGCAATGCGGCGCCGGCGGTGTAGATCAGAAGCCTAAAAATTTCGGAGATAGAACGGTAAACCTGTTCGCGGATGATATAGACCAGAATAAAAATTCCGCAGGCCATGAAGACTACCACCATTAATGGGATATTCATGCTTGCCGATGAAAGCAGCAGCGACGTCGGACCCAATAGAAGCGCGTGGAACAAAAGACGGCGCGTCCGCAAACCTCGCAGATAAAGCATCATCATTAGCGGCAGCGCCGCGTAGGCGCCCAGTCCCGCCTCATTCCCTCCCCACAGCGCCTGAAGGTACAAGTTGAACATGTAAAAATTGACCATGCCCAGACGGAACGCCCACTTCTTCGGATCGGGAACCAGTTCCATTGCGAGCGCAAAACAGGTCAGCCCCGGGAGAACGAACCAGAAGACAAACAGCATTCGCTGAACGAACAGCAGCGACGGTGTCATGAGTGAAACAGCGGCCGAGACCGCCGAAAAAATCAGATTCGAAAAACCGACGCTCCATTCCTGGCCTGTTCCCCACTCGTCGTTCCATGCCCAGCATTGACGCAGCCACCGGTGCATATCGACCGGCACATGAAGATCCGGCCCCATAATAAAATGGCCCGGCTTAAACCAGGTCAGAACGATCATTCCCCAAAACAAAATAATCCCGAGGCTTATCCAGAAAACAGCTTTTTGCTTAGACAGGTTCACGCTTAAACTCCTCGGCCATAGATGTTGACAGAAGACCTTTTAAAAAATAGATCCCATAGGCCCAATGGCTTGCAATAATTCCAAGAAAAACCAGCGCGGCCATCCGGATATTCAGACTTAGCGCGGCCCAGAGCATTACGAGTGTCAGATAAGCCAGCACGATCGCTGCGTATGTAATCCTTAACGGCGGAAACATCACCGCGAGCAAAGCGCCAAAGATAAAGAAAAAGACCAGACAGGACGGCAAAAAATAAGGAACCCGCAGCGAGGTCGCCGGGTATCGTTTCACAAAATAACCGCGGTGCTCGGCGTACCTCTGGATCTGATAGAGGTGGCCGCGGAACAGCGCCCGGCGGTGATGATAAACCACCGCGTCCGGGTCATACCAGATTTTCTTTTTCAGATCCTGCGTAATTTTGGCGCAGAGAATCGTGTCTTCCCCTGGCCAAAATGCCGTATCGAATCCACCCACTTGCGTCAGCACTTCTTTTCGGATAAATAAATTACACGAAGGATAATCATCCACCCAGCGTCCGACTGCCGGAAAATAGCGGTAGCTTTGCGTTCCTGCGACCAGCCAGGATGAATAAACCGCTCCGCTGGCGGCGCGGCGCAGAGAATCGGTCGCCGGCGTCGGCGCCGGACCGCCTACCGCTCCAATCCGTTCGTCTTCAAACCAGCGCATGGCGTTCCGCAGCCAGTCCCACCGCGGAATGGTGTCATCATCAATAAATGCCACGATCTCTCCGGTGCAATGCGCAAGCGCCATATCCCGTTTCTTCCCCGGCCCGACCGGTCCGCTGGGAACGCAAACTGCCTGCGGAGACGGAAGCGTTGCCGGTTCATCGGTCAGCACAATGATCTGAATTAACTCTTTCGGATAATCCAGTTCGGAGCAAGCCTGCAAACATTCCGTTAAGTAAGGGGTTGGCGCTTTGCACGGAATTACGATGGAAACCGTGCGCTTGGGCGGAAGGACAATGATCGGCCGGTCATAATAGCGCAAACAGAACATTCGGTACCAGATCGAAAGCGTATCCATGAACAGATGAAACATATCCAGCAGATGTGCCCGGCGCTGAGGCGTTCCCTGCAGTACGCGGATCGGACAAACCGCGATTGTAAATCCGGACCGGTGCGCAACAGCCAGCAGCTCCATATCGAATGCGTATTCCTTAACCACGAGCCGCTGCAGCACCTGCCGGAGAATTGGGGTGCGGAACAGTTTAATTCCGGTCTGCACATCGCCCATTTCCGCGCCAAAAAGCCGGCGAACCGCCGAGTGATAGGCATCGGAAAAAAATCGCCACAACCAGGGACGCCGCCGCCAGTCTTCACTGTGCCGCCGTGAAGCGACCACCAGATCGGTCGGTGTTTCTTTCCATGATTCAATCAACCCGAGCAATTCGCCTGTCGCGATATCCGCGTTGGGGTCTACATACAGCAGCATGTCTCCCGAGGCCTTGCGCGCGGCCAATACCAGCGAGTACGATTCTCCAAGGAAGCGATCCGGAGCGATCTGTCGGATTTTATCTTCCGCAATTCCCCGCTGCTTCAGAAGAGACTGCAGCCGGTCATCGGAAAGATCGGCTACGATCAGAAGTTCATACTTTCCCTGCAGCGTATCCGCGAGCTGGGCTGCTTCCTGAACTCCGCTTCGAACCGTTCCGTTCCAAAGACAGCCCGGAATGACGATCGACAATTTTGAGAAACTGGCCGGCGCAGGCTTTTCGCCCATCCGGTATTTGAGAAATTGCAGATAACTCCGGGCCGTGTCATCCCATGAAACAGCCGGTCTCGAAAAATTCTCGGGCGTACTCAAGCGTTTCCAGAGCGCCTTGTTTTCCGCCATATCAATCATCTGATCGGCCAATGCGCGCGGAGTCGGTTCCCGACAAACCAGTCCCGTCACCTGATTATCGATTGAATCGACCAGTCCCGGCACCGGATAAACAATAGCGGGTGTTCCCTTGGAGTTGGCTTCATTAACAACGATTCCCCATCCTTCACGTACCGAAGGAACCACGAGCGCGTGGGCTTCCTGAAGCAGGCGTTCTTTTTTCTGTTCCGGCACTTGGCCAAAAAAAGTAACTGAGGGGCCCAGGTCCAGGCGTTCAACCATTTTTTTCAGGTAAGTCCGGTAAGAGCGGTCACCGTCGCCGACGATCCAGAGCCGCGAATTCGGAATCCGGGCATGCACGCGGGCAAACGCAATAATGGCATGATGAACCCGCTTGGATCGCTTCAGCCGTCCCAGATAAATAAATGTTGGTGTTTGGGCGCGCGCATCGGTCGTGGGAGCCGAATACGGTTTTGTCGGCATCGGCAGCAATTGCACCTGTGCCCGATCAAATCCGAGCCGCAGCAGATCCAGCCGCGAACTGCGCGAGATTGTTACCGTATAAATCTTGCGGTAGATTTTCAGCCAGAGCGGCTCCAGAATGAACCCAACCACGGCCATCGGCCAGAGGCATTCGTAAAACCAGACCTCGCGCGCCAGCTGGTTGAAATGCATGACGATTGGCTCTTTGACAAACCAGGGCGTAAAAAACGGAAGCGTGTTGACGGTATCGATGACCAGGTCGCATTGCCCGGCGAATTTTTGTTTAAACAGGCGGGCCGCTTTCCAGTAGACGGAGCGGGAATTTCCAGTACGAAAAACCTGAACGCCGTCGATCGTTTCCTGTTCGGATGATCCGGGAAAACGGCTGGTGATCCAGGAAACCGAATGCCCCTCTGCGATCCAGCGGCGCGCCGATTCCTGCATCAGCACTTCGGCGCCGCCGGCCAGCGGATTGCGGACATCCCGCCAGTTAAAGATTACTATCCGCATTCGGATTCGTTTATGCGGCGGTTTGCGATACCGGCATCGCGGGCGTATGGCTGCTGGACTGATCGGCCAGGTAAGCCGGCTGCTTCTTCTTGAAGTCCAGCAAATGTCCCGCGAATTTTTTTCCGGCGATTGCGAAGAACTTCATGTCATCCAGCGAACGGATCGACATTAATTTTCGGCTGATAAACTGCGGACTCATGAATGATTTGTAAAGATCCTGCGTGAACGCGCGAATCTGTTCGTCCGTCACGGGATTGAGCATCACCGATTCGCGCATATCGTACCGGTCCCAATCCTCGGTTTTCAGCCAGCCCTTCTCTTTGCATAATTTATAGAGCGGCGTGCCCGGATACGGAACCACGATCGTTCCCTGCAGCGTATCAACATACCCTTTCCGGAAAAGCCGGTGCGTCAGATCAACGGTCCGCTGTGAATCGGCGGCATCTTCCCACGGATAGCCCATCATCACGGTGATGTGCGGTTCAAGTCCGGCCTGCTTGGCCATCTTAAGGCCCTGCTCGATCTCTTCAACCTTGCAGCCCTTATCGAGCATATCCAGCGTCTTCTGGTTACCCGATTCAATGCCGTAGAGAATAAACCGGAATCGCGCCTTGCCCATCAGGTCGTATTCCGCCTGCGTCAATGCGTTCACGCGCATGTTGCACCCGTAGCGGACTTTCTTGTGATAGCCCCGCTCGATCATTCCTTCGCAGAATTTCTTGAGCCAGGCGCCGATCGGCAGCGTTCCGCAGTCATCAAAGATTTCTTTAACGCCGTACTTCTCGATTAAATGCCCGACTTCATCGAGCGCCCGTTCCGGAGAGTGCGCGCGGAAAGTCCCCTGCGGATAGAGCGTGTGATCCCATACACAGAAGGTGCAGCGGTTCCACCAGCAGTCGCGGCCGGTGTACATGTAAGTTCCGGGAAAATATTTGTAGTTGCCGTTATGATAGGCGTAATTTTTCCACTGCGTCAGATCTCGGTCGACCATCGGCAGATCGTCCAGCTTGTGCGTTTTCAGCTTCATCGCGCCGGAATTTTTTATCTGGTCGCCTTCTTTCCAGTAAACGCCGCCTTCCATATCTTCGCGGCCTTCCAGCGCGCGCACCAGATTTACGATCGCAAAATCATAATCGCCGCCGGTCAGGATGTAATCAACGGGACAAGCGCGCAGCGTTTCTTCGGGGTTCCAGGTCACATGGTCGCCCACCAGCACAATTTTCATCTCAGGAAACCGAGCCTTCAGATCGGTAATCTGCTTCCAATGCTTCTTGATCACCGGCGTTTTGGTTTCCATCATGATCAGGTCCGGCTTCTCATGCTCCAGCTCTTCCAAAAATTGCGCGTAGGTCTTGCGCTGCGCGATGGCATCCATCCAGACCACATCGTAACCTTTTGATTTTAAATGGGTTGCCGCATAGGCCGGGACCATCGGATAGATATAAGTGGGCGCGTTAAAATACTGAAATTGCCGGTTCTGCGAAAGCAGAGCGGTTCCTTTGGGAGACTCGATGGGGGCATAAGCAACAGCGATCTTCATGATGAAACTATTCTACCATTTTCAGGCGTGAAAATCGTCCTGTTTCTGGTACCAACGCATGATTCTCAGGCGGTAAAAAACGGCTACGGTGTCCATGCACATATGAATCATTGCGGTCATTGGAATCCGGCTTCGGTCGCGCTGCGATTGAATGATCACCGGTGCGTGCGCGATGCGGTATTCATAATAATGGGCCAGCGCCAGCAGTTCCAAATCAAATGCCCACCGCTTGACCAGCAGTTTCGGCAGAACTTTTTCGAGCACTTCCCGGCGGAACAGTTTTAGCCCTGTTTGCGTATCTCGCAGAGGCATTCCAAATAAAATTTGAACAACAAAAAAATAGATGGAACTGATGATACGGCGGTGCCAGGGATATTCTACGACTGACCGGGGATGCCTCTTTGCGCCAATGACAATATCGGCGCCGGTCCGTTTCATGATTTGCACAAGCGTCTCGACTTGCCGCGGATGCAGATCCAGATCGCAATCAAGAAAAACAACCAGATCCCCTTTCGTGCTCGACTTAAACCCCTGGCGAAGCGCGTTGCCTTTGCCGGCATTTTTTGGAATATGAACCGGAACGATCCGTTTGTTTTCCCGGGCCAGTTCATTCAAGTGTTTGTAGGTGTCGTCACTGCTTCCGTCGTCGACGGTGATAATTTCATAATCCCAGCCGAATCCGTCAAATGTTTTGGCGGTCTCGCGAATGCTGGGAATAATGTGCGAGGCCTCATTGTAGGCCGGCATTACGATTGAAATCTCCAGCGCTTTATCCACGGCGGGCCACCCAGAATGCGTAGAGTGCCAGCAGCCATGCGATCGATGAAGTCACCCAAGCCACCGACAACGCCGATTGATGAAACAGGACGATTCCGGCGGCCTGCGCGGCCGCTCCGATCAGATAAGGAATTATTTTGCGGACTTTTTGAACGCCCAGCAGATACACCAGTCCCACGTTGGCCAATGCCATGCCGAGCATTCCCGCGGATAAAATCCGTACCAGTGACAAACAATCCGAATGTGCTTTACCCGTCAATATGGACAGCCCCAGCGCCGGCATGAAAAACAGCAGCGCAGCTCCGGCGCCGCTGAGCAATGCCGTGATTGTCAGAATTTTAGTCAGCAGCGGCTGCGTTGGTTCCCCGCGCGCGGCGGCATAGGCCACCTTCGGAAAAAAGATGATTGAAAATGCCGACGGCAAAAACAGCACCATGCGCGCCACCATTGCTGAAATGGCGTAATAGCCGGCCTGCTGAGGTTCCAGATAATGTTTGGCCAGCACGACATCGAGGTTGGTCAGGCAGGTGTACGAAAAAATTCCGGCCGCGGCCCAGGCCGTGTAGTGCGGCACGCGCCACGAACTGCGCAGTACGCCGACTGCCTCTTCCATCCACCCGCTGAAAAACAGCAGCCAGCCTTTCTCTTGCCGTTCGGACGGCACCGGCTTCATTCGATACAAAGCGCCGTTCAGCTGGATTAGCGCGATCGCCAGCGTCAGCAGCGCGCCGATCCAAAACGCATTCATGGCACCCAACACACCCCGCCCCATCCAGACCGCCGCGATTCCCAGTGTTAATTTTAAAATTCCGCCCAGCGCCGTATTGGCGCCGAACGAGAAAAATTGCTGTAGGCCCTGCAACGATCCCAGCGCAACCGGCGCAATCAAAAAGAAGAATGCCGCTGCTCCCCAGGGTAAAATAAGACCCGGATCATCCAGCTGCAGAAAATCGGCAATTGAATGCCGGAAAATAACCACCGCCGCAAACCCGGCAATTCCAAATAAGCCGAAGGTTGCCAGCATTTTTCGGATAAACAGATGGATGCGCGAAAGATCTTTTTGTGCGAGTTGCTGCGAAACAGTCTGCGATACGGTAGTTTGCGCGGTGCAGGCCGGAACGGTGATCACCACAAGAAATGCCATCAGCGCGTTGAGCTCGCCGTATTGTACCGGAGAAAGAAAGCGGACCATGCCAATCTGATAGAGCAAGTTGGCGACATTGACCAGCGCCGTTCCCAAAAGAATCCAGATGCCGGGCCGGATGATTTCTTCCAGAAGGCTCATCGCGAAAGGCGGGACTTAAAGTAGGCGATCGTGGCGCGCAGACTGTCGTCGAGCGGATGCGTAGGTTCCCAGCCCAGCAGCTGCCGCGCGCGCGTGATATCCGGCCGGCGTACTTTAGGATCATCCACTGGAAGCGTCCGGTATTCGATCACGCTTTTTGATCCGGTCAATTGAATGATCTTTTGCGCGATTTGAAGAACAGTCATCTCGCTCGGAACACCCAGGTTCACCGGATCATGCGCATCCGACTTGACCAGCCGCAGGATTCCCTCCACCAGATCATCCACATAGCAGAATGAACGGGTCTGACTGCCGTCGCCGAATACCGTCAGCGGTTTGTTCGTAAGCGCCTGCGTGATAAAAGCCGGCACCACGCGGCCATCCTCTTCCTGCATGCGCGGGCCGAACGTATTAAAAATGCGCGCGATATGCGTGTTAACGCCATGAACCCGGTGATAAGCCATCGTCATCGCTTCGGCGAACCGCTTGGCTTCATCGTAAACGCCGCGCGGACCGACCGGGTTCACATTGCCCCAGTAACTTTCCGGCTGCGGATTGACCAGAGGATCTCCATACACTTCACTTGTCGAAGCCAGGAAGAACGCCGATTTTTTCGATTTAGCCAGACCCAGCGCGTGATGCGTTCCGAGCGAACCGACTTTCAGTGTTTGAATGGGGTATTTCTGGTAATGGATCGGGCTGGCCGCGGAAGCCAGATGAAAAATGAGATCGACCGGGCCCTCAACGGAAATCGGCTCGCTGACATCGTGATTCAGGAACGAAAATTGGGCGTTGGCGCGCAGAGGCGTTATATTGGCCTCCTGCCCTGTCAGGAAATTATCGATACAGAGGACCGAATTGCCGTCACGCAGCAGCCGAGTGCAAAGGTGCGACCCGATAAACCCCGCCCCTCCGGTAACAACAGCGCGCATGCTAATTCCCTGCCCGGTAATAGTCATGAATGGCCTCCACGACATAGAGTACCATCGCTTCCGTCATCTCCGGATAAATAGGCAATGAAAGAACTTCCCGCGCTACACGCTCGCTGACCGGCAATGAAAGCCCCGCAGAAACGATCGATCGCATCACCGGCTGCCGGTGCAACGGTTCCGGATAATGGACTGCCGCATCAATTGTTTTTGTTTTCAAATGCTCCCACAGCGCATCCCGCTGAGCCGTTAACAGCGCGTAAATATGATAGACATGCGACAGGCCGGACCGCGTCGACGGAAGCGTTAATTTTTTGAGAACAGCCGGAGGGAGCGCTTTGAAGGCTTTGTCGTACCAACCGGCGACGCGAATACGCTCCTGATTCCAGCGGTCCAGGTGCTTCAGCTTGACGCGCAGGATCGCCGCCTGAATTTCATCGAGCCGGCTGTTTCGCCCCAGAATTTCATGCTGATATTTTTTCGGGCTTCCGTGATTGCGAAGCCAGCGCAGTTTTTCGGCGTCGTCGGCCCGGTCAGTTACGATGATGCCGGCGTCGCCGCAGGCGCCCAGGTTTTTCGTCGGAAAAAAACTGAACGCCCCCAGCCGGCCCAGCGAACCGACCTTTTTGTTTCCGATCGAAGCGCCGGTCCCCTGCGCGCAGTCTTCAATAACCTGTAATCCTTTTGATTTGGCCAGCGAAAGAATCGGCTCCATCGTGCAGGGATGCCCATATAAATGAACCGGAATAATCGCTTTAGTTTTCGACGTTACGGCGGTTTCAGTCTGCGCCGGATCAATGCCGTAGGTATCCGGCTCGATATCGACAAACACCGGCCTGGCTCCCACATGCATCACCGCTTCGGCCGTGGCCACAAAGGTAAACGAAGGCACGATCACTTCATCGCCGGCTCCGATTCCGGCCGCGCGCAGCGCCAGCTCAATGGCGTCGGTTCCGGAGGCAACGCCGACGGCGTGCGCGACACCCTGATACGCGGCATATTCTTTTTCGAGCGCAGCGCCATGCTCGCCCAGAATGTACGACCCGCTGGCAAGAATTTTTTCGATCAGCGGATCGATCTCGGACTTCAGGTTCCGGTACTGGATTCCCAGATCAATGTACGGCACATGCATTGTCTTAGAGGCGGACGACATTTTTCGGGACCTTTTTAAATTCGCGGTACGCGTTTCGTGTATCGAATATCAGCGGCGCCGATTTTGCCACCAGCGCATAATCAATGTCGGAATGATCGGTCGTGATAATCACGCAATCGCTTTTTTTCAGCAGCGCCGGCGTTAATACCGCAGAACGAACCGTGGCTTTACCTATTCGGACCGACTCCACCCAGGGATCATGATAAACCACGCGGGCGCCGCGGCTTTTCAGCCCTTCAAAGATTTCAATGGCCGGTGATTCGCGCGTGTCATTGACATCGCGTTTGTAGGCCATGC
The DNA here is from genome assembly GCA_023248155.1 of Candidatus Omnitrophota bacterium. Lineage (GTDB taxonomy): Bacteria > Omnitrophota > Gorgyraeia > 1-14-0-20-64-10 > 1-14-0-20-64-10 > JAHFFE01. Next base: position 98,781 of record JAHFFE010000003.1, on the reverse strand, counting down.
CCAGCAAAAGAACGGATGAATTTTTCAGGATTTTTTTCTTGCGGCTCAGCAGCTCCGCGGTCCGGGTCACAATCGCCTGCGGCATCTGAGCATTCACGCGCGCCGCGATATCAATTAGGCGCGTCTCTGCGCCTTCCTTCTTTGCGCGCCAGGTCAGATAATGCGGATCGGACGGAATGCAATGGCCGCCGATTCCGGGCCCGGGTGAAAACGCCATGAAACCGAATGGTTTTGATTTGGCCGCCTCGATCACTTCCCACACATCGACGCCCATTTTATGGCAGATCAGCGCGAATTCGTTGGCCAGGCCGATATTGACGATGCGAAATGTGTTTTCGAGCAGTTTCACCATTTCAGCGGTCATACTCGAGGAAACCGCGATCACCTTCGGAACAATCGTGGCGTAGAGCGCTTCGGCCAGCTGGGTCGATTTCGGCGTAATGCCGCCGACGATTTTCGGGATCGCCTCCAGCGAATAGCGCTGATTGCCCGGGTCAATCCGCTCCGGTGAGAACGCCAGGAAAAAATCGCGGTCCGGAACCAGCCCCTTCTTTTTTAGCAGCGGCGGGATCATTTCTTCGGTGGTTCCCGGATAAGTGGTGCTTTCAAGAATAATCAGCTGGCCGTGCTTAAAATTCCGGGCGACCAGTTCGGCTGCCTGTTCAAGGCAGTGCAGATCCGGGAGCCGCTCCCCTTTCACGTTGAGCTTTACGGGCGTTGGCACGCAGATGATTACGGCATCGGCTTCTTTCAGCGCGTCTGGTTTTTGCGAAGCGGAAAAACGGCCGGAGTCCGAAAGCGTCTTTAAAAAACCGGAATCGAGATCGGGAATGTACGAATCGTTGCGGCGAAGGCGCTTAACGCGCCCCTCATCGAGATCAATTCCGGAGACCGTAAATCCTTTTGAGGCAAACGCCGCAGCCAGCGGCAGCCCCACGTAGCCCAGGCCGATGACGGCAATCCGGGCTTTGCGGGCGGCGATTTTCTTGTTTAAATTATCGAGCAGACTCGGCATGAGCAGCCGACGACTTGGTTTTTTCGCGCCAATAGTCGAGCAGATCTTTCAGCGTTGTTTCAAACGGAATTTTCGGTTTCCATCCGGTTGCCTGCACGAATTTCGTGTTGTCGCCCAGCAAAATCTGTACGTCGGACGGCCGCATCCGCTCGGGATCCTGCATAATCTTGACCTTGATCGAGCTGTGGCTGAGCAGCATATCCAGCGTTTTCTGAATCGACCAGGTTTTTCCGCTGGCGATGTTGTAGACTTCGCCGGCCGTTCCCTTTTCCAGCGAAAGCCAATAGCCTTCGACCATGTCGCGCACATCGGTGTAATCGCGCTGCGCTTCCAGGTTGCCGACGCGGATGATCGGTTCCTGCAATCCGGCCTCAATGCGCGCGATCTGCATCGCGAAGTTTGATTCGGCAAATACATCGCCGCGCCGCGGTCCGGTATGATTGAATCCGCGAGTGCGGACGATAAATATTTTGTAGCTCATATGGTACTGGTACCCCAGGAAATCCTGGGCTACTTTGGAAACCGCGTACGGGCTCAACGGACGCAGCGGATTGTTTTCGGTCATCGGAACTTCGTTGGGAAGCACCAGGCCGTACTCTTCCGAACTTCCGGCAATTTGGATACGCGGCGAAAGTCCGGCCTTACGAACCGCTTCGAAAATATTCAACTGGCCGATCAGGTTGGTGGAAAGCGTTTCAGCCGGCGCCGACCAGGAAGCCGGAACGAACGATTGCGCGGCCAGATGAAAAATCCGTTCGGGGCGGATCTTTTCGATCGCGTGAAGAACCGAAGAAGCATCGCGCAAATCGCATTCAAGCAGATGGATCTTTCCCTTCAAGTGGTCAATGTTGTCCGTCTTTGAACGCCAGCGCTGGATTCCGTATACTTCGATGCCGCCCTTCTTCAGCAGCAATTCGGTCAAATGCGATCCGGCAAACCCGGTGATTCCTGTAATTAAGACACGCACGCTCCAACCCTCCTTGTCTTATGTAAATAGCTGTAAAGCGCTTCCTGCCACGGCCGCAGCGCTTGCCCGGTCAGGCGATTAAACCGCTCGGTCGATAATACCGAGTTTGCCGGTCGTTTCGCCGGCCGCTGAATCTCGGCCGATCCGATTTTCTGCACGGGCATCCGGATCCCCGTTAATTCCAGAATTTTTACCGCCAGTTCCCAGCGCGAACAGGAACCGTTGTTCACAATATGATAAACACCGCGCGCTTCCGGCGAAAAACCGTTTTGTTCAAAGGCGCCCATTAATCGGACGATCCCATCAGCCACATCATTCGTATATGACGGTGATCCGACTTGATCATCTACCACGCGCAGTTCCAGATTTTGCGTTGCGCGCGCCAGAATCTGATCGATAAAATTTTTTCCGCCGGCACCGTAGGTCCAGGCGGTCCGGGCCACCAGCACCTTGGGTACCAGCGCCAGCGCCGCGGTTTCTCCAGCCAGTTTCGACGCTCCGTACGCGCTGACCGGATGAGTCGGGTCTGTTTCCTCATAAGCGCCCTGCTTCGATCCATCGAAAACATAATCGGTGCTCACATAGAGCAGCGGCTTGTCCAGATCACGACAGATCTTCGCCCAGTTTTCCGTGGCTTTACCGTTGACCCGGAGTGCTTCATCCGGATTTTTCTCACAGCCGTCCACGTCGGTCATCGCGGCCGAATGAATCACCCAGTCCGGGTTAATCCGGCGGATTTCATCGGCCCAGACCGGATCGGCTACATCCCCCGAGATCAACCGAGAAACGCCCTTCGGCTTTTCCTCCGGCATCGTTAAGACGATCCCAGTCACTTCCGCCTTTGCCGAGAGCAGTTCTGCGAGCGGCCGCCCCAGCATTCCGGCACAGCCGGTCAAAACAATTTTCACGCGACCGACATAACCTTCTGCTTTAACGGCCGCCACCAGGCTTCATTCGCCTGATACCAGGCGATGGTTCGATCGAGTCCCTCTTCAAAAGTGCAGCTGGGTTTCCATCCGAGCGCGCGAACCTTGTTCGAAACGATCGCATAGCGCCGGTCATGTCCGGGCCGATCCTGAACATGCCGTACCAGCGTTTCCGGTTTGCCCATCCGCTTCAAGACGGCCTGAACAACATCGAGATTTATTTTATGAACTTCAGATCCGACATTATAAATTTGTCCAACGGTACCCTTGCTCAAAACAAGCTCGATCGCCGAGCAGAAATCTTCGACAAACAGCCATTCGCGCACATATTTTCCATCGCCGTAAATCGGCAGCGACTGGTTGTCCATCGCATTGGTGATCAATAGTGGAAGAAATTTCTCTGGGAACTGGTACGGCCCGTAATTATTGGAGGCGCGCACGACCAGGCATGGAAGCCCAAACGTGACATGGTACGAGCGGACCAGATGATCGGCGCCGGCTTTGCTGGCGGCGTACGGGCTGTTGGGCTGGATATGTCCCTGCTCATCGGCGGCCCCTTCGGGCAGAGAACCATACACTTCGTCGGTGGAAATCTGGACATAGCGTTTGATGCCCAGTTTGCGCGCCGCTTCGAGCATGACATAGGTGCCCTGCAGATTCGTGCGCAGAAATTCGAACGCGTCGCGGATCGATCGGTCGACATGCGTTTCGGCCGCGAAATGAACGGCGGCATCACAGCCGCGCATCGCTTCTTCCACTTCGGCGGCATTGGCGACATCGCCGCGCACAAAACGGTATCGGGCATTTCCCTCAAGTTCGCGCAGGTTCTCGAGATTGCCGGCATAGGTCAGTTTGTCGAAGTTGACGATCTGAAGGTCCGAATTGCGGCGCAGCATCCAGCGGACGAAATTCGATCCGATAAATCCGGCGCCGCCGGTGACGAATAATTTCATGAGCGTTTTCCCTTGCGGGTTTCACTGCGGGCAACCAGGTTCGTGGCATTCAACAGCGATTCGAAGGTACCGCAATCGGACCAGAATCCGCTTAAAACATCGTACGACATCTGTCCCATACGGATATAGGCGTTGTTTACGTCCGTAATTTCCAGCTCGCCGCGGCCTGAAGGCTTAAGTGTTTTAATAATCTGGAATACCTGCTGGTCATACATGTAGATGCCGGTCACGATGCAGTTTGATTTCGGTTTCTTCGGCTTTTCTTCAATCCCGATTACCTTCTTGCCTTTAAGAACCGCGACGCCGAACCGTTCTGGATCCGAAACTTTCTTTAATAGGATTTTTGCGCCAGACGACTGCTTCAGATAGGAACGAACATGCGGCCCGATATTGCCCTGAATGATATTATCGCCCAGCATGACGAGAATCCGGTCCCCGGCAGCGAAATGCTCGGCCAGCCCCAGCGCTTCGGCAATGCCGCCCTCGCCTTTCTGATAGGCGTAACTCATATGCTTTAATCCAAACTGAGAGCCGTTTCCAATCAATCGCAGAAAATCACCGGCGCTGTTGCCTCCGGTTACCAGTAAAATTTCATCGATGCCGGCATCGGCCAGCGCCTGAATCGGGAAATAGATCATCGGCCGGTTGTAAACCGGCAGCAGATGTTTATTCGTGACCAGCGTCAGCGGACGCATGCGGGAACCCAGACCGCCGGCTAAAATAACGCCTTTCATTTCGAGTCGCCCCCGCGGCCCATGCCCAGATAGCGTAATCCGGCCAGGCGCACCCGGTCCGGATCATACAGGTTGCGCGCATCCATCAGCACCGGCTGTTTCATTAAATCGCGCAGTTTCTTAAAATCCAGTTTTTTGAATTCCGCCCATTCAGTCATCAGTACCAGACAGTCGGCGTCGCGCGCGGCCGCGTACGCATCCTTGGCATAGGCAACGCTTTTCTTCAGCATCGCGCGGGCGCCTGCCATCGATTCCGGATCATAGACGCGCACCGAGGCCTGCGCCTTCAGCAGCATCTCGATCACTTCCAGTGCCGGCGAAAACCGAAGGTCGTCAGTGTCCGGCTTAAATGACAACCCCAGCACGCCGATCACTTTTCCCTTCAGGTTCCACAATTCACGTTCGATTTTTTGCACCACGATCTTGCGCTGGCCGTCATTAACCTGCTTGACCGCCTTCAGTAATTGAAAGTCATAACCGAGTTTGTCGGCGATCCGGATATAAGCTTCAAGGTCTTTCGGAAAGCAGAAACCGCCATAACCGGCCCCGGCATTCAAAAATGATTTACCGATGCGGGAATCGTACCCCATCCCTTCGGCCACACGGGAAACATCAGCGCCCACTTTATCGCACAGAACGGAGACCGCGTTAATAAAAGAGATTTTCATTGAAAGGAAGGCGTTCGAGGAATGCTTGATTAATTCGGCGCTGGCGATATCGGTCACAACCAGCGGAACCTTAAATGGCTTGTACAACTGTTCCAGCAGCTGGCGTGAACGGGCTGTTTCGACGCCGATCACGATCCGCTCCGGATGGAAGAAATCTTCCACGCCTGATCCTTCGCGTAAAAATTCTGGATTCGAGGCCACGTCGATCTGTATTTTGCGGCGCATCGCCAGACCCAGCACCTGCTTGACGCGGCGGCCGGTTTCCACCGGGACGGTTGATTTCTCAACGATCAACCGGTATTCGGTGGCCGAATCGGCAATTTGCCGCACGACATCTTCGACGGCGGTTAAATCGGCCTCGCCGGAGGCCAGCGGAGGCGTACCAACCGCGATAAACAAAATCGGACATTTCTTCACGCCATCGGCGATTTTATCGGTGAATGAAAGCCGTTTTTTCTTGAGATTTTTAACCAGCAGAGGCGCCAGTCCCGGCTCGAAAAACCAGGGCTTGCCTTTCCGTAGAAGAGCCAGTTTCTTGGGGTCCGTATCCATACAAATAACGGAATGCCCCATTTCCGCGAATCCAACCGCGGTGACCAGGCCCACATGTCCGGCGCCGACGACACAGATATTCATGAAAACTCCTTGAGCGGGGTTAAAAAGAATATTTTATCATGACGAACGACAGCCGTCTAGGAAATGAGGGGGCTGGTAGTGGTTCAATTTCAATTAGCAAGCCGTAAAATGTCCTCTAACGCCCACATTCGGTTTGTAACGCCTGCTTCCATAGCCGGAGTAACCCTCAAGGTCTGATGAATCCGGCAGAAGTTATAATACATGAAATGCAGGGCTACGGCGTGCTTCAAATTATCTGCCTTCTTTGAGAAAGCATTGGTCAGCCGAGTAAACCGACGCATACTCATCCGCATAGTTAGGTTCTGCCGTTCAACATAGCTGGTAGAGGTATGCCGAAGATCAGGTTCCCCGTTAATTTTAATCTGCTGAGTTCCCAAGCACTTTGAAGGACTATAGCGTGTATTCTGGGGTTGGGGTTCTGTTCCGTAAATCTTGACTATCTGGGCGTAATCAATATCCCCACCGAAGGCATATTCGACCGCTTCTAAATAAACCCTGTGTCCGTCCGTAGTCAACTGAACCTTGTTGGATAATCGAGAAGCCAAGTCCTGCATAAATATCCGACCAGTGTAAGCGTCTCGGTTCCCTACAAGGAAAGAGACGATCAGTTTGCTATCAGCGTCCAATGCTGTCCAAGTCCACATATCGCCGTAGCCAAACTTGCCCTGTAGCTTCTTAGGCACATTCTTTTCTTTTGCGTAGCAGAACGCCCAGATTTCGTCGCACTGAATCCGCTTACAGTTCAGGTTCTTAAGAGTTATGTTCTGATACTCGGCGCACGCCAGCCCTACACGCCCTAAGAGAGACAGAACGGTTCCTTTGGCTACGCCAGTCATTCGGCAAGTAGCCCTAATGGAGTTCCCCTCTATGAGAGCGGAAAGAATCGCAGTTTGTTTTTGTGTGGTTAACTTGTTCATATTAGTATTATACTTGACCGCTCAAGCATTGTCAAACAAAACATTTGTAAATGATTAGGCGGCTATGGTAAATTTCAATCAAGTTACACTCGGGGTGGGGATAGCGGTCAGCCGTAGAAAAGCAAATCCGCTATCCCCTTTTATTTTTTTACCGAGGTAACCAAAGGCTACTCGTTGACTTATGGTGGCGGTCTAGCTAGAATATGAATGAAGCCAACCGCCCATAAAAGGGCGAACATTGTATTCCTCCACAGGGTGCAATGTTATAGGTTTAGCCGGGGAGCTAGAACTCCCCGGTTTTTTATTCTAGTAAAGCCATAATCTCCCTCACGGATTCCTTAGCTTTAGCAATTCCGGGTATAGTGAGCGTATGTTTCGATCCAACCCGAAAACCAGATGTTAGAACAAACTTCTTTTCATTTAATTCGGAAATATATTTATCCGCTCTCGAAATCCCTACCCCAGAAAGACGAAGGCTTTTTCCAAGAGCAACCGCAGAAACGGGCTCTACATTCAGAAGTTCTTTATAACCAAGCAAAATCATCAGAATGATATCGCCCTCTTTTCCGTCTCCGGGTAATTTTGCCTGCAATACAACCTTTCCTTTCTGAACAGACAGAACACGATCTAATTCAGAAGGAACCGCAGGTGCGTCATCGGAAGAATGTTTTTTTGATGTAGGAGAAAACACACCAGTTTTCAGGGGAACTACTACGGCAGGCGCTACTTGTACTTTCTCAAACCACCACTCTTTTTGCTTCAGAACAATTTCACGATCACCTTCGGCCTCGAATTCATTGAGACCGATTTTTAACCTCAATTTGAACATATCCATTTTGTATTCCTCCACGAAATGCAGTATACATAGATTTATTCATTCGTGCAAGGATTTTTTCTATCTTTGATTCTTTGACCAGCGGGCTTTGGCAGCACGCTTGGCAATGGATTTTCGTTTTTCAGAGGACAATGAAGCCGCTCGGGCATTGCCTCCCTTGAGGCCGCCAAGGCGCCCGAGTGCTACAGCAGCAGGATTTTTTTGTGGGTGATCTGACGCGGACTGTGTTACCTGCTCTAGGATAGAGCGGGCTATTTCGTTCTCGTCTTTTTCCTTACTTGACCGCTTAGGCATAAACACACTATACACTGGAAATACCTACGAAGCAACCCTCAAATCCACTCGATCTCCATACAGTCAGCTTTTATCGTAGTATTGCACTTAGAGAGGATAGGCATTCCCAGAATAAAGTCTATGCCGGGCATATTTAACGGCAGGCGATATACATGCGTCATCACAGATTTTCCATCAAATCCGACATTTAAAGAATATCCAAATGCCTGGACTGTCTTAGTAGAAACAGCGCTTGAAATTGGACCGAAGCTGGTCGCTCTAGCTTTAAGAGTGGTAGGAATTTTATATGTGCATACACATATATTGCTTCCGGTATCAACAAGTCCTGTGAGCTTTTTAATAGGGCCTTTAAATGCGATTGTTAACGGGAAAGTATAGAGACCATCCGGGGTACGAGCAGCCAGCATTTAAAACTTTACAAGCGAAGAAACCATTAGCTTCTTCACTGTAACTTCGGAAATAACAAAGCCACTGCTTCCGAAATACTTTTCAGCTTCTTTAAAACATTCTTCGTGAGTGTCTTTAATGACTGTTTGACCATTAAAGAAAGCAATAAACTTGCCAACCATCAAAGAAGAAGCAATGAGGTTTGGCAGTTCTTTTGCCAAAAGTATAGATTGGTGTTTTACTTGAGATTCGATGGTTTTAATTGACATTGTAGAAGCCCACAGAGTAAGTATAGCATCTGCTATGGCACTTTGTACTACTTTTTATACCAATTGGCCATATCTTGCTATAATTTGATGTAGTTTGATAGTTCTTGTTGATTCAAACTGACCCACTACCAGGGGGCTTTGGGAGGCTTAATTCCGGCGTGTTTTGGGCTGGTGGTAGCTGCGCTGAAGCGAGAACGGAAGTTCGGGCGCATCTTTTAAGCGGAACAATAACAAGAAGCTGTCGCCGCCCTGGCGGCGGTGGCTGTAGACCAGCTCGGCCCACCATTCGTGCAGATCGCGCCGGAGGCGGTATTCAATCTCCGAAAAGTTGTTAACTTGCTTGACGAGGCGGTTGGAACCGTCCCGCGTCTCGGTTTCAAACCGCTTCAAATCAAAAATATTATAGATGCCGATGCGCCATTTCTTGTTTAGGTCAAAAGCGGTTTCCAGCGTCAGCTGCGTGCTGATCTCGCGCTGATAGCGCCATCCAGCGCCCACCGACCATGGGAATTCTTTGATTTCGCCGGTTTCTTGATTCACTGTTTCTCCGATGGTAGTTCCCTTCCATGCATTTTCAAAAACCGGATGGGCGACGATATCAAAATTGATGGCGGTCCACTGCCCAATGTGCGGGTCAAGATCGGCATCGGTCTCAAAACGAAGCCAGGGATACGGCAGCGTTTCCAGGTCAATACGCAGAGGATCCCATTCCGATCCGCTGCCGTTCAACCCTTCGATGTCAAACGGCATCGAGGTCAGCAGCCGCGCCAGATCAACGGTACTGCTGCGAGTACCGACCTGCCGTTTCGTCTGAAGTTTTTGTTCCAGGCCCGGCGTAACAATGTTGCTTTTTCCGAATCCATCCGACCGGATCAGTTCGTTCGGCGTGATCGTCGGGTTGGACCGGTACTCATAACGCAAATTCGGCGTCAGCACATGCCGTATGCGGTGAATATCGAGGCCGTATCCGGTAATATCCCATGGAAAAACGCGGAAGAATTTCGTATTCATATCAAAACCGCTGGTGAACGCCTGCCGCGTCTTCGCGCCGGTGTCATTGAGCGTCTGAGAAAACGCGGTTTCCCGGAACTGGAAAAACGGGCGCAGATTCACACTCTTAAAAACGCGCATCGGGTAGAACAGTTCCTGCGTGGTGTCCAGCGTGGTCAGCCCCGCCTCGGTCCCCAGCAGCGGTTTTGCCGCATTTGACCGCTCGAAGCTGTAGGCCGACTGGTAGAACCAGCCGGATGGATTCTTGTAGCCGGAACTCATTCCCGGCCGAAACGGTTTAAACCAGTCGAGTGTCGGCAGCCAGTCCAGCTTCAGCGGCCTCAAGTCCAGGCGGACAAACGGCAGCTGTTCGGTCACCGAATCGAACCGGTTCGTTCGTTTGTTCATTAAAAAAGTGAGTCCGTACCAGGTTGAAGTCCGGATGACCTGAAAATAACTCAGCGGTGAAGCGGTATTTTCATCGTATTCCTGCTCAAAATAATCATGAATGAAGGTGGGGTCTTTCGCGCGGTTGTATTCCACCGTTGCTTTCGTAAAATCGTCGAGATCCCAGACGTGGCGCACCTGCACGCGAAACCGTTCTTTTTCCGTCGTCGGCTTGCTTTTATCAGGATCAATCAGCCGATCCCACTGGTGGCTCTGCGAAAAAAGCCGTTCATTCATGTAATATTCGCGAAAAACGCCTTTGCCGCCGACCGGCAGCCGGTATTTTAAATCCAGTCCGGTCGCCAGGTCGCGCCGTTCGCGGTAGTCGATGTGCAGCCGGCCCTGCAGATTTTCATTAAAGTAGATTCGCCACGAGGTCAGCAGGAACAGGCCCCAGTCCTTTTTATTTCCGGGGGTAATCGTTACGCGCGGACGCTTGTCATCGAGCAGATGCGTGTAGGACGGCAGATAGATTAGCGGCATATGCCCCACATAGATCACCGCGTTCTTTAAAACAACCTTGTCGCCCAGATAAACCTGGATTGTTTTGGCGCGGACCTTCGTATGCGGATCTTCAAAATCGCAGCTGGTCAGGTAACCGTCCTGATTTAAAACGCTGTCGCTCGAAATTTTTTCTGCGCGGGCGCCGGACGCGCGCCAGGGCCCGGCTTCCACCTCGGAGTCGAGAATGGTTCCCTTTTGCGTTTCAAAGTTGTACAAAATCTCTCCGCCCTTGAGCAAGCCGTCGATCTGTACCAGGCGGACGCGGCCTTTCAGATAAGCGTCTTTGGTTTCCGTGTAGATTGTCGCTTCATCGCAGGTGACCTTCATATCTTTGTAAACCGCTTCGACATGGCCGGTCGCGATTACTTTTTTGGCGCTGTCGATGTAATCAACCTGGTCGGCCTTGACGATAACCGGCTCTCGTTCTTTTTCAAGCGCCAGCGCCGGTATCGGGCTGGCCAGAAAAAGAATCAACATCAGAAATGATTGGATTGTTTTAAGGTTTAAGGTTCCCATGCCACGCTGGTTTTGTTACGGCCTCCGGTTTTGGCACGGTACATCGCCTGATCCGCCTGCTCAATTAACTCTTCCACACTGGAAGCGCTCGACGGATAAGACGAAACACCCACGGAGACCGTCACGCGAATCTCTTCATCATAAGCCCGAATCGGGGAGGTTTCCACCATTAATCGGATACGGTCGGCAATCTGCACCGCCAGTACCGGATCGGCTTCCGGCAGGATCACGGCAAACTCTTCCCCGCCATAGCGGCCGACCAAATCCATTTCGCGGACCGATCCGTGAATCAACCCGGCAATTTCCTTCAAAACTACATCGCCGACTAAATGTCCGTAGGTATCGTTGATCCGCTTGAAATAGTCGAGGTCGATCATTAAAAACGAAAGCGCCATGCTGCGGCGGGCAGCCCGCCCGACTTCTTCGGTCAGCCGTTCCAGAAAGTGCCGGCGCACCAGCAGTTTCGTGAGCCCGTCATGCGTGGCCGATTCCTGGACCTGGCGGTAAAGGGAAGCGCGCTGCAGTCCCAGCGCCAGCTGCCCGGCTACGATACCCCACCGCTCGCGCACCGGCAAATTGGTCCCGGCCATCGGAACCATTTGAATAATCGCCTCAACGGAAACCTTATCCTGATTCACCAATGCTCTGATTTTTTCAATAGCGGCGGCCCGGTCGGTTTCATTGAGCGACGGAACGTGGCGGGCCAGCGAATCGGACGTCAGCCGCAGCGCGTCTTCCGGAGCGAGCGTTCCCAAAAATTCTTTCGAGAGCTGATACAATTGGCTGATTTCCTGAATTAACTCATCTTTCTCGGTAATCGAGGCGCGCAGCTGCTTGCGGTGCTCGGTCAGGAAAGTCAGCGCTTCGCGGACTGATACCTGGTCCTGTGTTTTGACGCGATCCAGCACGAGGGCGATCTGCCGGTCTTTTACGCGCAGTAAAAAGATCAGCGCGATAGCGATGGTCCAGGGGCCGGCCAGTTTCCAGGCCGGATACCCCGATTCGATCACGCGAAAAATAGAAATGCCGGCCATCGCGACTGCCAGCCACTGCGCAAGGCTCATCGAATAGATTAAACCAATAATGACGATGGCCAGCACCAGCGAGTCAACGCAGACGCCGATGAACTGCACCGGAATAAAAATTGTTTTGATCGCAAGCCCGATGACCAGCACCAGCAGCCAGTAGCGGGTTATCCGGAATGGCATACGCGATTCCTTCCCTGCGCTTTGGCTTGATACAGCCGCTTGTCCGCCGCCCCGAGCAGCACCATCGGGTCGGTGCCATCCTCGGGATAAAACGCAACGCCGATCGAAACACTGACCTGCGCCACTTCTCGGCGCAGTTCAATCGGCGTCGAAGCGATCCGCTCGCGGATGTTCTCTGCCCGCTTGATTGCTTCATCGCGGTCGGTCTGGCAGAACAACGAAACGAATTCCTCTCCGCCGTAGCGGCCGGCCGCGTCGCCGGGCCTTCGGAAATTATTCAGAATACGGGCGATCTGTTTCAGCAGTTTATCGCCGGCCGAGTGGCCGAACCGGTCATTGTAGCTTTTGAAATGGTCCATATCGATCAACAGGACAGCAAACGGTTTTTGGGTCTTCTGGCTGTTGAGAATTTCCTGCTTGAACTGCTTCAGGAACTGCTCGCGAACCATCAAGCCGGTCAGGTCATCCGTCATCGCCAGCTGGGCCATCCGTTCGTACAGCGTGCCATTCTCAATACTCAATGACGCCAGGTCACCCAAAATTCGGATCAGCCGCAAGTCATCCGAGAAAAGCCCCCGTTCCTGCACTGATTCCAGCCGCAGCACGCCCAAAAAACGGTGTTCACTCACCAGAGGAACCGCCAGCACCGCTCCGCAGGGCCGTTCCAGCAGTTCCGGCGTAATTTCCGGAAAACGAAAATCGTGGCGCAATTCTTCGGCCAGCAGCGGCTGTGCGTGGCGCATCACCCACTGATCCAGCGCATCGCCGCGCTTGGCTTTAATCGTCAGCGTTCCGGCGCGCCGCCAGACTTTACGCAGCTCCAGCCCCTTGTCGTCGGCCAAATAGAGCAGCACATGATCGGCGTTTTTGACCAGTTCACTGCTCGACTGCACGATGACTTCCAGAAGCGCTTCCGTATCGAGCGTCAGGTTCAGTGCGTTGGCAATCCGGCGCAAATGCTGATAGCGGCTCAACCGCTGAACCGATCCCCGGTGTAATTCTTCCAGATGCGCCAGATCACTTTGCAAACTGTTGACTTCCTGCAACTGCTTCTCCAGAGCCACCGATGTTTCCTGGTATGGTTTCCGATGCTGCTCAACGCCCCAGTAGGCAATGGCTCCCAACAGAGCGGCCTGAAACGGCAGCGCGAACATCAACCAGTCGCGGCTGGCCAACCCTACCATCAGCAGAATCGCCAGCGTTCCCAGCAGCGTTAATACGCCCCAGACCGGTCCATACCAGGCAAATGAGATGAACAACAGCAGCAGCGACAGATGGGCCGACCAGAATAAAACGGCTTTAGGAAGAAGCGGACCCCACGGCCCGATGCGGGAAGAAAAAAGAATCAGAAGAAAAATAACGGCGGTAAAAAAAAGAATCCGTTTTTTTTGAGCGGCTGTGGCGTGAATACTGGCACCCGATATTTCAAGGTTCGGGGCAGTCAAGGCGTTTAAAGAACCGCGTTTTCCGTTTCGGGATCGAAGAAATGCACTTTGGCCATGTCAAACACGACATCCATGTCCTGTCCGGCGCGCGGCCGCTCATGTCCGCCGACGCGCGCGGTGACCGGATGCGCGCCGACCAGAAGATGCAGATAAACTTCCGCCCCGACCGGCTCAACCACTTCGACGGTGGCCGTCACGGTATTCTCCGGAGGAGCGTACTGAACAAACAGCTTGTCGTAAATATCTTCGGGGCGGATGCCCAGCGTAATTTTCTTTCCGTCGTAACGGATCAGCTTCGGCACCATCTCATCCACGACTTTCACCTTGCAGAGCGCGTCCTCAAAAAACATCCGCCCGTTGCGGCGAAGTATGCGGCCTTCAATGAAATTCATCGGCGGCGAACCAATGAAGCTGGCCACCAGCCGGTTGGTTGGTTTCGCATAAAGCGTGGCGGGATCGGCGATCTGCTGAACGAGTCCCTGGTTCATCACGGCAATCCGGTTGCCCAGCGTCATCGCTTCCATCTGGTCGTGCGTGACATAGACCATCGTCGATTGCAAACGCAAATGCAGTTTATTGAGCTCCGTGCGCATGAACCCGCGCAGTTTGGCGTCCAGGTTTGAAAGCGGCTCATCGAACAAAAAGACCAGCGGCTTGCGCACGATCGCGCGGCCGAGCGCCACGCGCTGGCGTTCACCGCCCGAGAGTTCGCGCGGTTTGCGGTTCAGCAGCCGGGCGATGCCCAGAATGTCGGCCGCCTCTTTCACGCGGTTCCCGATTTCCCATTTGGGATATCCGCGCAGCGACAATCCAAACGCCATGTTCTCAAACACCGTCATGTGCGGGTAAAGCGCGTAGTTCTGGAACACCATCGCGATGTCGCGGTCTTTCGCAGGCACATGGTTCACCAGGCGGTCGCCGATAAAAATTTTTCCGCTGGTGGCGTCTTCCAGGCCGGCGATCATCCGCAGCGTGGTTGATTTTCCGCAGCCGGAAGGCCCCACCAACACCATAAATTCTTTTGAATCAACATCAATGCTGACGCGGTCAACCGCTTTGACGCCGCCGTCATAGACCTTTGAGACTTCTTCCAGACGAACCTGTGCCATGCTTATTGAGCCCCCTGAAAATAACCAAGCATCATCCCAATCGTCTCTTTAAGATCTTTCCGATGAACCACCTGGTCCACCATGCCATGCGCCATCAAAAATTCGGATTTCTGAAAACCTTCCGGAAGCCTCTGGCGGATCGTCTGCTCAATCACGCGCGGACCGGTAAACCCGAGCAGCGCTTTCGGTTCGGCTAAAATAATATCGCCCAAACTCGCGTAGCTGGCCATGACGCCGGCCATTGTCGGGTTGGTCAGCACTGAAATAAACGGCAGACCCGCTTCGTGGTGGCGCTGCAGCGCGACCGATGTTTTCGCCATTTGCATCAGCGAAAACATTCCTTCGTACATGCGCGCGCCGCCGCCCGATCCGGAAACAATCACCAGCGGCACACGCAGTTTGATCGACCGGTCAATCGCCCGTGTAATTTTCTCACCTACGACTGAACCCATCGAGCCCATGATGAAGCGCGAATCGGTGACGGTAATGACGATGGTTTTTTCGCCAAGTTTTCCTTCGCCGGAAATGGCCGCTTCATGCATGCCGGTCGCCGCCTGGTCGAGCTGCATTT
Organism: Candidatus Omnitrophota bacterium; assembly: GCA_023248155.1. Lineage (GTDB taxonomy): Bacteria > Omnitrophota > Gorgyraeia > 1-14-0-20-64-10 > 1-14-0-20-64-10 > JAHFFE01. The sequence goes on along the minus strand of JAHFFE010000003.1, from coordinate 83,390 downwards.
TTTCGACATAGGTCTTCGGCCCTTTGAATTTCAGCGGGTCAACCGAGCGCAGTCCGGTGTCCTGTTCTTTGAAGGTGCCCGCGTCAATCAGCTGATCGATCCGCTCCTGGGCCGTCAGCGTGAAATGATACTGGCATTTGGGGCAAACTTTGAGGTTGTCTTCGAGGGCTTTATTGTAGACAATTTCGCCGCATTCTTCGCACTTGGTCCAGAGTCCTTCGGGAATGTCCCGCTTCTTGACCTGAACCATCGTGTACTTCGGCTTGCCAAACAATGCCATAGGATTATTCCGGTAACTCGAATTTATATTCCACCAGCCCGGCCAGCGGTTTCGGGTGGAAATAGGTTGTTTTGCGGGGCATCCGCTGCCGTGCTTTCGCCCGCCGGTACACTTCCGTCAAGCGGGGCTGTTGAACAAAGAAAACAGCGGCCGCCCTATTATTTTTTACCCAGGCAACCGCTTCGCGCGGATCCTGGGTAAAAGTAATGAGTTCCTTGTCCCCGGCTAATCCCAGCCATGGGATCAGGATATCGTTATGCAACCATTCTACATCCAATTGTCCGGGTTTGTCAGCTTTCCTTTCAAGGATCCAGTGCGGCGCCCGCTTGCGGTAAAAACCGACCGCCACCTTCCCTTTTGCGCGCAAACGATGCAGCCGTTCCAGCAACGCTTTCGAGGTAGCCACTTTGGTAATCCGCGCAGTTTTCGTTATAGATTTCTCAAGTTGGATTAGCCCGGCCGCCGTTGCTTTGCGCAGAACACGGTGCGTCGGCAGAAGCCCCGGATCTTCTTCTCCGGCCGCTGACAAATAAAACATCGCAAAATTAGACGGATCATCCGCCGAATATTTTTTTTGCTTGGCCTTCATTGCGTCGCGGTACATGAACGCCGCTTCGCAGCGGTGATGTCCATCGGCGATAATCAGCGGTTTGGCCGCAAGAAATTTCTTCAGCCGCGCAATCTCGGCCGGCTTGCTGACTGCCCAGACCCGGTGCGTCACGCCATCCAGCCGCGCCGTCAGCATCGGTTTTTTCTTACCGGCCCAGCCGCGGATCAGTTTCTCGTAGGCATGGTTGCCGTCCGGAATCAAACCAAACAACGGGCTCAGCGATGCCTGCAATGTTTCAAGAAGTTTCAGCCGGTCTTGTTTTGGTTTCGTGCGGGTTTCTTCATGCGGATAGATGGCCGACCGGTCCAGACGGACCAGCGTCACAATTCCCCACCGCGAAAATTTCTTTCCGCCGATCGTATATTCCTTCTGATACGGATAAATACTTGGTTCTTTATCTGCCGATAAAATGCCGCCGGCAACCCAGGCATCCAATGTTTTCTTGGCGCGCGAATAAATGTTCGAAGAATCGTTATCGCCGGGAAGCGGCTTGCCGTAAACCACGCGGATAAAATTGTTTGGATGTTTGGCGTAAAAAGCGCGCTGCTGTTCGGGAGAGATGATGTCGTAGGGCGGCGTTGCGACCGAATTAATCGATCCAACTTTTTTCAAATTATACCGGAGACCCCGGAACGGCTTGATGAACGGCATTATGCTTTAGGTTTGGGCTTGGCCGATTCGGAGCTGGCTTTCGCTTTGTAGCTGGAGGAGCGATTATCGGTGATGTAGAAACCGGATCCCTTGAATAGCAGCCCCGCGCCGGCGGAAATTAATCGCTTCGACGCTTTGCCGCACTTGGGACATTTCGCCGACGGCTTGGACGTAATCGGCTGTACCAGGTCGAACCGGTTCTTGCATGCTTTGCATTCGTATTCGTAAGTAGGCATTAATGACCCATCCATCGTTTGGCTTGGTCCCAGAATTTATGAATACCGGGAAAAGAAGTATTATCGCCTTCCTTGGAAAATTGTTCAAGCAGTTGCTTTTGCGCAGACGACAGTTTCGAGGGGATCTCGACGCGGATCTGCAGCAGCTGATCGCCCTTGCCGCCGCCATGCACCGAAGGCATCCCGCGCCCGCGCAGACGCAGCACCTGGCCCGGCTGTGTGCCGGCCGGAATTTTCATCGTGACCGGCCCCGACAATGTGGGGACTGAAAGTTCGCAGCCGAGTGAAGCCTGCGTCATGCTGATCGGAATTTCGCAAATAATACTCTGTCCGTCTCTATGAAAAAATGGGTGCTCTTTCACGCGGATCAGCACAAACAGATCGCCGCGAGGCGCTCCGCGAACGCCGGCCTCTCCTTCACCGGCCAGTTTTAACCGCATGCCGGAATCAATTCCGGCGGGTACTTTCACGGTTACTTTTCGCTCGGCCGATACGCGGCCTTGTCCGCGGCAGGATGCGCACGGATCTTTAATGATGGAACCTTCCCCGTGACAGCGCGGGCAGGTCGACGCCATCACGAAAATGCCCTGCGAGATTCGTACTTGTCCCTGCCCCTTACAATCAGAACAGGTCGTGCGGCCCGAACCGCTTTTTGTTCCCTGACCTTTACAGGCAGTACATTCCTCTTTGCGGTGGAATGTGACCGGAACTTCTTTTCCAACCGCCGCCTCGGCCAATTCGAGTGTCAGCGAGTATTCCAGATTGGCTCCGGCGCCAGATCCTCGCCGCCCGCCCCCGCGCGCGCCGCCCATGATATCGCCCAGCCCCATCGAGGCGAAAAGATCTTCGAGTCCTCCGCCGCCAAAGATATCATTCAAATCCTGGGCATGCGTGAAGTCCTGCCACTGGAATCCGCCCGGATGCCCGAACCCGACACCTTCATGCCCATACTGGTCATACGCCGATTTTTTCTTGGCGTCGCTTAAGACCTCGTACGCCTCGGAGATTTCCTTGAACTTCTCCTCGGATGCTTTCTTGTTATCGGGGTTTCGGTCCGGGTGGTGCTTGACAGCAAGGCGCCGGAACGCCTGTTTTATTTCATCTTCCGAGGCGTTCCGGCCAACTCCCAATGCTTCGTAGTAATCTTTTTTCGACGCAGGCAATGCTTACTTATTCTCCGACTTGAACTCGGCGTCGATCACTTCATCCTTGCTCTTGGCTTCAGGTTCAGCTCCGCCGGCGGCGTTTCCGCCTTCACCCGGTTTCTCCGCCGACGATTTATAAACGGCTTCCGCCAATTTATGAGAAACGGACATCAACTCATCCATTCCCTTTTTAATCGCCGCGACATCATCGCCCTTGAGCAGTTCTTTCAGCGCTTTTGTTTTTTCTTCGATCTGCGCCTTGTCTTCAGCGGAAATCTTGTCGCCGTAATCTTTCAGCGAGCGCTCGGTCGAATAGACCAGCGTATCGGCCTGGTTCTTCATCTCAACTTCTTCCTTGCGCTTCACATCGGAGCTGGCAAACTGCTCGGCTTCACGGACCATCCGGTCAATCTCGCCTTTATCCAATTTATTCGGCGCGGTGATCTTGATCGACTGTTCCTTGCCGGTGCCCTGATCTTTCGCCGAGACATGCACGATGCCGTTGGCGTCGATGTCGAAAGTCACTTCGATCTTCGGAATACCGCGCTGTGCCGGCGGAATCCCGACTAAATCAAAGCGGCCCAGTTCCGGGTTGTCATTCGCCATCGGGCGCTCACCCTGCAATACGCGGATCGTCACGGCTGGCTGATTGTCTTCCGCCGTCGAGAATGTCTGCGACTTGCGCGTCGGGATCGTCGTGTTGCGCTCGATCAGTTTGGTCAACACACCGCCCAGCGTTTCAATGCCCAGCGACAGCGGCGTCACATCCAATAACTGGATATTCTTGATCTCGCCTTTGAGCGCGGCCGCCTGAATCGCCGCACCCATCGCCACGCATTCCATCGGGTCGATACCGCGTTCCACTTTTTTGGTGCCGACATAATCTTCCACAAACTTCTGCACCATCGGCATGCGCGTCGGTCCACCGACCAAAATTACTTTGTCGACGCCGTCGGCCTTCAACTTGGCATCGGCCAGCGCCTGGTCCATCGGATGGCGGCAGCGGTCAATGATCGGCCGCAGCAAATCTTCCATCTTGGCGCGCGTAATCGTCATCGTCAAATGCTTCGGTCCCGACGCATCGGCCGTGATAAACGGCAGATTAATATCGGTCTGCAAAACATTCGACAGTTCGATCTTCGCCTTTTCAGCCGCTTCCCGCACGCGCTGATAAGCCATTTTGTCGTTGCGGAAATCGATGCCGCTCTCTTTCTTGAATTCAGACGCGATATGATCAATCAGCGTGACATCCATATCGGTACCGCCCAACTGCGTGTCGCCGCTGGTCGAGAGCACCTCAAAGCTGGATGTCTTCTCTTCTTTCACGTAGTACATTTCCATAATCGTCACATCGAGCGTGCCGCCGCCCAGATCGAACACCAATACTTTCTGATTGGTTTCGGCTTTGTCGAGACCATACGCCAGGCAGGCCGCAGTCGGTTCGTTGATGATGCGCAGAACTTTCAGTCCCGCGATCTCACCGGCATCTTTGGTTGCCTGCCGCTGGTTGTCGTTGAAATAGGCCGGCACTGTGATCACCGCCTCGTTCACGGTGTCGCTGAGATAGGCCTCGGCATCCTGCTTCACTTTCTGCAGAATAAACGACGAGATCTGCTGCGGCGTATATTCTTTGCCATGCACACGGAAGATATAATCGGTGCCCATCTTCCGCTTCGCGGCCTGGATCGTCCCTTCCGGGTTAACAGCCGCCTGCCGGCGAGCCGGTTCTCCCACTAATTTCTGTCCGTCCTTCGTAAACGCCACATACGACGGAAATGCCTTTCCGCCCAGCGTCATGCCTTCAGCCGAAGGAATAATTCCCGGACGGCCGCCTTCCACCACAGCGGCTGCCGAATTCGATGTACCCAAATCAATTCCAATTGCGCGTGCCATTTTCGTATCCTCCTCGAAATTTGTTTTATTCCGGCGTGGTGGAAACCTTCACCACCGAGTGCCTCAGCACTTTGCCGTTCATCCAATATCCTTTTCTCAATTCTTCCAGTACCGTCGCCTCAGGCACAGCGTCGCTGGCTTCATGCGCGACCGCTTCGTGCAGCATCGGATCGAACGGTTTCCCCTCTGCGTCAATCGGCGTAATGCCGTATGACTTCAAAAACAGTTCTACTCTGCGGGCGATCATTTCCACCCCTTTGTAAAAATTTCCGTCTTTCTCGGCGCCTGCCGCGGCCATTGCCCGCTGGAAATCATCATGAATCTCCAACAGCTGGCGAAGAATATCCAGGTTTGAAATCTCCTGAATCTCGGCCCGTTCCTTCGCCCATCGCTTGCGCGCATTTTCGAAATCGGCCTGCAGGCGCAGCAGTTGATTGTTTAACTGCTCAACCTGTGCATCTACGGCTGACTCCGGTAATTCCTGCTCTTCCATCTTACGCCTTATCCTGAAACGCCTGGCTGACTGCCTGCGCCACGCGTCCCACAATGGCCGTCACGCGCGGATAATCCATGCGCGTCGGACCCACCACGCCGATCGTGCCCAGCACGCCCCCGCGCAGCCGGTACGATGCCCCGGCAATCGTGCAATCGGTTAATGAAGTTCCGCGGTTCTCAGCGCCGATATGCAGCTTCACTTCATCGGCCGCCAGATCTTTCTGCAAAATCCCGGCCAGTTCGCCGCGATTTTCCAGACCGCGCAATAACCGGCGCGTCCGCTCCATATCCTGAAACTCCGGCGCATCAAAAATCCAGCTGGTTCCTTCCAGAATCACCGACGCCTGATCCTCAAAAAAGAGCGCTTTCAGATGTGCCATATCCAGCGCCTGCTGCCAGGCCGCTGCCATTTCCAACTGTACCTCGGCAAAAATCCGTTCCAGCTCCGAATGCGCCTGCGCCAGCGACATACCGGCCAATTCCTCATTCAGAAAATCAGCCAACGCTTCCAACGTAACGCTATCCAACTCATGCAAAAGTTCCAGCCGCGCGTGCCGAACCAGCCCTTCGCTCGAGATCAGTACTCCAATCACTTCGCGCGGCTCCACCTGAATCAATTCCAGATGCCGAAACGATCCATGCCCCAATTGCGGCACTAACGCCACACCCGCTTCCTGCGTTAAATCAGACAACAATTGAATTGCCTGTTCCAACAGCGCCATCGGATCTGTTTCGCTGGCATGTGCCAGTTTCTGAATTTGCGCTTCGTCATCGGGGTTCAACCGCTTGCGCTCCATCATCAGATCCACATAATAGCGGTACCCCAGATCGGTCGGAATCCGGCCCGCGGATGTATGCGGATGTGTTACCAGCCCATTCTCTTCCAGGTCGGCCATCACATTCCGGATCGTCGCGGAACTGACCCTGAACGGATATCTCTGAAGCAGGAATTCAGACCCTACCGGAATGCCCGTCTCCGCGTAGGACAGAATAATCGCTTCAAGAATCTTACGCTCTCTCTCCCTGAAATCCTGAGGTGCCATACTCTAAGAATACCTGATTAGCACTCATTTGTCAAGAGTGCTAATCAGACCTTCTTTCTGGAGTTGGCCGAATAATTTGTGAGGAACATAGCCCTGCAGACGAACGCCTTCGGGTAAATCTTTGCGCTCGGTAACCCATCCTTCATCATACATTCGCTGAAGCCACGCCAGCTGTTTTCCGGTGACAATAAACTCAACCGGCCGGTAAAGATCGGTAAAGCCGGCCCAAATCCTATCCTTTAGAGCCGCCAATCCTTCTCCGCTCACCGCCGAAACAAAAACGGCTTCCGGATACCGGTAGGTTAACCCTATTTTTTGTTCGGTCGTTAACCGATCAATCTTCGTAAATACCAGCAACGTCTGTTTATGTAACGCACCCAGCTGTTCGAGCGTATCTTCGGTCGCTTCTTTCTTCTCTTCCATCAGCGGATCCGACGCATCCAGAACATGCAGCAGCAGCGGGCTGGCCACCGCTTCTTCCAGCGTTGCTTTAAACGATTCAACCAAATGATGCGGCAACCGATGAATAAAACCAACGGTATCGGTCATTAAAATTGATTGATGGTGATTTAATTCCATTCGCCGCGTCAACGGATCGAGCGTCATGAACAACCGGTCACCGGCGGGCGCTTCGGCGGTGGTCAGCGCGTTCAGTAAACTGCTTTTACCGGCGTTCGTGTAACCGATCAGCGCCGCGGCCGGCAAATGGTTTTCCTGCCGCTTCTTGCGAATCAACTGCCGTTCGCGCGAAATCTCTTTTAACTCCCCCTTGAGCCGGTCAATTTTGGCACGAATCCGCCGGCGGTCCATTTCCAGTTTCTGCTCGCCGGGGCCTCGCGTTCCCACGCCGCCGCCCAACCGTGAAAGCATAATTCCCTTGCCCTGCAGCCGCGGCAGCAAATATTCCAACTGCGCCAACTCCACCTGCACCTTGCCTTCGCGTGAATGGGCGCGCTGGGCAAAAATATCGAGAATTAACTGCGTACGGTCGATCACTTTAATAAAACCGATCGCGTCTTCCAGATTCTGCTGCTGCGAGAATGACAAGTCTTCGCCGACCACCACCAGATTTGCCCCAGCAGCCTTTAATTGATCGCGGACTTGTTCAGCCTGCCCCTTACCGATCAACAGTCCGGGCATCGGCGATTCTTTTTCGAACATAATCCGGCCGACAATCGGCACGCCGATCGAACGGACTAATTCGCTCAACTCAATCGCCGATTCTTCAACCGGCCATGAATCACGGTATTTATTCAGCCGGAACCGCACCGAAACCAAAAAGGCTTTTTCCATCATTCGCGGGGTGACTTCTCCATGATTTTATCCGCCGTCTGCCGTGCGGTTAATCCGTCCGTTTCTATCCAGGTCACGCGCGGGTCATGCCCGAACCAGGTCCATTGCCGCTTCGCGTAGCGCCGCGTATTCTTTTTAATTTGTTCGCGAGCCTGCTCGAGCGTAATTTCGCCTCGCAAATGCGCGAACAATTCGCGGTAGCCAACCGCCTCGGCCGCCGTTTTACTCAGCTTCTGACCCCATAAAAGACGCGCTTCATCCAGCCAGCCCTGATCGAGCCACGCGTCGACGCGCCGGTCCAACCGCTCAAAAAGTTTCTCACGGCTGCCGGTTAAACCCACAATCCGTATTTTTATTTCCGGCGGTAAAAATGGTTTATTGTTCCGCTGCCAATCCGAGATTGGCCGTCCCGTTAATTCCAAAACCTCGAGCGCCCGAATCAGCCGCCGTAAATTATTGGGATGAATTCTTACAGCCGCCACGGGATCTTGCTCCTTAAGCCGCTCATAAAGAACCGGCGACCCGACGCGGCTTGCTTCTTCCAGAAGCCGGTCACGGATCTCGGTACTCGCGCCCGGCGCCTCGCAAAGCCCATCCAGTAACAATTTTAAATAAAGCCCGCACCCGCCGGTCAACACCACAGGAACAGATTTGCCCCAGAGATCGGATAAAATTGGGGCCAGATGGTTCGCGTATCGCACAGCATCGCATTCTTCAGAAGGATCCAGCCAATTTAAACCATGATGGGGAATTTCAGAGAGAATGGCGGCTGAAGGTTTCCCGGTGCCGATATCCATGCCGCGGTAAACCTGCATCGAGTCAACAGCGGCGATATGCGCCGACAAACGGCGGGCCAGTTCAATTGAGCAATCGGTCTTTCCAATGCCGGTGGGCCCGGCAACGGCGATCCATTCTCTCAACTCTAGGGAACCACTCTAGACGGGAATCCGTCCTGTTGCAGCTGCCGTGATTTTTCTTCCGCCTCGGCCTTGGTTGAGAATTTGCCGACACGCACTTTATTCAAAATCTTTCCATCGGCAGAGGATTTCGCTACAAACGCGCTGTATCCGCGGCTTTTTAATTCGGAGGCCAACTTATTGGCATTGGATTCGGTACTGAAAGCACCGACCTGCGCCGAGAAATAAAATTCTTCCTTGCTCAAGATCTCGCTGGCTTGACTCGTCCCGAGTGAACCGCTGGTCGAGGCGGCCTGCTGTAATGATGTTTTCGATTCTTCCCACCGCCCGAACTGCCTCTGCAAACGGCCAATCCGGTAGGACAATTGCGAACGGTACGGTTCCGACGCCGGCTCTTTCTGGAACCGCGTATAAAGTTCCAGCGCATCCTGTGACTTGCCGGTCATTTCCAATACGTCACCCAGCGAAAGCCGGCCCTGCGCCGCCCAGCGGCTCGACGGAAAATCATCAATCAATTGTTTCAAAGTCGACTGCGCCAATTCATAATCTTTCAGCTTCACCGCCGAAACACCGCGCAGATACAACAGCGCATCGCGCTGAGAAGCCCCGCGCTTGATCATGCCGCCCGCATCGGAAACTACCGTGTCGTACTCACCCTTCAAAAAAGAGGCCTGCAACCCGGCCAACTCACTTGATACAGCAAACGCTGCCGCGAGTCCGCCGACAATGAATAAAATGCCTGCAATCACAATAACTTTTTTTAGATTCATATTCGGCTCCCGATTAAACTGTTGCCGCGAATCGCCTCGACCCTCACGCGAACCAACTGGCCCGGCTCCGATTCCCCGTCAAAATAAACTTTTCGATTGGTACGCGCGCGGCCCATGCCGTCTTCTTCGGCCATCGCCTCCACTTCCATAAACAGATATTTTTGTGATTCTTCTTTTGTAATCCGATCCTGCAAAGAGAGCAGTGTTTGCAAACGCTGATCTTTTACTTTCTCCGGGACATCATCTTCCCAGCGCGAAGCCGCCGCGTACGGCCGGGGCGAATACTTAAACATGTAAGCGCCGTCAAACCGCGCGGCCCTCACCAAATCCAGCGTCGCCTCAAAATCGGCATCGGTTTCACCCGGGAACCCAACGATAATATCGGTAGTCACCACCGCATGCGGCACCTTACTGCGCAGAAGCGCCAGCTTGCCCAGATAATCTTTGGCGGTATAGTTGCGCCGCATCCGGCTTAAAACCGCATCAGAGCCCGACTGCACCGGTAAATGCAAGTGTTCGCACACCTTCGGCAGCGTTCGCATCGCCTCAAACAAATCTTCGACAGCATCCCATGGATGCGAAGTAATGAACCGGATCCGCTCAATCCCGTCAATCTCATTAACCTGCTCCAGCAGTTTCGAGAAAGTAACGCCGGTTCCGCCGCCATTCATCCGCTTGCCGTATGAATTCACATTCTGCCCTAGCAGCATTACCTCTTTGTATCCTGCCTGGGCCAAGCGCTTCGCTTCCTCAACAATCTGTTCCGGCGGACGGCTTACTTCCGGCCCGCGCGTATACGGAATAATGCAGTAACTGCAGACTTTGTCGCACCCTTCCATAATCGTGATGAACGCCTGAATGGAACTGGTATGGTAATCGACCGTTTTGAATTCCGACCGCCGCTTTTCTTCAATGGCGGCCGGTTTCTCGATGGTGCCAACAGCTTCGCAGCCACCGCCAGCCTCTGCCGCCTGCTTGCCGTCGCGGCTTCGCTGAATATTTTCCACAATCCCCGGCACTTCATACAACTGCGCCGGGCCGGAAATAAAGTCGACATGCGGCATCCGCTTAAAAATTTTGCCCTTCTGCGCTTTCGCCATGCAGCCCATCACGCCGATAATCAAATTGGGCCGCGCGGCCTTCATCAAACGCAGCTTGCCGACATTCGACCAGACACGGTCTTCGGCATGCTCGCGCACCGAGCAGGTGTTATAGAGGATCACATCGGCATCCTGGTCTACCTCTGTGCGGACATAACCCTGCTTCAGCAGAAGTCCGGTGACCTCTTCCGCGTCACGGACATTCATCTGGCAGCCATATGTCTCAACAAATAGTTTTTTCATTTCTTTTGCTCAAATTGTTCGCGGATGGCGGTTTCGGCCTCTCTGAGAATTTTCGGCGTTAACTTTTCCGCGCCGAACCAGGCATCGGACAATTCCAGATGAAAAGTTGCCATATGAGCCGCATCATCTGCCACCGGGAGGAATGTGAAAAAGTATTCTTCGCCGGATGCTTTTATTTCATCGTAGTTAAGCGCAAATCCTTGCCCTTCCACCCCGCGAATATAAAACAGGAAGGTTATTTGCTTGGTAAGCGCATTAAGGCCTTTTAAATATTTGGAGACATTCACGGTGATCCGCTGACCACCGTCATCCAGGTGCTGGACTTCTGAAACTTTCCCAACAGCCACCCATTGCGCATTACGGACAAGCTCTGCCACAGACGGCTTCTCGGTGGCAGACGAAACTCCGCAAAAAGCCAAAACCCCGGTAACAAGAGCCAGAGCAAATAGTTTTCTCAACTTTTCTCCATGACACGCTTAAGGCTGTTGAGATCCTGCTCGACCCATCGGGTATCCTGCGCGTATTGGTCATCGGACATTTCCGGCCGGCGAAACAGCGTGAAGAGAACTTCGCTTCCGGCGCCGTTGGCGACCACGCGCATCGGCACAGAAACTTCGATGCCGGGAACCGGAATGACCACGTGGTCCAGGATGCCCATCGAATTTTTCTCGGTGATCCGAATGCCCATCGGGCCTTGCGGCGTATGAATGGTCCAGCCCTCGGCTGATTTCATGATCGATTTGCAAAACGAGGTGGCCCACTTCGGAAGGTTCTCCAGATTGGAGACAAAATCGTAAATAAGATCGGGTTCGCGCTTGATATAAACGCTGAGGGTCTTGGATTGCATACCTTATTATACCGCTTAATCCTTCAGGGAACTCCCCAGAAACTCGGCTCCGCGAAGCACCGCCTCGCAGACCATCTGCACCAGGTTTTTGAAGTCGCCCAAGTCTCCCTTGCCCAGCGCAAAGTAGTAAGCGTAACGGTCATCCAAGCGAATTAATGCCGGCGGGTAGCCGCGGCTTAACAGCTGGGTCAACATTAATAAACGTCCCACCCGCCCATTGCCATCAAAGAATGGGTGGACCGCTTCAAATTCATAATGATCATTCGCGATCTTGGCGAGCGGGTTCTTGCCCACATGGTTAATTGTTTTAAGCAGTTCACGCATTTTTAGAGGCACCTGCTGGGCCGATGGCAGTGCTTTTTCGGTATTGGTCAGGTTGACATGGCCGGTGCGGTAACGGCCCGGTAGTTTGTCGTGAAAGTTATACATGACGATGGCATGCAGTTTAAGGATATAGGCCTCATCAATCTTGAAGCCCGGCTTGATTCGGGAGAAAAGCTCGACCAACGCATTATTGTGGTTGACTGCCTCAAATATCTCAAACGGCTCTTTGCCGCGGACATCCTTCCCGGCCAGTGCTTTCTCGGTTTCCTTGATGGTCATGCGGCTGCCTTCAATGGCGTTGGAATTGTAGGTCATCTCAAGGAAGAACCGGTCGCGCAGCGCCTTATTTTTCTTCAGAATACCGATCGGCTCCGGCAGAGACCGGCGCGCTTTTTCAACCACAGGGGCTAAATCAAGGTATTGTTTAAACAGCTCATCAATGCGGCGGGAAGAAAACGGATGCGGCCGGATGCCTTTCTCCAGCCAGCGGTAAACCGTCATATAGCTGACTTCAATCTGGCGGGCCAAAGCGGCCGGCGTCAGACCCTCCTTCACGAGAGCCTTCAGCTTTTCCTGATCGGACAAGGGTGCTTTGCTATATAACATATGTTATATAATCCTCATACTAATAAATATAACATATGTTATACCCGGAATCAACTCTCGCGGCGCTGGTCTCTTTCCTGCATCCGCTTCTGGTGATGCTCTTCCATCTCTTTCATCCGCCGCTCGTGCATGGCGTTCATTTCGGCGACCATCTCTTTATGCTCATCGGCTTCGATGGCCTGCATCTTCTGGCGGGCTTCGTTATGCACCTGCTCGCGGCGGGCTCTATATTTTTCGTGGATCGCTTTCATCTCGGAAGACATCTCTTTGCCCATTTCCCGGCGCTTGCCGCGCTCTTCGCGATGCTCCTGTTTCCATTCGCGGCGCTCATGGCGAGGACCTTCCCTGTTGGCCATATCCCCTTCCACTGCGGCGGCTGGTCCTGCAACGCTCAATAAACCGATCAACAAGGCAATTAATCCGATCCGTTTCATCAGAATTCCCTCCGTTGTTTTCATGATAGTCATCTGAAGCATACCATTTATTCACCCTAGTTGGATTTTAGCTGCTCCAAACGCTTATGGAGACGGTCTGAATCAAGTTGATACCGCTGGTTGACGCTGTCCACCCAGTCCTCAATTTCTTTATCGGAGAGAGAGCCGTCTTTTAGATAAACAGTTAACAGTTCCGCCAGATCGCCATTCACGCGCAGATTAACGTAAACCTTTTTAGAATCAACCTCGCGGCGGAAGCCAGCCAATGTTTTTTCCATTTCCGCTTTGTGGGTTTGGGTGACCGAACTCCAATCCAACCGGCTGATTTGTGCCTGCGCTTGTGAAACCTGCCGTCGCGTATCATTCGACATTGAAAGCGCCCCATAAATAATGACAATGGTCAGTAGAACCGTCAAAATAATCCCGGCCAATGAGACATTGCGAATCAAACGGTTCTCTTTGCGCAAGAATCCGTAAACCATTCCGGCCAACGGCCAGCCCACTAACATCGCTATAATCCAGATGGTTTTTTTCTTGCCGGGAAGCTCCGACTTGGAGCAATCAACCAGCATCCAGGCCGGATGAACAATGAGAAAGAAAAAAGCGCCGCCCAAAAACAGCAGGACCGCGCCGATCACCGACAAAAGCAGTAAAATTTTCATAAGAGCCCTCCTCGAAGATTAATTCCAGGCCGTAATTTTTTTACCTTCGATATCCTCAAAGTTACCTGAAATAATCAGGATCAGATCATACACAACCCATACACCCAAGCCACCGCTCGTAAAAAACATGAGGGTGCCGGTTCCCTTTTTGCCGACATAAAAACGGTGAACGCCAAATAACCCCAAAAACAAACAGAACAACAACACTGGCAGACGTTTTTTGTCAGACATGTAATTCTCCTAGAAAGACGTTTCCTCCAGCGTCGGGAATGCCTGATCGCGCGCTGAAACGCGGATTGGAACCCCAACCTCAGGCCAGCGAATGCCAACGCGCGGATCGTTCCAGACTAAACCCCGCTCGTGCGGCGGAGAATAGAGATTGGATACCTTGTAATGGACTTCGGACCCCTCTTCCAGAGAGAGAAACCCGTGCGCGAAACCAACCGGCACATAGAGGATTTTACGGTTGACGGCCGACAGTGTTTCGCCGTGCCAGCGGCCATACGTTTTGGAATCTTTGCGCAAGTCGACGATCACATCAAATACCGAGCCGGTCACCGCGCGAACCAGCTTCGATTGTGCCATCGGGGCCGCCTGCCAGTGCAATCCGCGCAGAATCCCCTTGCCTGAAATGTTCTGGTTATCCTGCACGAATGGTTCCGGGATACCGTTTTGGGAGAAGATGTCCTGCTTGTAGAATTCCCAGAAAGCGCCGCGATCATCGGTAAAAACTTTTGGTTCGATCAGCATCGCACCGGAGAGCGGCAGCGGCGTGAACTTCATTGGCGGATCAGCGGCCTTTCCATGCCCAGCGGTTGGCGGCAAACCAGTTGACCGAATCTTTCAGTCCCTGCTCAAATGAAACCTGTGGATCATAACCCAGTAGTTTGCGCGCCTTGGAGATATCGGCCTGCGTATGCATCACATCGCCGGGACGTTTCGGAAGAAAACGGGGCTTGACCGAAGCGCCTGTCAGCGAAATCAGGATATGGGTCGCCTCTATTACTGAATAGCGCTTTCCATTACCGACATTGAACACTTCTCCGGCGACACGCGCCGTCGTAGCCGCTTTTAAATTGGCCTGAACCACATTGGCGACATGCGTGAAATCGCGCGTCTGTTTTCCGGTGCCATAAATTGGCGGACGATGTCCTCGGAATAGATCGGTGATAAACTGCGGCACCAACATCGCATAGGTACTCTCGAGAGATTGCCGCGGCCCAAACACGTTGAAATAACGGAGACCCACCGTCTCAAGACCATGCAGACGCGTAAACAGTCCGCCGTAAATTTCAGAAGCCAGCTTGGAGGCGGCATACGGTGACTGCGGCTTGGGCAGAAAAGTTTCCTTTTGCGGGTTTGGAACATCATCGCCATAAATGGAACTGCTGGAAGCATAGACTACCCGGCGCACACCGGCCTTTTTTGCTTCCAAAAGCAGGCACAGCGTACCGGTGGCGTTAATTTCATGATATTCCAACGGTTTGTTCACCGATTTTGGAACCGAACGCAAAGCGGCCTGATGATAGACGACCTCGACGCCAGAGACCGCTTTTTTAAGCAGACGCGGATTGCGTAAATCACCGCGAATAAAATCTATTTTTCCGCGAACCTGTTCGAGATTGCGCATGATTCCAGCGGAAAGATTATCGAGCACACGCACGCGATGGCCCTGCTGAACCAGCGCGTCAACCAGGTGCGAACCGATGAACCCGGCTCCGCCAGTGACCAAAACCGGCGAACGATGAGAGTTTTTTTTCATCCGTTCTTTCCTTTCCGTCTGCTGATGGTATGCGTCGCCTTTCCATAGAATGCTTCGGCGGCCTCCATCAACGTTTCTGAAAGTGTCGGGTGCGGATGGATTGATTCGGCGATATCGCGTGCGGTAGCGCCCATTTCAACGGCAACCACCCCTTCGCTGATTAATTCCCCGGCCCCATGCCCCACGATGCCGACGCCGAGAACCCGTTCGGTCTCCGGCTCAATGATCAATTTAGTCATGCCGTCAACGCGATCGAGCGTCAACGCGCGGCCCGATGCCGCCCACGAAAAACGAGCCACTTCAACCGTGATATTCTTGGCGCTCGCTTCGTTTTCGGTCAAACCGCACCAGGCCACTTCGGGATCGGTAAACACAACCGCCGGAATCACAATATCCTTGAATGCCGACGATTCGCCGGCGATCACTTCAACGGCGACGCGCGCTTCTTTCGACGCTTTATGCGCCAGCATCGCTCCGCCGACCACATCACCGATGGCGTAAATGAACGGATCGGCCGTCTGCTGCTTCTCATTGACCTTCACGAAACCTTTTTCGTCACGCTGGACTTTCGTATGCTGCAGGCCCAGATCGGCGCAGTTGGGTGAACGGCCGACCGCGACCAGAACACCGTCGTACAATTCTTCTTTTTTCTGGCCGGCTGTTTCGGAAATTACTTTAATCTGTTTGCCGCTGGTAGACATTTTTAAAACACGCGTACCGACCCGAATTTCCTTGAAGGCTTTCTCGGCATACTGCAAAACGGGGCGCGTCAAATCGGCATCCATGCCCGAAAGAATCGAGCCCATCGCTTCCATTAATACCACCTTGCTGCCCAGCGTGGCATAGACGGTGCTGAGCTCCATGCCGATGTAGCCGCCGCCGACCACTAAAAGATTCTCGGGAATTTCTTCCAATTCCAGCGCCTCGGTGGAAGTCATGATCCGCTTGTTGCCCAAATCAAATGCTGGAGGAATGACCGGCTTGGAACCGACTGCCAGAATCGCCGTCTGATAACGGATAAACTGCTGGCCATCGGCCGTTTCCACTCGCAATGTCTGCGAATCTTCAAAATGGCCCCGGCCGTGTAAAACCACCACACCGCGCCGATCGGCCAAACCACGCACTCCCGCGCTGAGCTTCTGCAGGATCGAATCTTTCCAGGCGCGCAAGTGATCCAGCTTAATCTCCGGCTTGGCAAAAGTAATTCCGCGCTTGGCCGACTCATCCGATTCTCGAATTAATTCGGTGGCGTGCAGCAGCGCCTTCGAAGGAATACATCCGGCATTCAGACAAACACCGCCCAGCCGTTCGTCCTGCTCGACGAGAATCACCTTTTTGCCGCGATCAGCCGCGTAAAACGCGGCGGCATAACCGCCGGGACCGGCGCCCAGCACCACAATCTCAGTCTGAATCGGTTCGATCGGCATTACAATTTCACCTCATTTTCAGAAAAATTCTTTGCGACGGCGGCCAGCTCCACCATGAACCGCGCGGCATCGGCGCCATCAATGATGCGGTGATCATACGAGAGCGACACCGGCAGCATCCAGCGCGGCGCGGGAGCTGAGCCGTCTTTCAGATAAACAGGCTGCTGTTTCGCGCGGCCCACGCCGAGAATGGCCGCCTCGGGCGCGTGAATGATCGGCGTAAAATGTCCGCCGCCGATTCCGCCCTGGTTGGAGATCGTGAACGAACCGCCCTGCAATTCCTCGTTCGGAATGGTTCGCCCGCGCGTCTGCTCAGCCAGCGACTTTAAATCTTTCGCGATCTGCAGTAATGATTTCTTGTCGATGTCGCGCAGAACCGGAACGATCAGCCCGCCTTCCGTATCGACGGCGATGCCGATATGAATATATTCTTTGATGACTAATTCGTTTGCCGTCTCATCGAGACTGCTGTTGAAGACCGGATATTTCTTGAGTACCGCCGCCAGTACTTTTAACAAAATAACGGTCAGCGTCAGACGAGCGCCCTGTTTTTCATACGCCGGCAGATGCTTCGCCACCAATTCCTGCAGATGCGTTACATCAAGGTCATCAAATTGCGTGACATGCGGAATCGTTGTCCAGGAATCGACCATCGCGCGCGCGATCGCGCGGCGCAGCGGAGAAAATGGTTTGCGGGCAACGGAACCCCATTTCTTAAAATCAGGCAATGCCGGTTTTTTAACCGCTGCCGGTGCGGCAAAAGCGCCGCCGCTTTGCAGCGCGGTAATGTAGGTGCGCAGATCTTCCGTGGTAATTCGCCCGCCGTCGCTGGAACCGCGGACACGGGTCAAATCAATGCCCAGGTCTCGCGCCATTTTCCGGACCGTCGGGGAAGCCGGCGGCGGAAGTCCCGATTTCGAGACATAACGATACTCGCCTGACGCAGGAGCCGCTGCCGGCGCGGCCGCGGCAGGAGCCTGTGCTGCCTGCCCCTGCGGAGCGGCAGGAGAAGCAGCCGGCGCAGCGGGTGCGCCAGCGCCTTCCTCGGTGAAACTGACCAGCAGCTGTCCGACCGTTACCGAATCACCGACTTTGACATGAACTTTCGTAACAGTTCCGGCCGCCGGAGATGGAATCGGAGCGACCGCCTTCTGATTCTCCAGCTCAATGACGGTCTGATCTTTCTGAATCTGCGCGCCCTCGGCGACTAAAATGGAAACTACCGTGCCGGAATCGGCGCCTTCAGCCAGTTGCGGAAGCCGGATATCCATCGCTTAAATCCACGCCTCCGGATGCCGCTTCTCCGGATTAATTTTCAGATCGGTAATCGCTTTCTCAATGGTGGCAGCCGGAATTTTTCCCTGCCGATGCAATTGATAGAGCGTCGCGACGACAATGCTCTCGGCATCTACTTCAAAGAAGCGGCGCAGATTCGCGCGCGTTTCGCTGCGGCCGAACCCATCGGTACCCAGAACAAAGAGTCCGCCCGGAACCCAGGGTGCGATCTGCTCCGGAATAATTTTCATATAATCGGAGACTGCGACGAAAGCGCCGGTTTCTTTTTCAAGCGTATGCTCGAGATACGACTTTTTGGGAGTGGCCGACGGATGCAGCATGTTCCAACGCTGCGCTTCCAACGCGCCGGTTCGTAACCGCTTGTAACTGGGCGCGCTCCACAAATCGGCGGAGACGCCGTACGCAGCCAGCTGTTCCTGCGCGCGGATCGCCTCACCCATCACACCGCCGCTGGCGATCAGATGCGCTTGATGCGATAAATCAGCCGGGCCCTTCTTAAAGCGGTAAAGCCCCTGCAAAATCGATTCGGAAGTGACTCCTTCCGGCATCGCCGGCATCGGAACATTTTCGTTGTAGAGCGTCAGGTAATAAAAGATCTCTTCGCCCTGTTCGTACATTCGCTTGAGACCGTCCCAGACGATCACGGCGATCTCATAGGCAAATGCCGGGTCGTAGGCATACAGCGTCGGGATGGCCGAGGCCAGCAAATGGGTATGTCCGTCCTGATGCTGAAGCCCTTCGCCGTTGAGTGTCGTGCGTCCGGCCGTGGCGCCGAGTAAAAATCCTTTGGCACGGATATCGGCGGCAAGCCAGATTAAGTCGCCGATCCGCTGGAACCCAAACATCGCGTAATAAACAAAGAACGGAATCATCGATACGCCAAAATTAGCGTAGGCGGTGCCGGCTGAAATAAATGAACTCATCGCGCCGGCTTCGGTAATTCCCTCTTCCAGCAGCTGGCCGTCTTTGGCTTCCTGATAAAAAAGAAGCGTTTCGCGGTCGACCGGTTCGTACAGCTGGCCTTTCGGAGAATAAATGCCTACCTGCCGGAACAACGCGTCCATGCCGAATGTGCGCGCCTCGTCCGGAATAATGGGGACAATTTGACGGCCGATCGTTTTATCGCGCAGCAGCTTGCTAAGCACGCGCACGAACGCCATCGTCGTTGAATATTGGTTTTCATCGGAGCTCTTGAAGAACTCGGCGTAAAAATCGAGATTGGGAACTTGCAGCGGCGGAGCGGCTTTCGGATTTCGGGCCGGCAAGAAACCGCCCAGTTTTTTGCGCTGATCAATCAAATATTTGTTCTCGGCGCTGTCGCGGGCCGGGCGGTAAAACGGCGCGTCGACCACTTCTTCGTCGCTCAAAGGAATATTAAACCGCGTGCGGAATTCGCGTAATTCTTTTTCGTTCAGCTTTTTCTGCTGGTGCGTGATGTTGCGGCCTTCACCCGCTTCACCGAGGCCGTACCCCTTCACGGTCTTGGCCAGGATTACGGTGGGTGCGCCTTTGAATTCAACGGCGGCTTTGTAAGCGGCATAGACTTTCATCGGATCATGTCCGCCGCGCATCAGTTTATGGATCTGATCATCGGTCATCTGCATCACCAGCTCGGACAGTTCCGGATATTTTCCGAAGAAATGGGTGCGTGCGTAGCTGCCCGGCTCGACTGAATATTTCTGATAATCGCCGTCGACCGCTTCCTGCATCCGCTTGATCAGCAGTCCGCTCTTGTCGGCCTTCAACAGCGCGTCCCAGCCGGAACCCCAGACGACCTTGATCACATTCCAGCCGGCGCCGAGGAACAACCCTTCGAGTTCCTGAATAATTTTACTGTTGCCGCGGACCGGACCGTCGAGACGCTGCAGGTTGCAGTTGACGACCCAGATTAAATTATCGAGTTGTTCACGTGCCGGCAATGTTAAAGCGCCCAGCGATTCCGGCTCGTCAATTTCACCGTCGCCAATGTAACACCAGACTTTCGGTTCTTCCTCTTTCAGGAAACCGCGGGCTTTCAGATAGCGATTAAAGCGAGCCTGATAAATGGAGACGATCGGACCCAGACCCATCGAGACGGTCGGGAACTGCCAAAAATTCGGCATCAAGAACGGATGAGGATAGGATGAAAGCCCGCCGCCTTCGGCTAATTCCTGGCGGAAATTATGAAGCTGAGTGTTTTCGAGACGCCGCTCGAGATAAGCGCGCGCGTAATTACCGGGAGAAGCGTGCCCCTGAAAGAAAACCATATCGGCCGGCCGGCCGCCCTCGCCGCCGTGAAAGAAATGATTGAACCCGACTTCGTAGAGCGTGGCGCATGACGCATACGTGGAGATATGCCCGCCCAGGTCGCTGTGGGTGCGGTTGGCTTTAACCACCATCGCCATGGCGTTCCAGCGGATATAGCTCTTGATCTTCCGCTCGATCTCGCGATCGCCCGGATACGGGGGCTCCTGCTCTGCAGGAATGGTATTGATATACGGCGTATTTCGTGTCATCTATAATAAAACCATGCGATTGTTGCGAATCGGTTACGCTGCACCTGACGAAAATCTTGCCTGCGACGAATGGCTGCTTGACCGCTGTTCACGCGGCCTGCTTCCCGGCTCCGGCATTTTACGGTTATGGGAATCACCCGTTCCGTTTGCCGTACTGGGCCTTTCCAACGATGCCGCGCGCGAACTGTTCCTCGACCGTTGTTCCGACGATAAAATCCCGGTGGTTCGGCGCCGCAGCGGCGGAGGGACCGTGCTTCAGGGTCCCGGATGCCTCAACTATTCGCTGATCATTCCTACTTCTGTTTCCAAAGAACTTGACGGCATCACCCGCACCAACCAGTGGGTGCTCAAGAATCATCAACAAGCCCTGGCCCCTCTGTTGACCGGAAGCCGCATTCAGATTGACGGCCTGAGTGATTTAACACTCGATGGTAAAAAATTTTCGGGCAACGCCCAGCGCCGGCTCAAAAACGTTGTTCTGATGCACGGCACTTTTCTTTACGGCTTCGATCTGGCAGCGATCGAGCGGTATCTGCGTCTGCCGCCCAAACAACCGGAATACCGCAAAAGCCGGCCGCATCCTGAATTTCTGATCAACCTGCCGCTTTCATCCGCTCAAATTCAATCGGCAATCGCGGCCTGCTGGAACGCAGTTGAGCCAGGCATCATCCCTCCGGATGAAGAGATTACGCGCCTGGCTCAAACCCGCGCAAATAAGCCGTAACCGGCTTATTCTTATTATTTTACAACAATTTAACGCTTAAATCTTGCCGATCAGATCAATACCCGGCTTGAGCGTCTTCCCGCCCGGCGTCCACTTCGCAGGACAAACCTCGCCCTTGTGCTCGCGCACAAATTTGGCGGCCTGAACCTTGCGCAGAGTCTCCGGCGTGCTGCGGCCAAAGCTGTTGTCATGATACTCGGCGGCCTTCAAAACGCCGTCCGGATCAACGATGAATGTGCCGCGAATTGAGAGACCGTTCTCTTCGCGGTAAGTTCCGAACAAGCGGCATAACCGGCCCGATGGATCGGCCAGCATTGGATACTTGACCTTCTTGATCGCCGGCGAGACATCGTGCCAGGCTTTGTGAACATAGGCCGTATCGGTGCTGACGCTTAACAATTCGGCGCCTTCCTTCTTGAAGGCTTCATACAAATCAGCGGCTTCTTCAAGTTCCGTCGGACAAACAAAGGTGAAATCGGCCGGATAGGTCAGAAAAACGGCCCACTTCCCCTTTAGATCCGACAGTTTGATTTTCTTGATTTCGTCATTAACAAAAGCATCCAACTCCAGTTCCGGCAAGGTATCTCCTACGCGAATCATCTCAATCACTCCTTTTTTATATTATTAAACCTGCTCAGGCGAAATTCCGACAGGTCCACTTCGGTCTTTCCACGCAGAAGCGCGTCGCCGATTAAACGGGCCGTCACGGGAGCCAGCAATATCCCGCTGCGAAAATGCCCGGTCGCCATCCAGAGTCCCTGCCAATCGGTTTCACCCAAAATCGGCAGATGATCCGGAGTATCGGGCCGCAATCCTGCCCACGCCGCTTCCATTGAAAGATGGGCAATATCCGGAACCAAACGGACCGCCCGCTCGTGAATGGACTGCGTGGAAGACTCCGTCACCTGCTTGTCAAACCCTACATATTCTACCGTACTTCCGGCAATCAGGCGATGGGCCGACCGCGGAACCAGATACCCGTTGGATGAATAGATGATGCGCGAAATCCAGGGCGAATCGGTCTCGTACTGCAGAAGCTGGCCGCGCGCCGGTTTGCACGGAACCGAAATCGGGAAATGCCGTTCGAACCCGGCCCAGGCGCCTGCGCAGTTGATGATGGCATCGCCTTCAAAGCGGCCGTGCGAGGTGGAGACGCCGTACACCTGCCGCGCCTGCGCCAACACGCCGGTGACTACCGTGGAGCAATGAATCCGCCCGCCTTGCGCTTCAAATAATTTCGCGCAGCCTTGCACGAGCGCCGCCGGATCGACCACAGCCGCCTGCGGCCATAAAATACCGGAAATGGATTTGCCCAGCCGCGGCTCGAGCGCGCGAACTTTCTGCTCAGTCAACGACTCACATGCAATTCCCTGCGCTTTCTGCCATTCCGCTTTTTGGTTCCAAATAGCTGCTTCTTCCTCGGAAAAAGCAACGGCCAGAAGTCCGGGGACTGCGTAACCTGTATCGAGCGGCGTCAATGCTTTTAAGCGCGCCATCAACTCGGGAAATAATCCGTACGATGTTTTTGCCAGTTCAAAGAAGGCGCCCGGCTTCTCGGCCTCACCCTGTGGAGTTAAAATACCGGCCGCCGCCGACGATGATTCCTGGCCCAGGAATTCTCCGCGTTCAATTAAATCCACTTCGACGCCGCGCCGAACCAGCTCTTCCCCCACCGCCAATCCGATCAATCCGCCGCCGATTACCACCGCTTTCATTTTATTCGGCCGCCACCGGAGGAACCGCCGCTTCTTTTAACAACGGCACGCCCACGCGGGCGCAATAATCGGAAAACGATTCGCCCGGCTGGCGCTTTTTTTTATAGAGCATCAACAACCGTTCAATCGCCAAAGGAACCTGATCGGATGGAAGATCATGCGCGACCGGTTCGGCCGAGCGGCGGCGGGCGCCTAATTGTCCGCCCGCGAATAAATCAAACAGTTCAACCGGTTTTCCGTCGACCAACGAGGACCGGCCCTGAATGCCGATGCCGGCAACGGCATCCTGCGCGCACTGCGCCTGGCATCCGGAAAAATGGATCGATACCGGTTCGCTCAATAAAACCTGCTGTTTCAAATACAAAGACCATTCTTCCAGGCGGCCGCGTGTATGGACCTGCGCGCGCGTACAGGAATCGGCGCCGGGACACGCATTCATTCCGCGCAACAGCGAAGAGGCCTGCGTTTTTAATCCGACGGAATCAAGTCCTTCCAGAACCTGCGCGACCCGTTCCTGCAGCAGATGCGGAATAATCAGATTTTTGCGCGGAGTGACACGTGCGGTGCCGTCACCGTAACGATCAACGATATCAGCCAGTTTTTTTAACTGCGGAACCGTTAAGCGGCCCGACGGCACAAAAACAGAGGCATAAAAAAATCCGGATTCTTTCTCTTCCCGAACACCCAAATGATCACGGACCGATTCGAGCGGATCAACCGGCACCGGCACATCTTCCAACGGAAATGAGAGCCTCTCCTGCAATGTCGTTTTAAACCGCTCTATTCCCCAATCGGCGATTAAATGGCGAAGGCGCGCGCGGTCGCGGTTCGTGCGGCAATCAGCGGAATTACGATAGATTCCGGCAATCGCTTCCAGTACCGGAACCGCCTGATCGGCCGGAAGCCAGCCGCCCAATCGTTGGGCAAACGCGACGGAACCGCTTAAGCCGCCGCCGACCCAAAGATCGAAACCCGGCAGTTTCTCACCATCCTGTTCGCGCAGCGCGCCGACAAAACTGACGCAATGAATTTCGGGCTGCTGGCATTGCTCCGGACAAGCGGCGATGGAGACTTTTAATTTCCGGGGAAGATTAACGAAGTCGGGATTGCGGTGGAATCGCACGGACAGATCGCGAACGAGGCCGGACACATCGAACAATTCCCGTCCATCGAGACCGGCCACCGGACAGGTCACGATATTACGAACCGTGTCGCCGCCGGCGCCTCGCGCGAACAAACCGGCCGCTTCCGATTCCGACAACCAGTCCTCCAAATCTTTTGAAGCGATCCCCTCAACCTGAACCGACTGGCGCGCTGTTAAATTAAGGAATGCCGTGGATGGAAGTTTCTTCGAAAACCATTTCAACTGGGACGATGCCAGCTGGCCCATCGGAGGCATGAAACGGAACACCCAGAGATCGGGTTCGTCTTTCTGCGGAAAGAGGCCGTACCACTGCAGTAAAAAGAGATCTTCTTCGTTTAAAACAGAAAACCCCTCACTGGCGGCCAACGCGATTCGTTCGCGCGCCAAAAAGGGGTTCCCGATAACAGCTTTAACGGCCTCCGGGATCAATTAAACGAGCTTGTTGCCCGGCTTCCGAGGAGGATCGTTGCTCGGGCGGGGAGTCACTTTGGCGTGACCCTTATACTCAGGAGACAGATCCTTGTTGACCTTCGCGTATTCCGGATCAAAATCTTCGCTTTCAACGATGGCACCGACCGGGCAGACCGGCAAGCAGGCGCCGCAGGTGATGCAAATCTCGGGATCGATGACCATGAAGGTCTCGCCCTTGTAATCACCCGGATAGATGCAGTCAACGGGACAAACTTCGACGCACTGCGCGTACTGTTCTCCCAAACATTTGGCCGCGATCACATAAGCCATTCTCTAATTCCTCCTCGTATTTGTACTACTATCCTAAAATTGCGCCGGATTGTCAATTACTCTGAGAATTCGTCTCAATCCACGCGGTCGTCGGACGGGGCCTCGGCTTCAGCCATAACTGCGTGGTCAGCAGAAAAACACTTATTGGAAGTGCGGTCGCCACAATATTGCCGATCCACCCGCCCTTCAGCGCGCAAAAAGCCGCACCCAATAAATTCGACAGAGCCAGCGGCAGCAGCACCTTCCAGGCAAATTCCATCAAATGATCCACGCGAAAACGCGGCCAGGTGCCGCGCACCCAGATCGCGAAGAAAATAATAGAAAAGGTTTTGAGCAGCAGCCAGACCGGCCCCGGTAAAAACGGGCCATGCCAGCCGCCCAAAAATAAAACACTGGCCAGCATGCCGAGCGCCAGCGTACCCAAAAATTCAGCCATATAAAACAGCGCGAATTTCATGCCGCTGTATTCGGTATGGAAC
Source organism: Candidatus Omnitrophota bacterium (assembly GCA_023248155.1). GTDB lineage: Bacteria > Omnitrophota > Gorgyraeia > 1-14-0-20-64-10 > 1-14-0-20-64-10 > JAHFFE01. The sequence goes on along the minus strand of JAHFFE010000003.1, from coordinate 58,058 downwards.
CCGCCGATAATTTCCGACTCGGCCTCGGGAAGATCGAACGGCGTGCGGTTCACTTCAGCCAGACCCGTAATTAAAATCAGGATGAATCCGGTCAGTCCCCATGGTGTGAATACGAACCATTTCGCCTGCTGGGCCTGAACAATCTCGGTCATATTCAAAGAACCGGTCATCAACGGAATCACGGCAAGACTTAAAACGAGCGGCACTTCATAGGCGGCCAGTTGAGCGGCCGAACGCGTGGCGCCCAACAGCGCGAATTTATTGCGCGAGCCCCACCCCGCCGCAAAGATCGCCAGTGTTCCGACCGATCCGACCGCGACGAAGAAAAGCAGCCCGGTCGTTAACGGCGCAGCCACCAGCGTTGGGCCGATCGGCAGCACAGTAAACAGAAACAACGCCGGCACCACAATCAGGATAGGCGCCAGAAAATGGCACAGTACATCGGCGCCGCGCGGAATGAGATCTTCTTTGGTCAGCATTTTAACGCCATCGGCCAATGGCTGCAGCAACCCATAGGGGCCGACACGATTCGGACCGACGCGGCCCTGGATGCGGGCAATTACTTTGCGTTCGAGCCAGGTCAGGTACATCATTCCCACCGGAGCAACCGCCAGAATGATTATCGCCGGAATCAGCAGGCGGATTACCGTCATCAGCCAGGTCAAGTCAGGCATCATTCCCACTCCAGAACATTTTCCTGCCAGGCATAGACCAGGCCGGCCAGCAAAATTCCGACAAACACAGTAATCGCCGCAAGACCTGTCCATCCGCCCCAGCGAAAAACCAACGCCCACGGAAACAGAAAGAGCGCCTCGACATCAAAGACGACAAATAAAATTGCGAACAGATAGTAATGCATGCGGAACTGGACCCAGGTATCCCCTTCGGTTTCCATGCCGCATTCGTAAACCTGGTTCTTGGTCAGTCCCGGCTTCTTGGGCGCGACAAACCGCGCCAATACAATCGGCAGCAGCGGAACTACCAGCGCGGCCAGCAGAAAAATTCCTAGAAAACAGTAGGTCAGCTGATTTGTCATTGCGGCGGTGTCTCGGCGGCTTTCTTGGCCGCGGCCGCAGCGGCTGCTGCAGCGGCGGCTTTTCTCTCGGCATCGGCTTTCTTGCGCGCCTGCTCTTCGGCCCAGGCGATCGGATGTGTCTCGGCATAATATTCGGTGGAAACATGCAGTTTGTTGATGTCAAAGATGTGGGATTGATGGCGCTCGCCGTTGCTTAATTCAAAATCATGGTCCATCTTGATCGCGTCGAACGGACAGAACTCTGCGCAGAAACCACAGTTCATGCAGACATCGGTATCGATTGAGAATTCAGCCGCTTTCGGAATTGCCTTACCGGCGGCATCTTTGGCCTGCACGATCCAGATGCACTGCGGAGGACAAACTTTCGCGCAGATGCCGCACGAGGTGCAGCGTTCGGCCTGCTGCGTTCGCGTATCCCCCTTTTTCCCGTCGTAAATCAGAACCGGAAGAACGCGGAACCGCTCGGGCGGCTTGAGCCGTTCTTCGGGATACTGAACCGTGAAAACGCCTTTTTCCGAGGCGCTCTGGCGGAATGAACCGCGGTTGCGGTTTACAAAAGTGCGCTTGAACCCAACCGTATAGGTGGCGATAAACCGGCCCATCGTGATGCCGAGGCCGCGCAAAAGCTCAAGGCCGTAGATTTTCACCGGTCGGTCTCCCCGAGCACAATGTCGATGGAACCGAGGATCGCCACCACATCAGCGACCAGGTGCCCCTTGCACATTTTTTCGAGTGCCGTCAGGTTGATGAACGACGGCGCGCGCACATGGTAACGGTACGGATGATCGGTGCCGTCGGAAACAATATAGTAGCCCAGCTCGCCTTTTGGATTCTCGACGCGGCCGTACGATTCGCCGGCCGGAACTCGGATGTTCCACAATTTCTTTCCGGCCTGAATCTCACCGGCCGGAATTTCGGCCAGCGCTTTGCGTAAAATCTTGAGCGATTCCCACATCTCGGCGATCCGGACGCGGTAGCGCGCGTAAACATCGCCCTCCTGCGCCGTCGGAACATCGAAATCAAACCGGTCATAGATCGAGTACGGATCGGCCTTGCGCAAATCATACGACACACCGGAAGCGCGCAGTACCGGACCGGCGGCCGAATAAGCGATCGCCGCGTCTTTCGGCAGAACGCCGACGCCGCGGCATCGATTCAGTAAGATTTCATTTTTGGCGAGATAGTTGTCCATCAGCTCGATCGCCTTCGGGATGCGGTCATTGACCAGTGCTTTGGCCATCGGCAAAAATTCCGCGGGCAGATCGGCCGCAACGCCTCCAAACCGGAAATAATTGCACATCATGCGCGAACCCGAGGCCATCTCAAACAGATCGAGTATCAATTCCCGTTCTTCAATCGCGTACAGCGCCGGCGTAAAAAAAGCACCCAGGTCGTTCAATAAAAATCCAACGGCCCAGAAATGACTGACGATGCGGGTCAGCTCGGCCATGATCACGCGGATATATTCGGCGCGCTCGGTCGGCTTGACATTCAACAGTTTCTCGACGGCCAGCGCGTAACCGAAGTTATTGCCCATTGAGCAAATGTAGTCGAGGCGGTCGGTATACGGGAAAATCATCAGGTAGTTGTTGCGCTCGCCGATCTTCTCATGGTTGCGGTGCATGTAGCCCATGACCGGCTCGAGCGCCAGGATTCGTTCGCCGTCCACGCGGATCTTCATGCGGAAAACGCCGTGCGTCGACGGGTGCTGCGGTCCCAGGTTGATCACCAGATCATCGGTCCGGATGCCGTCGGCAACCGCCGGCGTCCCCGCCGCGAACGATTCCTTGGCCGGCTGGAACAATGCCGGATCAAAACCATTCGGATATTTTAAGTTATCGCCGAACCGGGCTTTTTCCTCGGCGCGCTGATGGTGCCCTTCTTTCCAGCGGCTCGGGAAGATTTTGCCGGGGGCTTCATAGTAAGCCTCAAGATAATCTTTGCGCAGAGGGTACCCATGAAAGCCATCCCACATCAGGATTCGTTTCAGATTCGGATGACCTTCAAAACGGACGCCGAACATATCGAAGACTTCCCGCTCCTGAAAATCGGCGCCGGGCCATATGCCCATGACCGTCGGAACACGCGGGTCGGTTTTGTCGGCGCGTACTTTCAATGCCAACGGAGCGCCGGTGCCTGGCAACGACTGCAGATGATAAACCACCTCGAAACAGTCCTGATAATCGACACAGGTCAGATTGGTCAGATAATTTAATTTCAGATCCGGCTGCAGTTTCAAGTAAGAGGCCACAGCCTGCAATGAAGCGGGCGTTACCAGCAGAGCGCTGCCGGATAGCGTTACCGAGCCATCCCCCACGGCCTTGTTTAATCGCGCCGCCAAAGCGACCGCCGCAGCAGATGCACCCTCGGCCTCAGTCGGTGTCAGTTTGGGAGCCGTTATATAGGAAGGAAGAACGGCCGGCTTGGCCGGTTCGGGAAGCGCGCAGATTTCTTTGATTTCCTGATTGCGGCGCGTATCAATTAAATCGGGACCCAGCAAAGGAACCGGAACTTCCTGCCCCGGGCCTTCCGAATACCAGCGCGCCGTCGAGATTTTTTGTCCGTGGATTTTTTCCTGCAGCGTGATCAAACCGTTCAGCAACGCCTGCGGCGTCGGAGGGCAGCCCGGGATATAGACATCGACGGGCAAAAACTTGTCGATGCCGGAAACGACATTGTACCCTTCCTTGAAAGGACCTCCGGCACTGGCGCAGGCGCCCATCGAAATCAGATACTTCGGTTCCGGCATCTGATTGTAGAGGCGGACGATCATCGGGACCATTTTCTTGGTGACGGTCCCTGAGACGATCATCAGATCGGCCTGACGCGGAGAGGCGCGAAACAGTTCCGCGCCGAACCGTGCGATGTCAAACCGGCTGGCCGCCGTGCAGATCATTTCGATCGCACAGCAGGCCAGACCGAATTGCAGCGGCCAGACGGAGTTGCTGCGGCCCCAGTTATAAACCGGGTCGAGCATGGAAATCAGCTTATCCCAGGTGGTTACCGCGACGTGCCGGCGAACCTCCTGCTCGAGAATCTGATCTTCCGTTGGACGGAACAAAATCTCGGACATTGTTTACTTGATCGCGGAGAGAATTTCCTGATTGCTCCGGGGTACCTTGATCTCCTGGACTTTCTTGAAGATCACTTTCCCGTCTTTGCCGACGATAATCGTCGCGCGCTTGCTGCAGTTGAAATCTTCCAGAAAAAGGCCGTACTTCTTGGCCACTTCGCGCTTCTGGTCGCTCAGCAGAGACTGCTTCAATCCCAGCTTTTCTTTCCAGGCCTTGTGCGAAAAATGCGAGTCGCAGCTGATGCCGAACACAACCGTGTCCTTGTCGTCGAACTTGGGCAGATCTTCGCTGATCGCGCAATTCTCACCCGTGCAGACCGGGCTCCAGTCAAACGGATAGAAAGCCAATACGACGGTTTTCTTGCCGGCGAAACTTGAGAGCGTGACCGGATTTCCGTCCTGATCCTTAACGGTAAAATCTGGGGCGACACTTCCTACTTCAACTCCATGAGCAGAACCGCAGCATGATTCAGACACTTTTACGCTCCTCGTTTTTTGCGGGGAACCCGCCGTTTAGGATATTCTATCAAATGCAGAACCGGCTCGCCCCCAATCAAATGCTTCTCGACAATCTCATCAACATCTTCCAGGTGAAACTGAGAATACCAGATTTCGTCCGGCTCAATATAGGCGTTTGGGGCAATCTTGCAGAGGCCGAAACAACCCCGCTCAATCACACGAATGCGGTCGGACAAATGCCGTTCGCGAATCAGCGCCGTAAACCGTTCAAAGATTATTTTAGAACTTTTCTTCGGACAAACCGTGCCGCCGGTATCGACATACACAATCATATGTCCCGGCTGAAGTACGGGCCGGGTGCCGTCCTGCCTTACTGACTCCTCGGAATCCATTTTTTTATTATAACATGCGCCGTCGGTTTATGTTTTCCAGACGGGATCGGCAGCGGGCGCGGCAGCAGCCAATACGCTGACGCGGGCAGCCAGACGGCGGGCAATTTGCACGAACGCCTGCGAGGCCGGCGAATCGGGATGGGTCAAAACCACCGGATGCCCCGAGTCGGAACCTTCCCTTACCTGCAGCAGCAGCGGAATTTCACCCAGAAACGGAATTTTCATCTGTTCGGCTGCGCGCACGCCGCCGCCCTTATCAAAAATATCGGTAGCTTTGTTGCAGTGCGGGCAGATGAACGACGACATATTCTCGACGACGCCCAGCAAAGGAACCTTCACCTTTTCAAACATCGTGATCGATTTGCGCACATCCATCAGCGCCACATCCTGAGGCGTGGTCACAATCAGCGCGCCGCTCATCGCGATCACCTGGGACAGTGACAACTGCACATCTCCGGTTCCCGGAGGAAGATCCACCAAAAGATAATCGAGTTCGCCCCAGACTACCTCTTTTAAAAATTTACTGATCGCGCCGTGCAGCATCGGCCCGCGCCAGATAATCGCCTCATCCGGCTTTACCAGAAATCCCATCGACATTACTTTCACACCGAAGTTCTCCGCCGGAACAATTTTGTCGCCGCTCAACGCAGGAAGCTGGGTCAGTCCCATCATCAACGGAATGTTCGGCCCGTAGATGTCGGCATCCATCAACCCGACGCGCGCGCCGTCGCGCGCCAACGCCACCGCCAGATTCACACTGACCGTCGATTTTCCGACGCCGCCCTTGCCGCTGGCAATCGCGATCACATTACTGACGCCCGCGATCGATTGCGAACCAAACGCGGCGACCGAGCGAACCTGCGCCGTCGTTTTTAGTTCGATCTCGGTAACACCCGGTACCGCGGCCAGCGCGGTTTTCAGATCCTGCTCGAATGTTTCGCGCACCGGACAAGCCGGCGTGGTCAATTCAAGCGTCAGCGATACTTTGCCGCCGGAAACGGTTAAATCTTTGATCATGCCCAGCGTAATCACATCGCGGCCCAACTCAGGATCTTTCACCTGCCGGAGCGCATCCATAATCTGCTTTTCAGTAACAGCCATTCTATTCCTTCCTTAAACCTTAATTACCAGTTTGCCGAAAAAGTTTCGGTTTTCCATCGTGGTTTGGGCCTTGGCCGTTTCCGCGAGCGGAAAAACCTGGCCCACCACCGGTTTTAATTTTCCTTTGGCGAGCAGCGCCAATACTGCATTGAGTTCTTTGCGCGATCCCATGTAGCAGCCGGTAACGCTTATTTCTTTCGTATAGAAAAAGCGCAGATCGAGCTCCACTTTTGGACCGGTCGTCGCGCCGCAGGTGACCAGGCGGCCGCCGCGACCAAGACAGCGTATTGAACCGGCCCAAGTGGCCGGCCCGACATGCTCGAACACCACATCGACGCCGCGATCTTTGGTTGTTTTCAGAACTTCTTTCGCGAAATCAGATTTTGCGTAGTTAACGGTAAAATCGGCGCCCAGCGCGCGAGCCTTCTTGAGTTTCTCATCGGACCCGGCCACGGCGATCACGCGCGCGCCCAGATATTTCGCCACCTGAATCGCGGCGGTGCCGATGCCCGATCCGGCGCCCTGCACCAGAACAGTTTCTTTTTTCTTTAGACCAGCCCGCGTCACCAGCATATGCCAGGCCGTCAGAAAAACCAGAGGCGTCGCGGCCCATTGCTCGGGCGTCCAGCGGCCGGAAACCGGAATCAGATTTTTCGCGGGCACCGCCGCGTATTCGGCAAACCCGCCGTTGATCTGGAAACCGACGATTTTAAATTGGGGGCACTGACTGTCGCGGTTTGATTTGCAGGCTGAACATTTTCCGCAGGAAATGCCGGGAGCGACCAGAACCCGCTGGCCGATCTTGATGCCGCGCGCACCCGGCCCTTTCGCCGCCACGCGGCCGACGATTTCGCATCCGCCGATATGCGGATATGGGATCGGCGCCGGCAGACCGCCGCGCACCCACAAATCGAGATGATTGACGCCGCAGGCCTCAACGCGGATCAGCGCTTCCTGGGTTCCAAAATTCGGCGTCGGCAGTTCTCCATGCCGGAGAACATCGGAACCGCCTGTTTTTTCGAAATAGACTGCTTTCATCGGAGAAAGATATTTTACCAGAGAAACTTGCTAAAATAGCCGCATGGCTAAAATACTGATTTCAGGATCGACAGGATTAATTGGAACCGCGCTCACGCAGGCGCTGCTGGCGCAAAAACATTCGGTCACCGGACTGGGCCGATCAAAACATCCGGTTTCTTATCCCCAAATTTTATGGAACCCGGTCGCGCGCGTCATTGATTTGAAACAGCTGGAAGGATTTGATGCCGTGATTCATCTGGCCGGCGATCCGATCGCGCATGGCCGGTGGACAGCCGAAAAAAAAGCGCAGATTCGGGACAGCCGCGTGAAAGGAACCCGTTTCCTGGCCGAGTCATTGGCGAAACTGGCTTCCCCGCCCAAATCCTTTTTATGCGCGTCGGCCATCGGCATTTATGGCGAACGCGGCGAGGAAACGCTGACCGAAGAAAGCGCGCCCGGAACAGGATTTCTACCGGAGACCGGCGTTGAATGGGAGGGCGCCTGCTCGCCCGCCGCCGATAAAGGAATCCGTGTTGTTAACCTGCGGTTTGGCGTTGTGCTCAGCGGAAAAGGCGGAGCACTGCCGCAGATGCTGCCGCCGTTCAAGATGGGCGCCGGCGGAATTTTGGGAAGTGGAAAACAGTGGATGAGCTGGGTTTCGATCGCCGACGTGGCCGGCGCGATACTGCATTCCATTTCCAACGAATCGGTTCGCGGGCCACTGAATATTGTTTCGCCAAATCCGGTGACCAATGCCGACTTTACACAAACACTGGGCCGCGTTCTGAAACGGCCTGCGATTATTCCGATGCCGGTGTTCGGCGTACGGCTATTATTCGGACAGATGGGCGATGATCTGCTGCTGGCTTCCACGCGTGTCGAACCGAAACGGCTCAAGAACACCGGTTACCGGTTCAAATATGCCGAGCTGGAAACCGCGTTAAAATATTCGCTGACCGAAGAATGATCCCACCCGTCCGCGCAAAAGCCATTGCCGCTGGACTGAAGAAAGCGCATCCCGACGCGCACTGCGCATTAAACCATTCCAACGCGCTGGAACTGCTGGTCGCCACGGTCCTTTCGGCGCAATGCACCGATGAACGGGTTAACAAAGTAACGCCGGCGCTTTTTAGAAAATGCAGAACGGCCGCCGATTACGGAAAGATCCCCCTGCCCGAACTGGAAACGCTGGTACATTCCACCGGTTTCTACAAGCAAAAAGCCAAATCAATCCAGAACCTCGGCCGCGAAATCGAAACCCGCTTCAAAGGGAAAGTGCCGCGGAAGATGGCAGATCTGATCACGCTGCCGGGTGTCTGGAGAAAAACGGCCAACGTGATCCTGGGGAATGTGTACGGGGTGCCGGGCATCGTCGTCGACACGCATGTGCGGCGGTTAAGCAACCGGATGGATTTATCGCGCGAGAATGATCCGGACAAAATTGAAGCCGATCTGATGAAGCTGCTGCCCGAAAAAGAATGGACCACTTTTTCCCATACGATGATTTTTCACGGACGCCGGATATGCAAAGCGTCCAAACCGGACTGTCTTGCCTGCCCGATCAGGACGCTCTGCCCGAAAAAAGGCCTTCCATAACAGAACTAGGGAAATCGTCGCCGCGGCAAGGAGTCAGGCTTACCTGCAGCCGACGGGACAAAATATCGTCGCGCGTCATCGCCATCTCTTCCTCGGCGGCATAACGGATCTCCGCGCGGATGAATGGGTGGTGCTGACAAAGCAGTTGAGCCGACGAAGGATCTTCTTTTATCCATTCAAAGATTTTAAGCGCCCCTTTGCCATACCGCTGAACGAGGCGGCTTCCCTGCGCCGGATGCAGAACGCCGCTCTTTAATAATTCCTGCATCAACGATTGGATTTCCGGCGAGCGCCAGTTGCCGTCGGCACAGCCGAGCGGAAAAATCGCCGTATGGCAAAGCTCCAGCTGTTTTTCCTTGAACAAACTATCCAGATGATCGACCGCTTCCTGCGCAATGGCGCGATACGTGGTGAATTTCCCGCCAACGATCGTAATCAGCCCGTTGGAATCGGTATGGATCTTGTGCGAACGGCTGACGGCCCAGGGATCTTTTTTTTCATCGGCCACCAGCGGACGAACACCGGCGAATGACGCAATCACCCGCTCTTTTCTAAGATCCAGACCGGGCAAAACAGCGTTCGTCTCACGGATCAGATAATCGATATCCGCTGCTTCAGCAGAAACAGCCGAAGGATCACCTTCATAATCGGTATCCGTGGTGCCAATCAGTGACATGCCGCGCCACGGGATCAAAAAGAAAACGCGGTCATCCTTCGGGGCCGACAACAGCAGCGCATGCCGGAAACCGAGATCGGGATAAACGAGATGAATTCCCTTCGAAGGACGAACCAGCGGTTTCAACGAAGGCTCAGCCAACCGGCGCAACCGGTCAGCCCACGGCCCCGTCGTATTCACGACTACCTTCGCGCGGACCGAAAGCATGCGGCCCGTCAAAACATCTTTTAATTCAGCGCCGGCAATTTTTCCCTGCTCAATGATCCAGGACTGCACACGAAGATGGTTCGCCAGCACAGCACCCGCTTCATCGGCCAGCCGTAGATTTTCAAGCACCAGGCGGACATCATCCATCTGCGCATCCGAATACAGCGCCGCTTTTTCAATTCCCGAGGAAGCCAGCTTTGGTTCGATCTCGAAAAGTTTTTTACCAACAACAACAGCGGAAGATTCCAGCACTGACTTTCCGGCCAGCCGGTCATACAACCATATTCCGACTCGGATTAACGGCCATGGGCGGGGACGATTGCCGCGAACCGGAATCAGGAAGCGAAGCGGCTGGACCAGGCGGGGCGCCAGCTTCAGCAGCAGCGCCCGTTCACGCAGAGATTCGCGCACCAGTCCGAAATCAAACTGTTCCAGGTAACGGATGCCGCCATGAATCAGCTTGGTTGTTTTTGAGGATGTGCCTGAAGCAAAATCACCGGCATCGACCAGCGCGCAGGAAAGCCCGCGCGCGGCGGCATCGCGAACAACACCGGCCCCGACAATACCGCCGCCGACGACCAGCAGATCAAATGAATGCCCGTCAATCCGGCTTAAATCACGTCTCTTCATAATAAAGCGCGTGAAACCGCTTTCTTCCAACCCGCCACCGCCTGCTTCCGGCGCGCCGCAGACCATTTCGGCAAAAAAGTTTTATCGGCCTGCCGCATCCGCTGCAATTGAGCGGTCGACCAAAACCGAATCGTCAGCCCCGCCAGTTGAGCGGCGCCCATCGCCGTTGTCTCCACATTGCGCGGACGCGCGACCGGAACACCGAGCAGGTTCGCCTGTATTTCCAACAAGAAATTATTTTTAACGGCGCCGCCGTCGACCTGCAATCGCTTAAGACGGATTCCACTGTCTTTTTGCATCGCATCAACCAGTTCTTCCGACTGATACGCGATTGATTCGAGCGTGGCACGCACCAAGTGCGCCGGCCCGGTGCCGCGCGTTAGACCGCAGATTAACCCGCGCGCATCCGGATTCCAGTACGGCGCGCCCAGTCCGACAAATGCCGGAACCATATAGACACCGCCGCTGTCCGGAACCGAGCGGGCCATCTTTTCCGTCTCGGATGCTTTTTTAATAATCTTTAACCCGTCACGCAGCCACTGCACGGCAGCGCCGGCAATAAAGACAGCGCCTTCCAGTCCGTAAGCCGGCCGGCCCTTTTCGTCGCAAACAGCGGTCGTCAATAAACCGTTCTTCGAAATAATTTTCTTCTTTCCGGTCTGCATCAAAAGAAAACAGCCGGTGCCGTACGTGTTTTTCGCCTGACCCGGCTTCACGCAGCCCTGACCGAATAACGCGGCCTGCTGATCACCGGCAATTCCGGCGATCGGAATCCCTGCCGCCAACGGCCCCTGCTTTACCGTCGTTCCAAAAACAAAACCGGACGGATGAACGCGCGGCAAAATCGAAGCCGGAATTCCCAGCATCCGAAGCATCGGAGCGGACCATTGTTTTCTGGAAAGATCCCATAATAATGTGCGCGAGGCGTTCGTTACATCAGTGGCATGGATTTTTCCGCCGGTCAGTTTCCAGAGCAGCCAGGAATCGGGCGTACCGAACGCCAGCCGTTTTTGCTGCGCCAACCGGCGGATCGCCGGATTCTTCAGCAGCCATGCGATTTTCGTTCCGGAAAAATAAGGGTCGAGAACCAGTCCCGTGATTTTACGAACCAGCAGTTCTTTCTTTTTCAGCCGCTTGCAGAGATCGGAAGTGCGGCGGTCCTGCCAGACAATCGCGCGGTGGACCGGCTTGCCGGTTTGACGATCCCAGAGAATGGTCGTTTCACGCTGGTTGGTGATGCCAATCGCGGCAATCGAAGCAGACGAGGTCTTCGCTATTTTCAATGCCTGACCGATGACGAACAATGTGGAGTTCCATATTTCGTCCGGATCATGTTCGACCCAGCCGGGCTTGGGGAAATATTGTTTTAGTTCACGATAGGCCTGTGCGGCAACGCGGCCGGATTTATCGTAAAGGATCGCGCGAGTGCCGGTGGTTCCCTGGTCAATCGCGAGAATAAATCGTTTCAGGATGAGAGCGCCTCGACTAACAAATTTCCGAACGCCTCAGCGGCATCGGGACCCGACCCGGTAATCAGATTGCCTGATTTTTCAACGGGACTGCCGGTATAATTAACGCCTTTGGCTTTGAACTCAGCGGCCGCATCTTTCCAGATCGTCGCTTTTTTTTCCTGCAGCAAGCCGGCATTGGCCAGCGTCATCGGCGCCAGGCAGATGGCTGCCGTCGGCTTACCGGCCTGAAATGATGCTTTCGCCAGCGCGTGCGCCACCGGATCATCCCAGTATTCAGTCGCGCCCATGCCGCCCACAAAAACAACGGCGCTGTAATCGAGCACATTGACCTGCTTCAAAAGAATATCGGGCTTTACCTTGCCGCCCAGCATTCCGGTCGCTTCATCAAGGCGGGAAGAAGCCACCGTCACTTTAGCGCCGGCGGATTCCAGAATTTTCCGCGGCGTGAAATATTCTTCATCGCGAAACTGATTGGAGGCGATCACCATCACTACTTGTTTTCCGAGTAATACACTCATGGATCGGGCTCCTCCGTATAACATTAAAAGAACTACTCCCGCCAATAAAACAGAAAACAGAATAATCGCCATACGCCGTTAGGCCAGGCTCTCTCCGCCATCAATCGCAATCGTCTGTCCGGTGATATGATCTGAGGCTTTTGAAGAAAGAAAAACCACAATTCCCTCTAAATCTTCCGGCTGGCCGCACCGCCGCGAGGGGCTCTTCGCTTCATACGCCTTGATCGCTTCTTCGTTTTCCGAATACCGCTTCGTCATATCGGTGAAGAAAAATCCGGGCGCGATCGCGTTGACCTGAATGCCGGCAGGCCCCAGTTCCAGCGCCATGATGCGCGTCATCTGAATCACAGCCGCTTTCGTGGCTGAATAGGCGAGCGTTTGCGGACTCGGTTTGAATCCGAGAATCGATGCCATGCTGATGATCTTGCCCGACTTCTGCTTCAGCATTACTTTCCCGACCGCCTTCGAAAGCAGGAATGTGCCGGTCAGGTTCACCTGCAGTACATGATCCCAGTCTTCTTTCTTCAGGCGGACCAGGTAGGACCCTTCCCACACACCGGCATTGTTGAGCAAAATATCAATGCGGCCCAGCTGCTTACAGACAGCATCGGCGATTTTCTGCGCCGCCGATTCATCGCTGACATCACCCGGGACCGCAATGACTTTGCGGCCCAGCGCTTTTATTTCGGAAACAACCTCGGCCAGCGCCGCTGCGGTCCGCGAATTCACGGCAATATCGGCTCCGGCCCTGGCCAGCGCCAATGCCATCGCCTTTCCCAAACCGCGCGAGGCGCCCGTAACCAGCGCCACTTTTCCGTCGAGTCTAAACAGTTTGTCTGTCATGATGCTTTTTCCGCCAGATACCGTTCACAATCCAGAGCCGACATACACCCCCAGCCCGCAGCGCTGATCGCCTGCTTGTAGCGGATGTCATGCACATCACCGCAGCCGAATACCCCTTCAACCGAGGTATGCGTCGAACCATGCTTGATGACCAGATACCCTTTCGCATCGAGTTCCACCTGTCCGGCCAGAAACCCGGTGTTCGGCTGATGCCCGATCGCCAGAAAGAATCCCTCGCAGGCAAAATCGCTTTCCTCGCCGGTAACACGGTTCTTCAAGCGGACACCGGATACTTTTTTCTTCGCCGGATCTTTGACTTCCAGCACTTCGGTATTCATGATCCACTGAATTTTCGGATTGGCCTTCGCCCGTTCCAGCATGATTTTTGACGCGCGGAACGAATCGCCGCGGTGAATCACGGTCACCTTCGTGGCAAACCGCGTCAGGAAAGTGGCCTCTTCCATCGCGCTATCGCCGCCGCCGACCACGACAATCTCCTTGCCGCGGAAAAAGAATCCGTCACAGGTCGCGCAGGCTGAGACGCCATAACCGAGAAGCGCTTTTTCCGACGGAAGCCCTAGGTATTTGGCGGAAGCGCCTGTGGCAATAATCACCGTCTGGGAAACAATCTCAACCTCTTCGGCCCAGAGCTTAAACGGCTGCTTGGAAAGATCAACCTTCGTGATCTGCGCATTCATAAAGCGGGTACCGAACCGTTCGGCCTGCTTGCGCATCCGTTCCATTAATTCCGGACCCTGAATTCCTTCCGGGAAACCGGGAAAGTTTTCCACTTCAGTGGTGGTCGCGAGCTGGCCGCCCGGCTGACCACCGCCGATTAACAGCGGTTTTAAATTCGCGCGCGCCGCGTAAACCGCGGCCGTATATCCGGCGCAGCCGGATCCAAGAATCACTACATTCTCCATAACTATATTTTACCTCGAAAGATCGGTGAAATAGTCTCTAACAACTGTTTGTGAATTAATGGGCTTCCCGAGGCGACATGGCCATCGCGCAGAAAAGTTTCCTTGCCAAAAAAATTGGTTACTTTGCCCCCGGCCTCTGTAATCATCAGCGCGCCGGCGCCGATATCCCAGGGCTGCAGCGACATTTCCCAGAACCCGTCGAGCCTGCCGCAAGCGACATAGGCCAAATCGAGCGCCGCAGAACCCGGCCGGCGAATCGAACCGGTTTTCAGGAAGACCGTCTTGAACGACTGCAGATAAACATCGAGCTTGTCCTGCGCGCGAAACGGGAACCCCGTCGCCAGCAGCGATTCTTCCAGATGCTTGCGGCCCGAGACCTTCAACCGTTTTTTATTCAAATAAGCGCCGCTGCCGCGCAGCGCGGTAAACAGTTCTTTCTTGAACGGATCATAAATAACGCCGGCGGCCAGCTGTCCCTCGTAGACCAGCGCGATTGAAACACAAAACATCGGGAACCCGTGCAGGTAGTTGATCGTTCCGTCGAGCGGATCGATCAACCATTGGCATTCCTCCATAGCCGCTTTCGGCGCTGATTCCTCGGCCATAATCGCATGCTTCGGATATTTCTTCGTGATGATGCCGAGCACCGCTTTTTCAGACGCATGATCCACATCGGTGACCCAGTCATGATGACCTTTTGCATGCACCTGGCCGCGGCTTAACTTGCCGTAATTCTTTTGCAAAATAGCGCCGCCCGACAAAGCGGCCTTCACGGCCGTATCCAAATATCCCTGCAACGCGTTCATTCGCTGTTGTTCTCCAGATTCTGCAATGATTGAATCAGCCGTGCGCTCGCAGGCGGAAATGTAAATGCGGCCAGTTCCTGCGGAAAAACCCATTTCCAATCGGCGCATTCAATCGCGCGCGGCTCACCGGAGGTCAATTGGCAGTCGTAGCAATGCAAACGGATCGTGCGATGCGGATACGGGTGCGTGATGATCATCCGTTTGCGCGTAATGAGGATCTGCACGCCCAACTCTTCCTGTATTTCGCGGATCAGTCCCTGCTCCATCGTTTCACCCAGCTCCACCTTGCCGCCCGGAAATTCCCAGTAGCCGCCGAATGAATCTTCGGGGGCACGCTGTGAAATGAGAATTTTCGGCCCCTCGATAATAACGGCAATCGGAATATTTAAAGGTTTACGCAAGCAAACGGCCTCCGTCCACCGGCATGATTATTCCCGTCACAAAATCGGATTCGAGCAGATAAACGACGGCCCGTAAAATATCCTCCGGAGACCCCACCCTCTTTAAGAGGGTTTTCTCCAAAACTTTCTTTTTCTCAGCCGCCGAGATTCCGGATGGAAACAGAATCGGCCCCGGCGAAATCCCATTCACCTGAACCGCCGGCGCTAACGCCTTGGCCAATCCCTTGGTCAGCGTCGCCAAACCGCCCTTGGCTGCCGAGTACGGCAGATAATCAATCCAGGGTGATTCCACCGATACATCAATCATATTGATAATTTTGCCGCGGCCGCGCCGTTTCATTTTCGGACCCAGCGCCTGCGCGAACCAGAACGGCCCGGCCAGATTGGTTTCAATCAGATCATTCCAGACGGCTTCTGTTGTTTTTTCGAGCGAGACCGGATAAAAACTGGAAGCGCTGTTAATCAACGCATCGACGGGACCGAGCGCTTTTTCAATCGAACGGACCGCGGCACGGATCTGCGCCGGTTTTCGTTGATCGACGCATGCCGCCACGGCCTCAACGCCATGCCGGCGGAGCATCCGGAGCGCATCTTTCGCTTCAACATCGGAAGTCCGGTAGGTGATCGCGATTGAGGCGCCGCGCGCGGCCAACCCTTCCGCAATAACGCGGCCCACGCGCTTTGCTCCCCCCGTCACCAAAATCACTTTGCCTTTAATATCCATTCTAAAATTCCTCTATCGGCCGCCGGCCCTGAAAACCCGATTCCAGATCATGCCAATAAGCAATTCGCTCTTCCCCGTCCCGCCAGCAAAGCAGCACCAGCTCGTCCCCGCGCATCGCAAAGAAATCGAGCAGGCCCGCGTCGAGGTCTTTTAACTGCGCGCCCAGATCAGAGACCCGCTTCAAAAGATCGGTAAACATCTTGGCTTCTTTTAACTGCTGGCGCTCAATCCGCACGATCGCATCGCCCGCTTTCGGGCTGACACTGCCGTCCGGCTGCAGCCAGGTCAGCTGTTCGACCGCTTTCTGGTCTTCGAGCAATTCCACCTTCTTCTTCTGTCCGCGCAAACGGTTCAGAACCGTCCGAATTTCGGGCAGAACCGCTTCTGCTTCTTCCAGCGTGAATAAACGAATTTCAGGATCAGGCATCAGCCTTTATATCTCCACAAATTCCAACTGAACCTTGCGCGGCGTCAGTTTCGCGTCGGCGGCACGGTCCAGCAGCAGCTGCATCGCGCGCGCGGCATCGGGCCGGCAATCAACAGCCCAACGGTTCACATACATGCCGATAAATTTATCGGTCAGACTGGCATTCAAACCGCGCCCATATTTCATTGAGTACTCCACCGCTTCCTGCCGGTGCGCGTACGAATAATCAAGGCTCTGCTTGAACAGCCGCGCCAGATCAACCATCGTTTTCTCGCCCAGATCCTTGCGCACCACATTCACGCCGAGCGGCGCCGGAAGTTTCGTCTCTTTTTCCCACCAGTCTCCCAGGTCGAGAATTTTATGAACGCCGAATTCCGGATAAGTGATCTGGCCCTCGTGGATGATCACACCGGCGTCGACGGCGCCGTCGCGCACCGCCTCCAATATCTTGTCAAACGGCAGTACTTCAAATTTCATCGCTTGCCCCAGCGCCAGCTGCAGCATCAATGACGCGGTCGTCATCGTTCCGGGAACCGCGACGCGCACTTTCTTAAGATCGGCCAGTTCCATCGGCTTTTTTGACACAACGATCGGCCCGTAGCCTTCGCCCACGCTGGCCCCCGCCGTCAGAATCTTGTATTTATCGGCGCAGTACGGATAGGCATGCAGTGAAATGGCCGTCATCTCCATCTCGCCCTTCAGCGCGCGCTGATTCAACTCTTCGATGCCGTCCAGGAAATGCTCGACGGTAAAACCGTTCAGCGGAATCTTGCCCTGCGTCATCCCGTAAAATAAAAAGGCATCATCGGGGTCGGGGCTGTGTCCAATCCGAATCTTCATTATTCAAGTTCTCCCAGCGGTTTTATTTGAAAGCCCGTCTCTTCATAAATTAGATCAAGGAAGCGGGTCAATGTTTTTTCAAGCGTTTTTTCATGACGGTCCAAGTAAATCAAAATCAAGTTGCGCAGCATCCGTCCCAGGATATCGCGCGATGAAACAGGCTCCAGAAATTCCTTTTGATATGGGAAACCGGCCTCCAAAATAAACTGCACGCACTCAGGCCGCGTCAGCATCCGGCCGCCGTTAAACGGATCCAGATAAATTTCGCGCTGATCGTCCTGGTATTTCACCATGAAATGGCCCGGAATCCCGACGCCTTTAAGAGGAATTTTCGCTCGCTTGGCGATCAGCAGAACCAGCACCGACAAGCTGATCGGGATGCCAACCTTGCGATCGAGTACAGCGTTGAGATAACTGTTCTGCGGATCAAAATAATCGCCCCAGTTACCCTGAAATTTTTCGTCATCAAACAACACGGCATTCATCGCAGCCAGGCGCGATTCCGGCTTCCGGAGCCAGCGGATTTTACGGCGGACTTTCTCAGCCAGCTCATCGAGTTTCTGCTGATATTCCGCAAACCGCAGCGCGGGATACAATACTTTCGCCAGCAGAAAAACGGACAGTTCCAGATCGAGCTTCTTATCGGAAAGACGGGCGTTCGCCGCCCAATCACGGTTGAGCGATGCCAAACGAATCCCTTCCATCACCTGCTTGGCTTCCACGCGCGTTTTGGAATCTTCGCCGGAGAGCGCTGTTTTCTCCAGGAAAGGAAGCGCCGTATCGCCCATTTCAACGAGTTTTAATCGCGCCGCTTCCACCACATCCGGATGGTCATCCCCCAGCAGCTTGATGAGGGCCTTAATGTTGGACTCTAGGGAAGACATATTCTTTTTAGAATAGCGGAGGGCCGCCGAATAGTCAATTTTAATGGAATGACAGTGCCCGATCGTTCAAACGAAAATTCCGCGGGTCTGCAGATCACGCGAAAATGCCTGCCATCCGGTGAACCGGTGCGTCTGGAATCCGAGACGGCGGCCGGCCTCAATCAGATCGGCGCGGTCATCAATGTAGAGAACTTTCGAAGCCGGCAGCTTGATCATCTCCAGCGCGCGCTGATAAATTTCCGGCTTGGGTTTGAGCGCGCCGACTTCGTACGATAAAATCCAGCCGTTCAATTTCTCCAATACAGGGTACCAGCGGCGCAAATAATCAAAATGAAGACGGTTCGTGTTCGAGATCAGGTATCCGGGATAATTTTGCAGCAGCCACTCGACGCGGCTGGTCATCTCTTTCTCTTCCCAAAAAATCTCGTTCCAGACATCGACGAATTCCTCGTATGGAATCTTGACGCCCAGTTGCTGCTGCACCCCTTCGTAAAACTGGCGCGTTGAAATGCGCCCTTCATCGTGATCGGTCACCAGCGGCGATTCATACACCAATTGATAGAGCGCCAGCGGCGGGATCGCGGTGCGGTTCGTCAGCCGTTTGGCCGCCAGCATATGATCAAACCGGATTAACACATTGCCCAGATCGAACAAAAAGGCCTGGACCGGTTTCGGTCCCGAAGAACCGGCGTCGAGTGCCGGCACCAGCGGTTTTAATTCCGTTTCGATGATTTTATCGAGATCGGCCGGTGTCACATGCGAATACCACTTATAATCCGGGTAAACCATGATGTTGGCACCCTGCTCGCAAAAATCAACGCAGCCCGATCCGGAAACACGTACTTTTCCCTTCAAGCCATGGTCGTTGACATAAGCCTTGAGCCGATCGCGGATCAGCTCTCCCTGTTTGTCGGCGCAGCACGATTTCCCCTGCTCTTTCTTGTTGACGCAGACAAACAATTGTTTTAAATAGGGTGAGTCCTGAATTTCCATGGCGGTTATTGTATCATATGAACATAACCTGTTGCTATCAATAGCATTATGTAGATATAAAAATTTCATCGACCCCTTGACTTTTTCACTACACGGCAGGTATAGTTCCCATGTAGCTAATCAGTTGCAATGTAGTTTCTTGAAAAAGGCACACTTGGAGTAATCCAAGGTCGCAAAGCCACGGATCCCTAAAAAGGACTGCCGAGCTGCCAAGATATGACAATAAAACGCCATATCATGTGCCTTGATCAGGGGTTCCTGACCAAGGCTTTTTTGTTAATAAGGAGAGTCGCCTTAGCTTCATAAATTAAGTAGTTAGTTTGCTTGAAAAAGGCAAACCCAGAGGAATCTGGGGACGCAAAGCCATGGAACCAGAACGGTTAGCCAGGCTACCAAGACAATGAAAAACTTTACTGGTACAACCACAATGCCGTCTCTCGCGACCCGCGCACAGCGGGGAGCGAAGGCGGCTTTTTATTTATCTGTTATCCAACAAGGAGAGATTTCAATGAGAAAAGTTGTCGTTTTTATTTTGACCGTTACTTTCACTACGATGTCGATCTTCACTAATAACGCAGAAGCGATGATGGCGCCTCCGTCCACCGAAACGGCGGCCGTTATCCCGCAGTCCAATACAATGAACCCAACGGCCAAAGATCCGGCGTTGGAAGCGATGCAAGCCGTTGCCATGGCCATGAACCCGGCTCAAGCGGCCGCGGCCGCGTTCGTTGCTCCAGCTGCCGTGACTCCGGCTCCGACCACGGTGGTCACCGTGATTGCTCCACCCGCGGCCGTAATAGTGACAGCCCCGGCAGCGCCTGCCGCCGCCGCGGAAACAACGGCTCCTCCGGTAGAAACTGCTCTGGTAGTTGAACCTCCGGCGGCTGAAGCCGCTTTCATCGAGCCGGAAATCGACATCACCGATACGACGGATACCGATGACGTGATCAATGAAACCGACATGGAAGATACTGTCGATATC
This sequence comes from Candidatus Omnitrophota bacterium, assembly GCA_023248155.1. GTDB lineage: Bacteria > Omnitrophota > Gorgyraeia > 1-14-0-20-64-10 > 1-14-0-20-64-10 > JAHFFE01. The sequence goes on along the minus strand of JAHFFE010000003.1, from coordinate 38,055 downwards.
ACGAGCACTGATACTGATTTCGATGGAGACGGAGATATTGATATCGACGATCAGTTCCTGGCGATGTACGGAATGACTTTTGCGGATTATATGGCGGCGATGATGGCGGCAACTATTATTTAAAAAATTACGCCCAGATCAGTAAAGTAAACTGTTGGCCGGACTCCGATTGAACCCTTTGCGCGACCACCAAAACTACGACCGGGGGCAGCGCCGGAGAAACAGCAGCCAACCTGGAAATTGTCTGCCGCGTAAATTGAGTAACCTGCTCCGGCGAAGCAACCACAACCCGCGGGAAAGAATCGAGACGTTCCGCGCTGAGAACCGCTTGAACAGATTCAGCTGTTACACCGGGAGAGGCCATCACCAGCACAAGGTTTTGTCCCGGCTGTGCGTTCATGCCGATTGCTTTCGCGAGCACCTGACTAACGCCCGATCCGCCGCCTATCCAAGGCACCCCGGCTACCGGAGACAGTCCGTTATCAGCGATGACAGCCGCGGATTCTTCAAGCCCTGCTTCATCGGGCAAAGGCAAAAGGATGCCGCCGCGCGCAGCCGGATCAAACCGCCGCGCCTGATCCAGGGGCAATATCCCCACAGAAACAGATTCTTCAAGGCCGCTTTTAGGAACCGCAACCACCGGCGGTTTCTCTTGCTGAGGCGTTCGTCCTTCCCAATAAATTTGGAGACTGTTATTGGAACCCCTTTTTTGTACGAGAAAACCAAAGGAAGCCTGCGGGAAAAGCCGAAAATCAACGGAGCGAATCGGTTTTCCCTTCCGCCAAACAGTGACAGCCCCTTGAAATGCCTGCTGCGCCAGAAATTCGTTGGAGAATACTAACACGATAGGAGTACTTTTCTCCCAGCCATTTGAATTTGGAACGCCCGGAGGTAAATTTTCCTGCTGATTCCGGCCAAAGGAAAGCCAGCCCTCATCTGAGATTCGCGAAATAGATTGTGGAAGTAAAACCGTTTTCTTGGGTCCATCCTCTTTCTCTGAGTACTGGATAAATTGAAAAGCCACGGCCGAAAAACCCTCCGCGCGCCGCCGCAGCCCCGGAGGCAGACGAAACTCGAGCCGCTCCCCTTGCTCAACAACGCGCGGTGAATTTTCCAGATGTAAAGCCAATGGCCGGTAATCAAAAAGCCGGTCCAGTTTTCCGTCCAGCACAACATCGTACAATGTGGGATGAACATGTTTTGGAGTCTTCAGCTGATCTCCCAATTTCTTTTTCAAGGCAGTCACCGACGGGCGGGAACCGGCCGATTCCAAATCAATGACCTCCAGCAGATCCGCCTGCTCCTCCGCCGGATAAACCGCGACCAAAAGCCCGCCCAAAGAGTTTACTTCTTTGCCGTCCTCAAAATTAATTTCAGCCACCCGTTCCCCATCCACGGGAATAGATTCGTCTGAAAAAACCAGCGTTTCCCCGATCTTGATATACTTTTTTAAATCCGGATCATAGCGGTAAAGAACCACCAGATCATCCGAGCGGGGGCGCCGGATATTCGCCACCTGTTCAGCGCGGGAACGAGGAATCGGGATCAGGATTTTTTGTTCCTCCGGTTTTAAAAGCACCTTGCCGTTTAGCACGGGAATTTGCCTCGGAACCTCTACGGTGACTTCTCTTTGTTCAGCCCGGGCCAAAGGAATTAATGCCGAAGCAGCCCATCCCAACGGAGCCCCGGCGCCACCAGAAAGCAGTTCCCGTCGCGTTAGCCCTCCTCCCGCGCCGGCGGCCCACCGCTGCAGTCGGGTTTTTTCCAAAGAGGCGGCCGGATTAACCGCTAATCCGGATTGAACCAGCGCTTGGCGCCTTAAATAAATCGCTTTGGTCATTATCTTTTCCGAATCATCCGGAAGAGCCCTCGGCTCAAGGGCCAGTAAATTCAAACCGACCAAGGAACGATGCAGTAAATTATTCAGTATTTCTAGCCGGGCGATTTTTGACCGTTCATCAGAAGGAATCGGTTCCGAAACCAACGCGTTCACCGCGGACAATAAAGAACCCTGCTGAGATAACAGTTGAAGCGGCGCTTCTTTCGTCGGAAGCGTATCGGATAACAACTCGAAAAGATCTCCCGCTTTCATCTTGCCAATGGAAGGAACACCGGCTGCTTCAGCGAGCACCGGCAACAGAGAAGATGCCGTCGAAGGAAAAACACGGCCCGGCGGAGTCTCTCCAGCGGCAATTCCCCGCGTAGAACCATCCTGTAAATCACTTTCAACAACACCGGAAGGAGGCGCTGACAACTCAGCAATCGCGACGGGAGGAACGGAAGAATCGAGCTGAAGAGCCGGATCCGGTGAAGAATCCGCCGTAGCTTCAATCGGAACCGAATCAACCCAGCCTGAACCGGAAATAACCTGGGAGGAAGACTGCTCCGGAATAACAGTTGCTTCTAAACTGCCTTCGTTTCCAAACCCAACCACAGCTCCCGCGTTTCCCACGGCATCATCCGGGTCATCCCCAAACTTCATGGAGTCCAATACTGACAAAACCGCGCTCGCGGCCAATTGGTTGGCGCTGACCCGGTGAGAAGCCGAGGGTGAAAAATGAGGGCCGGAAGCGGCCTGAATAACCGGCGCGTCAACGGCATCAGTTCCCAATTTAAGCAGACCGCTCAATCGGGCATAGCCGCCGTTCACCCAAACGGACCGCAGCGCGCTCCAGGCCGATTCTGTTTGCCGGGTAATCTGGGAAAGAGAAATTGTTTCTTGCTGAAGCATCTTCAGCATCGGCTCGGCCGAAGGCAGTTCGTCCAAAGATAAACGCTGATAAAGATTCAGATAAAAGAAGGCCTGCCCCACCGCCATCGGCATCGAGCGGTAAAAACGCTTCAGATCCTGCCAGGAAACAAATGCCGGAGCCGCCGCGGCGTCAATGCCCGTCTCGTTGGAAATCGGCAAAATCTCTGCGCCGTCCGAATTAATCGCTTGAACTTCAAAATAATCGGGCGAAGTTTGCCCGGGCAAACTCCAAGCAACCCAATCTCCGACAAAAAGATCACTCTCCGTTTTAATCGGCGACAATCTCTGAATCACCCCTTTTTCTTCCAGCCCTGAATTTAAAACGGATGACCGCGCATGCGCCAAAAGAGCTTTCGATCCGAAAATCCGGACGACCAATCCGTCGGCCAGCTGGTTCAGCGCCTCCAGAAACGGAGGCGGCTGAGCGGTCGATTCCCGCGGCAAAAGAAGCGCTAATCCTCCCGAAGGAACGCTTAATGGCGCATCGGCCTGAAACAGGCCGCTGCCAACCTGGCGATATCCCGGTGAAGCGCCTTCCTGCCTCTGATAAATCGCGTACGACAGACCCTGCATCAACGCCGCGATCTGATTTGGAAATTGAGCCTGCTGAAAATCTCCCTCGGGAGCTCGGGTCACCTGGACGGGAAGGATGGTCCTCGATTGGTCCAGCAGAATTTCGGGCGCGGATCCATTCGAAACGCGCGCGGCCACCCAGGCGCCGATTTCTTCATGCGTTAAATCAGAAATCTGCTGGAAAGAATTCGGCAGGCCGGAATTTGTCACCCATTCGGCCGGGAACGTAACGGCGATCAGTTCCTGATCCTGCCTTAGCTGATCCGGATTTAAACGGAAATCAACCACACGGCTCTCGGAAGGATCCGCATCCCGCCGGGAAACCAACCGATAGCGACCCTCCGGATCTTTCTGGTAAAGAGCAGCCACCAGCAGATGATTTTCCACGACATTGAGAATGTCCGCGCCGGGAACAGGCAGGCGAAAACGGACCTGCCCCGGATTGAGCGCCGGCCTTCTTCCGCGGCTGTCTTCGGCATCCGTCTTAAGCCCAACAGAAAGATGCGGGGCGGCTAATTCGCTCTCCACAGTTCTTGTCGTAACAACGGTAGGCGGGGTCCGGCGCATTCCTACGGCAACCACTCCCCCTGCCGCGACGCCGGCGGCAAACGACAACCAGGGCGAACGCTTAAAAGAACGGACGGAAGCCGAAGTCTCTCGGGCCAGTTCAGGCCGATTCAATAAAAGATCATCCAACATCGCGTCCACTAGCTCGAGCTGTTGATTCAGCCGGCGCGTTCCAGGGACGGAATGCTTGTGATCTTCAAGGAAACGATAGATTCCCTGTTGAAGCGCCAGCAGATAACGGAGCACGGTGGGCCAATGCGGCTCCTCTTTCTGGAGTTCCCTCTCGAGAATATCCATATCGGTAGGGGCCAGCGCTCCATAGACGGCCAGCGCGACAGAAACCCCGCTTCGGCCATGCACAAATTCCTGATACGCCCGAAGACCATCCAGCAGCGTTTGATGCAGGAACCGGATACGAATCTGTTCCTGGTGTTGATCAAAATCAAGAAGGGTCTTGAAACGCAGCGCCTGCTCATTCGCCGCGGAATCCGTTCCGCCCTGTTCGATGCGATTCTGCTCCAATAAATTATGCAGAGTTAAATAGACCGTCGACAGGTAGCCACCGTCGATGTAGAGGCGCCCCCTCCATACAAAAAAGAGATCGGACGGATCAACGCGAATCGAACGGACTGCGTTGAGTTCACGCGAAGTCACCGGACCTTTGTCCCGGCCGAATCCCCCGCCAAAACGGGGAGGAATTTGAACCCGGATCCATTGCCCCGCCGAAGCACTCTGGAAATCTCTTCCCAGCCGAACAAGCAATTCGATGGAAGAACCATTCGAGGGGTCAAGTTCCAGAAAATCAGAAACCAAACGAACTTCCGGGCTTCTTGAAACCGCTTCGGCCAGCGACGCGGCTTCTCCCATCACAAAACGGCCGGAACCCGTTTCGCTCTCCATTCGGACTCCGGAGAGAGGTCTCTTCTGAATGTCCGCGAGAAAATGCCCAACGGATAAGGAATCCGCCGGAGGGAATCTGATCAATCCGCGGATCGCATCGAGGATGCTTTCCTCCGATTGAGCCGGCTCGTTCATTTGCTGGTTCCAGGCCGCATCCGGATGACGGAAATAACTGAGCTCTCCCAGGCGCAGTAATAAAAGATTTTTCCATTCCCGCTCGGGACGATTAAGCAATTCCTCTACTCGCAGCGAAAGATCCTCCGCCAGTCGTTTCAGGCCTTGCTCTCTTTGCTGAATTTGCTCCGCCATTGTCCGCGTTTCCCCGGCCGCCGCGAGATCCAGGGAATCCAGCAACTCCCCCAATGCATCATGTTCTCTGATGAATGGCTTCGATTGATCGAGAAGCCATGGAGCCAGCTCTGAGATAACTAAGGGATTTGGTTCCGAGGCGACATGCTCCGCCAGGCGGGATAAGAATTCATATGGATCCCGGTCAGGCCCCGCGAAACTTTCGCGCTGGGAGAAAATCCAGTCCTCCCATTGTGCCGCCGTCTCCCGCGGCAAACGCCCGGACGCGGCAGCCAATCGATCGGCAAGCTCAGCGGGAGAAACTTGCCCAGGATCCAAAACCCACTTTTCAAATATCTGCAACGCCTCGCGCAACTGGGGATCGTTGATTTCGGCGTGGATAAAAATTTCCCATTGCGCCTGATACTGCTTCAACGCCTCCCAGCCCAACGCGATTTCCGGATTCCCCGCCTCTGTCCTTCGAAGATATTCTCTGATTCCCCAGACAGATAAGAGACGTTCCGTCAGAAAATCCTTATTCAACCGATAAACGCCCGGAACCTCCTCCAGAAATAGCTGGGAGAACGAAATCAGCAGTCCCGGCTCTCGAGAAATAATGCCCTCCGAAGGAGAAACAACCTGAACCTTATTGCCGTGGTTATTGGCCAGTGGAATCTCCAGGGCAACCCTTTGCCCGATCGGCAAAGGTCCTTTCCCCTGCGCAACCACCTGAATACGAAGTGTTGATCGGGCCGTCGCGTAACCAAACAAACTTTCACCAACCCAGACTATTTGGGTGGCAGGGTCTTTTAACTGGCTCCAAAACGAAACCCAATCGCCGGGCTCACTCGTCGGCTGAAGCCGATCAGCACCTTCTCTGACATCAAGCCATTGAACCGGCTGAACTTCCGTTTGAACGAAAGAACTTAACGCGACAACATCGGGGTTTTTGAAGAGCGCGTTGACTAATTCCCGGGGAACCGTATTTAAGAAATCATCCGGATATTCACGGGAGGTAAGTTTTTTGTTCCAGGGGGCCTGAAGGTGCTGCTCATTCCCTTCCCTAGCCCTTAACAGAGAGAGCCGTTCCAACTGATCCTGCAAAAACAATCGCCAGGAAATATCCTCCGTCCGGCCTAAAATAGCGGCGATTTCCAGCGCAAGTTGGCCAGGAGAACGAACAGATCCGGCCGCGTCAACCGGCCGATCCGCCCATCTCTCCAAAAGAGACAAAACCCCGGCAGCAATTTTTTGGTCTGAGGCATTCCTTGCCGTCCGCCTTAAATTAGGAAGAATCCCATTCACCCATACTTTTTCTTCCAACCCGGAACCGGCCGATAAAGAATCGGCGATACCGGCTGATGAGGAGATGGCTTCTGGCGGCGAAATTTGGCGCAGAACGTCTGAAGAAACAGCCCTATCTGCCTGAACTCCGGCGGAAAAAGTCTGTGAAAGGATTAAAAAGAGGGCAACAAAGCGGACAAATAAAAAATCGCGTCGCATGGGATCAGTATGACTAAAAAATGAATGGCCGTCAATAACTACATATCGGCGCAGGACTCATGGTAACCGCAGCGGGGACACCACCATTTGCAGGAACGATTGAACAGTTTTAGTCCGCAGGTGGGGCAGAAAAAATGACGGTCCATTTCATCGGCGGACGATTTAGATTCTTCAGCCATCCGTTATTTCGGGGGATCCAACTCCCCTTTCGACAAGGCTTGCTTCACCTCGCCGATGGCCTTCGTCACATTGATTCCCTTCGGACAGGCTTCCACGCAGTTGAAAACGGTGCGGCAGCGCCAGACGCCGTCGCGGCCGTCGAGCACTTCGACGCGTTCTTCCTTGCCCTGATCGCGGCTGTCGAATATAAACCGGTGCGCCTGAACAATCGCGGCCGGTCCGACATAATCGGGATTGGCCCAGAACGACGGGCAGCTGGTGGTGCAGGCGCCGCACAAAATACATTTGGTCGTGTCTTCAAACTTTTCGCGGTCAGCCGGAGACTGCAGCCGTTCTTTATGCTCGGGCCGCTCGTCTTTCTCGATCAAGTACGGCTTCACGGCGCGGTATTTCGCGAAGAACGGTTCCATATCGACGATCAGATCGCGCAGTACGTTAAATCCGCGCATCGGTTCAATCGTGATCGGCTGCGGCAAACTTTTCACCAGCACTTTACAGGCCAGCAGATTCTTGCCGTTGATCAGCATCGCGTCGGAACCGCAAACGCCGTGCGCGCAGGATCGGCGCAGACCCAGCGTCCCGTCCACTCGGCCCTTGATCAGCTCAAGCCCGTCAAGCACGCGGTCAGTCGGCTCCATCTCCACCTGGTACGATTCCCAGTGCGGTTTCTTGTCCTTATCCGGATCGAAACGAAGAATCTTGAACTTGACGTCCATGATTAGTATTTCCTTTCCTGCGGTTGAAACCGCGTGATCGAAACCGGTTTGTAGGAAAGCCGCACGCCCGACCCCTCGGGATACGCCAGGCTGTGCTTCAAGAAATTCGCGTCGTCGCGCTTCGGATAATCATCGCGCGAATGCGCACCGCGCGATTCTTTGCGCGCCAATGCGGCCGTCACGGTTACCTGCGCCAGCTGCAGCAGATGCTCGAGTTCAAACGCCTCCAGTAATTCCATATTGAATTTCTTGCCGTGATCAATCAGCCGGACGCTCTCATACTTTTTCTTTAGATGCTCAATGATCTCCAGCATTTTCTTCAAGTCGGCTTCGATGCGGTAGACCGAGGCCTTGTCCATCATCTCGGCCTGCAGTTCCTCGCGGATACGCGCCACCACTTCGGTGCCGGTGCTGTTGAACAGTTTATCGATCCGCGCGCGCGCCGGTGCTTCCGGATCGGCCGGCAGCGGCTGCAATGCAGCCTTCTGAACAAACTGAGCCATCGCCTTCCCGCCGCGGCGGCCGAACACAACGATGTCGACCAGCGAGTTGGTGCCCAACCGATTGGCGCCATGCACCGAAACGCAGGCGCATTCACCGGCCGCGTACAAACCGGGCATCGGCGTATTTTTCTCGTCGATTACTACTTCGGCGTTCGAGTTCGTCGGAATTCCGCCCATCGCGTAATGCGCGGTCGGCTGAATCGGAATTAAATCTTTCGTCGGATCGAGACCCATGTAGGTTTCAACGAAGTCGGTGATGTCCGGCAATTTTTCATGGATCGTTTTCGCGGGCAGATGCGTTAAGTCCAGATGCACATAATCTTTACCGTTAACTCCCTTGCCGGCACGCAGTTCCTGATGGATCGCTCGGCTGACCATGTCGCGCGGCGCCAGATCTTTCAGCGTCGGCGCGTACCGCTCCATGAACCGCTCGCCCGAACCGTTGCGCAAAATACCGCCTTCGCCGCGCGCCGCCTCGGTAATTAAAATACCCATCTTGTAGATGCCCGTCGGATGAAACTGGAAAAATTCCATGTCTTCCAGCGGCAGACCCTTCCGGTAAAGCACGGCCATACCATCACCCGTCAATGTCAGCGCGTTGGAAGTGATCTTGAACATGCGGCCCGATCCGCCGGTGGCAAACATCACGCCCTTCGAGTGAAATGTGTGAATTTCGCCGGTGGCGATCTCAACGGCCACAACGCCGCAGGCCGCGCCATTATTCGTCAGCAGATCAATGACATGATATTCGTTAAAAAACGTGACTCCCTGCTTGATGCACTGCTGATAGAGCGTCTGCAAAATCATATGCCCGGTGCGGTCGGCCGCATAGCAGGAACGGCGAACCGGCGCCTTGCCATGGTCACGCGTGTGACCGCCGAACGGCCGTTGCGCGATCGTGCCGTCCGCATTGCGGTTAAACGGCAGGCCCATATGCTCGAGTTCGTAGACGGCCTCGACGGCCTCCTGGCACATGATTTCGGCCGCGTCCTGGTCAACGAGATAATCACCGCCCTTGACCGTGTCGAACATGTGCCATTCCCAGTTGTCTTCTTCTGAGTTGCCCAGCGCGGCGCCGATGCCGCCCTGCGCGGCACCCGTGTGCGAACGCGTCGGATACAATTTCGATAACACGGCAATCTTTGCCGTTTTCGACGCCTGCAGCGCGGCCATCAACCCAGCGCCGCCGGCCCCGACGATAATTCCGTCAAATTGATGCGTGGCCATTAATGCATCCCTCCGGCAGCGGCAACCGGCTTAAAACAGATAATCACCCAGCTTCCAACGGCCAGCAGAAATATTCCGCCGATATAGAGGGAGCGCACTGTCCAGACGCGGACGGCGCCGCGCGTATAATCATCGACGATCGTGCGCAGGCCATTCATGCCGTGAATCAGCGCCAGCCAGAGCATCGCCATGTCATAAACGCGCCAGAACAAACGCTCATAACGGGCCGCGACAAAATTATAATCAATGTTATGCACGCTGTTGAACACATGCATGATGAATAAATGTCCCAGCGCCAAAATCAAAAGCGCCAATCCCGACAAACGCATAAAAACCCAGGCATACCGCTCGATCCCTTGCGTGGGGCGCTGACGGCTTCCGTAATTATTGGCCGTAGTCATTAGTGCGCCCCCCCATGCAGTGCGTGGCCCAGCATAATCCACGCGACCGGAATGAAAACCGCCAGAAAAATTCCCATCATTCCCTTAAACAGCAGTTTGTGATGCACCGTGGCCTCCGGCCAGAAATCGATGATCACGATGCGCAGACCGTTGAGCGAGTGGAATAAAACGGCGGCAAACAGAAAAATCTCGGAGATGCCAAACAGCGGCATCTGGTAGATCGCGATGATCTTGTTGTACCACTCCGGCCCGACCATGATCAGCGCCGTGTCGGCAATATGCGTAAACAGGAAAAATAAAACCCCAATACCGGTCAGCCGGTGCAAGGCCCATGATGCCTGGCCTACTCCACCCTTATAAAGTCTCATCAATTCATCCTTTCGAATAGATCGTCGGGTCAATCACTGCCGCCGCGCGAAAACCGGTTTTTCGTTCGGCGCATTTCTGGCAGCGCCCGCAATGCCGGTGATTCACCGGATTTAAGCATGAAAACGTCATTCGCCAATCAATGTCGGGGTGTTTGCGAATCACCTGCCCTTTTGACAACGCGGAGTACGGCGTTTCAATTTTAACAGGAATTCCGGCGGCTTCGCGGATCAACCGTTCCATCCCTTTGAAGAAGGCAGGCCGCGCATCTTTAAATGGATTGCCCTTCAAAACACCAATCCACAACACCGGCACTCTTCTTAGACTACAAAAAAGTCCGGCCAAACTCAAGAACAGCAAATTCCGGCCCGGCAGATAAACTTCAGAATCGGGAGCGCGCGCGCCGGGAATCCGGCTCACGCCCAGACTCCAGTGCGGCTTGTAAACAGGCTTCATCGGCGCTTCCAACACAGAAAGCGGCGCCAATCCTTCAGATTCAGCGGCCAATGATTTCAGCAGCCGCTTCAAATGAACCTGCTCGACCGTCTCCCAGATAAACCCTTTGCGAATGTAGACCGGATAAACACGCTCGAACCGTTTCAGCGCATCGGACAGCATCGCCGCGCTCTCCACGCCGCCGGAGACTAAAACCGCGGCGGCTTGATCTTTATTCTTTACCGTCATAAGATGAGTCCATGTACTGCGTCACGCGAATCATTCACTTCTGTTACGGCCACCGCCTGCTCAATTACGAAGGCAAATGCAAATACCTGCACGGCCACAACGCCAAGGCCGAAGTGGAACTTTCCAAAACGGCGCTCGACCACCGCGGCATGGTGATGGATTTCAACGAGGTCAAACAGCGGCTGCAAACCTGGATCGACAACACACTCGACCATAAACTTATTCTCAATGAAGCCGACCCGCTGGTGCCGGTTCTTGCTCAGTCAAAAGAACCGTTCTTTATTCTCAAATCAAATCCGACCGCCGAAACAATCGCGAAGTTCATTTTCGATCACGCGAAAACCGAAGGGTTCCCCGTCACTGAGATCCGGCTTTGGGAAACACCGAACTCGTTCGCTACTTACCGCGAGTAATCTCGACCCCGACCGACGCGGTGCCCGGCACCGAAAATTTCCGGGCGCGCAATTTCAGTTCCTTCGGGCGGAATTCCCACAGTACGGCATCGGCAATCGCTTCGGCCAGCGCTTCTACCAGCAAAAATGGCTTTGACGCGCAAATTTGTTTCGCCCGATCCGCCACCGCGGCGTAATCGAGCGTATGCGTAATCGAGTCAGAACGGCCGGCGTCCTTTAAATCCAAAAACAATTCAATATCAATCAAGATTTTTTGCGGCATTTCACGCTCGGCCTCCGGCACACCCACGCGCGCGTAGCATTCCAGCGCTTCAATGATAATTTTATCCACCGCGTTTTTTCACTCCGCCGATCAAATTCAAGAAATCCTGCGCGGTAGGCGCCATCAAGAAAGGATTGTATTTATTTTCGTTGCCGATTGAAGAGGACGGCGTCGGCGCGTAGTTATGCCCCGGATAAATCGCCAGCGATTCTTTCATCGCGTGCAGGCGCGATAGACTTTTATGCAGCTGCTCGGCATCGCCGCCCGGCAGATCGCACCGGCCGCATCCGCCGATAAACAGCGTGTCGCCGGTCACCAGCCGGTCTTCCGTTTCAAAACAGAGAGATCCGGGCGTATGCCCCGGCGTATGTAGAAACGAAAGTTTCTGATCGCCGATGACAATTTCATCGCCGCCTTCCACCGAAGTGACGCTCTGATCTTCCAAATGGATGGCTGCGGCTTCCCGGCTATGCACGAACACTTGCGCGTCGGTGGCCTGCACAAGCGCCTCAACGCCGTTGATATGATCGAAATGAGTATGCGTCACCAGCACCGACTTGATGATCATTTCATCTTCGGCGGCGGCCTTCAGGATTTTATCGACATTCCAGGCGGGGTCCACCACGGCCGCTTCGCGCGTGCGGAGTGAGCCGATCAGATAAACAAAATTCTGCATCGGCCCGATCTCTATCTGCTTGAAATAGAGGTTCACGGCTATAAGACTTTCTTGACGGCCTCGATGATTTTCTGCGAAGTCAGGCCGTACTTTTTCATCAGCTCTTCCGGCTTGGCCGATTCTGCGTAAGTGTCCTGAATCGCCACGAACTGCATCGGCACCGGGTAATTCTTCGACAGGCACTGCGCCACAGCGGCGCCCAGCCCGCCCCAGACCTGATGTTCTTCGGCCGTCACAACAGCGCCGGTTGCTTTGGCCTGCGCGATTAATAATTCCTCATCCAGCGGTTTAATCGTATGCATATCAATGACCGACGCTGAAATTCCTTCCTTCTCCAGCTCATCGGCAGCCACTAACGCTTCAGCCACCAGCAAGCCGTTGGCGACAATCGTCACATCGGTTCCCTTTGAAATCAATTTACCTTTGCCAAACTGAAACTTCTCATCGGCCGTGTAAAGAATCGGCGCCTTCGGACGGCCGGTGCGGATATACACAGGGCCTTCAATCTCGGCGGCCTGCGTTACCAGCGCGCGCGTGCAATGCTCGTCCGATGGAACCGCCACGATAAATCCAGGCAGCGTCACCATCAGACCGACATCTTCAATCGACTGCTGCGAAGCGCCATCCTCGCCGATGCTGATGCCGCCATGCGAGGTGACTACTTTCACATTCAAATGCGGCACGGCCACTGCCATCCGCAGCTGATCGTATCCCTTGCAAACCATAAAACAGGCAAAACTCGAGATGAATGGAATTTTTCCGCCCTGCGCCAAACCGCCGGCCAACCCCACCAGGTTCGTTTCGGCAATACCGGCGTTAAAAAAGCGCTCCGGAAACTCTTTGGCGAACATCCCGGTGCGCGTGGAAGAAGCCAAATCTCCGTCGAGGACGACAATCTGCTTATTCTTGCGGCCCAACTCGGTAAGCGCCTGACCGTAGGCATCGCGCGTGGCTAACCCCAAAGTGATTTCCATTACTTGCCGCCTTTCTTGATCTTACCGGCGACAATCAACGCTTCCGACAACGACGGATCTCCGTCAATTTCAGCCAGCGCCGCTTTCGCTTCTTCCGCTGTGGGTGCCACACCGTGGAAATAATTATTGTTCTCCATAAACGAAACGCCCTTGCCCTTGATCGTGTTGCAGATGATCACATGCGGCTGGCCCTTAACCGATTTGGCTTTTTCAATCGCTTCAACCACCTGACCGACATCGTGGCCGTCGATTTCCTGCGCGTGCCAGCGGAACGCTTCCCACTTCGCCTTGAACGGTTCCGGATCGAGAATATTTTTGACGGGGCCATCGAGCTGGAATTTGTTGTAGTCGAGTAATGCGATCAGATGGTCCATTTTATGGAAGCCGGCAAACCCGGCCGCTTCCCAGACCTGGCCCTCTTCCGATTCACCGTCGCTGGTCAGGCAGTAAGTCCAGGTATCCTTATTATCCATCCGCGCGGCCAGCGCGATGCCGCAAGCGATTGAAAGCCCCTGCCCAAGCGATCCGGTGCAGGCTTCCAGCGCCGGCATAAACCGCGTATCGGGGTGGCCCTGCAGCGGCGAGCCCAATTTACGCAGCGTCAGCAGCAATTCTTTCGGAAAATAACCGGTCATCGCCATCGCCGCGTAAACCGCCGGGCAACCATGCCCCTTGCTTAAGATAAACCGGTCGCGATCTTCCCATTTCGGATTTTTCGGATCATGCTTCATCGCGCTGAAAAACAATGCGGTGATCATTTCCACCATCGAGAGCGATCCGCCCGGATGACCCGACCCGGAAGCGGTTAACATCAGAATAATTTCTTTGCGAATTTGTTTTGCAATTTGCTGGAGCTGTTCTGTCGACACCGGGAGTGTGGTGGTCATAAACTCATCTTATCGGTGAGCCGCACAGAGGGTCAATCAAATAGGCTATGTAACTTTTATACCGATTAATAAAGGCGGGGAAAACGCATCATTCTCGTCGAGAAAATCTTATGCAAAACTCTCGGCAGATAGAGCGGAAAGCCATTCGAGGTAATTGACCTGATATTGCTGCGGCATTCCCAAAAACAGCGCCAGTTCCTGCAGATCAGCCGAGGTTTCAACCAGATAAGTATCGGCTCCACGGCTCCAGGCCGAAATCTGCAGATCCAGAATATGCTCCTGGAGTTTCTTTGTGGCATATTCCGAAACAATCACCCATTCGCTCACATCTACAAAATCCGGCAACTGAGATTGGACCAATGATTGCTGTTCGCGATCGCTCACAACAATCGCCACTTGAATTCGAGTTCTCTGCGCTGGATTCATGAACTGCAATGCGCGGGCGCCCTGCAGAGCCGTCTCAGGCGTAAAAATAGCCAGCGTCCGGCTCTTCACTGCAAATGAAGCCGGCTCAAACAAAACAGCACCTTCTTCCTGCCCAGCGTTGACAGGTGGAACCCGGCGAATTTGAATGGCACTAATGTCTTTGGGACTGATGATGTCGGTTGTCAGCGTAGGCTCAACCGCCTGTATGGCAGCCTCTTGCTCCGCTTGAGGAATCTCAGAAAAAACTCTCGGGAAAGAAATCTTTGTCATCGGATTCGTAGTCGCCGCCACAATCAGGTAACCCGGGTAATCTTGCTTCAACCGCCGGACAGCGGCTGACCAGGCAGACATCCCATGAAGCTGGCGTATTCTATCCTGGGCAAATTCCCGAACACCCACAGAGATCTCCTTAAAATAGACCTGCTGAAGCGTCGGAAAAACAATGAAATGCAGACTGTACGGATAAAGCTCCAAAGGGACCTGTCCCCGCTGAAGCTGATCCACACGGCTAAGGATCCACCCGGCAGGCGCAATCAGTACCATATGGTCTTCCCGGGGGTACTGACCATAAGACCCATGAAGCGTTATTTCAACAGTCACAAGAGGAAATGATTTGAAGAAGCCGACCCCGTTCATTCTTTGCGCCGGATGAGACAATCCACCCAATTGTGCTCTAAGCGCATCAGCCACTTCCGAAGAAGACCCTTCGATATGCACGATCTGCATCGGCGTCGGTTCAGTAACCCCCAGCTGATTCATTTCGTTCATGCTGTCGTAAAGCCCTTGCGGCAGCCCGCGAGGAAGTTCTTCCTGTCCAGAATTGGTAAAACCAGCGCGGGTCATCGCCGCCAAAAACTCGGGATCAATCCGGCGAACGCCCATCGAAACCGCATCATCCCCCGTATCTAAAAATTCAGAGGGCTGAACCCCGGCAGCAGGCGCTGTAAAACCGGCAGTTCTGAAAAATACAGGCGTTTGCCCACCGGTATCAAGGCGAACAGACACATCCGCGTTAGGACGCGTTTCCGTTAATGCCTGATCTTTAAACAACTCGAGCAGGTATTGCCCTAATCCTTGCCCACGAAAATTCTGCCCGACGCCGAACGCAATAATCCGATGCGTCTCTTGTTCGTGGTTATAAAGAATCACGGCGGCGATCGTATCCGGCTCTCCGCTTGGATAAAGAACCATGGAAGAAACCTGCCGATCACTCTGCAGATAAACCAAATCTTCGTAGGTAAAAGCCGCCTGTCCTTCCGTCCGGCCCTCGTTTAAAATCTGTAACAGTTGGGGCCACTGGGTTTGCGCCACACCCGACCAGCTCCACTCACCCCGAGTGGGAGACTGCTCGGACGAACTATCCCCACGAATCGCGTAGCCGGCCATTGGCAAAAGATCGACGGATTGTTCCGAAGCAACCGATTCCAGATTCATTGGCTTCGAAGTCCACTCCGAACCGCCGTACGCCATCAAGATATTTTCCTCGGCATCTTCCTGTCCATTCGACACAAATCCGGCATCCCGCAGAATACGGCTCTGCGAAGAAACTAACGGAACGCGCGCTAGCACAACCGGGCGCCACAAAGTCACATTTGCTTTAACGAGATTAATGAGCCCCCGTTCGGTCAATTGATCTGCGTACTTTGGATCCACGCCCAAATCCTCAATCAGAATTGCCATTCGACTAGGGTCGTCGGCAAAGGGCCGCACAATCCGGTACCGTACGAATCCATAAACCGGTCCCGCGACAGACCCCGGCGAGCCCACCGTCATAACCCGCGCTCTCTCTTCAGAGTTTACTGAGGGCTGCCTTTCATTTAAATTCCACAGCAAACCGCCTGCTGCTGAAATCCGATCACGAAAATCGGTTAAATAACCGGCGCGATTATCCGCCCTCATCAAACCGTTCACTCCGGTATCGACCGATATCCGGTAGTTGTTCTCTTCAAGACCAGTGGAATTTCCACGAAGTTTTTGGAGGAAGAGTTGTCTGGTAGGTTCCGATTCTTCGAGACCGGTGGGACGGAGTGCGTTGGCAAAATGGGTCGGCAGCGCCATGCTAATGATTAGCAAAGCGCTCAAAGCCGCTTTCAAGACCCGGTTTCCCCGCGAAAGGACAACGGCTGGAGTGAGCCGAGGCCGAGCGACGATGGTGTACTCTTGCAGTACATCAAGGAGCGAGAACAAAGGCGCAACCCAGCCCTTGCCCTTGCAGCGGAAATAAGGGTTTTGAAATCGGCTTCTTATTCGGCCAAATAAAAAACGCACCCAAATGCGCATATTTCTCCCCATATAGAGGAAGTATACCCAATCTGTATGAATATTTGCCAAAAAATCTGCTCATTTGATACAATACAACCTTTACGCTTCTACTCATTCAAATTCAACTTAATGGATCCTCTTTTCTTCTATACGGTCGCGGGTATCGCGGTCTTTGGCGCGTTGGGCGTGCTGCTGGCGCGTCATCCTGTCTACGCGATCTTGAGCCTTGTCGTTACGCTGTTCGCCCTCTCCGCCCTGTTCGTCGCGCTCAACGCTTATTTCGTCGCGGTCATCCAAATTCTGGTTTATGCCGGCGCGGTATTAATCCTCTTCTTGTTCGTGGTGATGCTGCTCGATATCACGCCGGAAACATTATTGCGCTCACGCAAGCCGGCGCTGTTAATCGGAGCGGCACTGTTCGGTCTCTTTTTTATCTCGCAGGCCGGCCGCGTCATCAATACATTCCAGTCGGAGAAACTGTCCGATATCCAGACCGGCGTCACCGGCACCACGCGCGCCGTCGGCGAACAATTATTTACCATCTACGCGCTCCCGTTTGAAGTAGCTTCCATATTGTTATTGGTCGGCGTCATCGGCGCCATCGTTCTTGCAAAGAAGAAACTCTGATGTCTGAAATCGTCACTATCCAACAGCTACTGGGCTTGAGCATCATCCTGTTCACAATCGGACTGGTCGGCGTAGTTACGCGCCGCAATTTAATTCTGGTTCTGCTCAGCCTGGAATTAATGCTTTCGGCCGCCAACCTGGCGTTCGTTTCGTTCGCTTATATTCAGGGGGATCTCGCCGGACAGATCATGGTTTTCTTTGTGATGATCGTCGCCGCCGCTGAAGTCACCGTCGGTCTGGCGATCGCGCTGCTGCTCTCGCGCAAAACCGGCAAGATTAACGCCGATGAGGTCCGCGCGCTGAAATGGTAGCCCCGCACCTTTGCCCGCAAATGTTCTATGTATACATCCTTAAAAGCGAGGCGGATGGGAAATTATATATTGGACGAACCGCAGATATTCAAAAGAGAATAAACGAACATAAGAACGGAATGTCTGCTTCCACCAAGCATCGTTTACCTATCCAACTAGTCTATTATGAAGCTTACAAGTCGGAGAAAGACGCCTCGTTGCGAGAAGATAGGCTTAAATATTATGGAAAAGCACTCGGACAGTTGAAAGGTCGCATAGAACATAGTCTTTGTGCGGGCAAAGGTGCGGGGTGGTAGCCCTTCCCTGGATTTTACTGTTTGCGCCGCTGCTGGCCTGTGTGGCCATTGTTCTGGGCGCGCGTAAATCAAAACCGGCCAGCACCGCATTAGCCATCGGCGGCTTGGTAGTCAGCTTCGTCTGCGCGCTGCAAGCGCTGATGCATGCCGGCGGCGAACATCCGCAGATTATTCAAAGTTCACTCAACTGGATTAACCTGCCCGGCCTATTGCTGGAGTTTGGTCTTCTGCTCGATAAACCGGCCATCTTGATGAGTCTCGTGGTGACCGGCGTCGGATTAATGGTCTTTATCTATTCCACCGGTTATATGAAGGAAGATCGCAGCTACACCCGTTATTTCGCCTGCCTGTCACTGTTTGCTTTCTCAATGCTCGGCATTGTCCTTTCCAATAATTTCGTCAGCCTCTTTATTTTCTGGGAACTCGTCGGCGCCAGTTCTTATCTGTTGATTGGTTACTGGTACGAGAAACCCAGCGCAGCCGCCGCCGGCAAAAAAGCATTTTTGGTAAACCGCATCGCCGACTTCGGATTTTTACTCGGTATCTTAACGCTCTGGAATATCTCCGGCCTCGGCGGACACGAAAAAACACTCAACTTTGTTGAACTGGCCCATCGGATTCCGGAATTTGTTCATGGCGGATTAATTTCCAGTGCAACGCTCTCCGTTGCCGCGGCGCTGGTTTTCTGCGGCGTGCTCGGTAAATCGGCGCAGTTCCCGTTGCATGTCTGGCTGCCCGACGCGATGGAAGGCCCCACTCCGGTTTCCGCATTAATCCATGCCGCCACGATGGTGGCTGCCGGCGTTTATTTAATTGCACGGACTTATTTCTTATTCTGGGAAGCGCCTCAGGCGCTGATCATGGTTGCCTGGATCGGCGGGTTTACTGCCCTGTTCGCCGCGAGTATGGCGCTCGTCGAGAACGACATTAAACGAATTCTCGCCTTCTCTACATTGAGCCAGCTAGGTTATATGGTAATGGCGCTTGGTCTCGGCGGTTACACAGCCGGCATCTATCACCTGACCACACACGCCTTCTTTAAAGCGCTGTTATTCTTGGGAGCCGGTTCGGCGATTCACGCGGTGCACAGCAACGACATCTGGAAAATGGGCGGCCTGCTCAAGAAAATGCCGATCACCGGCTGGACATTCCTGCTGGCAACACTGGCACTCTGCGGAATTTTTCCTCTCAGTGGTTTCTGGAGCAAGGACGAAATTCTGGCTGTCGCATTTCATCAGAATAAAATTCTTTATCTCGTCGGCACGCTGACTGCCGGACTCACCGCCTTTTATATGGGCCGCTTGTTCAGCATCGCGTTTCTCGGTGAAAGCCGCGTTCATCATCACGAGGAGTCCCACGGACATCATGGCGGCATTCACGAATCACCCTGGGCGATGACCATTCCCTTAATGCTGTTAACGATCCCGACGATCTTCGGCGGTTTCATGGGCTTCCCGGAATTCTTGCATCACACGACGCATGGCGGCATCCACGTCGAGTTCAACATGACGGTGGCGATCATCTCGTCGATTGTAGCCATTGGCGGCCTCGCGCTGGCATTCATGATTTACAGCAAAGGAATGCAGCCCTCCGCCGCCGCGCAAAAGAAACTGACCTGGCTGGCCACACCGCTCACGCGTAAATATTGGATCGACGAGATTTACCGCTACTTAAACCAGAACGTTCAACAGCAAGGCGCGGTATTCCTCGGCCTGTTCGAGAAATATGTAATCATGGGCCTGTTCGCCAACGGCATGGCTAAAATAACCGGTGTCACCGGGCTGGTCCTTCGCCGCATTCAAACCGGGCGCGTTCAGAGCTACGCGTTTATGGTCTGGATTGGTTTTGCCGCCATCTTCTTATGGGTATTCCGATGGGTCCAGTAAGCGCACTCGTTTTATCGCCGATCATCGGCGCCATCCTTTTAATGATGGTTCCGCAGGGGCGCGACAAGTGGGTTCGCTGGATCGCCACCGCATTTACGGCGGTGCCGCTGTTGATCGCCCTGCATTGCGTTTACCATTACGATAAAGTGCTCGGCGGCTATCAGTGTCTGGAAAAAATCAGTTGGATTCCCACGCTCGGCATTAATTATCAGGTGGGCCTCGACGGCATCAGCGTCGTGCTTGTTCTTCTGCACTCGCTCTGCTCGTTTACCGGCGTACTGGTTTCCTACCGCGTGCAGAAGCGCGTCAAAGAATATTACATCTTCTACCTGCTCTTGATCGGCGGCGTGGCCGGCGTCTTCGCTTCACTCGACCTGTTCTTTTTCTACCTGTTCTACGAAATGGCTGTGATCCCGATGTTCCCGTTGATCGGCATCTGGGGATCGAAAGACAAAGAATATGCCACGATGAAGCTGACGCTTTACCTGACCGCCGGCGCGGTGTTGGCGCTCATCGGTCTTTCAATCGTTTATCTGGCCAGCGGCGCGCAAAGTTTTGACCTGATCTTTTTAGAGCGGTACTTGATGCAGAATCCGCTTCCGACTCAACTGCAGGTCTGGGTATTCCCGTTCCTGCTGTTCGGTTTCGGCGTGATCGCGCCAATGTGGCCTCTGCATTCCTGGTCGCCGCTCGGCCACGCATCAGCGCCATCGGCTGTAAGCATGCTGCATGCCGGCGTGCTGATGAAACTGGGCTCCTACGCCATTTTGCGCATCGCCATGCAGTTACTGCCCGCCGGCGCGCAATTCTGGATGCCCTGGGTGGCGATCATCGCGATCATGAACATTTTATACGGCGGTTTCGTGGCAATGGCGCAGAAAGATATTAAATTCACAATCGGTTATTCGTCATCCAGCCATATGGGTTATGTATTGCTGGGCCTGGCCTGCATGAACCCGGTCGGATTAAACGGCGCGGTACTGCTGATGTTCGCGCACGGCATCATGACGGCACTGGCCTTCGCGGCAATCGGCCATATTTACGATCAAACGCATACCCGCATCACCGCCGAATGGGGCGGTCTGGCACGGCAGATTCCGTTTGTTTCCACACTGTTCATCATGGCAGCAATGGCATCCAGCGGTTTGCCTGGCTTCGCCAACTTCGTTTCCGAACTGTTGATCTTCTTCGCGTCGTGGAATGTTTATCGCTGGTCGGCGCTGGCTGCCATCTTCGGCATCGTCACCACCGCGTTTTATATGCTGCGGACGGTACGTACCGCTTTCTTCGGCCCGCTCAATCCG
Organism: Candidatus Omnitrophota bacterium; assembly: GCA_023248155.1. GTDB lineage: Bacteria > Omnitrophota > Gorgyraeia > 1-14-0-20-64-10 > 1-14-0-20-64-10 > JAHFFE01. Next base: position 17,071 of record JAHFFE010000003.1, on the reverse strand, counting down.
AAATGGGCCGAGTTAAAAGACGCCACTAACTTTGAAAAAATTCCGTACCTCATTTTACTGGCGGCACTCATGATCGTTGGTATCTGGCCGCGCTCGCTGCTTGAAATTATTTCCACGGCAACACCGAATATTCTGGCGCACTTAAAATGATGCACACCCTCTTCTGGATATTACCCGAGGTATGGCTCAGCACCATCATCTTCCTGCTATTGGCGCTGGACCTAAAATGGGGCGAAGAGAAACATCCGCTGATGGGCTTAATCGCCATCGCCGGCATGCTGCCGCTGTTCCCCATTTTATTTCTGCTGGCCAAAGAAGGCGGCTCGCATGAACTATTCAGCGGCATGTTCCGCGTCGATACGATGGCGCTATTTTTTAAGGGCATTTTTACGGTGTCCGGTATCGTGGCGCTGGTGCTGGCGCGCGAATTCGGAAAAGCGGTTGACCGCGCGCATGGCGAATTTTATCTGCTGTTCTTAATCGCCGTGCTCGGTATGTTCCTGGCCGCGTCATCGGCCAACTTCCTGATGCTATTCATCTCGCTCGAACTGGTCGCCATTACGCTCTATGTGCTGGTCTCTTATCTGCATACCAATCTGCAATCGCTCGAGAGCGGCCTGAAGTACCTCGTGCTCGGCTCGCTTTCTTCGGCGCTGTTCTTGTACGGCATCGCCTTTATTTACGGCACCACCGGTTCCCTGCACTTTGAAACGATCCACGCGATGTCTCTGCGCGCGCAGACTTTACCGGCCGGCCTGGTGTTCGGCATCTTGCTGGTACTGGCGGGCATTTTGTTTAAAGCAGCAGTGGTACCGTTCCAAATTTGGGCGCCCGATGTTTACCAGGGCGCACCCACGCCGGTCACCGCATTCTTGTCGGTCGGCTCGAAGGCGCTGGCATTTTTGGTGGCGCTGCGGATTTTGCAGGAACTGTTCCTGCCGTTCTCGATGGCCTGGAACAGCGTGCTGGTATTCGCATCCGGAGCCACCATTTTGTACGGCAATCTTTGCGCGATCCCGCAAACCAATATCAAACGATTCATGGCTTATTCATCAATCGGCCATGCCGGTTATTTATTGATGGGTATTACTGCCGGCGTCGATATCGGCTCGGCAGCGGTTTCCTATTACCTGCTCGGCTATTTGTTCACAAACCTGGTGTTGTTCCTCGTAATTACAGCGGTTACATTGCAAACCGGTTCCGATGAAATTAAATCGTTCGCGGGGCTTTCAAAGCGGTCACCGTTCTTGGCGGCGGCGATGTTCATCGGTCTATTATCGCTGGCAGGTGTTCCGCCGATGGCGGGATTCTTCGGAAAGTTCCTACTGGTCTTAAGTGCCTTGTCACAGGGTTATTTAACGCTGGCAATTATTGGTGCGGTGGCTGTGGTAATTTCACTCTACTACTACTTGCGGGTCGTCCAAACGCTTTATGCCGACGAACCGGTTGATGCTACTCCGATCAAAATCGGTACCACAATGAAGATGTCGATCGTTGCCTGCCTGATTGGAATCTTCGTGCTGGGAATTTGGCAGTATCCGTTCCTGGCGATTTCCATCCGCTCCATCCAGCACATCTTCTAAAACCCTGTCATGCCGCACGAGCGATATGCGGTCTAAATCGCACTTCCAATTCACTATCCAGCGCAACAGCTACTTTCACTAAAGTTTCCAGATTAAAATTCCGTATCTGGCCGGATTCCAGCTTGGCAATAAATGGCTGGGTCACATGCATTCGTCGAGCGAGAGCTGCCTGCGTTAATCCCCGGCGTTCCCGAAGACTAACCAACGCGTGCACGATGCGCAGCTTCTCAAGCTCCTGTTCGTAATCCTTGCGGAATTTCTCATCTTTAAGATATTTCCCGAGAACTTCCTTATGCGCTATCAATTGAACACGTTTCATTTTATCCCTCCACGCTGAATAATATCTTTCATTCGCTCCAACGCAACCTGCCGCTCCTTTTCAGGAAGCCTATCCGTCTTCTTTCGAAACAAATGCAGAATAACCACTTGCCTCTCAACATAAAAGAAATAAAGCACACGATGCGCTTTTGGCCGAAGTTCATATAACTTATCCCCTACATAATCGGCAATCGGCCGGCGAAGCGCTTCACCCTGCTCTTCGAGCAGCGAAATATAAGCGAGAATCTTACCCCGCTCATTCGGAGTCAGTCGATCTAACTCCTCAAGAACCGGACACCGGCCCTTATCATCCAAATAATAAACCACTTCCCTCGCACTCATAAGTATATAACTCCTAAGTTATATTGTCAATCCACCGTCCAAATTCTTATATTACAATATTTGTGTGTATTCAGCAATATCAAGGATAGACATCATTCCCAAATCATTTTATCGGAGATCTTAATTATCCGGTCGTGGTGAGCCTATCGAACCATGACTGGTCGCATTTTGCGATGTCAAGTTGAGGCAATCTCGAGCAGTTTGATGCGGCTGGTTTCCCCGCGGATAATTCGGATGGAGTTTTTTGGAGTGTCGAAATGTTTGGCAAGCGCTTCAATAACCGCGGCGTTCGCCCGGCCATCTTCGGCCGGGGCAGATACAGAAACTTTCCAGGTACCGTCAGCGAGCTGTTCAACGCCCGGCTTCTTAGCCCGGGGCACTACCTTCACCTGTAGTCGCATCTTAGCTATCTAACCTGTCCCCTCCGAACCCGGTACCGGTACGGCGCAAATTCATGGCTCGTCCTTTTATAGCCTTCGCGGCAAATTTAGCGGGGCTTATTCTGCATATAGAAAACAAAGAGGGCAGCCCCGGCGCAAAAACTGATTATCCCCCACAGGTCCCTGTCGAACCGGACAGGAACAATCGGATTAAAGACCAACGCGATAAGAATCAAACCCCATAACCAGACATCCTTTTTCTGCTCTTTGGCAAGCCAGGCCGAAAGACCCGCTGTTCCGCACACCACTAATCGCAACAACGTATAGTATCCGGAGGACGCATCGCCAATAATCGCGATCAACAACATAACGCATGAGACAATCACCGGTATTTTTAATGATTGAGCGTTCATTTATTCTCTCCTTTGGTCAAAGCGTCCAAGGCAATTGGATCCCTTCATCCTTATGGGGCGAAGTGACCGGTTCATTAAAATATCCCTGAAAACTCCGCAGTGATTCCCTGATCTGCTTAAAAGTACATTTGCGGCAGAGAATTTCAGGAGCATGGTCAATTTCTTCCAGCTTTGGATAGTCGTCTTCCCAGCGAAAAGTTCCCTTGCCGAAATAAGCCACACTCGCCTTTCCTGAACACTTTTTACACTCTCCGCCAATGGCAGCCAATCCGCTTTCGGTTAAATCGCCCACGATCTCCTTCATATTAAATTTCTTAATCTCGGCGGTCGTGTAGTACTGATAAACATAAAAAGCCTTCTTGCGATCTTCCAGCCCCGGATAAACCACCACCATCTTCTTGTCGAACGCGAGAAATTCCTTCTCCAGCTCACTGACGACATGATCCCTGCAAAGGCGTTTTTCCTTTCCCCTGCCATCTTCAAAATTATCCCGACCGGGCTGTCCACAGATAGAACACTTAGAGTTATTTCCGAAAGAAAGAGCAAGATAATCGAAGAATGACCTTTCTCCTTCCTCTGCCATTCGTTCGGAATCAACTGGTTTCGCGAATTTTAATCCGCATTGCGGGCACGGCTTCCTGATTAGAATCGATTCAATCGTATCGGGCTCGTTATCATGTTTTTTCAGTTTTTTTCCGCACTGAGGACAAAGGGTTCCCAATACAGGCACAGTTCTATACACAAGAACGGTAATAATTACCGAGGATAAAATTCCATAAAAAACAAAAAGCCCAAACTGAGCAGGAATAAAAGCGAGGAACTGGGGGCGAACAAAAATAATGACCAGCACAACGGCTGCAATAAGAAATCGAATAGAAAATTGGCGTACTGTTCTGAAAAACAGTTTGTAACTAGATAATTCAGTGGGGAGTTTCAACAAACGGGTTTTTACCAACAAAGGCGGGAGAATCTCAGCCAGAAAAATAGCACCCACAATAACCGCAGGCAATATCCACTGAGTATCCATGGGGTTATTATACCCCAGACGGATTAGTGCGAGGGTGTTTCAGACTCGAACTGGTTGGACTTCTTGGGGCCTTTGCCATAGACGGCATCCCAGCTGCCGGTTATCTTACCGTCATGGATGGCGCACTTGTGCGGAAATTTAAGCTCGCATTCTTTAAGCGGCTTGCGCAATGTTGGGTTGAGCAGTTCGTGCATATCGAGCTTCATCGCGTCTCGGGAGTAAGCGGCGATGTCCAGGATTTGGGTATCCATCCGGATCGCATCTTCCGGGCAAGCCTCAACACAATAACCGCAGTAAACGCACTTGCCGAGGTCGATATCGAACCGCGTCGGGTATTTTTCGACATTCGGGTCCGGGTGCTCACCCGCTACGATGGTAATACACTTGGCCGGGCAGATCGTTTCACACATCATGCAGCCCACGCAGCGAGGGGTCCCCTCTTCGCGCAGCATCAACCGATGGCGCGTGCGCAAACGCGGAGCCAGCCAGCGCCGTTCTTCGGGGTACTGAATCGTCACGGCCGCCGAACTGTTCTTCATTAAACCGAGCCGGTGCGCCATGTGAATAAAGAGGTTAACGAAGAAATGTTTCATCGTCAGCTTCAAACCGGAAAAGATCTGCGGCAAATATAATTTTTCCCAGAATGTCAGCTCGCGCTTACGGATTGCCATTATTTTACCAGGGCCAGAATAAGGCCGGTTATTACCACATTCGCGATCGCGATCGGAAACAGGTACTGCCAGCCCAATCGCATTAACTGATCATAGCGGAACCGGGGTAATGTCCAGCGGATCGCCATAAAGAGCCAGCAGAAGATCAGCACCTTCAGCGTAAAGCTCATGACACCCAATAATGCGTAAATAACCGGGTTAACCGCGATCAGATGTCCGAAGAAATTAAACCCGGCGACCGAGAGACCCGGGATCTGCCACCCGCCGAAGAACAGCGTCGTCGCCAGGCAGGCCACCAAAATGGTTTCCACGAAGTCGGTTAAAAAGAACATGCCGAATTTCATGCCGCTGTATTCCACAAAGTAACCGATGATTTCAGACTCACCTTCCGGAAGATCAAACGGCGTACGCTTGGTTTCAGCGAGCGCGGCGGTCAGGAAAATAAAGAACGCCACCGGCTGTAAAAAGATGCCCCATTTCGGCAGAAAACCCCAGGCCAACCCACCCTGCGCGCGAACCATTTCCTGCAGATCGAGCGTGCCGTAAATCATTACAATGCCGGCAATCCCGGCGCCCAGCGCGATTTCGTACGAGATCATCTGCGCTGACGCCCGCATGGCACCCAGCAGTGCGTAGTTGCTGCGCGAAGCATAGCCGGCCAGAATCACACCGTACACGCCCAGCGAGAGCATCGCGAAAATATAGAGCAGTGCCACATCGACCTTGGCCACCTGCAATTCAATCATCCGCCCGCCCAGCATGAGATGATCGCCAAACGGAATGCCGGCAAACGCCACCATTGCAAAAAATACCGATAGGAATGGAGCCAGCGTATGCAGGAATGGATCGGCATTGGCCGGAATAAAATCTTCTTTGGTGAACATCTTGACGGCGTCGGCAATCGAGTGCGGAATGCCGAGCAGCCGCTGGCCGAACAGCGTGGCGCGATTGGCGCCGATGCGGTCCTGCATCACGGCCGACTGCTTGCGCTCGAGCCAGGTATGCGCGCCGGCCAGGTTCAACACGAAAAAGAAAACGGCCCCTGCGATCACCAGTTTAATAACGATATCCCAGATCATACCGTGAAGCCCTGCTGACCAATTTTTTCATAGGTCAGTCCATTGAGCGGCTTCACCTCAGCAGCGGCAGCAACAAAAAGCTCCGGCAGTGATTTCCAGCCGGCGGTTAACCCCAGCTTGGCGGCCAGCGCGGCAACAATCTGCCAGTCGGCCTTGGAATCGCCCAGTGCCGGAAGAATTTTACCAATCCGCTGAACACGATTCTGAACATTGATAAAGGTGCCGTCTTTTTCCAGATAATGCGACGCCGGTAAAACAACATGCGCGTACGAAGAAGTTTTGTTGGTATTCGGCCCCTGATAGATGAACAGCTCCACTTTCTGCGCCAGCTGTTTCACCTTCTCCTCGCCAAATAATTTCACAAGGTCCTGCCCGATCACCCAGAGAATCTTGATCTGCCCGGAAACTGCCGCCTCAATAATGGAACTGGCCGGAGTTTTATCAAGTTCGAGCAACGCAACGCCGGCGCTGTTCGGGTTTTTATCGGCCTTCATCAAAAGATCGTCTGACTTGCCCGGCAGCGGCGGAACCTGCGCCGTACAAACAACGCCCGGAAGCTGATCCGTTAATTTCTTGACGGCATAAAGGTCTTCGATCGTTAACTGTGCCGACGGAATAACCGCCATCGCGGAAAGTTGGTTGGCTGCTTTTAATTTGGTGACGGCCGTGGCGATTTGCGTAAGCGCGATATCCCAGGCAGCCACAGCGCCCTTTAAGGAGATTTTCTCGATGCGGTCCTGATCGGCCGACTTAAAACCATAACGGCCCTCGTCGCAGATCCACCACTGGTTGACATCGGCGTTGTAGCGCGGTTTTAAGCGCATTACGCGCGCGCCATCGGCCAGATGCGGGCGGTCGAGTACATAATGCACATCAATGTTACAACCCTGCGAACAGCCGTTGCAGACCGACGGCGCCGTCGACAGGTACCAGACACGCGCCTTAAAGCGGAAATCGCGGTCGGTTAAAGCGCCCACCGGGCAGATATCGACCACATTGCCGGAATAATCGTTATCGAGTGTTTTACCGGGATACAAACCGATCTCGGCTTTTTCACCACGGTTGAAGATGCCGAACTCACCGGTCTTGGTAATTTCGTCGGTAAAGCGGACACAGCGCGAACATAATACACAGCGCTCGGCATCGAGCATAACAGTAGGCCCGATCGGAACCGCCTTCGGTTTCTTGTTCTTCTGCTCTTCGAAACGCGGATCGTACCGGCCGTACTGCATATAAAAGTTTTGGAGGTCGCACTCGCCGGACTGGTCGCAGACCGGGCAGTCGAGCGGATGATTGGCCAATAAAAATTCCAGAACGCTCTGCTGGCCATCCGTGACTTTCTTGCTGGTGGTGTTGACGACCATACCCTCGGCGACCGGCGTGTTGCAGGCAATCTGCAGCTTGGGGGCCTTCTCGACATCGACCAAACAGATGCGGCAGTTACCCGCCACCGACAAACCGGGATGGTAGCAGTAGCGCGGAATAAAAACGCCTACTTGCTCCGCCGCCTGGATTACCGTCGTGCCGGCTGCAACTTCAATTGTTTTTCCGTCGATTGTAATCTTAGGCATCAGACAGAAACCTTGGCTGTTGTTTGCGCGATATCGCACTTGCCGGTGGCGATATGATGATCAAACTCGGAACGGAATTTATTGATGTAGCTCTGCACCGGCCAGGCAGCCGCGTCGGCAAACACACAGATGGTCTTGCCTTCCATCGCTGCAGCCGTGGTGAGCATGTTTGGAATATCGTCGGTCTTGCCCTGGCCTCTGGAAACGCGGCTGACCATCTTAAACAACCAGCCCGATCCTTCGCGGCACGGCGAGCACTGCCCGCATGACTCATCGGCGAAAAAGTGTGACGCCGCTTTCAGCGCGTCGACCATACAGGTGGTTTCATCCATTACGATCACACCGCCGGAACCGGCCATCGTACCAACCGCCATGAGCGAATCAAAGTCCATCGCCACATCAATTTCATCGGCGCGTAAAATCTTGGCTGAGATACCGCCCGGAACGACGGCCTTCAATTTCTTGCCGCCGGGAATTCCCTGCCCATATTTGTAGATCAAGTCGCGCAGTGTCACGCTGACCGGCGCTTCATAAACACCGGGGCGAACCACATGGCCCGAGACGCTGAATAACCGCGTGCCGCCCTGCTTGGCGGTACCGATTTTGGCGTACCACTCGGCGCCGTTGCGCAGAATATGCGAGACCGATGCCAGCGTTTCCACATTGTTGACGATCGTCGGTGATTTAAATAAACCGGAGATCGCCGGGAACGGCGGCTTTAATTTTGGAAAACCTTTACTGCCTTCGAGTGAACTTAAGAGCGCGGTTTCTTCGCCGCAGATGTAAGCGCCGGCGCCGCGGTGCACGACAATGTCGAGATCAAACCCACTGCCCTGAATATTCTTGCCGAGCCAGCCTTTGGCATACGCTTCGGCAACCGCTTTATTGGTTCGCTCGATTGAGCGGACATATTCGCCGCGAATATAGATGTAGGCCTTGTGCGAACCGATCGCAAAGGCGGCGATAATCATTCCTTCGATTAACGCGTGCGGATCGCGCTCAAGAATATAACGGTCTTTAAAAGTTCCGGGTTCGCCCTCGTCGGCGTTGACCACCAGATATTTCGGTTTCGGATTGTCCTTCGGGATAAAACTCCATTTCTTACCCGTCGGGAAACCGGCGCCACCCAAACCGCGCAAATTGGATTTGATCACTTCATCGATGATCTGCTGGGGCTGCATGCCGAGCGCTTTCTTGGCGCCCTGATAACCGCCGTCGGCGACATACGCATCAAACCAGGTTCCGTTCACATTCTTGAACCGCTGGGAGATGACGGGGCCGTCGGTGGCAATATAGGCCGTCGGCTCGGGTAATTGAACCGGCTTTTCGGGGGATTGCGTTGCCTGCTTGACCAATGAATCAATCGCAGCGGCATCAAGAATACCGGTGTAATCATCATTCACCTGCGCCATGGGCGCCGATTCACAGGCACAGAGACATTCAACCGTTGAAAGAGTGATTTTGCCGTCGCGCGTGGTCTGCCCGACGCCGATGCCCAATTTTTCTTCGAGCTGGGCGATTACTTTCTTGGCGCCGCGCAGCATGCAGGGCGTGGAAACACAGACCTGAATATGCTGTTTGCCGATCGGCTGCGTGTGATAAAGGGTGTAGAACGAAACGACCTCGCGCACATGGGCGATGCTCTTGTCGACCTTCTGTCCGACCCAGGCCTCGCCTTCCGGCGGAATATGGCCGAATGTTTCCTGAACCAGCCAGAGCAGCGGCAATGTGGCGGCCCGCTTCTCTTCGTAGCGGCCCAGGATTTCAGCGGCCTTCGCCTCTAATTTCGTAAAATCAAAGTTCTGCATTAGCGGTCGAGCTCTCCGCCGATCATATTGACGGAACCAAATGTGGGAACCATATCAGCCATCTGCTCGCCCACCAATAATTTATGCAGACCGGACATAATCGTAAAGCACGGCGGACGGACGCGCACACGGTACGCTTTATCGGTTCCGTCGCTGACGACATAAAAACCAAGCTCGCCGTTGGCCCCTTCGACCGGGAAATAGACTTCGCCCTTCGGCGGACGGATGCCATGGCCGAACATCACCAGTTTAAAGTGGTTCATCAATCCTTCGATGTTGCCGTAGGTATCTTCTTTTGCCGGCAACGAAACGCGCTTCTCGGAAACCAGAATTTTATCGTGCACGCGTGAATCGGAACCTTCGAGCGTCGGATCGGTAATGGCAATCTTGTCGGTGATCTTGTCGATCTGGCCCATCTTGGCGCGGTCGACCATTTCAGACGCTTCCATCGGCTTACCGGTCTGCGGATCAACCGCCACCGGACCGCCCGGAATCTGCTTGAGGCACTGCTCGACGATCCGCATCGACTGTTCCATCTCTTCCATGCGGACATAGTAGCGGTCGAGGTTGTCGCCGGAAGTTCCCAGCGGAACCTCGAATTTCACCTGATCGTAGATCGCGTACGGGAAATCTTTGCGCACATCATAATTGACACCGGTCGAACGCAGAAACGGACCGGTCATTCCATACGAAAGCGCGTCTTCTTTGGAGATCTTGCCGGTTCCCTTCATGCGGTCGAAGAAAATCCGGTTGCGCGTGATCAGCTGATCGACTTCAACCAGAACCTTGCGCACCTCGGCAAACGCGGCATGCGTTTTTTCGGCGAAACCTTCCGGCAGGTCGCTCTTTAAACCACCGACGCGGCAGTAAGAAATTGTTAAACGAGCGCCGGTGACTACTTCCACTAATTCCCAGAGATATTCGCGCGCCTTGATCATATAAAGGAAGACGGTAAAGGCCCCCAACTCCATGGCGCTGGCGCCGACGCAGGTTAAATGGTCGGTGACGCGGGAAATCTCGGACATGATCACGCGGATATAATGCGCGCGCTCGGACACCGGCAGATCGAGCAGTTTCTCGATGGCCATGCAGTAGCCCATGTTGTTGATCAGCGGAGAAACATAGTTGAGCCGGTCGGTATACGGCATCACGCCGTTGTAGCTGACCGTTTCGGACATTTTTTCGAAGGCGCGGTGCAGGTAGCCGATTTCAACATCGATATCCTTGAGCGTTTCCCCGTCAAGCTTGGCAACGATGCGGATGATGCCGTGCATGGCCGGATGCGACGGACCGATGTTGAGCAGCATATCGCGCGTCTCAAGTCCGGTATTCGGATCGTACGACCGGGTGGCCGTTTCCAATTGCTGCTGTACTGTTTTTTGCGGTTGTTCCACTTTAATTGTTCGGGCCGATCAGCGGCTGGCGCTGAGTCACAGGATAATCTTTGCGGAGCGGATGTCCCTCAAATTGTGCGTACATCAAAATTCGTTTCAGGTTCGGATGGCCGGTGAACCGGATGCCGAACATGTCCCAGACTTCGCGCTCAAACCAGTTGGCCCCGCCCCACAACGCGGAGATCGAATCGATTTCCGGCTTGGATTCTTCAACGGGAACCTTGACGCGCAGACGGTGCTTCAACGGAAGAGAGACAAAATGATAGACCACTTCGAAACGGGCCTGCGTTGCCGGTCCCGGCCAGGGATTAGCATCGGGAATATCGGACGGCTGTTTCAAGGCGATGCCGGCGTTGATATGGCCGCCCTTGCCCTGCGGCTCCTGGGCGAATTTCGAATAATCCACAGCGGTCAGATCCATCAGCAGATTCATCTGAAATGCCGGATCATCGCGCAGCGTTTGCGCCACGCGAACGATCGATTCGGGGCGGATCGTGACCGTGTCATCGCCGCGATACTGATGCGCGGCAATCACGGCATCCGGGAATTTGGATTTAATCTGATCAGACAGTAAAGGAACGTTCACGAGCTCTATCTTCTGGGGTTAAGACCGGCCGGATGCCGGTGCCATGCTGCTGCTGGATACGGTCCTGCAATTTGATCAAGCCATCGAGCACATTCTCGGGGCGCGGCGGGCAGCCTGGGATATACACATCAACCGGAACGATCGTATCGATTCCCTGCACCGTCGCGTAATTATCGTAAAAACCGCCCGTGCAGGTGCAAACGCCGAACGCCACGATCCATTTGGGCTCGGCCATCTGGTCGCAAATCCGCTTGAGCACCGGCGCCATTTTGTGGCTGATCGTACCGACGACAAATAATACATCGGCCTGGCGCGGCGAAAAGCGCGGGAATCCGGCGCCGAAACGGTCGACATCGTAATGGGAACAGGCGGTCGCCATATATTCCATACCGCAGCAGGCGGTCACGAACGGATACTGGAACAGCGAAAACTTACGGCACCAGCCGATCGCGTCATCCAGTTTACTTGTTATAAAATTTTCACCGGCGAACATGGTTGCCTCTTATTCCCAATTAAACGCGCCCTTTTTCCAGGCGTAAACAAACCCGACCATCACCAATCCCAAAAAGATCAGCATTTCAACGAAACCGCGCGTGCCCAGCTGGCGGCAAACAACCGCCCACGGTAAAAGAAAAACCATTTCCACATCGAAGAGGATGAACAGCATTCCAACCAGGTAGAATTTCACGGCAAACCGGCCCGTCGGCATCGAAAAGGCCTTTTCGCCGCACTCGAATGCCTCGGATTTGACGGCAGACGGCTTCTTCGGGCCCAGCGTGCTGGCCAGTACAATAAACGCCGCGCCTAGCAGCGCAGCGAGTAAGAACATAATTAAGATTCCGGCGTATTCAATCATAACAAGGAGTGAGGTGAATCAATAATTTTAACACGCAGGATACATGATTACAAGAACCGGCAGCGATTACGCGGCAACGCCGGACGAGGCAAGCTCCTGAATAAACCGCTCGAGGGAATTCGACAACGCAACTGGGTCAACGCCAACCTGGTTCAAGATTTCCATTAACTGAACAAAGAAGAGGTTCGACCGAACCGGGGTTACCGCGAGAACCGATAATGCTTCACCCGCAACGCTCGCGAAAGCGGCCGCTTCTTCCTCCGAACCGTAATAGATAACGGAATCAATATCGGCGGCACCCAGCGAAATGATCGTATCCAGCCGATTTACCCCTTCAAGAAAAATCTGCGGATAAGCCAGCCGCGCCAACCGTTCCAAGGCCGGAAACTGGCGTGCGATCGAGGGACCCACCACGACCGTTCTAAGAGAATCGGCCGATGAACGCATCCCCTCCCATTGCTCCACCAGACGAGATTCCTCGAGCCCTGATTGCTTCCACAATTGAATACCCCCCTGAGGATTCGCAACCGCCAAAATTTTTCCATCATAGCTGAATCGAATAACTTTAACTTCTCCGTTCCCTGCCGATAGGTCCTGCAACAACGACCCGGTAGCCGCATCTAAAATTTGAACATGGGCTTTGCCGGAATCTTCTCGTGCTACCGCAAGCAAAGCCCCGCTCGGATTAAATGTCAATCCTGTCACTCGACCCCCAAACGCGGATTTTTGCTCAACCTTATTGCTGTCAGCGAGGTTCCAAATCTTAACATCTGAACCTTCCGCAACAGCCATGCGGCTGCGATCATTATCAAAAACAGCATCAGAAAGATCTGGTGGATTACCCATTTCTATATTCCTGACAGGCAAAAACCCGTTCCCTGTCAATATGTGAGCGGTTCCTGCTGATGTCGTCGCGACAAACCACTTACCATCAGAATTATAGACAATCTGCCGAATGGTTTTATCGGGAATTTTTAGAGTTTTAGTACTGCCGTCCCTAGGATCTACAAGAAACGCGCCGTCTCCAGAGGAAGAACTCACGACTATCTGGGAACGGCCTTCGGGGTGGATAGAAAGGCCGCTTATAACAGCAGAAACCGGGAAGCCATTATCATCCACCAATGGCGTTATAATTAATGATGCTGAGTCCAAATTATCCCAAGAATGATCCCAATGGCCTTTCGGCTCCAATGTTATCAACCTACTCCATTGTCTTGACATCATAAAGAAAACATTCCCTGGAAAACCAATCTGAAGCTTTCTGGTTGGATCAAATACCAGATGCGTTATTTCTCCAAAGGGCAGCTGTTGTGTCCAAAAAACGGTTCCTGCATCAGCGTTCCACATGGTAACCGTTCCGCCTGAAGTCGCTACCGCAATCCTGTCGTTTTCTTCCGGCTTAAACGACATATCAATAATTTCGGGCGAGTGGACACCTGGCCCATCCAGCTTTAGAGGTAATTCGCGTAAAGGTAAAAATTTGCGAAATACCCTGGCTTCTATCTGAGGCGCACCCGTTGGCCATCCGGGAATCGGCCCGGATGATTTCCCTGCGGCAGAGACGAGCTCTCTGATCTGCCTTTCGGAATTGACTGCTTCATCCACCATATCATCAGCGAATTTTCTCCCAGAGCGAACAGCGCTATTGAATAGTCTCGGAACCCACTCCTCAATACTCTCTCGTGACAGCCGCCCTTGCATATACTCCTCTCCAAATAAAATAATCCCCCGCACCACTATGCTTAGCTGATCATCATTGTCTCCCCCAAATAAAACAGCCAATGTTCCGTCAAATCTACGAAAAAACGGCATGACAATTTCGATAAATTCTTTTAAGCGAGGGGTGCTCTCTTCGTTATATTCGTAATTATTCAACACCGCGCTTATCCCGAAATTTATCAAAAACCGTTCGTACATCTCACCGCTAAAACCATAGGCTCGCGCACGATATTTTTGGTTAAATGCAGGCATTGCATCCGCCAGTATTCGGAGGGCATTATAACGATGAGGCCCTATTGCGGGTTCTTTTAAGAGATCTTCCGGTTTCCGCGTTAACACAATCCGGTAGACAGTTTCTACACCAATCAGATTATTAAGTTGGCCAACCAATCGAGATCTCTCAACATAAGGATTGGTAGATTCCAACAACCATTTTAACTTGTCTTCAAGCGATATGCGATCGGGAACGGTTGGGGAGTCATCGAGCTCAAAGTCAAAATTGCCAGTGTCATCTATATCATCGAGCATATCAGCTTCGGAAAGCATTGACTCATGCGCTTCTTCTATAAGAGAGCGGACCTCATTTCCGAAATCATTCTGTTCGCGGGCGAAAGACATTATCGTGTCAAACTCGGAAAACTGTTGCTGCCCCTCGATCAGCCATTCCTGCAGAGGATCCTGTCCAGCACTATCCCATTCCAAGATATGGGTATTTCCTGTCTCATGCACCAACGCTCGAAGGGTCCAAAAATCGCTGCGATCAGCATCGTAAGCAATCACTCCCAATCGCCGAGGAGTTCCTTGCGCGTCCTCAACCTGTAACAACACGCCATTATCCTCAGCCTCCATGGAATATGGCTCAAGCGCTCCTGCCAAAGCCCAGATCAATGAGTTTGATCTATCTATAAAAAGAATGTCTGTTTCACGAAGTCTGTTTTCCGAGTTTTGAACAATACGTCGGCGGGCTTCTTCCAGAACATCAGAGGGAGGCAACTCCTGCCCAGCCAGAAATCTCCGAAAACCAGCAGGATCAGACTGAAACGGCATTATTTCTTCTTGGAACCGCCTCTGCAAAGCAACATAATCAGATGCCTTGTCTAAAGCCTTTTGAGAAATCTCCATCTTCTCGGCCATCTTCCCATAACCGGAAGCAACAGCAATTCTCTTCTCCAACTCTTCATTAACCCGCTGAAGTAACGCGTGCAGGCGAGGGAATTTTGGTTTTTCTAAAGAGAAAGAGGGATTCTCCTCCATGCCAGCAGCATCCATGGGGCCAGAACGGGAAGAGATCTCTTTTCGAATCCTTTCCTCAAAACCCGTCTCAGATGGAGACTGCGCCCTGAGATTGTTGTAATTCCATTCGTTATTATCTGGAATGCTCGAATAGGCAAAAAGATGCGGCGCAAGCGATATACCCATAAGCAAAATGCTTAATAAGCGAGTAAATAAAAAGAACACCCGCCTAAAAAAACCTCTTCGCTTTATTAGTAGTTGGGCCATTGTTTTACCTTGCAAAGGAAGTATACCTGAGAGTTGAACTTATTGCATAAAATTAAGATTCGTATCGCTTTTGCCCTGTATAATACAAAGCGTTATGAAAGCTTATCTGCAATTACTGCGCCATGTTTTGGAGCACGGCACCCAAAAAACTGACCGGACCGGAACCGGAACCTTAAGCGTTTTCGGCTACCAGATGCGGTTTAACCTGGCCGACGGCTTCCCTTTAGTGACCACCAAGAAGATCCATACCAAGTCGGTGATCCATGAACTGCTCTGGTTTTTGCGCGGCGAGACGAATATTAAGTATTTAAAGGAAAACGGCGTTTCGATCTGGGATGACTGGGCCGATCCGCAGGGAGAACTTGGCCCGGTCTATGGTTACCAGTGGCGCAGCTGGCCCGCCCCCGATGGGCGCAAGATCGACCAGATCAGCGAGTTGATCACCCTGATTAAAACCAGGCCTGATTCGCGCCGGCTGATTGTCTCGGCATGGAACCCGGCTGATGTCGACAAAATGAAACTGCCCCCCTGCCACTGCCTGTTCCAGTTTTATGTGGCCGATGGCAAACTGTCATGCCAACTTTACCAGCGCAGCGCCGATGTTTTTCTGGGCGTGCCGTTTAATATCGCGTCGTATTCCTTATTAACGATGATGGTGGCCCAGGTCTGCGGCCTCAAACCGGGCGAATTTATTCATTCGTTTGGCGACGTCCACCTTTACTCCAATCATCTGGAGCAGGCACGGCTGCAGTTGTCGCGCGAACCGTACCCGTTGCCGACGATGAAACTGAATCCTGCCGTAAAATCGATCTTTGCTTTTAAATTTGAAGATTTCACTCTGGAAAATTACCAGTTCCACCCGGTCATCTCAGCCCCCATCGCCGTATGACCGTTTCATTTATAGTCGCAGTCTCCCAAAACGGCGTGATCGGCAAAAACGGCCAGCTGCCCTGGCGCCTGCCCGAAGATTTAAAGCGGTTCAAACAGCTGACGATGGGCCATCCGATTATCATGGGACGCAAAACATTTGAATCGATCGGCAAACCGCTGCCGGGCCGCACCAACATCGTGGTCACGCATCAAAAAGATTTTGCCTGCTGCGGTGCGGTAAACGCTTCCTCTTTGGAAAAAGCGCTGTTGATCTGTGAGAATGAACCGAAAGCTTTCATCATCGGCGGTGCAACACTGTTTGAACAGGCACTTCCGCTGGCCGATAAAATCGAGCTCACATTAATCCATAAAGATTTTGAGGGCGATACCTTTTTCAAGTGGGACAAGACCGGCTGGAAAGAAACTGCCCGCGAAGACCACCTCTCCGACCCGCTCCCGCACTCCTTCATCACCTACTCCCGCTCCGCTTAACTTCTCTGTTCTAGAGTCGGCTCGGGCATCTACCATTACTCGATCGCCGCAAAGGGGTCTTGCTCCCGCATCGTTCGTCTCGCTCCACCGTGCTCGCCTCACTCCGGGTTTCGCCCTCACTCGTCCCGCTAAAGAACGCGGGACACCATGGCCGTTCGGGCTCTTCACGGTGCGGAGAGCAAACCCCTTCGTGGCTCTCACTCTAGCTCAAGCGTCTGTTTGGTAAGAGGCGGGTCGGGATATGGGGCAAGTGGACCTTGGCGAAGGCCGAATCGAATTGTTTCTCGGCAAGGCCGCAGACAGAGCGACGGAATGGGTAGTCCATTCCTAGCGTGTCCACGGGTCCCATGCCCGAGCCGACTCTGAATAACCCGCGATTGGAGCATATCGACGAGCCGGCCTCCTTGTTGTATACTATTTGTTCCCATGGCTAAGACACTGTTCGAAAAAATTTGGCAAAAC
>JAHFFE010000027.1 GCA_023248155.1 Candidatus Omnitrophota bacterium | reverse complement strand
GATTGCTGCCGTGGTAGATCGCGCTGGGGATTGAATGCCGATACATCGCGATCTAGCAGGAAGTGTAGGAAATGCGCCGCGCCGCCCGCCTTTTGCTCTGCTTTGAGCGCCGCCCAATACTCGAAATCCGCGACGCGATGCTCAGCGATTTTGAGAATCCAGTACCGGCGATCATGCGCTTCTACAGCGGCCACGCGTTCGTTATTCGTCGCCATGAATAAGTTAACCCCTACAGGCGACTGGATGACGGGCAAGCCTTTTCGCTCAATGGCTTCCTCGGTTCCGGCGCTGATGGACTTCAACGCCGCTGCTTCGCGATGATTGTCCGCGAAAGTCGCTTCATCGAGAAAGATGAAAACTTTCCCTACCAAAATATCGTTGAAGCGGCCCAATAGCTGATCCGCGTGCGTAGTCCGAGCGCCCGCCAGTCCGGCAAATTCCAGGACGAAATCCATCATCCGCCCTTTACCCGATTGCTGCTTTTCCGATTGCATGATCGTGATGATCCGGCTCGGCGTGCCGACATTTTGCACTTGCCACGCCAGCAGATTCAGGAAGGCTTCTCCCGCCACGGCATCTCCCGCCGCGATTACTTCCGCCACATGCTGCCGGATGCGGCTACAATCGCCGGGCCGGGGCTGCACGCCCCAGCCACGGAATAGATTCATCTCATCCGGCGCGGATTCGGCAGTGAAAACCGTGCGTGTGATCGGGACTCCCTGGTTCGCCAGCACACGGCGGGCGGTAGGCGCGGCGGATTCCAAAATATCGATCGCTCCCGCCCCCAGGGCTTTCTTCTCTCCGATCTTGAAAAGCTTTCCCTCTAATTCATTGCCGAAATCCCGATTCGCAAGCAAGCACTGATCCGCTTTTCTCAAGTAGAGCTTGCCTTGGCCCGGCAACGCCACTAAAGCGTAATTCGCTAAAATCCACTTCGCTTCCACGACCACGCTTGCCGAATTCTTCCACAGGATGGGGACAGGCTCCGGGAAATCCGGCACGGTGGATTCCGGCACGACCAAATCTTTCATTGCCGAAAGCGCTTTTTCATGCTTTTCCGGCCACCCCAGCTGAGCGGCTCTGTGAAAAATGCTTTTCTCAATCGTCCCGGTGCCCGGCCCGTAATATCCCCACCGGCCTTCGCAATCCATCTCTTTATAATGCGAGCTGGTCCGGCTCCATGTATCCCAGATTTCGAAAGCGCCGTCATCACCGCCCGAATCATGATAGAGCGCCGCGCCGATGGCAATCCAGTCCCCTCTTGAATCCGCGGGGATGTACGCCATTGCCGAATTGATCAGCCGTAGCCGCTCCCCCTCCAGCGGCGCTCCCGCGGGTTGCGGCGAGGTGCTGGCGGATTTCCGCGCGCTCCGCAGCCAAGCCCGCTCAAGCTCCGGAGGAATCGGCAGGGGGGGCAGAAGTGGAGCCTTGCCCATCCAGGCGTACGATCCGCCCTGTATGGCATCCTGCATTGATTTCCCGCCTGGAGTTGCACAACGCAATTCATAGCCCTCCCCGGCGACGCTCGCGAGCGGCTCCGGCAGCGCGAACAGGATTTTAGAGCGCCCAGGCTTGCCGCTGCTCCATGCCCAGCCACCACACTGCCCGAGCAATTCGGCGTGGGAGAGTGGCCAATCCTCTCCCCAATCCAAGCTTTCCAACCATTCCGGATTGCCATCGCAATCCAGGCAACCCGTACCCGAATCGAGATGATGCACGCCTAAATCCACTCCTTTTATATAGTCGATTCCGGCGCCCGGTAGATTCCAGCCTTTTTGCAACGGTTTTTTCCCAGAAAGCTTTACAAATCTCAAATTTTCCATTATCGTAACTCCTAAGTTCAACGGGGTTGTCTCCCTTTAGCCCGCTAGTGATAGCGGGCTTTTTTTTTCCGCCGTTTAATTGCGAAAATCCACCCACTTGGCGCGCGCTTGTGGCTGCAACAGCGCCATCGCATCCAGTTCCGGGAATTTCTCGCAAAGCGCCCTGATCCGGCCCGGCGGCAATCCGCCCTTGCGATACCATAGGCCGACGCTTTCTAGGCTAATTCCATAGAATCTAGCCATTTCCGCTAAGCCGATACCGGCCCGGCCCCGCGCGGGCTGATAGCCTGCTACCATCAGCGCCAAGGCTTTATCGAATTCGGCGTTTTGCACTTTCATGAAAATCTCCTATTGCTTTTAAATGAAGGCTCATCATATCATATAAGCGCCCGGCAACAATCCCGTTGCCGAATTTTCAGGAGATGACCATGCTTTCTTTTACTCGCGAATTATTAGCCCGCTGCCCAGCCGAACTTTCAGCGGATCATATCTATGCTTTGGGGTCCGTGATGGAAACCGAATTAGGGACAAAATGGGACGTAGAAGCGGAATTAACTCCGGATGAACGATTTCTGATGCACATGCCGGTTCCGGCTCCAGCACCCGCTCCCGCTCCAGCACCCGCTCCAGCACCCGCTCCGGCTCCGGCTCCGGCTCCCGCTCCAGCACCCTGGCACCGCGGGGAAAATATGCGAATCCTTAAATTATTCAATCAGCTTCCCCAACGGACTGAAATTAAAGGGATGGTGAAAACCGAGATTCTGAGGGAAATTGCGCGACTGAGCGACAACGGCAAACTCGATGGCATTCCCGACATAAAGAAGCGGGAATTTGAGGAGTATCTGACATGGCAGGGGGGCCGCACTCATGCATGAATTAGCGCATGTAATTCGCCCCAGCAGCCTGCACAGGATTCTCGCATGCCCCGGCGGCGTGGCCATGGCTAAAAATTCCACGACTGCGGCGGAGGGGAAGTATGCCACGATCGGCACAAAGCAGCACGAACAAGCGGCGGAAATTCTTCGTTCCGGCTCGCCGGAGCGGCCTCCGGAATTGCGGCATTACCTCGATTACGTCCACCAGGCGGCAGAAAACGGAGAAGTATTCATTGAGGAGCCGGTACCCGTATCCGCTTTTTGCGGCGAGTCCGGCGCGGAAACCGGCACGCCGGATGCGGCGATTCTTGGCGAAGATTTCATTGAAATCATCGACCGGAAAATGCCCTTTGGGCATCCTGTAACTGCGGAACGGAATCCGCAACTGGCGGCGTACGCCCTGGGCCTCTATCAGCAGGCGTGGGCTGATCCGCTCTACGATCCGGAATTTTTCCTCACGATCCTACAAGGCGAATCCCAGGATACCTGGCGGCTGGACCTGGATGAACTGCTTGAATTCGCGGAATCCACGCGCGAGCGGGTGGCCCAGGCGGCTGAAATTTCCTCGCCCAGCCCGGGCGATTTAATCCCCGGGAAATCGCAATGCCGATACTGCCCGGCCAGCGCTCATTGCCCGGCGCTGCGCGCGGCAACGGAAATTTCCGAAATGGAAACCCCCCCTGCCGAATTCACGGCGGAAGCGCTGGCGGAGGCGCTATCGAAAATCCCATTGATGAAAATCCGCATCGAGGCGATTGAATCGGCGGCCTACGCACGGGCAGTGGCTGGCGAAGCGCTCCCCGGATTCAAGTTAGTTGCCGGACGTGGCGGACCGCGTAAGTGGGCGGATGAAGCAGCGGCTGAGGCGCAATTGAAAGCATGGCGATGGAAATCCGGCATCATCTATAAAGAAGTGCTGCGGACTCCGGCGGATTTGGAGAAATCCGCGCCGCCCGAATTATTGCAAGAGCGGGCACGCGGCACGGGCGGTACGAAAGGCGAAGTATTGGTGAAGCTTACCTCCCGATCCGCTGGGAAGCCCGCATTGGTTGCCGAATCCGATCCCCGGCATCCCTACGATGCGGCATCGTTTTTCGACGAGCTGGTGGGATAAAAAAAAGTGCAGGCACCCACTTGACTAAAGTGGGTGCCTGCACTAAAATCTTAATCGTGGCGCAATATTAGAGGAATCGGAAATGAAAAATCAGAATGGGCAGAATTGGAAAGCCAGGGCGGAAGCGGCGGCGGTGGAAGCGGCGGCGGCGGAAGCGGCGGCGGTGGAAGCGGCGGCATGGCGCGCGGTGGAAGCGGCGGCGGTGGATGCGGCGGCATGGCGCGCGGTGGAAGCGGCGGTGGATGCGGCGGCATGGCGCGCGGTGGAAGCGGTGGAAGCGGTGGAAGCGGTGGAAGCGGTGGAAGCGGTGGAAGCGGTGGAAGCGGTGGAAGCGGAGGAAGCGGCGGCGGAAGCGGCGGCGGAAGCGGCGGCGGAAGCGGCGGCGGTGGAAGCGGCGGCATGGCGCGCGGTGGAAGCGCGCTGGAACGCTGCAGCAGACGCGCTGGCGGCAGCGG
>JAHFFE010000008.1 GCA_023248155.1 Candidatus Omnitrophota bacterium | reverse complement strand
CTCGGTGGGGATCGTCTGCAAACCGGCCAGGAACAGAACCACGTAATAGCCGAAACTGGCCCAGATGTTCATGATCATAATCGCCGGAAGCGCCCACTGCGTGTTCAACAGCCACGACGGATTGGGCACCGGCAGGTTAAACCATTTCAATATGATGTTCACCAGCCCATCCTGCGAATAAAGGTACGTGAACACCATGCAGATCACGATCACCGAAGTGGCCACCGGCAGGAACAAACCGGCCTGATAGAGCCGCTTGAACGGAATCTTCACATTGATCAAAACGGCGGCGAACAACGCCAGCGCCATCGTGGCCGGGATCGTTCCAATCGCGAAGATCACCGTGTTCCAGAGCGCGCGCAAAAAATCCGGCTCGCGCAGCACTTCCATGAAATTGCGCAGGCCGACGAACGACACATCGGAACTAAGCAGGTTGTACCGGACAAAACTTAAGAAAAATGAATGCAGCAGCGGAATCAGGCTGAACGCGAAGAAAACAAACAGCCATGGCGCGATAAACAGCAGACTGGTCAGGCGGCTGCTTAGGCTCAGGCTGGCTTTACTCGGGCCGGACCGCTGACGCTTGAAAAACCAGACGCCGGCGCTGATGAGCGCGACGGTCAGAAGAAATCCGCCGAAAAAAAGCGTGTCGCTGATGCTGCCGCGCGTCTGCGGCTCTTGAATGATCGCGTCAATCTCGGCCGAGGTCTTTTGGATCATTTCACGCGGCGAACGATCGTTCAACAGCACCTCATCAATCATCCGCGTGACCCGCTCCTGCATCTGGATCCACTGCGGGTGCGCCGGCGGAGCCACCGAATGGCGGATCTGCTCGAAAACCACTTTCTGTTCCGGATGGCTCTGGTAATACGGATGCTTCATCGCGGCAATGGCCGTCGGCATGATGTTGCGCTGGGTTTCCACGATCGTCATCGCCTGTTCTTCGCTGGCCAGAAAGCGGGCCAGCTTCAGCGCGGCTTCCTTGTGTTTGCTGGAGTTCATGATCACCAGCATCTGTCCGCCGGCAAACCCGGCCGGAGTGCCTTTATCGTCGGACGGTTTCGGCAGCAGGCCGATGCCGTAGTTTAAAGTCGGATTAATGTGCGGAATCGCCGAGAAGTTCCACGATCCGGAAATCTGGATGCCGATGCGCCCTTCGGCAAAAAGCTGGTTGACCTGTTCCTGGTGCTGGATCAGCGCGAACGGCTTGAGCGACTGATAAAATTCGAGCGCCTCAATCACAGCCGGCTGGTTCAGCGTCGAATGGGTCCATTCTTTATTGAGCACATCGCCGCCGTTGCCCCAGACAAACGGCAGAAATTCCTGCCAGGGCGAATATTGCTCGGAGGCATGCAAACCGATGCCGTAAATTTCGGGGCCCAGCGCGTCAATCGCCTTGGCCGCTTCATACAACTGGCGCCAGGTTTGCGGCGGCCGTTCCGGGTTAAGGCCGGCGCGGGCAAACAGTTCACGGTTGTAAAACAGGATGCGCGTTCCGGCCAGCCACGGCATCCCATAGACTCTTCCTTTATAGGTGACCGGATCCCACAACAGAAACTGGTCTCTAAACGGAGCGACTTCTTCCGTGATATCGGCCAAAACACCGGATGAGGAAAACTGCGGAACGGTATCGGTGCCCAGGTCGACCAAATCGGGCGCGTTATCAGCCGCGATGGAGGTGATTACCTTATCAAGGCCGTAATCGGAAGAAAGCTGTTGGAATCGGACATGCAGACCCGGGTTCTGCCGTTCAAATTTATCGAGCAGCGTGCGCATCAACTCTTCGCCCACCGTCTGTTCCCAGAACTCGAGCGTAATATCGCCCGGAGAAGAGGCGTAAACCGGTTGAGCCGGCCGGCCGGAAGGAACCACCAGCAACGCGAAAGAAGCTAAAAAGAAAACGAGTTTTAATAACCGCTTGTTCATACAAATTCTAGTTTACACTGGGCTGAAATAATTGACAAGCAGTTGTCTTCAAAGCGATAATAAAACATTATGCCGACCATTCAAAAGCCGCTATTGATTGCCTGCGACTTCGACGGAACCATAACCCGGAACGATACGCTGGTCCGTATTTTAGATCAGTACGGGTCCCCTTCCTGGAGAAAGATCCAGGACAAGGTGGTGGATGGAAGCGTCTCTATTAGGGAAGGACTGCAATCGGAAATGAATTCGGTGAAAGCCAGTCCGGAACAACTGATCAAGGTGCTGACCGAACAGATCGATCTGGATCCGAGTTTTCAGCCGTTCTTCCGGCGCATGCGCGCTCAGGGAATCCCGGTGGTTGTTTTAACAGGCGGATTTGATTTGTGCGTCGAGACCGTAATGACGCGCGCCGGACTCTGGCCGGTGCCGTATCTGGCCAACCGCCTGTTTCTGAATAAGGGTACCTGGCAGGTAGAGTTTCCCTATCCGTCCATTTCCTGCTCCGACTGCGGCCATTGCAAGGGAGACCCAATCCGAACCTGGACAGAACAAGGCTACACCACCGTTTTCGCCGGCAACGGCGTGACCGACCGCTGTGGAGCGTTGGCTGCACAATTAACCTTCGCCAAAGACGAACTGAAAACCTGGTGCGCAGGCAATGGTGTGACAGCCGTTTCTTTTCAATCATTCGATGACATTCATCAGGAGCTGGAAAACCGACAATGGCTATGAAAAAAAAGGCCCTCGGGCTGTTCGCGATACTGTTGTTTTTATCTTCGCTGTCCGCCGCGCAGGCGGCGGTTAAACAAGAAGTCTATGTGACCGGGCATGTCCGCGCGTTCGGCGGCTACCAGTTCACGGAAACAGTGGCGTTTGAAGTGAAAGATCCGGGCAAGCAGGTAATCGGAGAGATCGTGGTCGAAGGCCTTTACAACGGGCCGTACCCCTGGATCATGCGGGTCTATACCGATAACTACGCCTACTCCGGCGTTACCGGCGCGCTTAAACAGGCGCCCTCATCGGGGCTGGTCTCAAAAAACGGCGCCTACACGATTCCGCTCTGGATCAGTTCCCCCTCATTGGGCGAAGATACCTGGCGCAAAATACCCGACCTGACCGACGCAAACCAAATGCCGTATGAAGCGCATTCGGAAACGGGCGACACGCTCTATACCGACTGCGTCGTATTGGGCATCGATCCGCGCAACGGCAACTGGGTCGCCGGCGGCGATGGGCTTATTTTTACCGCCGACGACAACACGCTGGGAGACATCACGGTTCCCACGCCGTTCGCGATGGAACTGCGCGCCGATGTCGCGCCTTCTTCCGTCAACGGCAATTATGAAACCACGCTTTACATGGAAACTGTTTCAGCTCCATGAAAAATTGGATTTTTTTTCTATCCGCTCTCTGCTTTACGCTCTGTGCCGGGTCCGCTTGCGCGGTCGATATTGATCCGCCCCGGATTGAGCTGGCTGTTTCGTATCAGCAAACGCCGGAGGGTGACCTGACGATTACCAACCAAAGCCCGCGAACCGTCGAGGTCAAGATTAAAACGGACGGCTACCGCTATTTCCAGGCGGGACCGGCACTGCCCTCCTGCCGCGACTGGCTGAAGTTCGACCTGCCCTCATTTATGCTGGGCGCCGGCGCTTCAACGCGCGTCCATTACCGCGTCGATTTTCCGGAAAATATCGCGCAGGACACCGCCGCCGAATATGTCGCGGCAATTTTGGTGGATCAGCTTCCGGTCGAGAATGCTTCAAACCTGCCCTACCCCAAACCGGAGATCCCGGCGCCGAGCGCTTTATCGGCGGCGAAAAATGTTTCCGGCCCGATCGCCGGAGAAATCCCGGCCGGCGGGTCGGCCGGACCGCGCGCAGCGCTGAGCGAATCGGAGGAAGAACTTGAACCGGCCACCCAAAAAACAGGCCCTGTGAAAGCCAGCGGAAAAATTACCATCGTCCCGCGCATCGCACTGCCGGTCTATATTCAAATCAAGGAACGAAGCCAGGTGCATGTTGACCTGGAAGAAGTCTCGATGAAAAAAGCCCAGGAAATGGCCGTAGGCCCCTCAGGCGAACCGGCGCCGGAACTGATCCGTTTCGATGTCCGGCTCTCCAACAGCGGCACCGTCCATATTCGCCCGGCCGGAAACTACGCGGTCTTTAAAGAAGACGGCTCATTGCTGAGATCGGGATCTCTGGGAAAATCGCTGCCGATTCTTCCGGGGTCCAAGCTGACGGTTCCGATGCTGATGCCGATTCCGCCCCAGGGAAAATACCGGACCGTCGTCACGATCGATACCGAACAGGAAAAACTGCTGCAGAAAGATCTCTTTTTTGAGGTCAGCGCGATCGGCGAGTTGACGGAATTAAAAGAACCGCCGAAAAAACCGGAGCCCAATTCATGAGGAATGTCCCGGCGAGGATGACATTCTTTCTGCTGACCGGCCTGACGCTGTTGTCCGTTTCAACGCCGGCCTGGGCTGCCCCTAAACGGCTGCGAATTGAAAGCTTCGACTACCGGCAGCATTTTCACCCCGACGAAACGGTTACCTTTACCGTCACAATCAAAAACAATGAGCCAACCACTGAGTTCGTGGAAATTGATGTAACGCTTACCAACCTGGGCACGCACGCGGAATCAACGCTGACGCCGGTGATAACCGCCTTTGTCGCGGCAGGCGCCACGGTTGTTTTACAAGGCAGTTATCAGGTGGCCGCCGGAAGCTATACGGTTTTATTCCCGTTGTTTGACGGAAACGGCGAGCGGTCAGATACGGTGCGCGGCCGATACCCGCTGCATATCGGAACCGAGACCGAATCACTGCGCGTTTTTCCGGAAAATATTGAACTGGGAGAAATTCCGGCCGGCCGCTACCAATACCCGATGCCGATCGAAATCAACTGGAGCTATTTCCGGTTCAACCGGATGCGGCATGACCAGCCGTTCACAATCCGCGTTTATACCGACAATTCGCCGCGCTACCACGGCATCCCGAAATCAATCCGCCGCGGTTCGCCCGCAGGGTTGATTTCAGCCGACGGGAAGTATGTCATCCCGATTAAAATCTGGACGCTGAATTTTGGACCCGACATTCAGGAAAGCGGCTGGGACTCCACGCTGGCCGGGCCGCCGCCGGTGGACGATGACGATTATTGGGTCGGTCCGCCGCTGATTGAAGGGACGCGCAGTTTGGGGTCGGCCTCGTGGGTGCGCATTCCGGACCTGGTCGATATGTCGCCCGACCCCGGCAGCTGGCGCCGCCTGATTGGACAGGACCCGTATGACAACCGTTTCGTGGTTGATACCAACTTGATCGGCGATTACACGCTGCGCAGCCCGTTCACCGTTTATCTGGCAACCGAAGCGCAAGCGTACGCCGTGGAAGGCTCGTATTCCACCACGCTGGTCGTGGAGCTCTGGACACCATGAAAAAACCGGCCGTTTTTGTTCTGATCGCGGCATTGCTGACGGGCGGCTTTCCTGTCTCTGCGGCATTCGCATCAGATCACCCGCTGCCCTATTCAGATGATTATATGCTGGCGATGGCGCGCGTCGATTTCCACCTGCGCAAGCAGGAATATTATCAGGCGTTTGAAGCGCTGGGTCAGCTGCCGAAAGAGTACCAGGAAGATCCTCTGTTCAAGCGGTATTTTGAACGGGTGAACACGGGCCTCTCGGCGCTGCAAAAGAGAGAGACCTCGCTGGCAAAGCCGGAGCGCAAGGAAGAATTTTACACGCGCACACGCGTGGTTCGGCGCATCAAAGATTCCGATCCCGGTTCGGATCAAAGCTGGGATGACCGCGGCACCCAGGTCAACCAGCGGTTGGTCGCCGATATTCCGGGCAGCAACGACATCCGCGGCAAGTTTAATTTGGACCTCGACGGCTACCAGGACGGCCATAACGATCTGCGCTACCGCAGCGTGATTGCCGACATCTACAAAAACAAATCGCATGTGGTGCTGGGCGACAGCGCCACATTCACGAGCCATTATTTTATGCGCACCTCGCGCGTGCGGGGCGGACAGGTCTACTTTCCGGGCCAGCACCATGATTTTCAAGCGCTGGCCGGCGGCTATCCCTACTGGGACGAAAAAAAGGACCATTACATCTACCCGCGCAAGGTATTCGGTCTGCGCGACAAGTGGAAATTCGCGCAGGAACGGTTCAACTTCGGGTTTAATGTCGTGAACACGCGCGACGACGACGGCGGCCTGCACGAAATTGACCTGGCCAACATTTCCCGTGACAACACGGTGTTCAGCATGGACCAGGAAGTCAAACCGATCCCCGATGTCTGGATCATTAAAGCCTCCGAGGCCTACAGCATCACCGACGAAAATTTGCTGGACGACCGGTTCCTGCCGCCCGAAAAACTCAAAGACACGGCGTTCGATATTAATTCCACTTTCATTCAGCCGTGGATCCACTGGAATTCGCATTTCGTGAGGACCGGGCCCGATTTCCGCCTGCAGACCGATCTTCCGTCGGGTTCGCTGCTGCGGTCAAAAAGCATTACAGCCGACCGGCAGTTGTTTGAAAACTTCTACGACTTCAAACCGTTCGGACCGTTCGATCTGGACCTGCAGACCAGCTGGTACCGCAACGACCTCGACTTCGACGACCAGGTGGAACAGACGCGCCAGGGATGGTACACGGCCGATCTGGGAATTCTCGTTCCCGAGAGCTGGCCAAAGCCCCGGCTGCGCGCCACGATGATTGATACGCTGTCGGAACCGGGCACCGAAACACGCCCGACCGAAACGCGCAATCTCAGCTACCACGGCGAACTGACGCATGAATGGAACGGCCTCCATTTCACCGAGTTCGGCGACTATGACCTGGAACACCCGCTGTCCGATAAGCCGCGTTTTTCCAACGAGCAGGACTGGTCGCTGGGCGCGCGGATGTTTACGACGGTGGCCAAACGGTGGATGGTCACGCCGCACTATACCTACCGCGTGGCCGATGAACTGTTTAATGAACAGCGCGTAGGCGGAATCAACCACGAAGCCGGAATTTCAAACTCGTTCCGTCTCTGGTCAACGGCCAACTTAACGCTGGGCTACACTTACTTTAAGGGGCGCTGGGCCAACCGTGAAGGAACGCCGAACCTCGCGGCACACACCGGAAGCGCGTACGATGCCGGGTTTTTCTGGCCGTACACGCTGCATACCTGGAAGAAAACGCGCCGGCTCACGATCACGCCGAGCGCGAACTATCACCTGACCAACCTTTCCAATGACCTTGAGAACCATCACCTGGTTGTCAGCCGGCTGACGATGGGCTATGAAATCTTTAAGCAATGGAAATTCGATGTCTCCGGCGAATACCGCTGGGATGCAGACTCCGAAACGGCCGATGTGAACAGCGAAGAAGTCCGCATCTGGACGCAGCTCACGGCCCAGTGGAAATAGCCCCTCCCTCCTAATGGATTCTTTCGATCTGCCTTCGGCCTTACCAAAAAAGAACATCATGGATCATGAAACTATTTTAGGTGAGCGTTTTCTAGGACTTTTATTTTTTATAGAAAAAATACGTTTACGAAACGATGGTTTTACCCATAATGGAAAATTTACACGGTGGGAAGATGTGGTGCAAATTGAATTGCGCCAAATAGAACCCTTTGTACCTGCTGGAGTTCGTCAACGTTTTTATAAACTGAGACTAAGATGCCTGGATAAGAGTGTCTGTTTGGATAGCCGAACACTCTTGTATCCAAATGATAACTGGTGGCTCATCATAGATCCTTTCTTTTCTGGGAATAGTTCGGCTTTTCAAAATGCGAAATTTGAAATTGAATCCTATTGTAAAGGGAAAATGTTCGAGAGCAATTCTTGGATACTTTTTGACTTTCGATGGTCAGAGTATTTTTGGATGGGCATTGTATTTTTTATTTTTGTCTATTTATTTACAAGATTTTTTAAATAACACCTGCACTGCTTGCAACACTAAAACTCTCTCCTAATTATCGAGTCAGTCCACCAATTCAATCTTGCTTGATCGCCGCAAAGGGGTGTTGCCTCTCTGCGTTCACGCTTCCGTCAGGCAAGGCGTGTTTCGAGTCAGGCCGGGTATGGGAGCCGTGGACACGCTAGGAATTGCCACCCAATTCCGTCGCTCTGTCTCCGGCCTTGCCGAAGAACAATTCGATTCGGCCTCCGCCAAGGTCCACTTGCCCCATATCCCGGCCCGCCTCTTAGTCATACAACCGTTGAGTTAGAGTGAGAGCCACGAAGGGGTTTGCTCTCCGCACCGTGAAGAGCCCGAACGGCCATGGTGTCCCGCCAGAGTTCTTTGGCGGGACGAGTGAGGGCGATACCCGGAGTGAGGCGAGCACGGTGGAGCGAGACGAACGATGCGGGAGCAACACCCCTTTGGGCTCCCGAACAACCGAGCCGGGCCGACTCGCTAACTTAAGTAAGTGGAAAGAAAAAGGCGGGGACAGCTTTCGCCATCCCCGCCTATGAGATCCCCGCTTTCGCGGGGATGACATTTGAATTAACTGACAGCCACCTGCTCCACGCGATTCATCAGAGAGTTGATCTCCTCTTTCATCTTCGCGGTCACGGTCCAAGTCTCCTTGACGAACGAGTCGTCTTTGGCCGGCTTGTGGGCGGCCGTGTAATCCTCGATTACCTCGGCGCCGCGGTTGTCGTCCTTCTCTTTGGAGCTCTGCACCTGGGCGGCAATCTTGTCCTGCGCCTCCAGCAAGAACTGCAGAATCTCTTTTTCGGATTTCCCGGAAAACTCGGAAGCCAGCAACTTGCGCTCATGCTCCCAGCGCAGGCAGTCGCACGGCGTCTGCAAAAGCCGCTTGATCTTCTCAGCCTTTTTCTCAGACACCAACTTGGCCGCTTCGCGCTTGAAGCCCAGAGCCGCGTAATAGCGGATGTAGAACGAGTAGGTCTCCACTGCCTTCTTGCGGCTGTACTCGGACATGTAGTTCTTGCCCAAGCCTGCCACATCTTTGGCCGTGTAAACTTCCTTGCCGCTGACCGCGGAAAGCCGCTTGCGCGCGTCGACCATCATATCGATGATCTCGGGGCGGAACACTTCGAAATCGAACTTCGAACGCTTCGCCTTGTTGCGCTTCGCGTACTTGCCTTCGTTGCGCTTGACCATATACACATTGTCCGAGAGCACCCAGGCCGGCATGATCTCGTTGTAGGCCGGTGAAATCCCGGGGGTGTGCCCCGCCGACGTGTTGATCAACGAGAATGGAAATTCGACTTTCTGCGGAAGCATCGCGACACCGCTGGCAATAATCGTGTACGGCGATTGCGTCAAATCGGACGGATACTTGATGTTCACACCCAGACCGAAGAAGGTTCCCTCGCCCGGCCAAATTTCCTGGTCGGGGGCTTTCGCCGTATGGTTGGAACCGACATTGGCGCCGTAACCGACGTTGCCCTTGCCTTCCGGCCAGAGCGCGGCGATCAACAGCGACTGGTGATGGAATCCGACAAAGGGCCCCAGCAACGCGCTGGTGACTTCGCCTTCGGCCACACCGGTATTCGGTCCCAGAATGGAATGCGTGACAAACCCGCCCCGCTCCACATGGGAATGCTCGGTCAGAAAAGAAGTGTCGACCAGCGCGCCGCTGGTAACTTCAGATCCCCACTGCAGCACGCTCGACTTGACGATCGCGCCGTGGGAGATCTCGGTCTTCTCATCGGAATTGGACAGAACGGTGACATTCTCCACCTGCTGGGCGGCATTCACAATGGCCGCTTCGCCGAGGAAAACATCTTTTAAGGACGGCGTGTGCAGAACCTTCGCTTTCGCGGAGATCACATTGCACGGCGCTGAAACTGTTTTGACATACGCAGCGACGGCGGCCGTATATCCATCGACCAGCGCCTTGTTGGAGCGGCTGCGGCAGAGCTGCCAGGCGTCATCCACGGTCAGTTCCGCGAAAACCGGAACCTCGCGCCCGCCCGTTTCAATCGCGATTAAAATCTCGGAACCATTGCCGAACGAATCGGATTTGCCCTTGGTGACGGTGCCCAGATCAAACAACACGGCGCCTTCGCCGATCACCGTGCGGTTGATTAAGCGGACATTGCGGACAAACGCGTCTTTGCCGACGACACAATCCACCAGTGTGGTGTGCGAAAGACCGGTCGGGAAAGAAACCCCCTCCACTTCGACGGTGCCGGCCGAAGCCGACAATAAAACCGTGCCGGAAAAATGGCAGCGGGAAACGCGCTTGGCATCGAACTTGGCGCCGGCGAAAACTTTCTTCCAGTCATCGGCCGTGTTGCCCTGTGCCTTGAGCGTTTTTAACTGTGCTGCGGTCAATGCGGAGTAACCCGCTTTTTTCAGGTCCGCCGGCTTCGCCGATAAAAGGGCGAAGGCCGCTTTCGCGGCCTTCGTTCCCTTCACCAGTTCTGAAGCCGATCGGGCCGTCTCAACCGCCTTGATTAAATCGTGGTTGGGAACCGCCATCGGATTGTTCTCCCTTCCCTTACGACAAAACCAGGACGCTCGGCTCGGCCGGGTATTCCCGGGTCAATTTCGTCGAAGCCGGTTTGTCCACGACAATAGTCGCTTTCGGGTGGAGCTGAACAATCGTCGCCGGAACCAACGCGGTGATCGGACCTTCGCAGGTCTTCGCGATCGCGTCGGCCTTGCCAGCGCCGGTGGCCAAAAGAATCAACTGACGGGAATCCATGATCGTGCCGATTCCCATCGTGATCGCGTATTTGGGTACTTCTTCCATGGTCTTGAAGAACCGGGCGTTGTCCTTGCGGGTTCCTTCATCGAGCGTCTTGACGCGCGTGCGGGATCCGAGGGACGAGCCGGGCTCGTTGAACGCGATATGTCCGTTGCTGCCAATGCCGAGCAACTGGACATCGAGTCCGCCGGCCTTGACGATCTGCTCTTCGTACCAGCGGCAGAAGCCCGGAACATCCTTCGAGGTGCCGTCCGGAATATGGACATTCTTCGGATTGATGTTGATATGCTTAAAGAGGTTCTCCCACATGAAGTAGTGGTAGCTCTGCGGATGATCGTGCGTCAACCCGACATACTCGTCGAGGTTGAAGGTGCTGACGCGGGAAAAGTCCAGTCCTTCTTCTTTGTGAAGGCGGATCAGTTCCTTGTAGGTTCCCAGCGGCGTCGAACCGGTGGCCAGGCCCAAAATCGCGCGCGGCTTGTGGCGGACCACATCGGCGATCAATTCCGCGGATAATTTTGACATTTCTTCAGCAGACGACTTAATTACAACTTCCATTGGAAAATACTCCTCCTGTTATGTGTAATTCAAAGATGTTGTTACGAGAGAAAGGCTATTTTATCACTCCAAGGAAACAGGGTCAATACCTATGGCTGGCTTGCCCAGGGCTTTCGGGATTCGTCGGCCGGCAGAGCGCCAAACGAACGGTCAATTTTTCCGTCAAAATTTTCGTCGATCTTTCCGGCGACCAGCTTCAGACCGGCCTGGCCGTAATAAAACCAGGCATCCGGCCGGCCGTCAAAATTCTTATCCATGATCAATAGGTCTTTGATCCCTTCCTTATAGAAGATCCAGGCATCCGGTTTTCCGTCAAAATTCTGGTCGGCCTGCTCCCGTTCCGGCATGCCGGCCTTAAGAAACCGGACCAGGTCCGGATTGCCGTCTCCGTTGCGGTCGACTTCGGAGCGGACCGGCTTGCCGCCCTCCATAAAAACCACCACTTCCCGGTGGCCGTCATGGTTGCGGTCGCGCTCGATGCGGACCAGCGTTTCCCCATCATAAATGCGCCATTCATCGGGTTTTCCGTCCGAATCGGTATCTTTCGCCTCTTCCCGGGACTGCACGGCAACAGCAACGGAATACGGAAAGACAACCGCCATCAGCAGAAGCAGTGCGATTTTCTTTTTCATTCGAGCATCTTCAGCATATCGTTGAGGGTATTGATTTTGCGCTGGATCTCCTGCCCCGCCGATGGAAGCTTCTGCAGGTCGGCGCGCAATGCTTGCGCGGTCTCCTTCAGCGATTCCACCAACCGCTTTCGTTCCTGCGAACGAGGCCCCATTTTAGCGGTCACTTCGTTGACCAGTTCGGCGACATCTTTCAACTCGTCTCCGGGACGAAGCACGATCGGAGCCAGATCAAAATCACCCTTGGCCATCAGCCGCAGATACCGCTTGATCCGCACCAGCGGACCGGCGATCGTGTGCGACAGGTAGAGCGTGAGAATGATCACCACCGGTACCAGCAGCAGAAATCCGGCGAACAGGCGCAGATAGATCTTCTGAAGAATTTCGACCAGGCGCCCCTGCGGATAAATGGCCGAGAGCCGCTGAACCAGCTCGGTCCAGCCGGTGAAATAAACCACGGCCATCGCGATCGCAAGAAATAAAACCAGAACCAGCAGTGTAGCGCCCATATACCGGAATTGAAGCCCGATATCGTTGATGTAATGCGTTCGTTTAAATTTGGCGGACATGAATTAGGCTCCTCATTTATTCCCGTACCACCGTTAAATCCCGCTCGATAAAAGCGCTCATACCGCGGATTTTGGCCGACTGAATAGTCCCATTAATTTTGGAAAGCGGCATATACCGCGTTGACTGGCCATCCACCTTGACGATCCGGTCGCCGGCTAAAAACCCGGCTTTCACCGACGGCCCGACGGAATCGATCGAAAGCACCGTCCATCCCAACCGCGTAATGTCGACCTTCATGCCGGGCCAGGGAATCGCAAGCTCCGGCTCCGGATCAAGCACCAGGCGGCGCTGAAGCGTCAGCTTCAGTGTTGTTCCGGCGCTCCCCAGCATGGCCGACGCCACTTCCTGGGCCGGCAGATACAGCAGAGACTCTCCCCAATAAGCGATTAAACGGTCGCCGGCTTTTAACCCGATCCGATCGCCGAACGAGCCGGACTCCACCGCGAAGACCACCGCGCCGGTGCCGCCCTCCTGCAGTTGGACGCCCCAGAGGGTCTCCAGCAGCCGAACCGGATTAGCGTCGGCCAGCGACAGCGTTCCTTTTTCCTGAAGGTCTTTCAGCCGCTGCAGCGCATCGCCGGCTTCGGAAAATTGCGGGTTGATTTGCAGCGCTTTCATAAAAAAAACACGCGCCGAATTGTAATCGCCGTCCTGAATGGCCTGATTGCCGAGGTAAAACTGGTTGCGTTCCGGTTCGGAATAGAAAATATCGGCGATCTGCGTGCGCAACACCGTTTTTTCTCCCTGCTCGGTGTTGAATAGAATACGGTCGCGGTGTTCTTCAACCACAAGGCCGGTCATGCTGTTGCCCTGAGCATCGTAAACTACATCAGCGTGCGCCAACGGAAGAGCCAGAAAAAAACCAAGAAAAAGAAACAACGAAGCCCCAAGCCAGGGGTGACGCGGGCGGGAGAGGCCTCTGCCGCCACGCGCGCAGCGAAGCGAGCACGGACGGCGGAGAGTGTCCCCGAGCGGCAGGACCCGTGGCTGGGCGTGTCTGCTCATCTCATTCACCGCAGAGTTTCCGGTAACTGTCGTAATGGTGGATCGCGAAACCGCCGAAACTGGAACGTCCGCCGACAGCCCCTTCAATCTTGGCCAGTTCCTCAACCAGTTTTTTATAAGAGGTACCGCCGAAAGAAATATAGGCCGGGAACATGTCGGGCTGAGTTTCCTGGCCGATGATCACTTTCTTGCCGACCTTGTCGCCGTACTCCAGCTCCAGCGCAACCAGGTGAACCGTGCCATCGTCGCCTTCCGCGAAATTGCGGTAGGCCATCACGGTAATCGAGTCGACGGTGTCGAGGATATGCTGAGTCGGTGTTTTGATCTGGCTCTGCCATTCAATGCGGTAATTGGTGTCATCATCAAACCAGAACGGAATATCGACGCCGTAGGAAACGCCCTGCCCGCGCACCTGACCCATCACTTTGGACTGCAGGTCGAGGTACCCGCCCAGCAGAGCGGCCGGCTGTTCTTTCCAACTCTTTGAGAGCAAGTAGGGCTCGACGTCGGCGTGAATGCCGTCGAAGCGCTGCTGCGGGTTGGATTGGCGGTTAAACTGAAGCACCGATTCGATCCACTGCATCGGAATATGGTGATACTGCGTTTTTCCCCAGCGCGGATCGCCGGCCAGCGCCTGCACGGTAATTCCGTTTCGGTGCGCGTCGACGTTGAACGTGCGGTACGATTCATCCATCGGCGGACGCAGATCGTACGCCGAAAGATAAATCATATTCACCTTGTGCTTTCGGCAAAACGCCAGCAGACCCGCGCGCGCCGCGTCGACCACCACGATGCGCGCGTCCCAGACCCAGATCGCGCTGACTTTCGGCGCCGCGGCAGCATCGGCCTCGGAGGATTCCTCGGCGCCAACGAAGGACGGCCCCACCGCGCCGATGCCAAACAAAGAAAAAAGCCCTGACAGCACAACGGCCGTCAGGGCTCTCTTAAACCAGAAACCCCCCGTTCTTAAAGAACGATTCACTCGAGCTCGACGTTATCGATGTAGATCGTACCCTGGTGTCCGGTTTCAGGAAACAGGTCTCCTTCAAACACGATGGAGACCGCGGCCAACTGCGAGTGATCGATGAAGAACTCACTCAGCGGAATGGTCGCCTTTTGCCAATCCTTGGTCAATTTGCCGGCCGGCAGATATTTGCCGATCTCCTCGGACTTGACCGAATCACCCAGCTTGTCCCACTGCCGGTCAGAAACACCGACGACGAAATTCTCATCGCCCTTCTCACCGCGGACCCAGAAGCTGAGATCCTTGAACCCGCTGGCATCGAGGTACTTGTCGGTACCGGCAGGCGGGTTCGGATTCTGCGGCGTCGGAGCCACCAGCGCGGCGGCCGACTTCAGCAGCGTGTAATAACCGCACCACCCACCCGAATCAAACGGGCCGCCGCTGTTGCGCTTGTCATACTTAAGCATCAACACCTGCGTCGGCTTGCCCTGCACCGTTTCCTTGCGGGCGGTGACCATTGCCTTGGACGGAGCTTTTATGAACACATTGGCACGGTTGCCCAGCGAGTTCTTGGCTCCATCTTCGTGATCGAAATCGTCCACCAGCACCGGAGCGGCGAACGCGGAAGCGGTCATCGTCAGCACCAGCAGAGAAACTGCCCAAATCATTTTCTTCATTTTAGTTCCCTCCTCTTGACCCACTCTAAATATGCCATAACCCCTACTCCAACATCAAGTCGTCGATGTACACCGTTCCCCGCGATTCACCGCCGGGATAAATCGATCCTTCAAAACAGATCGCGATCGAGGCCAGTTCCTTGGCTTCCAGCATAAACGCGCTGAGCGGAACCGTCGCTTTCTGCCACTCTTTGGTGATCTTTCCGGCCGGAAGATACTGCACCACCGGCTCTGATTTGACCGAATCACCCAGCTCATCCCAATGTTTGTCGGAAAGGCCAATCACGAAATTTTCGTCTTCCCGGTCGCCGCGCACCCAGAACGAAATCGCTTTCGCGCCGGAAGCGTCGTAATAACGCGAACCGACTTTCAGCATGGTGTAATAACCACACCACCCGCCGGAATCGTACGGACCGCCGGTGCCCTTCTTATCGTATTTGAGCACCAGCGCTTTTTTGCCGCCGTGCGCGTTCTCGGTGACGCGCAGCGCCAGCACGCGCGAGGGCGCCATCACATAGCTGTTGGTGCGCCCGCCTACCTTATTAGCCGCTTCCTGCTCGAAATCATCCACCAAAACGGAGTCGGCCGACGCGCGAAGAGGTCCCGACAGAAAAAAAAGAACCAGAACCAAAACCAGGACCCGCTTTATTTTCATTGTTTATCCCACTCCTTCAGCAGTTCTTCGTCCGATTTCCGAATCACCCGGACATCATCCACAAAAAGGGTTCCTTTTGCCGGCCTAGAGAAATTTACCACAAAAGAACCCATTTGTGACCAATCTAATTTGCCAAAATCTTTAAACGGAATTACTACTTCCTGCCAATCTTTTGTGACGCCTTTTTTTAAGTATTTATCTATTGTACCACATTTGACCGAATCACCAATAGTCAACCAGGAACGGTCGGCCATGCCGACATCAAAAACCTCCTTACCGCGCGCGCCGCGGACCCAGAAACGGATCTCCTTAAATTGGCTTAAATCGTAATAAGCGCCGTCAATCTGGTTAAACAGCGAAAAATAACCGGCCCACCCGGTCGACTGCTTATCATAATCGAGGCGCAACGAGCGGCCCTGGTTTCCACGGCGCGGTTTCTCAACACGGCTGGCCGCGCAAAACGACGGTGTTTTTTTGTAAGCGTTGGTTTTGCGGCCCAGCAGGTTCAAATCACTGTGGTCGAAGTTGTCCAGCAGCAGTTCGCCCGATCGGATGATTTCGTCCTCCCGCTGGACCAGCGCTTCTTCATGGAAAACAAAGCCGTCGATCCAGAGCGCTCCCTCCCCCGGATCAGAGAACGAAAAAACAAGGCTGTGTATGCGGGAAAAATCGGCGCCGAAAAAATCTTCGAGCGGAATTTTCACCTGCTGCCATTCTTTGGTGATGCCGCCCGGAAGATACCGGTAAATGGAGCCTCCCATGATCGCATCTTCGCGGCGGCTGGCGATTAAGTCATTGAGGCCGATTTCAAAATTCTCGCCGCCGCGCTCGCCGCGGATCCAGAAGGTCAGCGTGGCGTATTTGCGCAAATCGCCGGCAATAATCCAGTAAGAACCGCAAAAAGAGGGCCCCGGTTCTTTGCGAAAGCGGACATACATCGGTTCCACCGACGACCCCGGCCGTTTTGCTATTTTGAAGTCCGGGAAAATACCCATTTTTGAGGGACTCATCGCATAGGCGCCAAACCGGCCGCGCTGCATGCGCGGTTGTTCAATCGGAAGAATGGCGGTACCCTCCGGGAATGCCGGGACGTCTCTAACGGAGACCTCGGCGGCAAAAACAGGGGTGGCGCACAGCATTAAGCATAAAACGAGAACGAAGAACATGTCATTGCGCAATGACTGCTTGTTCATTCTTCCAGCTCCACAATGTTAAACGTAGTCGGGTCTCCCCACTGCCGTTCCACCGAAGTGGAGAGCAGACATTTCTGCGGCTGGGATGGATTATCGGTGTCGGACCCGTCAATCATCATGCCGAGTTTGAAACCGGGCTTCAACTCGCCGGCCTCCAAACAGCCGATATTCAGCACCATTGACTCGAGCGTAACGCCGCGCGGCGCGCTCACCTCACCCGGATCGACACCGACGCGCTTCTGGATATTCTGGAATAAGAACGCAACCGGGATGCGCAGTTCGATGGTATAGCCGCCCGATTTGTTTTTTGCGTCGGGCGATTTCGGCTTGGCGGCAATCTGCACGAGCGCGGCCGATTCAGGTGAAACGGACGGCACCCAGACATAGACCTGGGGCGGCAGATTTTTAAAATTACCCGGACTGATGCCGATCTGGAAATCATCGGCGGAGTTAACGGCTTCGCTGTAATCCTCATAAAGATCGGCGTCAAGCCAGAGCTCGAAATGGTCCCCCTCCCAAAGATCTTTATCCGCTTTCTCCTGAACAACCTGGTTGTCGGTCACATCCAGCGCCAAAAACAGCGCTTTCGGTTCCCAGCGGACGGCCGCCTTGTACGACATATCCTGCGCCCAGCCCCAAGCGCCGACGCCGTAAACCACCTGCTCGCGCTGGTCGACTTTCATCCATTTCGCGTCGGCCCATTCGGACAGATCTCCATCGATGGAAATTTTTTTATTGCCCAGATCGGCGGCAATACGCGGAATTTTCCCGGACCGTTCGTGCGTCGGAACATTGCGGCCGCGCTGGAGGCTGCGGTAGGAGTAATCGCAATGGACCGCGATGCCGGCAAAACTGGGATTACCGGCGAACGCGCCGATCGTCCGGGCGATGTCGCGTTCCATCTCTTCCCAGCCTTCTTCAAAAAAAGTGTTGCGGCGCTTGCCCTGGTTCATCTGGACCAGGTCCTGCGTCTCGACGCCGACAACCATCTGAACGCCGGCTTTTTGAGCGCGCTTAATGTGCGGCCAACCCTCGGCAATGATGTCGCGGGACGAATCGTAATAATCCATCAGCGCGGCATAATCGAGGTAGCTGAGCAGTTTTTCTTCCATTTCCGGTTCCTGATCATAAAACAGCGGAATGGCCAGCCCCATCACAAACGGTTTTTTGGCCATCGGCCCGACGGCCCAGGGGCGGTCGGTGGCCACCGCTTTTTTGTCAATCAACTGGCGGCAGAGATCGAGCAGTTCCAGAAACTCTTTTTTCAGGCGGTCGCGGTCGCCGGTTTCCCATTCCTGGGTGAGGTACGGCTCAATGTCCATATGGATGCCGTCGATCCGTTCTTCCGGCGAGTGCGCGGCGTTAAAATCGAGGAACCCGCTGATCCAGGCGATCACTTTCGGGTGCATCGTTTTTAAGGCCCAGAGCGGGTTGCCCTGCAGTGCGTGCACTTCCAATTTGCGGGCGTGGGCCTCTTTCAAAAACTGTGCCAGATTTTTCTGCTGGTCAGAAGGCCAGTGGCTGACCGGCTCCTCGCCCATGTAGAGGTAAATCGTTCGGATCGCCGTCTGTTCAAAAAACGGGAACCAGTCGGCGCGCACTTGCGGCTGGTTGACCAGGTCATACTTCCATACCCAGAGAGCACGCGGCGCGCGCGGATCGGGTTCGGCGCGCGGAGTATTTTCCTTCTGAATCCGTTCAACCTCGGGATCATTATCAAAGCCGATATCGTCGATCTGAATGGCGCTGTGGCTCTCATAGCGGAACCAGAAAACCAGACAGCCCATCTTCTTTAAATTTATTTCGGAGCGGATCGCCTCCAGCGGCACGCGTACTTTTTGCCATTCGGTCGTCACGCCGTCGGGCAGATAGGTATTTACGGCGCCCAGATAAATGGAATCGACCTCCATCTCCTGCATCCGGTCGTCGGAAAGACCGATGTCGAACCGTTCGCCGCCATGCTCGCCCTTGACCCAGAACGTCAGCGCGTTGCAGCCGGAAACATCGATGCCGTTGAGCAGCGTGTACCAGCCGCACCAGCCGCCCTGCTTGTTGAATTCAATGCGCAGTGAGTTGCCGGAATAGCCGGGCCGCGTATCGGGAACTTTCGTGATCAGCGCGTAGGAAGGCGGCTTGGCCCAGGTGCCCTGGAACGCGTCGATGCGGTTCTTGCGTTCCTTGAAAATGCCGTGCGTTTCGCCGATTTCAAAATCGTCAACGAGCATTTTGGGAGGCGGTTCGCGGACCGCCGGTTTTTTTACAATCGGAGCGGGCGGCGCCGGGACAACTGTTTCGGGCTTTTTCTGTTCGGTTTTTTGAGGGGAAACGGTCGAACGGACCGCCTGTTTCAAGCGGGACCAAAAATCAGGCTCCGCGGCCGAAGCAGCCGACACCGTCAGCGCCGCGGCTCCCAAAATAATCAGGCCGATAAAAAACCGTTTGTTAGGCATTCCATTACTATTTTATCTCAAAAACAAGGACTAAACGCACTTTAAACA
The DNA here is from genome assembly GCA_023248155.1 of Candidatus Omnitrophota bacterium. Lineage (GTDB taxonomy): Bacteria > Omnitrophota > Gorgyraeia > 1-14-0-20-64-10 > 1-14-0-20-64-10 > JAHFFE01. Next base: position 58,134 of record JAHFFE010000008.1, on the reverse strand, counting down.
AACGATTATGCCTGGGAAACAACTCCCTGCTGATCCAGCCATTCGTTCAGCAAACGCTGGTCCAGTTCCGGAATACCGAGGAATGTGCCCAGCTGGCGGAACGCGGCCATCGTGTCGATGACCAGCGGTTTTAGCGAGTAACTTTCGGCATCTGCCGCAAGCGCATCAATCGCCTCTTTCAGGCTATCTCCAGTCACGGAAAGGTCCATGATTGGAAACAGTAATTCAACAGGTTGGCCTTCCAGTAAATCCAAAACATGGGAATGCTGAACGGCGTCGCTCACGATCACGGCCACCGGAATTTTCTCTCCGGCCGCCAAGCGAAACCGATTCAGCATCAGTTCAACCCCAGCCTCGACCGTCTCTGGCGTGAAAATAATTATATTGCCGTTGGTCGCGCCGGCCGGAAGTACAATCGATTCTTCCTGTCCGGATGCGGCGGCCGCGGTTCCAATTATGGCAGAACGCGGCGCATCGGTATCGCCAATAGTCTCGGAAATAAAACTGAACTCCTGCTCAACTTTTCCTTCAGGGGTTTGATACGAGGTCACATTAATACGGTATCTGGAAAAACCACCCTCCACATTAAAAGAAACATAGGGATCCCCCGTCAATGGATCGGTTACATATTCTCCCACTCTCGAAACGCTCCGGTTCGGACCTAAAGTCCGTTGGGGTGTTTCTGCCAGTTGACCCGCTTCTCTCCACGAAACAGGCTGAGGAACAATTCCAAATAAATTTACCCGGGGAACCCATTTCCCATTTTCAAACACAATATCTAATTTACGCACCGGATAAAAATAAACGACCTGGCGGTCTTCAGCCTTGTCAGGCAAAGTCCATTGTTTCTTATTAGGATCCCATGAAGCGCGAACGCCCGGAACCGGCATAGAGGCCACCCGTGGATCGACGCGTAATACACCCGGCCTCAGGAATGTCGACAGGCCGGTCGTGTTTTCGGAAGAAAGAGCGGGCGTTTGCCGGTAACGGAAGAAAGACCCGGCGCCGAACCGGCCGGATGCGGTGGGCGCAGTCGAGTCAAGAAGATCGACTTTCTCGAGTGAATCGCGCGGAGCTTGCCAGTCCCGGGGACGAAGATCATCATGCGCATTCTGATAGGGCTCGACACGCGGAGAAACATAGGACGGAATAACCAGCGCGTCCATACGGAAAGGGCCGGCAATCTGCAGCGGCTGAGGAACTCCCCCTTTGCCCAAAGTGACCGTGAAAACCTCGGAACGGTTATCCGGATAGGTTTGCGACTTACTACTATTATCGAAAAGAACCGTTTCAAGCGTCGGCAAGGCCGGCCGAGACGAGTGAGCATCGAGCGAAGCGCCCCGTTGAACCAGTTCTTCATTACGCGCGAGCGCTTGTTCTAACAGCTTGCCATAATCGTTTGTCTGTCCCCAGCTTTGAATCGCTCTGTCAATGGAATCAGTGCGGCGGACAGCTCCCGCATTCCTGAGTTGTCCTAAAATCTGGTTAAGAGGTTGCGGAGTACCCGCCGCGTAAGCGGCGTCAAACCTCCTCCAGGCTTCGGCATTCAATTCCAGAATTCCCTCAATCTTCAAGCGGCCATCAAGAACATCCATCCGCTCTCTATTAACTCGGCTGGCAACACGCAACCGCTCTAAAACGAGCCGATTGTACTCCCCTCTTAGCTCGGCATACCGGACCGGATCCAACCCAGGTTCTAGCCGGACGATATCGGCACGAATTACGGCTATTTCCGCGTTTCTCAGTTCAATTTGCGCGCGCCAGTTACGGGCATCTTCCAATTCCGGCTTCGTTACAGATCCGGGATGGGTTGCTTCGGTTGATTCACGGATAGAGGCCAACGCCTTGGCCAGCCAGTTTTCGTTTTCAAGCATCTTGATTTTGGCCTCGAGCATCTTCCGCTCGTTTTCGGCCTGCCGGCGAACCAAATCATCCGCCTTGGGCTCTGACGGAGGATTTACCAATCCCAGAAAAGTGGCCGCAAGGTTCTCTGCGGTATCCAACGGCGATAAAACGCTGGCATCAGCCCCTTTAATCCATTCTTTAAAACTATCCGTTGATTCCGTGATGGAAGAACCCGGCAGAAGCGACTGTCTATTGGTTTCCAGAATACTGCGCACTGCTGGCGGCACAGCCAGCTCAATATTACTGCGCGGTAAACCAAGCTGAGCTCTGACCGTATCGTTTTCCTGCGCAAGTTGAGTGATCGCGAGTTGTTGCCGAGCCTGCCGGAGTTTATATTCGGCAACGAAAATGTCCCAGGCAGGGTAGGCGCCGGGAACACGTAGGTTGGCATGAACCATCCGTTTGAAGTCATCCTGGAGGTAGACGATTAATTTTTGAGACAGAACAACCCGCGCCGCCATTTCATCCGAGATCGCCCGCGAAAGCCGTTCCTGGGCGGAGATAAAGATCGTGTCGCGCACCGTTCTTAAACCAACCACCGAAATAACCACCTCCTGACCAATGTCAGGAGGGTATCCATGTTCAACGGCATAGTTGGCCACAACCGCACGCACCTGTTCATTGTCAGCCGGCAAAAACGGCTGCCCCTGCGTCTGCGACAAAACTTGTAATGCTTCAACAAAATTGATTTGAGCCGAAAGGCGCTGCTGTTGGGCCCGCTGAAAAATCGCCTCATCCCTGAGAAAACTGGCATAGTTCATCTCTTCCCTGCTCGTGCCTTGAGGTAACGTGCCTCCCCGCGGAGTGGAATAGAAATTGTTTTTAAACCGCTGGTATTCCGATAGACGCAATCGGATATCAACACCCAGTTTTTGACTGTTCAGCCGTAAAATTTCGGCGATTTGATTGAAGGCCTTCTCTAAAAAACGGGCACGGTCGGCCGCGGCTGCCGGCTTTTGCAAACTGGGAATGACCGGAACGGAATAGGGCGTGTAACCAATTTCATCGGGCATAGCCGCGTTCAGGAACGGAACCGGAACACCCAGCTCAATGAGGTCGTCGTACAGATTACGGAAGGCGGTTAATTCCAGAAGCGTGAATCCGGCAATTTCGCTGGCAGCCTGCGACCGCTCTAGGTCACGCGTGCTGGTATTGCCTTGGTTGGAAGCCGACTGACGATCGCGCTGTAATAAATCATCGGCCAGTTCCAGATAAGCGCCAACCTGCCGCTCGCGCGCGTCAAACCAATTCTGGACTGCCTGTTGATACCGGTTCCAAAAACCGGCGCGCGCCGGGCCATCGGCCCTGACATAATCGCGCAGGACAAGAATAACACGTCCCATTGCCGCATCGACATCGGCTTTCAGCGTGTTGAAATCGGCAATGTTTCTATCCGCCGGGGTGCCTGCTTTCTTTTGCCGCTGTTCGGCCACGCGGGCCGCATGATTGTTGAGAGCATCGACGGCCCACTGGTGTAATCGCGCCATGCTGTTAAGGATATCCCCTTCAATCTTGCGTAATTCAACAGTCGATTCCGCTGAAAGTGGCTCTGACAATGGCACCGGAGAGATTAACTCTTCCGCCGGCTTTGACGCCGGGGCTCGGCGACGTGTGGTATTAACGACACCTACCGGCGGTTCGGCCAATTTCGGATGTGGCTGAGGAGCGTCAATCACCGGCGATCGATCCGCGAAATTAAGACTCTCCGAAAATAACTCACTTTCTGGAATCGAGCGAGCGGGCACCGGTGAAACCGCCGGCTCGCGCGGCAAACGATCCAAACGGACCAGAGAATTACCACCGGCTACGACGGAGGGTGGCGGAACCGGGAGATCCACAGGAGGAACCGGTGCAACACGGCGAACGGGAGCCTCCCCCGCTGCAATTGGAGCCAACGCAACCGGCGATGCCTCTGCTGGAGGAACCGGTGTTCTATCTTTCACGGCAATATCCGGAGAGGACGGGCCGGGACCCGAATCGTTCCGTCCAACATTCGGAGACAGATCCGGATTGCGCGGATTTTGCCGGACACGGACGCGGTCTGCTGCTATGACCGGAGCCGTCCGCGGCAGATCGGCCGGCATCGGCATTGGAGCCGGCTCTTTTTTGCGAGAGTCCGTGAATTGAGAATCTGCGGCCGGCCGGGCCGTCACACTGGATGGAATCGCCGCTACCAGTTGCAGCTCCGGAATTTTCGGAAGTTCCGGATCCAATTTCGGCGGAATGAAACGGCGGACCGAAGCAGCCGGAACCGGCTGAGCAGCACGGCTCGATCGGACGATCGGGCTCGGGTTTTCGACCACCGGCACCGCATCGAAGCGGCCTGTTACCGCCGGCGGCAAAAATGCCGGCTTTCGCACCGAACTGTATTGCTGTTTCGGATCAATGCGCGCTTGTCCGTCTTGAATAATCAAACGCAACGGTTTTAAGGCCGGCACCGTCGATTCCGTGCCATCGGGCGCGATCACCGTAACGGAAGATCCCGGATCAATCGGCACAATATTCCAATGGCGAACGCCCCCGTCGCGATAAATAATTCCTCCCATCACCAGTTTTCCGCTGGATTTAAACCGCGTTGCGCCAACGACCGGCCCCTCCACATCAAAACGGTCCATCAGATCAGAAAGCCCGGCAATGTCAGATAATTCAACCGCCAGCCGTGTGACTTCCGATTCACGGTAAACGCGCGTTTCTTTTTTCCTGCGGTCGATATGGACTTTTAACGAAACACCGGCGGGAACCAGCCAGCGGTTGTCACCGGCGCGCACCACAATCGTTTCCTTCGAAGGCGTCAGCGTCACATAGGCGCCGTCGATTTCTCCTGTTTGGTCTTTAGTCTCATGAATAGCGATGATACGGACCGTGGCGCCCGGCGTCAGAATGACCGGCCCTGGCAGTTCCGGCACCAGGGTTTTCAAATAACGGTTCAAGGTTTCAGAGGAACGACTGTATTCCGGGCCGGACGGAAAATTATCGAGGGTCGCTACGAACGGGGACGGCTGCGCCTGTTGGGCAGCCACCGGTTCGCCCCAATCCAACGCTGCCGTTAACGCAAATGTAATACCGGCCAGCCAATTAAGCGACCATCCGCTGCGAGATAGGCCGGCGGATTCTTTCAGAGACTCTTCAAGTCCCGGCTGAGCCGCCGACTCCGCGCCGCTAACGGCTCGCAGCGCGTCAGGCGAAACATCCGGGAAATTTTTGGACGATGGGTTGACTCCGACGCTGGTTGAAAGAAATACCAAAAAAATAAAAAAAGCGATTACTTTTCGAGGATAAAAAACTGATTGTTTTTTCATAGGATTATCACCACATTACGCCGCGGAAGCGACTCCCTGTTCGTCCAGCCATTTGTCCAGCAGGCGCTGGTCCAGTTCAGGAATACCGAGGAATGTGCCCAGCTGGCGGAACGCGGCCATCGTGTCGATCACTAACGGATTGAGAGAGGCAATCCAGGCATCTTCCTGAAGCGCAACGATGGCCTCCCCAAGATTTTGGCCCGTCTCAGAAAGGTCAACGACCGGAAACTGCAGCTGAATCGACTGGGCCTCCAATAAATCAAGCAATTGGGAATGTTGAACCGCGTTGCGCACAATCACCGCCACCGGGATTTTCTCGCCTGCCTCGGGACGAAATCCGCGCAGCAGTTCCAGGCCGACGACAGCGGTGTCCGGCGTCAAAATAATAACGCGTTCATCGGTCGCATGCGCCGGAAGCCGGATCGATTCTTCCAGACCGCCGCGAGGCAACCGATTAACAACCGAGGCTTTTCCCTCTTTATCGAATACGATGATTTTCTGAGCGCGGAGTTCTAACCGTGCGGGGTTGAGTCTGTCTTTTACTACAGCTTGAAAATCAGTGGGTGTCAGAATGATCACGGCGCGGCCTTTCGTTTGTTCTCCGACAAACGAGCTCCGGTCGGCCGCAAACACGACCACATTGCCAACACCGTCCTTATCCACCTGCACCGGTACCTGGGCGCTTGCATTATCATACGGTTGAGGATACCAGGTGTCGGTTCTCACCAGTGCCACAGCGACTAACGATTGATCGGCCAAATCGCCCAGATCCATTTGAAATTCCAGACGCGAACCATCTTTGGATATCTTTGCCTGGCCGCCTCTGACTGAAAAATCTTTTCCTTTTGCCGGTTCCTCAGCAGGACTCTCCAGCCATTCCTTAATCGCTTTATCGGCGGCAACAGGACTTGCAAAATGAATAAAAACCTCATCCAACTGTTTACGCTCACTCTCCGAAAGCCGGCGGATCACACGCAACAGTTCCAGAGGAACCCGTTTTAATCTTCCGTGAAAAGTGACGTGCTGCCCGCCTACTTCACCGGGTGGAAGCGTCTCTCCTCCGAACGCCCAGCGGAGATCCCGTGCCGGTGTTGTTCTTAAACGACTTCGCGTGTCATTAAGAACACTTTCGATTTCAAGAGCGGAATTCCGGTAACTCATCAGAGCCAGCGTGGTATTGGGTAGATCTTCAACTCCTTTAACCACGAGGTCATTATCCAGCTTCGTACCATTCTGAGACCAGAATGGCATAACGAGCGTAATCAGATTTGTTCTATCAACACGGCCTGTTCTTTGAGCAAATCCGCTGATTTCCGGAATAACGCAGTTACAAACCAAGTCGGTCGACGGCTTGAAATCACCATTCCAATTCTTTCCATTGGGCCCGGTCCAAGGCTCAATATCGGCCGCAAACACGATTTTGAGACGACCCAATAATTTATCATTGTGAAACTGGGTTAGTGTGACAATCAGTTTTTCGTAATGTGATTTTACAAACGCGGGATTGTTAGCCCAATCGTAATTACCGTCAATGAACCCGATGGAGCGCAGGCCGGAAACGCGAGCCTGATTAAAAAAAGCTTTCTGGCGGGCATTGTCCATCTGATTGAACCGGAATCCGCTGACCCAGACGCGGGTCACGCCGGCCTGAACTGCCCGATCAAAAAAACCGGGAAGTCCCCCGATGCTGGATGGATCCCAAACAATGATCGAAAGATCGCTTCTACCACCCAATTCTTTGGCCAGCAAAGACAGAGCGCCTTTAGGTTGCACCGCTTTCCCCTCCTGTCCAAAAATGGCATCGTCGGGCAATAATCGAGCCCACTTTAGAATGGAAGCGCCTATGCTGAGAGCACCTGCCTTAAGCACAGTACGCCGATCGAGCGCTCCGGAATCGGAAGCACCGGTAACTGTTTGAGCAGTTAGTTTTTCTTCCATACCCGAAATAACTCTAAATGATTCACCGCCCTGGAGGGAACGCAGACAAACTGGCTGAGCAGAATTGATAAAAAGAGATGCCGGCGCTGAAGAAACCAGCGCCATCGACCCGGCAACTATCGCCGTAATTGTTTTTCTGATCATGTCGCCCATTTTAGCGCGTTTACGCCATGAATTGGAAAACAGACGCCGTGGCGTTCTCTTCAAGACCGGATGAAACACCGTCAAAAACCGTTAAGCGGGAAAGAAACGCCATATTGGTCAACAACGCCATCAAAACAACCCTTGTATTGGCAAGGCCGCTCACAATACCGATCGTCGGCCGAAGTTCTTTATGAATACCCCCGATACCAAACATCCGTTCGAGCGCACCTTGGTACGCCGGGCTGACCATCATCACAACCGGCGTTCCAGTCTGGCGAAGCGCGAGAACGGTATCGGAGACAGCGCTAACCTCATCCTGGTTGCTGCCGACCCAATGAATGTTGACATTGGTGATGCCGGACATCGCCAATTGCCGCGACAAAGCAACTCGGTCTGCTTCCGCCATCAATCCGCTTTCAATAAAAATCTGTTCGTTGGATGACAGCTCGATCGGAAGCAAATTCAACGGCTCTTTCGCAAGAAGAGCCCCGTCAGAGGAGTGGTTTGCCAGCCATTCATCAAAAGCATTGCTAGGGGCCTGCCCGATGGATAAGCCATCCATCCGATAGGTTCCTGCATAGGTATGGACGGCAAAATCGCCGGACGGAAGCTGAGTCAGAAGCAGTTTCACCTCGCGGACAGCCGGCTCCGGCAGCGGTAAAACAGGCGCGGCAGCATTCGGTTGTTGAGGAGCCGGGTTAACCGGCGGCGCGACCGGCACCGGCAGTTGTAGATTTTCTTCTTCCTCCTCCGGAACAACCACCGGCTCTTCATCAAAACCAAGCTCGTCTTCAATGGTGCCGTCAGCCAGGTCCCGCTGATAAAGACGAACTCTCAAATAGACAAACTCATTGCCTTCCTTTCTGAAAACCAGCGGCTCGCCAGTCGCCGGATCAGACAACAAGCTGTCAATCGGCGTAATCCACCCGTAGTGCCTTGGAGCAACTTCTTTAAGATAATTGGGGAATGAATTCGGATTTTGATTGGGTAATGACATTTTCTCAGACAATCGTCCCCCCTGAGTCCATGACATTTCCGCCGGAAGGACCCCCACCACTCTTTTCCGTTCGACGCCGTCATCACCAATTTCGACAACCCGCACATAATAACCAACCACCATTTTTCGATCTTCTACTTTTTCTTCCGGAACCAGCTGGGGATTCCACGCTTCCGCCAAACTCGATAGCAACCCCGGAGCAAACTGCGCCGGACGCCTCACCAACTCATACCCATCCAGATGGATAACAGCCCGTCCGTTGCCCCGATCAAAATCGGTAGAGGGATTCACCTGATTCACCGTAACACGGCCTAACCGGAGCCGCGGCTCACCGTTGGCATTTGAATCGGTGATTGAAGCACCCGTAAAAAATTCTTTCAGCACATTCCAGTCATCCACGCCAAAAACAGGCGCCCGAATATGATCGGGAGAGGTTTTTGGAGGCCCGGACAGAAAAACAACCGCATCGGGCGCATAAAATCCGGCACTGAGCGCTTTACTATCGGCCTGGCCGGGAATCGCAACATAGAATGGAGCTTCCGGCTGAAGCGGTAAGTTGCGGCCGCGTAAACCATTTCTTAAATCATCTATCGTCGGTAATCCGGCAGGCCGCGGATCAATCGGACTGGGAAGATCGATCCCGTGATCCCGAAGCCATTCATCCATCTCGCGAGACCGTCCGAGCAAATTCAGCTGCATTCCCCCCTGAGTCAAATCATGTTGGGCTGCTTCTTCAGATTGCAGGGTGGAAGTCCTTGTTTTAACCAGTGCCTTCTCTTGATCAAGACGCTTACTCAACTCCGTGGTGCGGCTGGCTTGCGCATCCCGTAAAATCTGCCGTTCGTCATTCACCAGACGGTTATGCTCGGCTCTCCATAGCGGGTACTCGTCGAGATTTTCCGGACCAATCACGGCGGCCGGAGCAAACCAGTCAGGGCCATTCAATCGCTCAATCACTTCTTTGGCACCGGCCGGAATACGACCGGCTAATTTTGACGGAGCAACATCCAGCAGTTGCGCCAATTGCTCACGAGAAAGCTGTTTACGGCTCAATAAATCAACCAACAAACGGGCCGATTCAGCATCTCCCACGCGTGACTGTTCTTCCCATGCTTCGGCATCGGCCAATTCTCTTTTATTGAGGGCGCCAGTTTTCACGCCTTCCCTGACTTGGGCAGTCAGCACCGAATTTAACTCTTTCTGCCGGGCAAGACTGCGAATCCGCACCGCCATAAGACGCTGTTCCGCATCCAGTAGTTCATCGCTCGATTGGCGGATCTGCAACGGAGTAAGCCGATCTCTTGTGCCGAATGCCGTTCTGACAAGCTGTCCGATCTCGAGTAAGCGCGCGCGATTGTCCTGCCCGATCTCGGGAGTCAAATCATCCGTTTCATCAAAATCTTTCAAAGATCCGGGCTGTAGAACACCGTTTGAAGAAAACTCCAGCGTACGGCGGCCCTCCGGAGAAAGCGTCGATTCGACATCGCCGACTGGAAGCCCCAGTTTGATCCGGAGTAAAATCTGCTGGCGGACAAGTTGGCCGGCTTCCTGTTGCAGTTTCGCCTGATCGTATTGATGCTGCTGAGTTAGAATTTCCCGTATTGTAATGGTATTTGGCAATCGGCGATTGGCAACCAGTGAGGACCGCAGCACGGCTCCGGTATAGGCAACCAATCCCATCCTGCTCCCGGCGCCCTCAGGCAGCTGCAGTGTTTCAACCAAACCATCCGCTTCTTTCAACACGGCCGTTGTTAAATCTTGCTGCGCATTTAAAAAGATCAGTGTGCGAATTGGGTTTAAGTCCCCTATGACAGAAAGAATTATGGACGGATCAAACTCCAGCGCCTCACCAGCCGATTTGGCATAACCCAATTCAAGTGCAATTTCGCCGGTAGCACGGCGCACCAGCGGATGATTCAGATATTTCAACGGCAGCTGATCCAGGCCTTCGGTCGTCACCAGAATTTTATAGGCCTCGACAAACTGCCTCTGGTCTTCCAAACGGCGGATCTGAATTTCCATTAATGCGGCCTGCTGATTCAAGAAATGGGCGCGATCTAACTCTATTTGAGTGGCCACTTTTTTTTCACGCAGAGCGACGATGCGGCGCAAATGATCGATCCTGATTTTCTGCCCCTGTCGCAAACGGTCCTGGTAGAGCGTTAAAAGTTCCTGTATAAGATCGTACGATTCCAGAAGGATTTCCTGCTTTTCCAACACTGAAAGCGACGGCTCGCCATTGGGGATTGGCGGAACCAGTTGAGGAACGAAATTGCCGCCGGCCGCCGGCAGCTGGGTTTTTGGAAACGGCAATGCCACCCCGATTTTTCTCAAATTCACAAAAAATCGACGGTAAAGTGAAAACTCCCGCACCATCAGTCTGGCGCTGTCGTGAGCTACTTCTTTTTTAATAAGGTCTTGTTCGCCAATTACTCCCTTGGCATGTAAACTACGCGCCTGGTCAAGCAAATAGGAAGTCAGATCAACCCGCGCTTCGAGTTCATCCTGCTGCGCGTCAAACCAGGCATCAATGGCCGCTTTATAATCGTCCCAAAGATTGTTCCGTGTTTTCTCATCACCGGTAATATATTCTTCCAGAATCCGGATGGCAGCGGCTTGTCTGACAAAAACACGATCACGAAGCGTATTGAAGTTTGCGAATAGTTCCTGGTTTTTTCCGACTGCGCCCTTATCGAATAGTTTTTCGGTCCGGTCTCTTTCCTGCTGGCGAAGCACTCCGCCCGGTTCTGAGAAACGGGCGAGAATCTCGAGAATTCCTGCCTGCAAATCACGCAAAGGAGCATCTTCTTTATCAATCTCAGGGATGGGAGGCAATGGACGATCGGGAATGGGCGGCGGCACACGGAGTTTCCGTGCAACCCGCTGAGTGATCGGAGGTGGAGGTTGTACTTTAGGATTTTGATCTTTCTTTTCAGGACCGATCAGAGAGGGAAATAAGAAAGAAACAGCCAAAAGGCTGGCTACGACTAAAGGCCACCGGCGGCGCTGCGGTGGATTTGTCTGGGCACCAGGCAGACTGGCTGGACGGACGGACGGCTCCGCCGACGCCAAAAAATCAGGACGTTTAAGGGATTCTTCCAAACCAGAGTTATCCGCTTCGGAAACATTCAGCGCGCGCAGCGTGTCGGCGCGGCTGGAGGATACGGCCGCCCCTCCCGGCGTCACCGATGAAACGGAGAACGCCATCAGCAGCCCAATCGCGATGGTTTGACGAAATCTGATTTTCTTCATCTATTTTGATCTTTGAAAAAAGGGAGCTAAATAAAAATCTCGCGGCGAAACCCGTTCTTCCGCCACGAAACTTTTTATTCAATCGCTCTAGTGTAAGTATGCCATAGACCGATGGCTTTTGCCTCAAAAATATCATTAAAAAATTATCTGACTTTATACGTATTTACCTAATCCGAGCAGCTCTGCGGCCTGGTTCAAATCAGCATCAGAAATAGTTGCTTCTTCCAGGCCAGCCAAATTTGCCAGAATCATCTTAAAGAGGGTTGAAAAGCTCTGTCCCGTCGGTGGGTACGGTCCCTGGATCGCAATCGATTCTTCGGCACCAGCCAGCATCTGTCCAAGTACTGAGAGAGACTGATCGCCGGCACGACCGTAAAGCGTCAAATTTAGGTTCGGCTGCGATAACCATCCGGTGATTACGGAAGACCATTGAGCAGGCTCCTCCGACAAAACTATCAGCTGCAGATTCCCCCATTGATAAGTATTCTCTTCAGCGCCGGCCAGCTCTGGGCAATCGGCCGCTGTCTCGGCAGAAATCACAACCGCTTGAAACCCGGGCGCTTCGGCAATCCGCCGTCCTAAAAATTCTTCCAGTCCCGAACCGGAAGATAACCTCTCGGGCTTCAGAGCAATCGGAGGATCCGTATCGCGAATAGCCTCAGAAACAAAATCGATCTCCTGCTCGGCGGCTCCCTGCGAATTCAAATATCGGTGAATCGTCAACTGATATTGGAAAAAACCTCCCTGCCCATTCGAAGAAACATATCGTTTTCCGGTTTGAGGATCTCTTACGTAATCTCCCACTTTCAAAACGGTCCGGTTCGGCCCCAAAGCCCTCTCAGGGTTTTGAGCCAACCGGCCCGCCTCTTCCCACGAAACCATCTGTGGAATAATTCCTATTAAATTCACTCGGGGAATCCACTTGCCGTTTTCAAACAAGACCTGTAATTCGCGTACCGGATAAAAATAGATCACCTGGCGATCTTCAACCCGATCCGGCAGAATCCATTGTTTCGCTTGAGGGTCCCATGAAGCACGTACGCCAGGAACCGGCGCGGAGGCCACGCGCGGATCGATCGGTAAAAGACCGGGTCTGACAACGGTGTACTTCCCGTTGCCAAGGAAAGGACTGCCGGCGGGCCCCTGCTGAACCACAAAAACGGTTTCCGAAGGCGCGGCGGCCAGAGGATTGTTGCTGTCATGGACAACAACCCGCTGCAGCCGCTCCGGCGGAACCCACCGCTGACCTAGCGGATGTTCTTTAACCTGATAATCCTGCAACGGTACAGGCAGGGCGGAAACGATACCGGCCATCGACAGTTGATAAGTCCCGCCCGTCAGCGAAACGCTCGCGCCGTCCAGAATAACCGATCCGCCGTAACCCGGAGATTCCGGAATCCCCCGGTAAGACAGCCCGGTCAGATCCTCCACGGATGGTACCGCCGATGGAACGGGCCGGTTCGCCGGAAACAACGGCATCCCCTGTGCCAGCTGAAGGTTGTTATTCTTTAACAGTTCTGTCATCGAACCATCGATCCATTGCCGTCCCGCAATCTCAGCGCTGTTCTTTTCACAATCCCAACCGGTGCCTGCTTTATATTTCGCGAAAATTTCCGTCTGATGCGCCTTGGCATCAATCCGATTGCCGTTTGTATACCGGCCAGCCACGATCGCCAGCTGAACCGACTCATCATGAAGCCGGCTCAACCGCTGGTACTCTGCCGGATCAGAAGCGCCTACCCTGGCTTTCAAATCCCAGCGGCTTAAACCAAAGAAATCAAGAAGATCAGCATCGTTTGAAAAAACAAACCACCGGTTTGAATGAGCGGGGTCCTGACGATAGGCAAGCGGTATTCTAAACAAATCCAACAGTTGATTGAGCGTTAACGACCCTTCCATCAACAGCTCGGCAGTCAGCCGGCGCATTTCAAATATGCGGACGCTGTTGAGTTCTTCCTGATAGACCGCGTCCAGATACTTATCAGAAGCAGTTTCCAGCTCCGACAGTTCCACCCGGCGGGCGATATCGGCCTCTTGCGCGGCCCAAATCCGCTGCTGCCAGAGCGCGCGAATGGCAATCGCCGCCGCTTTCTGCGACTGCGCGACCATCGTTGCCGCCGCTTTTTTACGGGCGGGTTCAGGCAAATCTTGCGGCAGTCCATAAACGGTCAGCGTCTGCCGTTCCGCGGCTGTTAACATCCGGTCAGACAAATCAAGCCCATCGGCAACTTCACCTAAATCACCCAGCTCCGAAAAAAGAGCTACGGTGCCCGGCTCGCGCACGAGTGGGGCGGCACGGGTTAATCCGCTCGACCCAGCACCGGTCGGAATCCCCAAAACACGGCGCAGGCCGGCCATGCTAAAATCAGAAACGGCCTGCTCATACTCCAGTTGGGCTAATTGCCGGCGCTGCAGGGCCAATCGTAATTCAAATTGATCAGCGACTTTACCCTGATCACGCTCAATCTGCTGCTGATTACGCTGTTCTTGTCGGACTTTCCAATCGAGGTATGCGATTCCGCCGGTAAACGCGTAGGAACCGAAAACGCGCTTGCCGGAAGCGTCACGCCAAACGGCATCCCGGGTGCCGCCGGTATAAAAGAAAACCCGTTCGTAGAATTCTATTTTTTCGGCATCACGCAGACGGCTCTGAGCCCTTTCAAACAAAACCTGAAAAACAGAGGCAACCTGCTCCGGAAGTTTCCCTTCATTGCGCAATTGATCCCGGAATTTTTTTATGGCAGCCGGAGCGGCCTGCCAGTCAACCCGGGTTTGCCCCTGGTTTTGTAAAAGGAATCCGGTCACAGCGAGGTAATCTTGCTGGGCGAGAATCCGGCGGCGCTGAGCCACTAAAGAAAGACGGGATGTGATTTTTAGTTCCGTGTTCCAACGGTCGTATTCGGCGGTTCTAGATTGGGGGTCTTTGCCAATCATTTCACGGTATGCCTTGATCTCCCAGTCAAGAAATGCGAGCCGGGCCTCAATCCGCTTCACGCGGGCCGCCAGCAAAAGATGCATGGAGCCCAATGTTTTTTGCAGAAGCTCAGGCCGTTCAACGGCCGGGGTAAGCTGATCGGGTGGAACCGGGCCGGCCGGCACCATGGAGGGGCCATATCCGAGTCCCTCCGGCAATTCCAGCGCTGAAAACGGCAATTCGACGCCCAGCCGGATCATTAGATCATGCAGGCGGCGGCTTTCCTGAAACTCTTCAACGGAGATTTCAGCCAGCCGGTGCGCCGTCAAATCAAGGTAATAATCCCTCAGCAGGATATTATCTCCCGGAAGCAGTTGCTTGTCTTTCTCGACAAATTCCGCAAGAACCTCGACCAGTCGCTTGAGCTGACGCTGCTGCGCGGCAAACCAGCTGTTGAGCGCTTGCTGGTATTGCTTCCAAGTGGCCGGCGTTATTTCAACCCGGTTAAAACGGGACGCCGTTTTTGTAAACTGCTCCTGCTGCAACACTTTGATTACTGCGGCGGCGGCCTGATCAACCTCAGCCTGGTCACGGGCCAGCGCCGCTTTAATCCGGTTGCGTCCGGAATCTTCGCCGGGAACCGACGCGATCCGAAGCCGGCTAAAAATTCCCTGCACATCCGGCTGGCGCGGAATTTGCGCGTCGGCGAGTCCCTGCAAAAGAGCGATCTGGTGTCCATAAAACTGCTGTTCAAATTCAGTCGGCGAAAGTTTTTCGTTCGGATTATGCGCGACTCCCCCAGCCTGCTCGGAAGTGGCCTGAATCACTTTCCGATCACCGGAAAATGTTCCCTCGTCCGGGAAAACGGATGCCGATTCAGCCGGCACGAAATCAATTTGTTCCGGCGGGTTGATATCCGATTCGATCTGTTCTGGGACAATCTGGGTGACCGAAGGAAAGAAAAACTCCTTCCAGCTTTTGCCGGATTGATTGATTGAGAAGACTAGCGTCAGTGCGGTAATAAACAACAGACTGCCGGTCGCAACTAAGAAGAGTCGTTTCAACGGACGCGTTGGAGAATAACTTGGAGCCGAACGCGCGGATGGAATGGACGGCCGAGAAACCGTTTCTCGAGGCGTGTCATCCTCGCGCAAGCGAGGATCCGGATTCCCGATCGAATCGGGAATGACAGTTTTTGGTTCGACAGTTTTTGAACTGGAAGATGCCTCCGGGGCTGGAAGCGCGCGCGGCGGTTCAACGGGAAGCGCAGACGGTAGTGGAGCAGCTTGTGGCGGCTGAGAAGATCCTGCTGGAACCAAAGTTACATTATCGGCATTAATGACAAATTCGGTATTGGGTGAAACGGGAATATTAAGATTTCCAGTGTTAATAACAATTCTTTTTGGTGCCTCCGGTTGCCCCGGATCTACCGGTTTTTCTTCGGCGCCGGCATCCAGTGATTGCTTGAGGCGAGCAGCCACATCCGTCTGTGCGGGATTTTGAACGCGTAACGCCTGCTCAAGCAGCGGCTGAGGAAATCCAGACTGCGCGAAAAATGAAAGCAGTAATAATAAGGCGGTTTGCCGCAAAAAACGGTTTAAGGTCATCAATCGCAATCTGTTTTAAAAGCGCCGGAAGAAATTCCCCCACCCCGGCAGCCGATTGTACTCCTGGCCGACGAGATGAGGGTCAGGTTCTTGTTTATTTATTATAGCGTGAAAGCAAACAACTGGCGAGAAAAACCGGATGGAAAATTTTTTGAGGAAAAATTCTTTTTACGCGCTGGTCAGCGTACCAAAAACAGCTTCTTCGACGCCAGCCAGCTCGGCTTCGGTAACCGATTCCGGAGCAATACCGGCCAGAGCGCCCAAGATTTGGCTCAACACTATCGGGAAGGAGCCATTCACCGGCTGAGGATTCCCTAAATGAATCGAGGAGAACGGACTAACCGCATCTCTAAAATCTTTCAGCGACAAATCGTCCGCTGAGCCATAGCTTTGAACAATGACCTCGGATTTTTCCATCAGTTCCATCAACGCGTCTTCCAACTGCTTCGGATCATTCGGCAAAACCAGCAGGTAGGCATTCGTGTTTCGGATTTGCTTTAATTTTCCGGCAATACCTGACAACTCCGGATAATTCAACGCGGTCTCGGCCGAAATCACCGCGACACGAATTTCAGACAAAGCTTTTAAGCTGTCAAACAGTCCCGGCTGGAAAGTTCCAACCGGAGCCGTCACGGTGACGCTTGTCGAGGACGGCGCTGTGGTAATGGTTGTGCTCGTGGACAATTCCGCCACCGTCTCAGGAGCCACCGTCACTGTTACCAGCTCAGATGGTAATGCGGTGACTGTAGACGGAACAAACAGCTGGACGGCTGTCTGCTCTTCCAGGCCGGATTCCGACGGAAGAGTACCCGTCATCGGAACCACAGGAGCTGGCGGCGGTTCTTCAGCCAGACGAATTGTTCCAACCGTCGCCGCGGTTACCGGCTGCGCCAGCGATGCTCTGACTTGTCGCGCGGCTTCTTCAATGGCATTCGAACGGCCTTCAGGACTGACCAACGGACCCAGCAACAACGGATTCTCAGCCGGCGTATGCGGGCTGCGCGAAGCACGCCGAGTCTGTTCGATTTGAGCCCCGGCCGTTGCCAAGACAGTCCATGGATCCACCACATCTCCCTGATAAATCAACGGGACACTATCGGCGGAGGAATCGGGCGGAACCGGACTGTTGGTACGCGCAAAAACAGCCTCGCGCTGCAGCTGGCGGGTGGTTGCATTAAATAAACCATTCCACTGTTCGTCAAGCGCCTGATATTCGCGATAAATCCAGTAGGCCGCCACATGCCCCGGCGGATACGGCCCCACCCGAATACCGGAGAGGCGGGAGCCGGTATAGCCGGTCAGACCGTAAGAGAATGTTCCGGCGCCATGCGCGCCGGCCGTGGAAACTTCATCGCGCAAGACTGCCTGCAAACCGAATGTTTGTCTCATCGTATTGGAGAGATGATTTAAATAATCGGGGTGAACGCCGGCAAATAACGGATGATCAAACAAATGCTGAAATGACTGTTCAATCGCCAGACCGGCAAAATATTGCACGGCACGCTGGGTCGATTTGTCCCCTTTGCGCAGCAACAGTTGAAGCTGCATAAACGGAATTTTGTGCATATTCCAGGCGTTCATCGTCGGGTTCAGCGTCGGTGTTAACCGGTTCAGCGATCCATGCCGGCCGTCCTCGGTCAGCAACTGAGGCAAACTGAACGCATCGGTCGGAAGCCGGTTAAAGCCGGAAGCCACCGCCGCGTTGGGAGACATTTCCAGCAACCGGACCGCTTCCAAAAATGGAATCGGCGGCGCCTGATGCATTCTGCCGCGCCGCATCCAGAGAGCGACGCGTCCCATCGTGCTGCCGGGCCAGAGATACGGTCCGACGGCAAACTGCCATTGCGAGGCATCAAAATGGCTGTCGAGGTTGCTCCAGCGCAAACCAACCACGCGGCCGCCGCGCATCAACAGCTGATCTTGGTTGGCGCCAAACAACAACTGCAGCAGTACCACTTCACGGCTGTACGATTGATTTCGCAAATTAAACAGATCCATTGCCCAGGTCAGCAGATTGCGGCGCGGCGTCAAAGAAATCGTCCCATCGTGCGCGATCGATTGCCGCAATTCGGCCAGCGCTTCCTGCAGCGTATTGCCCGAAAAACCGATCGCCCGCCAATTCACATTCTGCGCTGTGATCCGAAAAACTTCCCGGTCGCCCTCGCGCGCCTGCCGGTCATCATAGTATTGATTAAGCTGTTCTGCGGAAATCTCGGTGTTGATTACTGAATTCAGCTCTTCACTCTGCGCGTTCAAATCAGACTGCAAAACTTCAAGATCGGGCTGAAGCGAGGTGTTCTCCAGAAGATAATTGGACAGCGTCTGACCGGCCGATTTCTGATCCAGTGCGGCCCGCAGCGGATTAATCCGGCGAATTGATTGAGACGCTTTATCAAAAATCTCATTGAGGGCTGCTTCGTCTTTGATCTTCTGTTCCTGCTTCTGCTGCTCTGTTGCACCGGCAGACGGGGCTGTATATTTAAAATCACCGGAGACCTTTAATTCCGGCTTCCACTGGGTTGCTCTGTCGCGATTATAGGTCCAGGTAGTGCCGACCACCACAATTCCCGCTAAATCAGAACCATTTCTTAAAAATGTGTTAAGCGCGGCACCCACATTCCCGCCTTGAAACTGAATATCGCTCAAACGGCTGGACATTGTTTCATACTGTTCGTCGGTAATAAGCCCCGCCTCATGGACCAGAATTAAAAGGCCGCGGCCTTTGTCAATGCCGCTTGTATTTCCGTAATCATTAGCCAAGAGAGCGGAATCGATATAAAGAACATCCCCATTGGCCGTCGAATTGATTGCCATTCGTTCAATAATAAAACCGCCATTTTGGGCGCCCCGTGCCAGCGCATTCAACAGATTATTGGATGAGCCACTGTAGGTCAAAGAGGGTGCCGGAATACCGCCATAAATGGCCGCGTCGGAACTGCGCGTCCAGGAGCGGTTGCCCGCAAATGGATAGGCCGTTTGAATTAACTGGCCGTTCAGTAACTGCTGCTGGGCCTGCAACCGGGTTAAACGATCCTGCCCTTCCACGCCGAACTGTGAGTTAACATCGCCCATGCGCGTTACTTCCGGATCACGGCTGCGGGAATATTGATCGGAAATAGCCCGGTTGCCAATCGCCGCGAATTGCAACGCAGTGTTCCAGCGAAGCGCTTCAAAAACAGCGCGCCGCTGAGCCGGCGAAAAATCGCGCATCTCGCGAACCAAAAGCCGTTCGATATCGGCAAGAGCCGCGGTACGACTACCTGGGCCGCCCGACTCTTCCTGCCCTGCAGAAGGCCCTGTTTCTACCTGCCGGATAACCCGCCGCAAAGTGGGCTCCACCTGCATTACGCCCCGCAGAAACGGTATATTGGTTATCGGGCGCCGTGGAAATCCTGGGATTGGAATATACCGCAGTAGATTCCACCAGGGCCGCTGAACAGTCAGCTCTTCCGGACCAATCACGCGGTGATAGAGTTCAGCCAAAGTCTGCAGTGCCGGGGTCTGCTGGATCAGCGCCAAACCGTCACGCAGTTGAGCGTCGTACTGCTGTTGAGAAGCATCCAGCACCGGGCCCATCTGCGCCAAGCCTATCCGTGCTTCAAGCCGGTCAAATGCCGACTCGATCATCTCAGATTGGTAATGCCCGCGCATACCCTGAATACGATTATGCTGAACATTTCCGATAAATGAGATCGGCTTGATGTAGCCCCACAAAAAGGCGGCAAAGGTAGGCCCGGTAATCGCCATTGCCAATCCCCAGGGCCATGCGAAATAAAGCGCCGTGAAACCAGCAATAATTTTGAGCGTCCACCACCAGTTAAACTGGGTAGCCAGCAACGTGATGCCAAACAATACCCCGGCAATCACCTGAAGAGAGGTTAAAGCAACCATACCGTTCAAAACCAGCCAAAGCACGGCACTGAAAGCTGCTACCTGGACGATTAACAACGCGATTTTCTTAAAACTCCAGCGAAGCGGATTTAACCCAGACCGGTAATTGTTTTCATCAAGATCACGATCGCGCTCCCAACGCAGCAATGTAGCCGCGGCGTTTAAAAGCCATTGCCCGCGTTGCCCGATACGGTCGCGCACCTGGTGATGCCCAAACTCACCTTGAGGAAGCGCGGAAATCGACGACTCGATGCCGCGATGCCTGCGCAGACGCTCATCGTTTTCCTGATTTAAAACCCGTGCCGCTTCAACACCCTGATGAGCGCGCACGCCGTGCTGGCGATCCCCATGATCCTGGATTTCATGCC
Organism: Candidatus Omnitrophota bacterium; assembly: GCA_023248155.1. Lineage (GTDB taxonomy): Bacteria > Omnitrophota > Gorgyraeia > 1-14-0-20-64-10 > 1-14-0-20-64-10 > JAHFFE01. Next base: position 37,819 of record JAHFFE010000008.1, on the reverse strand, counting down.
GCGCCTCGCCCAATTCCGGGAAAAGCTCCTCCTCCATCGTTCTAAACGGCAGATTGACGCGGTAGGAATTGCCGTCCCGCGTTAATTGCAGGCGCGGCTCCACCAAACCGATGGCATACGCAAGGCCAGCACCGGCATTTTCACCCTTGGTGCGTCCGGTGGGTGCTTGAACATAGACTTTACCCGGCTCGGTGGAAAGTCGGCGTTGCCGGTTTTTCGTCAATAGCGTTTCCTGATCTTGTCCATTTACAAAAACACGCGTCACAGATCCATCTTGAAAAGCATAGAGATACCGGCCGTTCTCCGAAATAAGACCGTCCGCAATAGGCGAGACAAATTTCACTTGTTTGTTAGCTGCTTCTACCGCATCTTTGGCAATTCTGATTTGAATATCAGGAGCGCCTGCCCTTTCCAGATTCCTAACCTCTCGTTGCCGCGCTTTTAGTTGATCAATGGCGGCATCTCTTTCGGTTTCAAAAAAGCGGGCCGTAGCTTTCCAGTTATTGCTGTTCTGCGCCAACCGCTGATCCAGCGACGCTTTCTGATCCTTATTTAAGCGGACCAGATATCGCAGGGATTCACCCTGTTTACGGATACGAACGGTACCGTCAGCCAGCCGCTCCAAAACCAGTTTTGATTGGGTACCTACTTTACTTTCCTCTAATCCGGCGCCGGATAAATCGATGCTGTCGATAATTTCAAAACGGACCGCCACGCGGGCATGTCCGCCGCCAATACCGCCCTCGGTACGCCATTCAATGGTACCGGGCAGTTGCTGGTTGTTGGAACGGTCACCAAACGCTTCGGCATCCTGAATGCCGGGACCATCCCCTCTTAATTGCCAGGGAACATTTCGCATTTGAGAAGGAAACGCGAACCGACCCATATCGAATAGTGAGTTGTCTTCGCCAATCAAACCGGCGTAATGCGCCTCGACCAGTGAATTAAGTGTGTTTTCATGCAGAAGTGTACGAACCCGGTTCGAGAGTGTTCCATCGCCATCAGCCGATCCTTCAAAAACACGGGTGGCCTGATACTCTTCAAGATCGCGCCGGCCGACCCATCGGCCCAGATACACTTCCATCAAGGTAAAGAGCAGACCCTGCAGCCAGCGGCCCAGCACTAAAATTACATACCAGAACGCTTTTTGATAACCTTCCATGCCGGCGTCCGCGGAAGCACGCAGCGTATGCAGCACATTGCCGCCCTGAACCTTTGACCGGCCCCATCGGTTCACCATCGAAGCGATAAAACCCAGCGGAACAGCAATGTTCATCAACGCGACCTGGGCCCACATCACCACGGTCACAACAACCACGCCGAATACTCCATAATTTCTGTTGGCGTTACGGATCTGCGCGCCGCCGATGACCGAGGGACCGTCCATCGCGTATTCCAAACTCAAAATAAGCGCGGGCATAACCACTGCCAAACTGTCATCCTGGCGGAACCGGCCAACCAAATGCTGCAAATCAGAGGTCCACAAAAAGCCGCCCAAAGTACGCAGAGTGGTTCCTTCATCCTGGTTAAGAATAGTATCTTTGAATCGGTTCATATACCAGTTGAAGTAGGGCGTCACAGCCAGTTCCTGATCGGCCAGTGACAGATCGGCCAATCCGACGACGGATCCTTGCTCGGTGCTGAGCCGGCGCACTTCGGTATCGGCATCGCGTTCGGCCAAATGCCGCCAATAATACCAGTTCAATACCCGCTGTTGGTCCGGCGTCAGCTGAATCATCTGCTGAATCTGCGTGGGGGCCTGATTTCCGGAAATAAATGAAGGAAGCTGCGGCACGCCGTGATGCCAGTCAATATGCGTAGCCGCTACAGCATCGGCCCAGGCGGCCTGCAAAACAACCAGATCCGGATTCACCAGCGGAAGCTGGTCGGGCGACTGGCGCAGACGGAATCGGGAAAGCAAACGGGTACGATCCGAGGCAGAAAGATTTTGCCCCGGCTGAGCGGCCATGGTTGCAAACTCCGCGCGCAGTTGCGGTAAAGCCATCTGATGCAGATTAGCCGCAGAAACCCGCTGTGCGCCGGATCCTTCGAAGACCTGAATCGCGCCGATCAGTTGCGCTTGCTGAACCCGTTCCCGCTCAAATTGCTCCTGCAGCCAATAACGGGGCGTGGCAGACCAATCCCAAAGGGCCGCAAGGATGAGCGCCGCGCTAGGAACGATCATCAACCAGAAAACAATCCAGCCGGCACCGGCAATGCTGATTCCCTTGATGGCCAAAAGCCCCAGCGGGAGCAGCATGGCAGCACCCACACCCAGCACCACGGCATGGAACAACGCGCGTAAAATCGTAACACTGATCGGCTGGTTGGCCGGCCGGCTGAAAGTCGCGTAATCAATTCCTCTCCAGATTAATCCGGCCGCGCGGCCGAAAATAACCAGACCCATCACATAGGTCCCGACCGTTGGAGTAACCGGCAACAATAACCCGGCCATAAACGCCGGCAACATCGAGGCAAAGAATGCCGGAACCGCTCCCAACAGCCACGGTATCGCTGCCGCCAGCGCCGCGGCTGTCGCGACACGAGCCGTCCACAATAAAATGGGATGGTTGCGTAAGAACGGAACTGTTCCATAAAGTTGATAATGCGACCCCAGAAGATAGGTCAGTAAAACCGTTCCGATCACCAACAGGCTGATGACACCCAAACCGGAAGTTGCTAAAGCGGCAATACCCGTTACCGGAACCGCGCCTAGTAATATCGGCATAATGACCGTCGAAGCGGCGGCCGCCAGCATAACACCGGCATAAATAACCAGGCCGGTAATTGCCCACCGAACCAGGAACCGATAAGAAGAGACCCATTCGGCATAGGCCATTAACGGAGCCGGACTGGAAGTAAAAATATGGGTAGCCCGAACCGCCCAAAAGAAAACAACGCCGACTAAAAACCAGAACAACAAAGCGTTCGAGATTATATAAGTCAGCGCAAAAACAACGACGGCCGCGACGGCGCCGATTCCCAAAGCACCCACAATCCTCCAGGTAAAGCTGATCGCGCTGTAAGGACTTCGGCCAACGCCATCGTAGAGCCATAACGCGGCCCATATTAACGCAACCACTGCAATACTCTGCCAGGAGAATACGGTTACAGCGACACCCAACAAGGTGCCGATCAAGGACAAGCCAATGGCAGCCATCGCGAAGAAAATAATCGGGCCCAGTATGAGAAGCGCTCCATTAGCTGGAGCCCATGCGGCCAAATCAAGCGGAAGGAAAAAGAGTACCGAGATAAGCCGCTGAAGAACGGGTCCAATCACCGGAACCGCCAGCAGAACAACCGCGGCCACAAGAACAGCCAGCGCGATACCGGCCGCGGGAAGCGTGATGGCTCCCAACGCCGCCAATGAACCGATGACGACTAAAGCACCGGTAACCACCTTAGGAGCTATTTTCTGAATCCACTCCAAACGGCTTTGCTGACGAGATACGATCGGCATGGCTTGATCCTGAATATCATCGCGAAGGCCGATCACAAACCGGCCGGTCGCGCGCATCGCGCGAGCCACCTTCCCCTGTTCCGGATGATTTCCAGCCCTATCCTGAGTCCAGCGTGCGCCCATTCCTTCAACGCGATGGGACCATTCGGTGTTCATGTCCAAAAATTGGCTGAAACGGCCTACGGGAGTTCCATCCCCGAGACCCCCTGTACTTAACGACTGCTCCAAAGCAGCACCCTCATACCCGCGACGCGCGGAACTGCGAACATTTCTGAATGCCGCAATCGCCAACGCCACCAAACCGGCTTTCATGCCATATTCGAGCCCTTTGCGCAGCCATCGGGCCGTAGCAAGTTCTGACTGATCGGGAAGCAAAGCGATTGTTTCCAATTGCTGCCGCTGCTCCGATCGCACATCTTCCAAATGTTCCTGAAGCGTTTGGGCCGTGCGCTGGAATGTCAAACGAAGAATTGTTCCGGATCCCGTCCCTTCCTTTCTGATCCCCATTGTGTAATACGGAGCAAAAACGGCCATATACTCCATATAACGCTCCCCGTATCCCTGGGCATAGGCAGCATCATTAAATGATTCTCCGGTCCGCTCGCGGCGCAGTGCCTCCGCGCGCTCAAATCTCCGTCGAAGCCCATGGAAAGAATTTTCAAGTATCGCTTCATCGCGCTGGGCTTGGTCCGGGATCGCTTTCAACCGCTGCGGCAGAGTGACATATAAAGTTCCTTCGGCGCGGGCGAACGCTTCTTCATCTTCTTCCATATCAAGGCCCTGGCCCGGCTTGTGCAAGAGCGTGTTCACATCGCGCGCCAGCACGCGGAAGTTGACATGCCCTTCCTGGCGCAAGATATTTCCATCAACGACAAACCGTACGCGCTGGGATTCGCCCGGTTTTAAAATAACTTCCTTCGTAAACCGCTCCAAACGGGGCTCATCCAACGGCCATGCAGGGCGCCCGGAAGGAGTTTCACCCATTAAATGGAGAATCGTCATATATTGAGCCGGCAAATTGCCTTCGTTCTTGATTTCCACTTCAATGACCGCTTGGCCGCTGGCGGTAATCTGCTGAGTCGGCAAAGACCGCATCACTACTTTCGGATGGGTATCTCCGACGGTCAACAACCGGTTCATCTGAATTTCATGGGCTGCCAAAAAGGCCAGATCAATCGGATTTTGATACCGCGCCAGTACCGGTTCCTGAGCCATGCCAATTTCCCAGGCCCTGGCCGCAAGCAAAAACCGGACACGATCTTCCTTCTTCTGGATAGACTGGCGAATCTGTTCGTCGGTCAGCGTAGAAGCCCACTGTTGTACCTCAGCAATGCGATTTTCCGGAACAGAGACCGCGCGGAAAGCAGTGGTTGAAGGCACCCTGATTCTTTGAATCAGCTCCTCCAGTAATTGGGGATCGACCTGACCCTGAGAATTGACCAGCGACGGAAATCGCTGATTCAGCGTGGTAATGATTTCGTTTAGAGAACCTCCCTGCAGGAACAAGGCCTGGGGATAACGGTGCTGGGCTCGTTGAACCAGACCCGTATGATTTGTCTCCAAAATTTCACGGGCGGTATCAGGCGTTACGCTGTTGACTGAAACACGGGTGGCATATTGGTTCCATTCGGTGGGACGGCCACCACGGTCTCCGGTTTCAACCAGCAATGTATCGAGCATATCCATCAGCTTTTGCATATCGGACTGCAGAGAGCCGCGCCGTTCCCGGGCCGCTTGTATCTCCGCACGAACACGGCTTTCGCCGGACCCCTTCTTAAGATTCAAGTTAAAAAAATCAAGCTGGAAATGGAACTCTTCGTTGGCCTTGACGATGAGCCGGATGATTTCCAATCCGTGCGATTGATCTTTCAAGCCGGTCTTTTCCAACCGCTCCTTTGCGCGAACCGACTGATTTGGATCGGTGAGGCGGTCAATCTCGGCTTCATCAAGCTGCAAACCGACATTCAACCCGGCTTCATGAGCAATACGGATTAATTCCAAAAATTGCTGTTCCTGTCTTCCCAAGATGTCCCGGGCCGCATTATAATCGACACCCCAAATATCTTTTTCGGCGTATTGAACCAGATATTTATCGGCATTCTGTTCGATCTCAGGAACCCGCACGGAAATATGGGTTACGCCATGCTCCCGCAGCGATTGAAATTGTGCGCGCATGGAGGCGGCATCTTTGTATTCTTCAACTGAAACCGGCACCATCAGATCACCCCGGTGATCGACCGCCAGCTGCAGCGCCGTCACATGCCCGCCCATCCGATTCATCTCTTCGGTCGCTTCAGCCAACAGCTGAGCACTGGTATTGGGATCGGCGCAGACGGTCTCCAGATGAGCCCATTTCGTTTTGTATTTCTGGTCGAGCAGATAATCGGTGAACTGTGACATATACATCGGGTTTACGGGGCCATACCAACCGGTGATTTTTTCCTGGCTATCGCGGCTGCGCAAAATAAAAAAGCTGATGGTCGGAGTAATTTCACCCAGAGGAATCGTCACCTCAGCGGTTTCATTGCCACGCCCTGGAGGAATATGGATCGCTTCCGACACGGTCAGCGGCGTGCGGCCGTAGCCGGGATAGCCCAAAGCGACTTCAGCCTCAATCGAGGCATTAATCAGCGGCCAGCTCTCAGGATTTTGCGCCAGGCGCTCGCCGGGCCGGCGCAGCTTAACGCGCAATTGCGCGTCGTAACGAGCCCCTTTGAGTTCGCGGGTCGGATCCGGAACACCCATCACTGAAATAGGCGGCAATGCCGGACCCGACGGTCGGCCGTCTTCACCCAGCGGCGTCACGATCAATTCCATGCTGACGGTTTCCAATTCACCCCTGACCAGAGTACCGACGATTTTTTTCATGGCAGAAACGGTCAAGCCGGCCTCCGGCCCCAAAATAAATGTGTCTGGATCCAGGAACCACCAGACGCCCTTGCCCATCCATGCTTCCACATTGCGACCGACTGCCCCGACAGTACCAACACCGGTGGTGCCAAAGCCAATACCATGGGTCACCGGCTCCACGGCAATTCGGTTCGTCACCGTGGCGGTATCTTCCGGTCTTGGTAAATAACGGCGAATAATTTCGGGAGATTTGGGTGTGCCGCCGAGCACCATCTTACCCAAGGCAATAGCCGTTGTTTGAGCCAGCTCAACCTGATCGGCTGGTAACACCGGCACCATCTTGCCGGTTTCCATTAAACTGGTCAGATCACGATGCGACGGAATATGCATAAAGAGCGGTTCACCGCCGGTTTTGGCCTGCGCGGCAATCTGCTGAACGGTTTCACCAACTTTTCCTTCAACAGCCAAACCGTTTAATGATTGATCCGGGCTGGCATCCCTTTCAAAATTGAGCGCGTAGCCGCTGGCTTTCTGGCCGGTCAAGTCGGCCGAAGACTTCTGCGCTGCTTGAACAAACTCGGCCTCTTTGCCGCGAGGCGTGTTATAGGCCATCACCACCAAATGAAACCGTGACGGCAACGGTTTACCGTCTAATGCCTTGATGAGCACCTGCGCAAAATCCTGATTCACCAATGCGTAGATTTGAGTGGGCTTGGCGGTAACCGGAATTTCTTTGTCTGAAATCACACTGGTAAGCAGTTGCTGATGAGCTTTCAGCCACTCAAGCGCCAGTTGCGCCTTCGCGTCATCCTGTTTATTAAGCGTTAGTGTTTCCCATAGATTCTCAACACCGGGAGGCGACGCCCACCATTCCCAGTCGGTCACGATCGCTTCGCGGTCAAAGCCCATTTGCAGGGCATCCTGTAATTCGCGCTTGTAACTTCCGATATCCAGCATCACGCCGCGGTCGGAACTGTAAGGAAGCACTTTGATGTCCTGCCGTTTTGCTTCGGTCACAAATGGAACCAGATAATCACGGGTGGTGTTAGCGCTGATCGGCGTTTTCAAATCACTGAAATCCCGGTTATCGACAAAAGCACCAATATCCAGCGCGATCGATACTTTGGAACCCTGAGCTTTGGCCGCGGCACCGATTGCTTTTAATACCACTGCAACCCGCTCCGGGCCTTGATCAATAAACGGCCGGAAATCGTTGAGAGAGAGAATGACATTCGGATGATTTTTTGGAATAATCGACCGCGCGTGGTTTTTGACCGCGAACCAGCGGATCACTTCAGAAGGACCCGTGAGAAACGAGCGGACCAGCTCCTGACCGCGGGTCAAAGTGGCTTTAACGGCCTGGACCGCAGCTATCATGGGATGGCGCGACTCTTTCGTAGGAGGAGCAATCACCCGGTCTGACCGTGTCCCTCGAGAAACGGTTTCGAGTTGTATTTGTCCCTTGTCATTCTGGACAAGATTACTGGTGATCTGTTCCACAAGAACAGGGCGTGGGGCTGGTTTCGCTGCAGCTTTCGGAGCAGCGGCAACAACCTTGGGTTGAGGTGGCGTAACATCCTGGGCCGGCAGTGAAACAGGCGCTGTCAGCGCCGTGGCTACCGCTGCCGTACCCAATAAACCTGCCGCCAGCGCAGTGCGGCGATCAACGCGGACCGCGGAATCTTCTTCCTTCCCGGCAATAGGGCTTCCAGATCGGTTAACCCAGAAATTAGTGGTGGTGGCGAGTCCATCACCTTGGCCGCCTGCTGAAACTGAAGGAGTCGGGGTGAGTAGTACTGGATCAGCCGAAATCGGTTCAGAACCAGAAGCACGCAGACGTTCTTCAAGGCCGCCAACCTTTTCTTTATTATTGCCTTCCGCTTCTTGAACCGGACGCAGTGTTTCTTTCGAATGAACGGTTTGCGCGAAAACGGACGGAACGATGGAAGTGATCGTGAAGGCCGCCAGCGTGACTGCCGCGACCGAACGCAGAACCGGTCTTAACCGCGGGCGCTGGACCGGAAGTAAAACGCCTTCGCCAGGAACTGGAGTTCCTTCGGAAGATTGCCCTGTTTTCCGGTTAAAGCGAACGATCATGAATCCCCCTTTTGGGTCAACTAAACCGCTTTATCGAAAAGTTCTTATCTCTTGAAAAAGAGGGGTAATAAAAACTTCCGCGGGGAGAGCTGGTGCGACCCCGCGAAAGGTGTTTTTACCCTTGACCTACTTTAAGTATGCCATGCGTGAACCGGTTTTTGTGTAAAAATCTTCTATGCTATTTCTGACTATGCCTGACGGCCCAACGAGCGGACTTCCTGCGCAAGGCGCTGGGCTTCGGTATGCGTGACCGCTTCCGGCGTTAACAGTGCCCGGCCCAGCATCAGCAGGAACTGCTCGAGAGAGCCGGTCAACCGGACCACAACCAGCGTGATTCCCTTGCCGCTGAGCGCGCCGCGGATCGCCTTGAACGAATCTTCCACCGGGTTCAGGCCGAACACCTGAACGCGGATGCCGGGCCGGCCGGCGAACAGCGCTGCCAATTCTTCAGCACCAGCCGCATATTGGAAGCCGGTCTTATTACCCAACCGCTGCTGCCACCCTGACCCCAGCAAAACCACGCGCGACTTGAGTTCCGGCGGCAGCGCCGAGAGCGCGTCGAGCGTGGCCGAATCAACCTGGTCAAGCAGCTGCGCCGGAAGAACCACGACATCGTTATTCTGGATCTGCTGGGCAAACTGCTGCCAGCGGACAAAACCCGGCAGCGCGGCAACCATCGCATCCTGCGGAACGGTTTCGCCGGAGGCCGGCAAACGGACCGGCCGCTTCTGAGCAACCGGAATACGCAGCATGTCGGCCAGCGTTTTCAATCCTTCCGAATTCCCCTGCGTCGAGAGGTTCGCGCCGGTTCCCTTCAACGCCTGTTCCAGTTCACCGCGCAGGTCCTGCGTACCAGCGTTCTTGAGCGCTTCCGACAACTCAGAACCATTGCCCTGAACCTGCATCGCGCGGATTGAAATGTTCCGGGCGCGGTGCAACGACACTGGAGTAACCGTTCCATCTGGACCGATTTTTTGCGTAGCGACGGTAATATCCAAATTTCCAGCACTATTGCGCGTCACGCCGCCGAGAATTAGTTGATAGGAGCCGTTCTGCTCCTGAATCGCCATCGGGCGCATGTGCGACATACCGACTACTGAAACGCGCGCCGCCGCCATCTGATTGGCGACCGTCCATGGAACCGGCTGGATATTGCGCCACTGCGACGCGGCCGCATTGGAAACCACCTCAACGGCCTTCATCGACGGAACGGCGCTTAAGCGCAGCGTCTGGCCGTCAATCTCAACTTCTACGAACACGTCGCGCGTGAAGCCGTTGGTCTGGCCAACGCGCAGTTCCGGCTGCAAGCCCACGGACTCAAGCACTTTGGCGATCGCCACCGCGCCATCGAAGCAGTCCCACGCCACAGAGGAACTACCGTCAGGCCGGGTCAGGAACGCATCGCCCTTCTCATCTAACCAATAACGGGCACCTTCTTTTTCGAGCGAGTTCTGCCAGCCATACCGTTCTTCCATCACCGTACGCGAAAGATCCATAAACCGCTCAACGCTGGCGGGCGTCACTTTTCCGGAAGCGGTCAGAACCCCCACGCCATTCGTGCTGAGTTCTTTGACCAGCCAGCTCGGATCGGAAACTTCTTTCTCAGCCGGGGTAACCACCGGCTGTACTGGCTGTTCGACTACCACTGGCAGCGGCGCGTTGGGAGTCCAGGCCACAGGACGATCGGTTGAAATATCCCGCTTAGCAGCCTCCCGCGCGTAATCAATCGCGGCATCGGCAATGGACGGCTGCTGTGCCAGCCAGGCTTCAAAATCTTTGACTTTGGCCTCTTCGGCATAAGCTCTCATCGCGGCCAAACGTCCCAATCTCAGAGACGACTCCAGATAGTCTTGAACCGCTTCAGGACCGTCATACCGGAGTTCTGGATCGGGTAATTCCCCATCATCCAATTTGTTTAATTCATTCAATCCTTCCTGGAACTTTGCCAGCTCTTCACCCAGCGTGGCAATCCGGGCCAGTTTGCTGAGCCAGGTTTCAAACCTACTCTTTGCAACAGCCTGCCGAGCAAGCCGCTTCTTCGCCTTGCTAAGACTGCCCGAGAGTACTCTATTATCGGGCGGAAGCCCTTCAACCGGCGATGACGAATTCGTATTCGAATTCGCCGCTTCGATGACCGCGGTGGCCATCTCATCAACAGCCTTGACCGTACCGGGAGCCCCACCAATTCCTGCCATCGCGACCTTCTGCCAACGGCTGGTTTGAACCGTGGCCAACGCCTGATCGAGACCGGTTACCTGTTTGCTGTCAGCGTACAAAACGCCGTCTTTGATCGCAAACATGGCCGGACCGCGAACCATAAATCCGCGCACGCTAACCGGCGCCACCGGGCTGATTGTAACGGCATCCGGCATCGCAGAAACTACCGCGGCATGCCCGCCAATGTTGCGCCCTTCCAGATAAGCAACAAACGGACCGTTGCGATTCCCCAGTACAAAACCTTCCCTGGCGTAACGGCTGTAAATCGCCGACGGAACCGGAACCGATTCGGTCCGTTCCATCACCGTCACGGTTTTCCCTGCCGGAACCGCGGAGGTCTGGTAAAGCGTCGTTACAAATCCGCGCGGCGCGGCGGCAATCAGGCCAGGCGTGGCCAATACCGTCTGGATCAGTTCAAATGGAACCGGGATCGACGGACGCTCGCCCATGCCCAACCGCTCATAGAGCGTCAGTGAACTGCCGTTGTCGGTCAGCGCCTGCCGGACCATCAGTCCGACGAACCGGTGGACAATATTGCCCATATCCGGCGCGGTCACTTGCTGGCCCATCGCGCGCGCGTAGTTGACCGCCGACGCACAGGCGCAGTTTAAGTCTTCGATCGTGCGAGGATCTTTCAGCGCTTCCATCACCGAGTTCATATCAGCATCGGTCACCGATAACCGGCGGATTTCCGGCAGTTTTCTTAATTCCTGTCCTGAACCGGCCGTTAACTGATCAATCTGGCTGGTGATGACCGCGTCCAGCTGGCGGCCTAACAGGCCATCGGCGAATTCATTAATTACCGATTCTTCAATAACCGCTTCTTCGGCGCCGCTCTTCTGAATCGGCGGAACCGGTGTTTGTTCTGAGAAAATTTTATCTGTTTTGATAATCGCGTAGTGAGCATCCACGCTTTCGCCATGAGACCCCTGGTAATATCCCTTCTGAGTAATCAGATCATATGAGTCAGCAGATAACTGAAGCTTTTCTTTCCACAAAATATCGAAGACAGACGGAGCCGCTGTTCCTTCTTGTCCGAATTGTTCGGCTCTGGCGTGGAAGGTAACCAATTGATACGGCTTGCGATCCTTTGAAGAAACCTTCCCTTCCTTCAAAGCTTTTAACAGCGCGGCTCTGAGCGCATCGCCGGCACCGCTGACTTTTTTATCACCATCGGCAGCAGCCCAATATTTGATGTAAAGAGCCGGCTGGCTGACTAAATAAGAAGCTCCGGCCTGCTGAGCAGCCGCGTAATCACCCGGATGTACTTCCGCAGAGTCGGGATAAGTGACGATGGAGGCGACAATGCGGCCCTTAGAGTCACGGGCCACCGCGTGGATTGTGCCAGGTGTCTCATGCTGGGTTTTCCAACTGGCTTCAAACCGTTCAAATGATCCGGGTTCTCTTGCCAGCGAACGGATGACATCAGTAATACCGTCTTTGTCCAGCATTTCCCAAGAAGAAGCTGTGGCGCCGTTAGAAACAAATTCGAACCGGACCTGTTCATCGACACCGCCTCGCTTGAGCGTCACCGGCTCACCCAACGCAATCGGCTGGAAAACACCGACCAGGAAATCGGCTTCCTGCAGAGCAGGATCGGCGGTTATTTGCTGAAGCGTCTGGTCTTTTCCAACGCCCATCGTGACGAGCAGACCGCTGCGATCCATACCCATCACGCGCTCAGGCCGCCCGTTATTCATCAGGAAGACCGGTACCTGCCGTTCAACGGCATCCATCGCCGCTTCCTGAACATTCATGCGGCGGATAACGGCAGCACCGTTGATCCGTTCGATTAAACGCTGAACAGCCGCATCCACGCGGCGAGCCATTGCCTGCTCAATGAGTACCGCTTCAGCCGGCATCACGATGCCGTTAGCCTGACGAATATTCGCTGAGATAACGATCGGCGCCTGAACATCTTTGGAAATTGCTGTCAGCTGTTTCCATGCGGTATCGATTTCCTTGGCTTTGGCAGCGGCGATTTCTTCCGGCTTCGGTTCTTCACCGCCACCTTCTTCCAGTCCGGCCCGGGTTAAATAACTGTCGACCGAACGAGCCAGCGCCTGCTGTGTGGCAACATAAGCGGCACGATTTTCAGCCGATGCTTGAACAAAGAATCTCTGCTGCGCGGTATCCCGTCCAATAAAGCGCATCTTCAGCTGCTGGTCGCCATCGAGCCGCTCCAGCCGCTCATCATAGCGGTAGAAGGTATCGTTCTGAATATCGGCCATGCCGCGGCGGAACCCGGCCATCGCTTCATCAGCGGTAGCACCGGACAGAGTAACACCCTTGCTGTCCATCATCCGCAGAACCCAGCCGAACGCCTTCACATACAAACCGCTGTCGTTTTCCCACTGAATCAAGGTGTTGGTAAATTCGATCGCCAACTCATTAATGTCACTGGAAGCGCGCAACCGTTCCAGTTTCGCCGACAACTCGAAGACGGAACCATTATCATCTCCGGTTAACTGGCTGCGCGCCGCGGCCATCGCTGCCGGATCAGCGGAACCAGCCACCACTTGAATTAGCCGGCCGTCTTCACGCAGTATCGCCGCGACAGTAGCCGGAATGGCCTGAGAACCCTGGCTGGCCACATCACCTAGCTGGCCGACGGAAGCGCGGTCGGAAGCGTGCCAGCTTTCCTCAATCCGCTGATTTTTCTGCAAAGACCGCGCGGTGCCGTCAATCGTAATGCGGGAGCGGTCAACCTGAGCTTCAATCTGTTGCGCCCAGCTGATAACCAGATTAGCGACCTGAAGGCTGGCCGAATCTCCGCTCTCGCGAAGCAAGCGGGCAATCTTCTGCGCCTGAATATTCACCTGGCCAGCGCGCAGCATCGAAACGACATCCAGAACGCGGAATCCTTTTTCCGGCATAGCGACGCCGACATTTTCAAAATGCATGGCACCCGGCGTGCTGCCCATCACATTTTCAAACGGTTGATCGACCAAGACATCAAAAACGGTGATGCCGTTAATATTCCGGTCTTTCACATCGGACAACGCGCCGGCCGTGATCCCTTCCGGATGGATCGCGATCGCCGTGTTGTTCGGGATAAAGACCTGCTGGTTTAAGTTATGGCTTAACTGAACCAGCTGCAAAATCGTGATATCGGAAATTTGCTGGGCGATGTTCGACGCGACCGGATTGCCCATATCGGTCAAAATTGATTTGAGCTCATTGACCGCATAGGAAGAGAGTTGTTTCTGGCTGGCCGCCGGATTGGCAACGCCGCCCAATTCCCGTTCCACAAACGGCAGGTAGCGGTCATAGACCACGCGCTGGACCTGGTTTAGGTTCAATGGCGGCAGACCGACCTTCGCGCGCAACTGATCAACGGCCTGAGCCGTAATCTGCGGAACCAAATCTTCACGCCGCAATCCTTTTTCTAACAGATGCGTCACACGCGCCGCGGCCGAACGAGCCTCGTCGATCCGCAAGGAAGAAGCCTGGGTCAGTTTCAGGTTGAGCCGGACAAAGATTCCGGCCGGATCGGAGAATTCCTGCCGGCCGTTGGCCACCATGCGATTTAAGTGCAGCAACGACTGTTCGATCGAGACATTGGAAGCGGCCGTCAGAGAAACGATACCCAGCCGCTCCTCTACCAACCCGGTCGCCGCAGACTCCTGCAGGTCCGGGTTAAACAACCGGTTGACTGAATCGAGGCGATCGATCAAGGTTCGCCGGCCGGCAGCCAGAGACGCATACGAATTATTGTTGATCTTTTCCTGGGACGCGACCGAAGCAACCAGGCTGATGGACGGAAGCAGGCTGAGCGGATCGCGCAACAGCGCGCTGCGGTATTCTGATACAACTTCCGCCGGATGCTGCTGGATTATCTGCCCGGCAGAAAGCTCGTTTTGCGATAATTGCGCGCGGACAATCTGCACAAGGGCACCCCTGTCTTTTTTATTCTCAAGGGCTTCGAAGGCGGTATAAATAATTTTCAGGTCAGCCGGCGTTAACGACTTATCCTGTGCTTCAAAACGGGCCACCAGCTGTTCGGCCTTGTTCGAAACATCGCGGTAGGCAACACGCCGGGCGGCCGATTCGAGTGCGGCGCGCTGGCGCGCTCTTAATAAGGACGGATCAGTCTGATAACTGCCGACTTGCTGTTCAGACAAATCGGTTGCCACAGAGCCGATCGTCACCGCCGCCGATAAATCATTGTCGGAAGCAGTCGGATTAACCGCGGTCATTAACAAGCGGGTAACCCTTTCGTTGGTCAGAGGAACGCCATCCAAGAGGGGCACGTCTTCATTTTCTCCGGCCATTTTTTCAACTCGGCCGGCCGATAAACGGGCAACCGTCGCGGCGGCCGCCGCTTCAATAATCGGCAGGGTGACTTCCGACTTCGACTTATCCTTGGTCCGGGTTCCCTCTATTTTTTCCAAATCAATCGCTTTATCCAACTCGGTCAAAGCTTCAGACAACAGGCCGCGCGAAGGCGCAGCGGTTTTCAGGAATTCACGCGAGTCGCGCAGGTAGTTGTCGAGATCATAGACCGAGATGCTCCGCCCTTGCAGACCGAAACCATTATCCCTGACCGGCTGGGTCAAGCGGCGCAGCGCCTGCGTTAACTGGCTATGCGAGTACGACTGCAACGCCGGGTTAAACCGAACGGCCAGTGATGCGGCTCTGTCCACATCTCCGCCGGCATGCGTAGTCACCAGATCGGCCACCGTTAGAAGACCTTTGTCCAGCGGTTTCTCGGCCTTGGTCAACTGTGTCTGAGTCTGATCGCGGCGGCGCGTCAATTCCGCTTCCTTCAAAACCAGGTTGGCCGGCAATGGATCATTCTTATCACCCCGCTTCACCGAGACCGGGTTATCGCGGCCAGTTTTCACGGCTTCTTCAATACGGCTGTCCTGAATGGAATCGAGTTCTTTTTCTATCTGATGCAGCTGCTGGCGGATCGGCAGCACCTGCTGGATGGTTTCCTGACCTGACTGCGCGCGCGCCATCAGCGCCGGATCAACCGTCGTACGGGTACCAAGAAGCGAGTTCAGCTCAAGCCCCATATTCGAGGAAGTCTGCAAACGGGCCCAATCGCTCGGCGATAACTGAACCGATGCCGGGGTCTGTTCTAACTGCAGCTGATACCCGACGCTAACTAGGAATTTAACGCCGCCGGATTGCGGATCGGTCAGCGGGCTGGACGACAAACCGAGCGCCGTCTGTGCCAGCGCGAGGCCGTTACCCGGCTGCGTTCCATTTGTCACGATCGCGGCCCAATCGGAATGGCCCAGCGATGTCAGCGCCGTCGAAAGCGCTCCACGGTCGGAATCATTCCGCACAGCGGCAACCAGTTGTTCTGAGGTCTCGACAAAATTACGACCGGACTCGCCGATGAAGCGGCCCTGCCCGTCCTGAAGCCGCTGCAGTTCCGGACTGTTGAGGAAATTGGTTCGCTCGCCTTCCGTTAATCCGACGCTTTCCAGAAGACCGTTCAAATTATCGCGCAATGTCAGCGTACGAACCGAGTCGGGTGCGGAACGGCCCGCCAGCAGTGGAAGTTCTTCGCGGCCCACTTCAGACTGAACGAACCGGATTGCCTGGCTGACGGTTCTGGCTTCTGAGAGAGATGACACGATTGGAACCGTTGCCGTTGCCCGATCCAGTTCAGTCAAAGAACTCTGGCCTTTCTCGGTCAATCGCAGAACGCCGGTGGCATCGGCCTTCTCCGCGTAGCCGCCGCGGATTAAAACAGCCTGCGTGTCTGCCGTTAATTCAGATCCCTTACCGGCGGCAATCTGTCCCAATTCATTGCGGGTCAGCAGATGGCCTTCGGTTTCAAAATCGGCAACGCGGTTGCTTAACGTTTCTTCCAGAATGGCCTTTGCCTCTGCAGGCAATGGGCCATACTCACCGGAAGCTTCCAACGAACGAACCTCAGCCATGGCTGAAACTTCACCCCGCAGGCCGTTGCGCACTGCTTCGACAAGCTGATGCTCGCCTGACTGCAAAGCAGTTCCGGTCTGCTGATGATTGGCAGCCGCTGCATTATGTTCCATCAAATCGTTCAGTTTCTGCCGCAGAGGAGCCGCCCATGCCTCGCTGCCAGGACTGGCCTGCACAATCGTCAACATCTTGCCCAACTGCCACTGCGCGCGGGTTGAGAAAGTGGTCTGAATCTGCTGGCCTAAGGCCGTTGGATCAACAGCCCGGTTCTGGTTCTGGACCGCCATATTCTCCAACTCACCCTTGGAGATTGTATTCGGCCCGGTTTCCCGTGAATCAATCATCACGAGATCAACCTGATTTTTTTGGACTTGCCCGATTCCAGGCTTGTAGTTGTCGGCACCCCACAGCTGGTGATTGTACTCACCGCGCCAACGGCCGAGCGCCTGTTCCAGCGCGTCGAGGCCGGTGCTGTCACTGACCAGAACACGGATGCCGGCGCCTTCCGGAATCGGCAGGTCGAGACCACGGCTTCCGGCACGATGAATAAAGAACCGGACATTGTCATTGAGCGCCAGCAGGCGCGCGTCGGCATAATCAATCGACCGGGGCTGATTGGAACCTTTTTCGAAATACCAGAAATTGCCTTCGCCGTCGCGAATAACATGGGCAGACGATTGATTCTCACTGCGCCAGAGAGTCTCGTTGATCTTCGAATCCAGCACGGTGGTCACATCAATCGTGACGCGCGCAGACTGCGAAAGCGCCTGTTGCATCGCATCGGGACCGCGTAAAACGGTGAACTGATCTGCGGCCAAGCTTCCCAGATTCTCCGCGCGCGCCTCAACATCAGGCACCGTCACACCGAAGAGACGACCCAGCAAACGACCGCCGCCGCCCTGAATACCGGTTCCGGAATAACCATGAATACGAAGCTGCGGACCCGTTCCGTTCTCACCTCGGGCTGCAATATGCCCGGCACGGATATCGGCCAAAACATCGTTCGTGCTGACGCGCGTACTGGTTGGATCGAGTTGGATTTCACCGGCCGGCAGCGGCGAACTCTTGAGGAATTCTCCGGACAAAACTTCGTTATAGGCAGCCGCCTGATACGGATTGCTCCAATGCTGGCGGGTCTGCGTACCGCCGCTGGCCTCGTGGACCGGAACCAGCCGCGTCGGGCTGCGGCTGCTGATGGTGCCATCGGCCAGCGTCGCGTCCGTCGCGAAATCACGGCCGTGAATCGCCGTCACGGCGCGGGCTACTTCATCGGCCGCGGCCATCCACTGCTGGCCTTCGGGAGAATCGACAAAATCGCTGAACTGAGTATCCTGATTGAATTTCAACTCCAGGCTGACGCTCTTCTCGCGCAGATACTCCACTAAACCTTCTTTAAATTCAGGGCTGAAATGAACCTGGTCATGCCGTGGCGTATAGCGATAATTCCCATTGGCTGTTCTTTCTAGACCGATTGCAGACATTTCATGGATATCGCCCCTGTTCGCAACGATGCGAAGCTCTGGCGACAGTTCAGTTTCCGTATAGGTAAGAGACTGCTCGATGGAATTACTCAGACCATTACCGCCTTTGCCTTCCCGGAAATTTTCCACGGCGGATTCACCGTAGGTGGCGCGGATATAACGGACCACGGTTTCCACTTGGGTCTGCACATGTCCAAACTGAGCCAGCGTAATGCCGCTGCCGGGCAGCGTTCCCTGCAGATCGGGATCAAGCTTCAGCGTGTCGAACTCGTCAATCAGATAGTTGGCCTGCCGGAACGGCTCGAACGCATTAGGAGAAGTCCCCAGTTTCTCGGCCAACGAGGCCGACTTGAGACCTTCAAGCGTCGTGTAGATGATATTGGCACTTTCCAGCTCGGGATCGAGCCGCTCAGGAATATGTCCGGTCTCGTGGAGATAGACGTCGAATTTTGGTCCGTCGCTCTTTCCATTGGTGGTCAACCCAGGCTTGTCTGAATATTTTCCGACACCCCATACGCGGGCGGCATCGTTATAACCGGCCTTCATTAATCCGGCATCACTGAAGACCACGACGACCTTCTCACCGGTGGTGTCATAAATGAAAGCCGCCAGCACCGGAGAAACAAATGAGCTTTTCCCACCGCCGGTCGAGAGCGCTTCTACGGAATATTTATCGCCCATGGCGATATTGCGGATCGCGGCCCACTGCTCAGGCCGAATCGATGGGAAACCTTTGAGGTCCCGAACTTGTTCGGCCCGCACGCGGACACGCGCTTCCGAATCCACTTTTCCACGAACAGTCTGAACGGTTTCGGGAGCATAGGCCGTCTTACCGCTCTCCAGTTTCAAACCATCGCTGTCATAGCCCAACCGCTCGATAAACGCGGGCGTGAGACCGGCCTTATTAAATTGATCCTGCGTAGCTCCCGATACGGCAAACGGCTCCAGCGCGTCGCGCACCAAACCGGCCGCTTCCAGCCGGACAATACTGGTCAAATGATCGACTTGTCCCTGTTTCAGAGAGGTCCGATCAATCGAAATATTATTCCAGCCGCGGTCAATCTGCGAACTGACCTGCTCGTTCGAGCCAAACGCCGTATGGTTTTCAGAACTGTTAACCAATTGAGTTCGAGCATCGCGGGCTAGCTGGCCATGAAAATCGGCCGAGGCAGTAATTTCTTTCGAAAGATCTTCCGACAGCGCTTTCCCGGACAACGCCAGACCGTTGCGCTGGCTCTGCTCGAATAAACGCGGCAGTGAATCAATCAGAATCACCGCATGTTCGCGGCTGCCGCGGGCAGTGCCGGTTTCATTCAGCAACCGGGTCTCGGTATTCTTTAAAGCCGTTAATGAATCTTTGCCTTCCGCCGGCTTATGGAAATTAATCCGATCGGTCTGCCCTAACTCTTCCCTCGCCAATTGTTCAGCTCTGGACGCCAGTACGGGAACAATGGCACCGCGGATGGCATTATCGGCCGCGTCGTTAAGGATGATCTGCTCGTCATTAAATAATCCTTTGCGCAATCCATCGAGCGTTTCAGCTTCAACTGACCGGACGGTATCAGAAAGTTTGCCGACCAGTTCTTTCGTCTGATCAGAAGTAAGCTGATCCAATTTTCCTTCATAAGCCAATCGCTCGGCTACTTCCGCGCCAATAGTGCCGGCCATTGCTTTCACAAAATCTGCGCGGGGAGCCTTATGGGCCGTTCCATCGGCGGTGATCGTAACGACGATATCCTGTCCGTTGGTCGCATCCGGCTTGGCCGCTTTCATCGGCTCGATAATCTTGCCGGTCAATGCGGAAACAATCGCGGCGGTTCTTTGTTGCGGTGTCGCGCCCTCCGGAATCACAACCGTTTCCAGTACCGTTGTCACGGCCGATTCGGCTTCTTTCGCGTAAAACGGCTTCCGGATTTCGGACAGTTTTTTCACTATCTCACGTGCCAGTTCGTTGGTCATCACAACATCGGTGGGCCGGTCGTTCAAGACTATCGTGGCCTCGACCACAGGCAATTTCTGGTCAAGCTGCTCGCCAATCTTTTTAGAGAGCGTGTCGATTTCCGAGCCTGATTTAAACAGTGCCTGCAAACCATCTCCCTCAACGACCCGACGGACCGGCCCTTCCACCACCTGATCAATCACTTCGCGAACCGCCGCAATATTCGGCAGTGATTTTCCGCCGGGAAGTTCTATCGTTTTCCCGGAGGCATTGTCCGCATGCATTTGGCGGAAGACCGTTTCTAACTGGCTCTTGCTAAGGATCTGTACCTCAGCGCGGCGGACAAGCTCAGTGGCAACGCGCTGACGGACCGTGCCGCCGGTGGAGAGGCGGGAATCCAGAGAGATTAAGAATCCGCGATCGCCCTCGACAACCTGCAGCGCGAGCACAGGGGTTCCGTCTTTGGTGCCAATCTCAGTCTGCTTGGTCAGCGTTTCCAGCCGTTTTTGATCGGACATCGACTGGATCCTGTTTTCAATGATTGTGTCTCTGTCTTTTCCGCTGGGAAGTTCTTTCAAGCCCGGCAGCGCGTTGCGGCCCGCCTTATCGATGCGAACCACTTCAACCGGTTCCACGGGAGCTTTCTGCAACTTGGCCTGCGCCGCTTTGTTCAGAGCGGGAGCCGTTCTCGCGATTAATTCCTGCGGCGATTCGCGCGGAGTTTCGGGAGCGCGGCCGGAGAGGCGGCTGTCGAGATCCAGTTCTCTTTCAGAAGTAAAGTCGGAGCGCTGACGAAGTTCCTGTTTTAATGAGGCCCAGATTTCGGAAACAGCACGGCGGGATTCGGGGGTATTGGCTTGCGCAGCACGAGAAGCCAGATCCTCCGGAGAACCGCGCGATTTATCGGACCGCGTAGCGCCGGTCGATTCCAACAGGCGATCGGCGGCCGGCGTCCGGCGAGCGATTGCCCATTTAACGGCAGCTGCCGTACCGGCCGCGGTTCCCGCATTGTCGCGCGCCTGGTCAGCAAACACATCGGCCGCCTGAGCGCGCGCCTGGTTCTTGGCGCGAAGGGTCGCGCGGTCAAAACGGGTCGCCTTCTCAGTACGGTCAACCCGGTTAGCCAACTCAAGTTTGCTGTCGGCAGAAAGGTTGGGATCGCTGAATAGATTCCGAACCTCATTCTGCAACCGGCTGCGGAATGCTCCAGCGCCGCGAGTAGCCTGCTGCGGGAAAATAGCACCCGCGCGGGCATGCTGTTCCTCACTGCGAACACCAGCCAGCTGAGACGATGCTTGCGCTTCGATCGAGAAACCAAGAATAACAGCGCGCTGGTTTGCATCCAACCCGGACCAAACGTCGCTGCCGACGAGCGCTTCAAACCAAACAAATAATGTTTCAGCTTCCTGGCCGGCGGCAACTATTTCGTTACTGCCTCCAGCCAATTTATCCAACGCAGTAGAAAGCGTCTTCATCTGAGAACGGATTAAATCGCCGGCGGCACCCTTCTCCAACAATCTGGCCTGCTCCAGCGACCGGGTATCTTCCATCAACCGCGACGACGCCTCGACCGCGGCGAAGAACTGTTCGGAGCCGGCTTTCGTCTGGGCAAATACCGCGGTGATCTGCCGGCTAACAGCGGTTGCCATTCTGCCGAACAGTTTTCCATCCCGCCCAAGGTTCACTTTTCCTCCGGATGAACGGACCGCCGCAAACGCGTCGCGCGCCGATTCCATCGCGGCCAGTTCATTGCCGAACAGTTGACCGGCCTGATTGGCGGTTAACTCACCGAACTTATTGACATCCAACTGCTCAATGCGGCTGGTGTATTCGTTGGTTGATTCATAGAACATGTTGCCGAGCGCTTCGGCATTGACTTTGATTCCGGCATTTTTGGCCGTCTGCAATGATCTCTCCACATACCGGCCCAGGCTGGCTTCAGCCGTGGAAATTCCAACAACGGCTTCGGTCCGCTGGGCAGCGGTCGCCTTCGCGTCTTTTACAACGGCATCGTAAATTGCCAGCAGTTTTCCAAACGAACCGCTCTTGCCATCGGCGCCCATGAGCCGTTCCGCTGTTTTTCCGATCAGCGTGATCAGCTCACTCGGTTTCGCGCCGGCCTGCTGAAGAAGACGCGCCGCGCTGCCCGCGAAATCGGCCATCCGGCTGAACGACTGACCCATCGAAGCCACCAGTCCGGACGCGTTCCCTCCGCGCGCTTCAGCCGCAGCCAGCGCGGTATCGGCCAGCAAGTCATACCCCTTCGAAACATCTTCAAACAGCTGGTTCACCAGCTTGCCGGTTTCGGCGGCGTTGAGTCCTTTACGGCCGATGGCTCCCAGCGCTTCTTCGGCCACGGTGATCATCTGATCCAGCCGTTGAACGGCCTTTTCCAGCAGCGCCTGCCGCGCTTCCGGCGTGGCCGCTTTGGCGGCCTGCTCGATTAACTGGTTGAATTCGGATCGAACACCGTCGAATGTACTGTGAACAACATCCTGCTGCGTAACAAATGATTGCTGGTCCGAATCGCGGCCGGCTTCGTTAAACACAGCGCGTACCTGATCGCGGAACGACGATTCTTTCGGACGAGCGGACGGCTCGGTCTCGCGCGGACGCGCGGTTTCAGCTGTCTTATCCGCCGCTTTTTGAGCAGTTTCCTCAAAAGTTCCTTCTTTGCCGCTGTTGATTCGGATCTTTACGGAATCTTTATCGGTATTGACCTGAATTGGTTTATCGAGCAAAGACCCGAGCGTTACTTTACCGTTTAATTCGCGGCCGTTTGAGTTAACCGGCTTACCATCTTGCGTGAGGGTGACACGGCTGTTACGCAATTCGGCCGGCAATTCTCCTTCGGCGGAAATGGTCAGGTTGCCTTTCGTGTCTACTGTCAGCGTAAGCCGCCCGGAAAGATCGGTCGCTGAGGAAACATTCGAACGGTCTGAATCAAGCTTGATCCGTATCTCTTCCGCTTTTCCGTTTTCAACGGAACGGATCTGAATCGCGTCGGATGTTGACGCAGTCTGCGGCTGCGCGGGAGTTGTCTCCGGAGCAGCGGCAACTTTAACGGTTGGCGGGGTCGTTTCCTGCCGCGGCGTTATTTTCGCCATTTCGGCAGCGGCCGCTCTGGGGGCCTGGACCAGCCGGGAGCGAACATCCCCTTCCGGCACAAAGCGCGCCAAGGAAGCGACGCTTCGGGTTATCGCCACTGTAATTACAGCCGCGGTTTCAGGGCTGCTGCCTGAAATCCGTCTGATCTGATCGGGAACCCGAGCAACCACTTCGCCCAGTTTTCCGGCGACAACGGCGACCCGTGAAGAAGCAACACCGGCGTTTTGCAGATTCTGCGGCAACGATTGACCCAAATTAAGCGCTCTAATCGAGGCCGGAGCCGCGGCAGACGGAGCCAGCGCATTTAATTCCGGAGTCTTAAACCCTGCCGCCTGCCCTGCCAGATCACCCAGCTTGTCGCCCAGTTTTCGCCCAAGACCTGTCGCTTCAACCGCCTGCGCTAAATTATCCACGGCAGTCAAAAGATCCAATTGTTCGGTAGCCGTTGGCGCCTTACCGGGTTCAGAACGGCCTGTCAACCAGGACTGCAGCATCCCCATGGCATGTTCCACACCCTGGCGCAGCGCGCCGCGGAAAGTGGAATCGCCGGCGCCGGCGCGTGCCTCTCCCGAATAAGCGCGCAAAGATCCTGTCACATCGGCTAATTCCGCTCCGGTCGCAGAACTTCCGGATGTCACCGGAAGAACGAGCAATCGGTTCAAGGTGCCTTCGGCATCCGGTACCTGCTCCCGCGCCGTATCACTGAGTCTGATTAATTCGGGTGTTTCAGTTTCCGCAACAGTCCGCGTCTGCTGGCTCGTCTGCGTTTGCTCTGCCATATCCACCTGCCGAGCCACGGTTTCTTGAACGGCTCCTGTTCCGGCCAAAGTTTCGGTCGCAGGCGGTACGGCCTGCTGGTTTCTGGCTTCACGGCCGGCGATATCGGTCAACGCTCTGGAAGCGCCCGCCGCGGCATCGGCCGACTCGGTTCTTAAAACTTCTGCCGACGCGGCTTTCCCGGCATTCGGTGTAATTTGCGGCGCAATGATACCAAAAGAAACCACCTGAGCAATCAAACCAGACGGACTGAAAGAGAACCCAAAAACCTCTACTTTGGAAGGAATTCCCACCGTTTCCAATCCCGAAACAATCACGCCCTCGGCGGCCGGCAAAAGAACTTTCATATCCATATAGAGGACCGAATACTGGGCAATCACTGAAGAATGTGCTGCCGATTTAAGCTGAGCCAACTGGTTAAACCCGATCAATCCGCCCAACGCTCTGGAAATCGGCTGGGACGCGAACATAATCGGGGTCAGCATAACAGCATTTTTCCAGCTCTCAGCGGTAAAGAGATTTTCGCTGCCATGCCGGTCGGCAGCGAAATGAGTAGAGAAAAATCCGTTGGAGGTCGGCAACCCATACTGATTTACCATCGGAGTCCCCATCCGGTCAGAAATCAGCAATCCCAGGTTTGATGCCAGCGAAAAGGCGGGGTTCATCCTGAATTGAATATCTAACGGCGTCCGGATAAGTAGTGTTTTTATATTTTCCGGAGAAACCCATCCATTTTTCCCTGAGCTAAAGAACTGACCAGCGCCTTCTCTAAACGCCTGCCATGACATTGCCGGCCGGGTCAGGAACGGTGTCGCTATCTGCATACCGGTACGGCCTATAATATTCGCGGAGAGATACCCGGCGCCATGGACACTCACCTGCGCCGAGATTCGCGATACGGTCGCTACGGCCAAGTCATCCGCCAGCGTTGCCACCGTCTGGCCAACCGGTTTAAACAACAGCCGCGCAGCCGCGTTGGAATAGGCCCGCGTATAGACTTGCGCAGCAGCAGAACGGCCCACCAAAATACCCGCTTCGGACAATGCTTTACCACCTTGAACAAAAGCTTGCTCTCCCAGTCCTACAATCGCACGGCGGCTGGCAGCACCAGCAGACCATCCAACAACCGTCTGATAACCTCTGCCTATACCTCCCCCAAGCGTAGGACCTTTCATCGCTAAACCGCCGACTTCAAAAATAAGCGCCTCGCGAAATACAGCCGTTGTCCAGGCAAACTGGTTGGGCGTCATATTTCCCATGAAAGTATCTACCTTCCCATCCGGACCGGCCGCCCAACGCCCGAGTTGATCGACATGGAAAGCGCCATACAGCATCTGGAAAGGAACAAAGCCCTTCGGATCAGAAAAATAAGGAACGATCATTCGGGTATTACCAGTAAAGCTTCCATCCAACTTGTTATAAATTCCGGCAATCACCTGTTCGTCCGGTTTATCGGGATAGTTCAATTTCTGTTCTTCGGAATTGAGCAGTGTTCTGCCGTAATAAACGCGCTCTTCCGCGTCTCCAGCCTTATTAATCTCAATTCGTGAATAAGACGCATTCAGCTGGTCAGGGCTAAATCGCTCTCCGCCTTCAATCTGGACATGGTTGGGGTTATACCGTTTTTCGTTCCAGATAGAAGTCGCCACCGGTCCCACAGCCAAAACACGCGCATTCACCCAAACGCCTTTTACAAACGCGTAGTTTTCCTTGGTATCGACATGAAGATTTCCGAAATCATCCTTCCGAACCACGAATTGGATATTGCCGGTGGTATCACCCGATTCGCCATAAACTCTGCTGTCCATCTGCATGAATCCCGTGTCGCGGACTTTTAATTGCTCGGCTTTTTCGACTTTGGTTCTCGCTTCATAGATCTCTACGCCATTCTCTTTCAAAGAGGCCTCGCTCTTGAATTTCAACTGCGGCATCTCGGCGACCTGCGCCAAGATACGGCCTTCACTGCCTCCAAAAGGAATGTTGGCCGGCGCCGCGACAAAATCTTTCATAGCGCTCGTGCCATACGGGTCCAGCGTGTACCCCTTCTTGGGGTCGCCGGCTTTAATCATTGCCAACTCAACGGGTTTCGGATTCAACGGCGTTACATACTGATCAGGATGGACATCGCTTCCGCGACGGATTCCGTCCGGAGCCTTAATAAATGTTTCTGAGCCGCGAATGTAATTACTGACTGCTTTTTCTCCGTCGTAATAGGTATAAACATACTTGGCAACATGCGTGGCTCCATCAGCCAAACCGGTTGCTTTTTCTATCCGATACGATTCAGTAGCGCCGGGTCCAACAAATTTAGTTTCTTCGTAAAAATCATCCGCACGAGTGATCCGTTCGCGAGAAATGCCGTAGGCGTCACTGGCCAAAACCGTACCCCGGTAAGGATTATCGGTTATATTTGAATAGAGGCGGGTTTCCTGCTGGGCGATATTGGCGCGGTTCCGCAAATCAGCATATCCGGGAACATTCTCCGCCAGGCGCATATAGGTAGCGCGCGCGTTGACAAGGAATTTATTCTTGTTCGTGTCAATTTTATTAATGTCGATAAACGACTGTTGCTGTAATTCTTTATCCATTCCCTGAATTGCCGCCTGCTCGTAGATGGATTCTCCGCTGAAGCGCTCAACCCGAACAGCTTCTCTGGGATTCAGGAATTTCGTTTCTGAAAGCAGCCGGATATTCCGACCGGCTCTCTCCGGATCTTTGAAACTTCCGACAAATGGAAGTTCTTTGGAGTTTTTATTGCTGTCGTACCGGATTTCACCCAACGATTCCTCAACATGAACACGCTGCTGTGGATCTTTAGAGGGATCGTAATCGGTCATGCGCAACATCCGTTCCGGAGCTAAGACCGTATTCTCGTTTGCCGGATCAATTTTGGCCGGCTGCAAAACATAGCGCGTAGCGATCTTCCCATCCGCGGAACCGACCGCTAAAGAGCCGGCATTCAGCTCTAACCAGGACTTCGTCTTCTCATTCGGAATGCTGTATAAAACCCGCGTATTAACCGTGTCATTGGTCCGCTTGGCAACATCATTGGTAGCAGCCATATCTTTTCGTAAATAGACTTTTTCGCCATTCTCATCAATTTTATAAAGAACCTGCTGAGGAGCATCTCTGTCCCACGCAGCATGCTGTTCCACTCGAATGGCGTGCAACGCGGCCTGTTCAGTCTGGATCTCTTTTTTCAGGACGGCAATTTCCGGTTTTAGCGCATCAGCGGTTCGCGCAAGATTCTTTTCCTGACTGGACTGGAAAGCGGGCTGATCACTTCCAAGTTTCGCCTGATCAATCGATCGAAGAGTGGCCTCTGCCCTTTCCATTCCTGCTGATTTTTCCAATAATATCGCCGTGCTTTCGGCAATTCGTCGGATGTACCCTTCGGCCTGTTTGTCATAAACGCGATCCACCGCTTCGTAGACTTTGCCGTAGATAGCCATCAACGGAGCAGCTACTTGCTTATATTTGGATTCGAATGCGCTTTGCGCGGCCTGCTGCTGCAGCATCGGAACCAACAGCGTGTTCTTTTCGTTCCATTGGACCGCAAGATCACCGGCATTGCGTTGGACATTGGCAACCAGTTCGCCCAGTCGAGTGACCGGATAAGCCTGGCGCAATGAATCGAGCTTGGAGCCGATACTCGCGGCCTCAACACGCAGATCAACGCCGTCCACGGTGAAGCTGGCCGGACGGCCCAAACTGACCCAGCTGTCGACGCGGCCCTTAAGAAGAAGAACATCTGGCACGATCGTTTCAAGATCAGAAGCCAGTTTGCCCAGATTTTCCTGAATTCCTTTGTCGTCCAACGCTTTGCCAAGATCGGCATTGAGCGCTTTGGTTTGTTCGGTTAATCCGTTCAGAATCTCCGTTTGTTTGGCGATGGGCAAACCCTGGAGGCGTTCTTCCAGACCATCCATAACCCGCGCTTGTACTTCAAGCCGGGAACCGATTTCTGCCAGCGAATCGGGCAGGGCGACCGGCGTGGCAAACCCTTCGCCCCGCAATCCCAGTTCTTGCCGGATTTCGGTAACCGCGCGGTACATTTCCTGGTAAGCAACCAGCGGCTGGGCCTTGCTATAAAGGATCGCCTGCGTGGCCTGCTGTTCCGTCATAAATCGCAGCTGAGCGCCCAGATATTGTTTCTGCTCGGGAGACATCTTGGCGTCTTTCCAGTCCTGCTCGAGTTTGGTCAGCTGCTTGTCCATCTGGCCTGAAGCTTTTTGCAGTACCGCGAACTGTTCCTGGAAATCTTTGTTGCCAAGGTATTCTTTGGTTTTCTCCAACAGCGTGTTGCCGGAAGCCAACAGCGCCTTCATTTTGTCTTCCGACAGCGCTTTGCCGTCTTTCAGGAAAGCATCGACCTGTTTCACATATTCATCAGCCGTACCAACCAACAAAGCCAGCTGTTTATCCTCCAGCTTAACCGGCGGTTTCTGGTCGCGCGATTGCTGGACACCGGGCTCCTGTGTCTGTCCATACAGATGCGCAAGCCGGGTTTCCTGTTCGCGCGTCTGGGTTTGCAGTTTTCCGGGAGCGCTCTCGGAACCTAACGCTTCACCCAACTGGTCGCGGACATTTTTCACAGAAGCTTTCAACTGCTCCAACTGTTGTTCGGGTGTTATCTTTTCCGCCACCGGAAGCGTGTCGGCGCGCATCGAAGGTGGCAGTGTGTTTGTTGAGACAATGGTGGGAGCCAGCGATCCGTCTTTCTGCCGTTCCAAACGGCGGGGATCGTCGTCGCGGCTGAGCTGATAGATATCGCCCTCATTAATGCGGGCCCAGCCATTACTGTCGGGCTGTGTTTTTTGTCCATTAATTTCCAACTGGGCAAACCGGTTATTCTTGGTATCAAACAACCAGGCCGTTTGCTGGCCGAGCACTAGAGAAATTCCTTCCACCTTAAACGCTTCGGCTTTCCATGCAATATCTACGGTAGGAGTATCTTTCATCGGCATGATCCATTCGGTTCCCTTGGCAAAGAAAATGGAGTTGCCGGTGCGATCGTTCGTGACGATGCCCTGCTGGCCGGTTTTCGGATCGAAGAATTGAACCAATTCCACCGCCGTGTCACGTCCGCTAACGATGTCATAAGCGATCTGACCATTGCGGCCCAGCCAAAGCTGTTGAACCAGCGCTTGCTGCAGAACCGGCCGGCCAACCGGCGTAACTTCCGGCGCCAGCACCGCGATGCCGATCAATTCCCTGTTGGAGGAAGCGTCAGCCGCATCCGCTAAAACAGGATTTAGCATGCCGGAATAGGTTGGACCGTACTCAGTGGCACCCAAGAACGCCTCTAAAGAAACACCCTGCCGGTCGAGTTCGCCAAGCAATCCTGGTAGAACCGCTTCCATGCCAGCCGTAAACCGGAGCATCTGGTCGGATTGCGGAGCCATTTGCCGCTGAATGCCGAGCGTTAATTCTTGCCCTTGCTCGCGCAGAGCAACGGCAGTCATCTTCGGCAGATCAGTCATTCCAACCACTTCTAACCCGGCACCGGCATCGAAACCATCAACATCCACAGAACCGAACTGTTTCTGGAGCGACTCCAGAGTGCTGTTCAATGGCAGGCTAAACTGGCCGCTTCCAACATCGGCGCCCGATTTTGGATCATACCGATAGCTCATTAGTTCGCTATTGCCGGTAGACGGATTGACCACGCTGATAGAACGCAATACCTGTGGCACGCGCGTATTACCCGAGGTATAGTGCTGCATCACTACGACCGCCTGGTTCTTTTCAAGACCAACCGCCTTTAAGAAATCGGTATTAGTAACCACGGTCGATTTCCAGGCACGGCCTTCCTCTAATGTGGCCAATGTCAGCCCCTCAGGCCGGCCTTCAAACGCAATTTTGGAACCAACAGCGTAATTGGTTCCCATCAGGGAAATGGACGAGGCCGGGTTGAGTGAATCACCCTGGATGGCCGGCGTAACCATACGGCCGTTGAGCGGTGTTAATTCCATGCGGCTGGTCAATGGATCTTGCGCCGGCTGTTCAAACCGCGAAACAACGCGGTAGACCGGCTCAACCGATTGTGTAACGCCGCTGGCCGTCAAGCGGCTGACCGAATTCTGCAATTCGTCCTTCATCGCGCTGACAAAATCAGGGGCAGCCATACCTTTGAACCGTTCCATGCCGCGAATAAATAAATTCCGAATCTCAGCGACAGCCTTCGGGTTAATCTGGATTTGCTCCGAAAATTCGTGGATGACCAACGGCGTTTCCAGTTTAACAGTGGCACCCTCTGTTCCGTTGTATTCGGACAAAATCGTATAGCGGTTGGCGCCCACGCTTTGCTCTGTTCGATCGAGAACCAGATCCAACCCCGACTGGCCGCTTAACAAGAATGAAGATCCATTCTGTGTGTTCATTTCCAGATGGTTACCCTCGCCCGGCAACTGGCGGCCATAAGTGCCGCCATCGACCGTAACGCGGATATTGGCGTCGGCCAACGAAATAACCGGATTGGAGAAAGCTTCTGAAATTTTCCCTTGCGGGTAGAGTCCAGTCATCTGCTCGGTAGTGAGTCCCAAACCTTGCGCAATCAGATCCCGATAGCCTTCAAGATTTTCAGACGGCAGATATTGCACCGGGTAACCGGTTCCATAACTGCCCTGAGATTGAATCTGCGCGATGAACGGCTGAACCACCCGCTGATAACCGACAGAACCTTCTGCTGCTCGGGCACCCTGATAAAAGACCTGGCCGCCCTTGCCAACATAAAGGTTAAAGTTGCCTTCCGAATGGTGGCCGACTAACGAACCGGTCAACGGCTTACCGTTAAGATCTTTAAGCCCCTCGGTCGATTTACCCAGCGTGAAGTTGCCTTGCGCGTCTACCGCAATAGAGATCTTGGTTGATTCCAGCGCCAGCACCGTGGAACGGTCGGTATCAATTCCCTCGGGAACAATACCCAGCTGATGCAGAGGAACCCATTTGCCATCGACCTTCGCTTCATAACCGACACCACCCACCTTGGACCCGGCCGAAACTTCATGGAATGTCGAATCGGTATAGAACCGGACACGAACATCCTCAAATTGCCGCATACCGTTGTTGGTCAAGACAGACAGCGCCGGCAGTTTTTCGGTATTGAGCCCGCCCAACGCCAAAATTTTCAGGTTGCCGGCTTCATCGCGCCGGACCAGACCATCAACACGAACCAGCGTTTTTCCGAACTGCTGGCGCTCTTGCGGTGTTTCGTTATAGCGATACCCGCCAACGGTCTGACCGGTCACATTATCTTTCAGGCCGGCATCCCAACGAACCTTGTCCGTGGCCCAGTAGGTAACCATCTGCCAATCGCCCTTCGCATCGCGGTTATATTGCAGATAAACATTCTCGGTTTGCGATTTGCCGGAGAGCGGATCATCAAACCGGACGGCCACCTGACGGACCGATCCTTCAACCGCAAAACCATATTGATCGGCAAAAAGCGGTATAGCCTGTCCGTTTTGATTGGCGACAATGCCCAGATCCACAGCCCCGCCCCTAAGAATGGTCAGCTCTTGATAAAGATCCATCTTTTGGGTCTGGAGCGACAATTCCGATAACGGCATATTGTCGCGGCTCTGCTGCAAGAAAGCCGGCCACTGTTCCGGATCGGGCGAGGTGGCCACATCGACTCCTTCTTTAAGCAGCAGGTATCGCTTGGTTCCTTCCGGCAACGCCTGGCCGGTTTGCGTGTCGCGCATATTGGCAGGCCGCCAAACACCCGCGGCAACCTGAACCAGGTCGTAGGTCACCTGAAGGTTGGCTTCTCCGCCCGGCTGGCCGGCGGTATAACCGGTCAAACCGCTGACTTGCTGGACACCCGGCAGGAGAGCTCCTTCATTCCACCGGCCGCGGCCGATCAGTTCCACGGCGGTCGCGGGGCGGAAAGAACCGTCCTCGACCTGCACGGAGACGCGGCCCTCATCGGTACGGAAGATCGCCGCGTTCTCAAGGCCCTGCTCGACCATGATATTTTTCAGCTGCGACGGATCCATGCCCGGGTCAAAACCGTTGAGCTGGGCCAGCGTGCGGGCAACACCCTCGGAGGAGAAATTCCCATTCGCGTCAAAAACTTTCTGGATGGGATATTCTTGCCGATACTGCGCGGAAACCAGCTGGCCATTCTTATCGAAGAACAGCCCTTCGTGGGCGGAGGTCACCGCGAAGCGGTCCTTGTACGCAGCCGGATCGGAAACATCCTGGATGATGCCGACACTGTACGCCCGGACCGTCGAGACACCGTCCCGTGAGATCGGGATAGACGCGGTCTTGTAATTCACATCGACAAACGCCGCTTTCCCATCCGCCATGGGAATGGCGGCTGTTCCGGCAATCGTCAATCCCTGGCGGGAATAAACTTCCTGGGTTGTGAAAGATTCCGCGGTCTTTCCGGAGCTGAAGGGGCGCATATTAAAGGTATCCCACTGCGTGTTGCCCAGATGGCCGTAGGCCTGTCCCTGGTTCAAATTAATGGTGGCATCGGCGCCGACTATCCAGCGGTGCTCAATAAAGACGCTGTTGGGCTTGTCGGCGGAACCGTTCTTGTAGAAAGCCCGTTCCATCTTGCCGGCATCGGCAATCACCTGGCCGGCCGCAGCGCCCGGCACCTCGACGACAATCTTGAACCCGCCTTCGGCCGACGGCGTAAGCTTGGTGACAACCGGAATGTAATTGCGCCGTGCAACGGTCTGGCTGGCGTTAATGGCAAACCCGTGGATGTTCGCCTCTTTGGCGCTGGTCAGAAGCGGCGTCAAACGGCCGCGGCTGTCAAAAGCAGCCGTATGGAACACTTCGTTGCCGCCCACGCCCGGATTGAAATATTTCACATCCTTCAACGAAGCGCCCTGCTCGTTGATCTGTACCGTGCCGCGCTGGACAAAAATGGCCGGCATCGAAGAAACCATCTCTTGTCCGTTTCGGGTTTCGATCGTATGGCTGTAGGTCAGCCATTCGACGAACTCGCCGGGCCGAGCCAGTTCCGTGGCGCGCGTCTGCGCGTTGACGCCGATCGCCATGACGGAATCGGGGGAACCGATCGTGCCGGTATAGGCCAGATCCTGGCGATAGACCGTATTACCCTGCGCGTCCAATCCCTTGACGCCGAGTCCATCCACTTTTCCGGTCGCCGCGTCGAAGTGCGCTTCCCAGAACGAGCCGTCGGGGCGGGCCACCATCGCGGTGGTTTCGCCGGCCGATTTCATCTCCTGCGCCAGAGCGACGCCCAGCGGCGTTTCGATCTGCGGACCGCGCGCGCCGTCGTAGTCATAATATTTGGCATCAGGAGAATCGCGGCGAACCAATCCGCTGCCCATGTCCGACCGGTAAGCGGTGCCGATCCGATTATTCTGCAAGTCGTACAGCTCGACGGTCTGCTTCAGGAATTGCTGCGAGGTAACCTGGTAAATATCCGCCGAACGAGGCGCGAAGGAGGCGACCTGCGCGATGTTGGCTTTCAAGTTGACCGTTATCGCGGCAAACGCGGCATTCTGCCCTTCGGGCAAAATGGTAACGGTATTCGCCGGGAAGTTGATCTGCAGGCGGATTTTCTGGTCCGGGCTTAAGTTGCCGAAAAGTAATCCCTTGGAATCGGGCGAGGCTCCCAGCGCCTGCGCAACTCCGCCGATGGTTCCGCCGACTAAAACATCTTTCCGTTCGGAAGCGGTTCCCGCGTTAAGCGGCGTAAGCGTTTTCGCGTAGGCGTAAAAATTACGGGCACGGTTGATGGCGGCGTCGTCGGCCTTGAGCCCGGCAATGACCGGCTTGACGCCGGTGGAGGCGAGCCAGCTGTTCTGGTTCAAGCGGGCCGTGAAATCTTCACCCTTCAAGAGGACATCTTTTGTTTCAAGGTCAACGGTAATGCTTAAGTGTTGATCGCGCGCGCCATCCCCGGCACTCGCGAGCAGCTGCGCGTACTGCTGAGAGCTGACCATGTCCTTAATATTTTCCAGCGTCAGCGGGAGGGTCTTGTCGCCGGAATAGATCCGGTCGGCCGTCAGGAACACGCGCCCTTCTTTCTGGCCCTCAGCCGGATCGGCAAAAACCACCTTGAGCTGGATTAAATCGAGATTGTCTCCCAGTAATTTCTTGAGTTCAAAGATTGCGTCGCCCAGCTGGCCGGTAAGCGTGCGATCGCGATCGAGATCGAGCGCGCGAACATTCTTTTGCCCGTTGCTGAATTCGACATCGACGCTGCGGATATCATCCAGTTTAATCTTGGCCTGCTGAAGGCGCTGATCGAGCTGGCCCTTGAGCTGAGAACTCTCCACAGCGGTCTTGTCCAGGTTGAAATTGGCCCGCTCCAGCGCTGAAGAACCGACATCCATCGTGAAGCTGTTGATGCGATCGGCTACGTCGCTGAGTTGATCTTTGAGATGGTCAAATGAAAATTCGGTTGTGATCTCAGGATCATTCTTGAGCGTTACTACCAGTTCGCGCAGCACACCCTGAATTTTATCGATCGCCTGCTTGTCTTCGTTGTTGACATTGCTGGATAATTTGGACAGTTCCGACATGAACTCGCCGAAAGTCTTGTTGAAATCGCCCAATTTGTCTTCGCGATTTATTTCAAGCGTCAGGCGCATATTCGTCGACACATCGTTTTGGCCGTTTTTGCCGATTCCAAAATTCTGCTCGATATTAAACGCGATGCTCTTCATGCCCAGCGCTTGCGCCAACTGCACGCGGAAATCATTGGAGCCGTTATTGCCCAGCGTCGTGAAAATTTCATCGATCGCTTTTTTCTGGTCCTGGCTCAGATCTTTGCCGGCGCCGGGCAGGTTGAACCGGCCGGACATTTCGACGCCGGTCAGCTTCGGCTGCTGGCCCTGCTTGGCGGCGTCAAAGTTCATCTTGACCTGCAGGTCGCCCTTGAGCAGGCCCGACTGCGCGAGCGCTTTTCCGAAGTTCTCGATCGCCGCGGTAACAGTCTGCTTAAGCTGCAGCGCGTTGGCGCCCTGAACTTTTACTTCCGAAAGCTGTTTAAGGCTGTTCTGCAGGTTGATGACCGCGTTGGCCAGGTTCCGGACATTCGGGTTCGTGGAAGTCTTTAATTGCTGAAGGCCTTTATCGCCGCCGAGCAGTCGGGCAAACTGGTTGACGACCTGCATTTGAACCTTCACATCGGAGACGCCGGTCAGCGCGCTGATCCTGACGCTTAACTGCGACAAAAGCGCCTGGCCCACATTATTGGCGCCCTGAATCTGGCTGACTTTGAAATTGACGGACAACTGGTTGTTCTTTAAGTTGAATTCAAATTTCACTTTGGCGTTCTCGCCCAGCAGCTGCCGAAGCGTATTGCCCACATCTCCCTTGAACGCCTTCACCGAAATCGTTCCGGCGACCACGAGCTGGTTCTGAGCGTTCACTGTTTGTCCGCTGATGGCGCGCGCGACAGTAAGCGCCTGGTTCGGGTCGAAGTAGCTTAAGAGGATCTTCGCCTGCCGCGACGCCTGCTCTACCGAGGCGCCGCCTTTAACAAAGCTGTTGGCAATCGCCTGCTCGGCCACTCTCGGACCGGCGACCTTGTAGCCGGTTTCCAGCGCGTTGGCGCGCGCCTGAGTCAGTTCACGCAAAGTGGTGTAATCGTTGCCGCTGCGGGGGGCAACAGTCTTGGCCGGCGAAATTTCGACTACACCGGCGGCGCGCCCCTTGGCGCCGGCTGCGGCGAACGGATCGGCCGTTTGGCCGGCGGAACGGGTACCCTCGGCAGGACCCGGCACGCGGACCGGCGGCGTTACCGGTTCTTTCTTACCCAGCGACTCGGCAGACCCCAGGAAACTCTGAATACCTTTCCGGGTTCCCGCGTCAATTTCACCGGTGAGTTGGGCATTAGCCGCGGCTTCTTTGCCGGCGCTAAACAGCTGACTGCCGGCTTTGGCAAGCTCACCCGAAAGAGCGAGAACCGCCTGTTCAGTACCGCCATCCAAAACACCCGTAATCACGGCGAAATCAAGCTGTTCTGATCCGCTGAGGATGGAATCGGTCAGGAAATTAACGACCGCTTCTTTCTGCGATTGATCAAGCGCCTGGAACTGCGGCAATTTGTTCAACGAATCGTTCAGCGATGCCTTCAGTTCATTCGCGCCCAGAACCCCATCTTCATTTTTCGCCTTGTCAAACGCGTTCTGTAATCCTTCAGTGATTGCCGAAGCGAAGTTATAGTTGTTGACCGCGTCGATCAGAATACTGGTGTCCAAATCACTGGTTAAAAGATCCAACCCGAGAGGCAGAGAGGCCGAGACGGCCGAATTGGAATTGGAGACCTGGCTCAGCAACAGGTTTTTATTGACCGACTCGGGATTAATTTGCAGCGTGGAACCGGCCAGAGTAGTCGAAACCACAGCGGCCAGGTTGATCAGCAGCATATCGCGCTGGTTCAAATTCAATTTGAAATTCGCGCTCAGCAGATCGACCGCGCTGGAGAGCGTGTAATTGTTGATGGAACCGTTGCTGTCTGCCAGCTTGACCGACTTATCGGCCAAATCTGGATTCAAACCTTTGCTCTTGAGCAAGTCCTGATCCCTCACCTTCATCTCTTCGACGGTCAACGGGCGAACCGTGTTGTTGTTCTCCGAGATAAAGGCGCCGTTGGTGCTCTGGAGCTGCTGCTGGGGCGCGATCACCAGTTGTGTTCCGGACGGATTTTGTTCCAGGCGAAGAGAACGCGCCATCAGATCCTGCTGGCCCTGAATGGAAACGGTCAGCCGGCCTTCCAGCGTCACCTCGGGCCGTTTGGTGTCTCCCGACTTATCCACGCGGATTCCGGTCAGGCCCTCGCTTAAAATACGGGCTCCTTGCAACATGACTTCTACACCGGTTCCTGTCTGGCGCGGATTGACATCAATCCCGACCTCTTTCAGGCGGCCCAATTTCTCCAGATCCTGCCCGGTGGTAAAGAATGTCACGCTGGAGATATCCTTCTGCCCGCTCAAACTCAGGCGGGCACTTTCCTGGAATGCGCGGCCGAAATCAAACGCGTTGTCGGTCTGTCGCGGCAGTAAACGGGCCTCGTTCTGGTTGAAATCAAAGTAGAAACGGTTCTTGTCAACCGCCTCATACGACCCGGTCGCCACATACCGCTCGCGGGCAAAATCCTGGCTGTTGAACTTCTCCACGTAGGACTGAATCTGTGATATCTGATAATCGTAATAGACGGACATCTCGCCATCACCCGACTTGGCCGACGAGTCCCTCAACTGCTCCAGCTGCGCCATGTTGCGGTATTGGGATGCCAGCGCGTTGGCCTCGGCCTGCTCATTGGGAGTTGCTCCGCCGCCACCGCCGCCGCCCCCACCGCCGCCGCCCAGGAAGAGTCCCGAGAAAACTCTCCAGATAATGCCCAGGATGCCCTGCGCGATATCCAAAATAATGGAGGCCAGCATCTGGTTTCCGTTTTTAGCAGCCTTGTCGGCCAGCAAAGTGGCCGCCGCCATGAACAGCCCCGCGAAGACATTAAAGAAAAGGATCGCCAGGTTGAAACTGCCCGAGAAGGCCATATCGACCAGCCCGGAAAGGAAAACAGCCAGGAACGCGCCGATGAAATGGGATTTTTCGTCATCGGACTGCGCGAAAGCCATCTGGATTCCCTGATAGATGGCCGACCGGATAATGTATTTGGCGATCTCGACCAGGTTGATGGAAAGAACCAGCTGGCCGTTGACCACCTGGCTGACGGCGGCCACCGCGCCCGACGGGCCGATGCCCAGCGCGGACAACCCGCCGGCGGCCCCGCCGATTCCAAACAGTTGGCCGATCAACGCGCCGATAAAGGAGAAGATAAACCCAATAAATACGCCGATGAGTCCCTGCAGCGGATCCTGGCCCATCACCAAACTGGTCAGCACATTGGAAATCACGCTGGCGATCAAAATCTGCAAAATCAGCGGCAGGCCGGCCAACAGCGCCGACACGATCGCGACCGCGATGATGGCCATGATCAGCGCGACGATGATGCCGGTGAAGCTGAACGAAAACGCGCCTTTGGTT
>JAHFFE010000002.1:197672-350776 GCA_023248155.1 Candidatus Omnitrophota bacterium | reverse complement strand
ACCGCGCGGCTGCGCGCGTCGCGGGAGAGCCACCGCCAGCCCGGCTCTCCGCTTAAAATCCGGTTGTAAGCCAGCTCCAAACCGGCAAGCCCCTGCATGTCCATGCCGGCGAACCCGACCAGCTGACTTGCCATGGTTCCCTGCGGATAAAACCGGCGCGGTTCCATAATCAGATGAACGCCCGAAAGTTTAAGCGCGCGGATTTTTCGTCCCGTCTCATTTGGTATTTTTCTGCTGAGCCAGACGAAACCGCGCCTGCTCTGTGAAAATTTCTGAAGCAGCAGTGGTTCCGATTGATTCAGGATGGGCGCTAAAAGCCGGGCCGCGCGCTGCGGATTTTTCATATGGCGGGGATCGGCGAACACCGAGGTCAGCCGCAGTGAAACAGCCAGTGGTTTTAAATTGCGGTCTAGAATCGCGCCGCGCACGGGAGGAAGCGGTACGACCTGAATATGCTGCCGCCGGGCGATCTGCATCCAGTGTTTGGGATAAAGAACCTGCAGCCAGATCAGACGAAACCATAACAAAGCGGCGATCACGAGAAATCCCATGACCACCGTAATAACGCGGGTTTTTTGCGCAGCGGTTAACACTGGTGATTACACCCTAAAAAGAACGGATGATGAGGAGCGCTTTTAATCTTTCGCCGGTGCAGCAATCGCCTGCCGGCTTTCTTCCAACCAGCGCGTTCCACTCTCCAACGTTTGCTGCCACCAGGGCGTTTTCGCGGAAGCGGTCTGCAGATGCTGTGGAGCCGAGCCGTCGGTCACGCGGAACCGCGGTGTCATCACTTCGACCGACTGCGCCGGAGCCAATTCCACAGCCTGGCGCGATAACCGTTCGTCCAAAATCCGGGGAGATTCCAACGCCGAGACATTGTATTGCAGAACACGGTTTTGATCGAGCAGTTCGTCGCGCAGCGTTGCCGTTGATTCAACCTGGTAACCCAGCCGGATCAGCAAAATCCGCTGATGAACGCAGAACAACGCGGCGCAGGTTCCCATCACCAGGCAGACGAAGAAGCGTCTCATTTCCGCTTTGCCGCCCGTAAAGAAGCGGACCGGGACCGCGGATTTCCGCGGACTTCGTCTTCGGACGGCCGGACCGGTTTTTGGGTTATGCACTCAATAATCCCTTCGCGCGATTGATCCCGAAAAATAACTTTAACAATGCGGTCCTCCAATGAATGGTAGGAAAGGACCGCCACACGACCCTCAGGCTTGAGCGCCTGAATCAACTGCACCAACCCTTCATGCAACTGATCCAGCTCGCCATTCACAGCGATACGAATCGCCTGAAATGTCCGGGTTGATGCGTCAATTTTACCATGAGAACCGGAAGAAGGAACGGCTTTTCGGATCGTTTCGGCCAACTGCGTGGTGGTTACAAAAGGTCTGCGCTCAACGATCGCGCGGGCAATGCGGCCGGCAAAATTCTCCTCGCCGTAGTCGCGGATTAATTCGGTCAGCTCCAGCTGCGAGGCATGGTTGATCAGCGTGGCGGCCGACGATTCCTGACTGGCATCCATTCGCATATCCAAAGGCCCCTCCCGCATAAAACTAAATCCCCGCTCCGGCTTGTCCAACTGCAGCGAAGAAACTCCCAAATCCATCAGTGCCGCATCAATATGAGTTATGCCATTTTCGCTGAGCACACGGCCGGTTTCTGCGAAAGGCGCCTGCGCCCAGATAATCTGTTTCGCAAACGGCTCCAGCCTCTGCCGGGCCGCCACGAGCGCTTCCGCATCGCGGTCAATCGCGATCAGGCGCCCCTTCGGGCCAATCGCCTGCAGTAACGCCTGTGCGTGCCCCCCCAAACCGACCGTCGCATCCACCACCACCGCTCCCGACTGAATCGCCAATGCATTGAGCACCTCCCGGACCATCACCGGCTGATGCGAATATTCCAATGCCTTATGGAGACGGAAACAACTTCTCTGCGACCTGTTCGTAGCTTTCCTTGAACTGGTCGTAAAACTTCTTCCACTCGTCCTTGTCCCAGATTTCAATCCTGTTTGAAACGCCCACCAGAATCACATCCCGCTTGATGGTGGCATAATCCTTTAAATAAAGAGGAATCAGCACGCGCCCCTGCCGGTCGCAGGTCAGCTCGGCCGCGCCTGAAAAGAAAAACCGGTTAAAACGGCGCGCTTCCTGGCTGGTGAATGAGAGTGCGCGGAATTTATTTTCCTGTGTTTTCCATTCCTGCTCGGGGAATAAAAAAAGGCAGCGGTCTAAACCGCGCGTGACGACAAACCGGTCGGCATAATGTTCCTTCATCGCCTCGCGAAAACGCGAAGGGATGATCAGCCGTCCTTTTCGATCAATGGTATGTTCGTGTTCGCCGTAAAACATAATTTTTAAAGCGGAACGGGAACGATCTGTTTAGAACCGCCCCCGTTTTTCCGCCCAAAGAGGGCTGTGGATGCACCCGCCTGTTCTTGCCTCTCCCCCAGAGGAGGCTCCCCGATAAAGGCAATACCGACGGCACCCACAACCAAGATCACCACTTTAAACCACTTTGCTCCACACAAAGGGTAGTTTAACCAACGAAATTACCACTGTCAAGGGTTTTGAACCGGTCTCCTAAATCCCCGTGGCCGCGCTTAAATAGAATGGCGAGCCAGACAAGGCGCGAGGAGGCCGGCGTAGTCAAAGCACTACGTCAACGACGAGCAACGCCGTATGGCGAAGTCAGGCTGTTAAGCCCGAAGGGTTTCGGCGGCAGGCCGCCGTCTCCTGCGGCGCTCTTCCTCGACGGATTACTGTGAATACGCCGTCGTCATCGCTTCTTGGATACGGCAGGCCTGGCGCTCGAAACGCGGTTCACGCGGATTTAGGAGACCGGTTCAAATAAAAAGGGCGGGCTTATTTTTGTAAGCCCGCCCTTAAAAAAACGGTATTTAGATTATTTAGTAGGAGCTTTTACTCCGGATTCCCCCACAAACCGTTCACACAACCGGCGGAATCCTTTCTGAAACTGCTGCTGCTGAGTCGTGAAGCTGAAAAATTCGGCGCGGCCGCCCAGCATATAGGTGCCCGACCAGAGCACTTCTTCGGTGGCGACATCCTGAACATTTAAATGGATCACGGTTCCGCGCGTATCGTCGATAGAGCCAACCAGTATCGCGTCGACCTTGTATTCTTTGCCGACTTGTTTGATATCCATCAAACCGCTGCCGACCGGACTATTTAATGGAACATCGACCACTTCGACGGTGCCTGTTTTTCTCAGTTCCTGGGAAAATAGTTCTGTAACCAACTCCCGTTGAACCGGGTTTTCGGAAGGAACATTAAATGGAAGAACGGCCACCCGCTGAACGGCGGACCAAGCCCCGTCCTGCTTGAGGTAACTGGTCATAACAGTGCCGCAACCGACAAGAAAGAGACTGATTCCAATCAGCGCCATCACTCGATGTAAGGTCCGCAACGTAAAACGCCTCCTTGTCCTGTTCAACGGTTTCTGTTCTATGGTTAATGAGAGGAGAGATAACCTATAAGCCGGATTCTGTATCCGCTTTATTCAAGCGGACGATGGCCATTCCTCTCGATGACCTTCTTACGAAGGCCACTCATGCAACCTACCCACCCTGGCTTCGCCTTTCGGCGAAAACGAACGAGCCGTTCTACCAAGGCCTATTTGGTCTTGCTCCGCGGAGAGATTGCCCGTTTCACCCTTCATGCCCGTTTCCAGGATGAAGACTCGTCTCTGTGGCTCTAATCCTCCTCTTACGAGGGATGGGGATTACCCACTCCGCTGCTCTGTGGAGTCCGGACTTTCCTCTCCTCCATTTCTTTCGAAATAGA
Organism: Candidatus Omnitrophota bacterium; assembly: GCA_023248155.1. GTDB lineage: Bacteria > Omnitrophota > Gorgyraeia > 1-14-0-20-64-10 > 1-14-0-20-64-10 > JAHFFE01. The sequence goes on along the minus strand of JAHFFE010000002.1, from coordinate 346,970 downwards.
GGAGCGACCATCCGATCATCTCTCCAAAGCGTATTATACCATTAGAACCGGTCTAGGCAATTCGCGTGAACCGCGTTTTGTGCGCCAGGCCGTCGTATCCAAGAAGCGATGACGACGGTGTATTCACAGTAATCCACCGAGGAAGAGCGCCGACGGAGACGGCGGCCTGCCGCCAAAACCCTTCGGGCTGGAAAGTATCCCGTCGCCATACGGCGTTGCTCGTCGTTGACGGTGCGCCGCTCCTCCGGCACCGCCTGCCTCCTCGCGCCTTGTCTGGCTCGTAATTCTGTCCAGCGCGGCCACGGGAATTGCCTAGACCGGTTCTGTTCAAAAGAGTGTGAGCTGATCCGAACTGTCGGAGTCCGGCCTGGCCTGCTTTGCCGCCGGGGCGCGGGTTCCGGCCGTAACCGCCTGATTGGCCAGACGATCCGCTTTTTTATTCTGCTCGCGCGGGATATGCGTGATCGAAAAAGAAGAAAAACCGGCGGCGGCATGCCTGACCAGCGCGTGCAGCCATTGCAGACGGGCATCACGGACTTTGTATTGGCCTGTCACCTGACGTGCCAGCAGTTCGCTGTCGGTAAAAACCTCGACGGCCGGCGCAGACCTATGGGCGGCTTCCTGCAGACCGACCAACAGCGCGCAATATTCAGCCACATTATTGGTTGTCTCGCCCAGATAAACGGCGATCTCTGCCAACGGCTTGGCCGATTCTTTTTTTTCAAAAATAGCAACGCCAACACCGGAAGGACCCGGATTTCCACGGGAAGCGCCGTCAATAAATAAATAGAGGGGGGAGCGTTTACGAGGCGGCGTCGACGACATACAGAATGCGCGCGCAGGCCTCGCACAGCACCAGTCGTTGCGCCATATGGACTTCGTTGATCAGTTGGGGCGGCAATAACATATTGCATCCGCCGCAAGAACCTGCACGGACGGGAACTAGCGCAACACCTTCCTTGCGCTCCAGGATCTGCTCGTACTTGGCTAAAATAGAGGGGTCCACTTTCACGCGGATCTCGCCGCGCTGGGCCGTTAATTGATCAGCCGATTCTTTCAGCTTCTGAGCTTCGGCCTCAACAACGGCAATCTGGCTGTTCGTTTCCGTTTCTTTGGCTTTCAGATTCTGGCGCTCGACGGCCATCGATGCCTTGACCTGCTCGACTTCATCCATCAGCTTGAGGATTTCTTCTTCCAACACCGATTTATCGGCTTTGAACCCCTCGATCTCATGCTGCATCGCGGAATATTCTTTGTTGGTTTTCAGCTGAAACAATTGGCCCTGCAGTTTTTTGATCTGCTCTTCTTTCTGGCCCAGTTCCATCTCTTTCTGATTTTTCTTGAGTTCGGCCGCTTTATAACGCGCCTCAATGGCCTGCGCCTGCTGAACCAACTGCTGCTGGACGGTTTTGATTTGATTGATCTGTTCCGGTTTGGCGTTTAACTGGCGGCGTAAAGCGTAAAGCTGGGCATCGAGCGTCTGAAGCTCACGAAGGATATTGATTTGCTCTGTAATAACGATTGTCGCCATGAAACCCCTTTCAACAGGCTCAAATGGTGGGCCCAACAGGACTCGGCGCCTCCGCTTCGCTCCGGTCGCCGCCCGCCTCGCACAGCCAACGCTTCCATTAGGTCGCGTTTGCGAGGCTCCCTTCTCGTCCTGTTTTGCCCTTTCCAAAAAGACCGAGTGGTGGGCCCAACAGGACTCGAACCTGTGACCTCTACGATGTGAGCGTAGCGCTCTAACCGGCTGAGCTATGAGCCCAAAGTGTCTCCCGAAACCTATATTGTATGCGATACGGCTGACGGATACAATAGAAGCGGATGGGCCGATAGCTCAGTGGTTAGAGCAGGTCACTCATAATGACTTGGTCCCTGGTTCGAACCCAGGTCGGCCCACATCTTTTCAATAAAAAACGGCGGAGGAATAATTCCCTCCGCCGTTTCCATTCATTATTTGCCCTGCCCGTGTTAAGCTCCGTTACCCTCTTCGGCCAGCGCCCCCATTTCCAGGAACGACTTGAGCCGGCGGGAACGGATCGGATGGCGCAGCTTGCGAAGCGCCTTGGCTTCAATCTGCCGCACGCGTTCGCGCGTCACATGGAAAATAGCGCCGACTTCTTCCAGCGTGCGCGGATAACCGTCGCCGATGCCGAACCGCAGCCGCAGCACATGCGCTTCGCGGTCGGTCAGCGTTTCCAGCACATCTTCCATTTGCTCTTTCAGCATCGAGTAGGCCGTCGCGTTCGCCGGAGAAACCGCGCGCTTGTCTTCGATGAAATCACCGAAATGCGTGTCGCCGTCGTCGCCGATCGGCGTCTGCAGCGAGATCGGTTCCTGCGCGATTTTCAGAATGCCGCGGACTTTTTCCACCGACATCCGCATCGCGTGCGCGATTTCTTCGGGCGCCGGTTCCTTGCCGTTCTCCTGGACCAGCTGGCGGGAAACGCGGATCAACTTGTTGATCGTTTCGGTCATATGAACCGGGATACGGATCGTGCGGGCCTGGTCGGCAATGGCGCGCGTGATCGCCTGGCGGATCCACCAGGTCGCGTAGGTCGAGAATTTATACCCGCGCTCGTATTCAAACTTGTCGACCGCTTTCATCAGACCGATGTTCCCTTCCTGAATCAGATCCAGGAACGAAAGACCGCGGTTCGTATATTTCTTGGCAATCGAAACCACCAGGCGCAGGTTGGCCTCGACCAATGATTTCTTGGCGCGCAGATAAACCGCTTCCTTCTTTTTCAGATCGATCAGCAATTCATCAAGCTCAGACTGCGGCTGGCCCATTTTCTTATCGAGAACAGCCGCCTGTTTTTTCAACAGCGTCAGCTGTGTTTTCCATCCCGATTTTTTGCGGGCACGGACCTTGTCCATTTCCTTCTCAAACCGCGCCATCGCAGCGACATTCGCGCGCAGTTCCTTGACCATCTCCTCGACGACGGGGCTCATCAGCCGCATCTGCAAAATCGCTTCCATCTTTTTCGCGTCCGACCGCGTCGCGCGGACTTTAGCGCCCAGCTTCACCATTTTCGGAAGCAGCCGTTCTTTGCGCCGGAAATCTTCGGTGACATATTCTTCGGGATTCACTTTCTTCGACTTGATCCGCTCGATCAGCGCCATCAGCTGCTGCTGCGCGAAATGGGACCGGAACACCACGCCCCGGAACTGAACCTCGGCCGCTTTGATTTCCTTGGCCAGCTTCAACTCGTTGTCGCGGGAAAGCAGCGGAATCTGACCCATCTGCCGCAAATACATGCGCACCGGATCATCCACCGGCTCGGAGCGGGAAGGCTGTTCTTCAGCTTCTTCCTCGGCTTCTTCATCGCGGTCATCCAGACCCAGCGCGGACGAAGGGCCTTCTTCCTCATCGCCGTGCGAAGCGCCGGCCCTGGCCGTTGAAATGATCGGTGTGTGGTGTTCGTCCTCGGCGGCATCGGCATGATCATCGGCTTTTTCCTCGGCCGGAGGCGTGACCGTATCTTCCTCAACGATCTCGATTTTCTCGTTGATCAGAATAGCCAATACTTCCTCAATGTCATCCGATGACGTCATTTTATCCGGAAGCATGTCGTTGACCTGCTCATAGGTCAGCTTGCCCTTTTCCTTACCCAGGGCAATCAATTTCTTGACCTCTTCCGACTGCCGGATTAATTTCATCGATTTGGTTTCTTTCATTTCTTCCCCTTTAAATAAAATCAGGCCTTTTTCACGGTTTGCTGTCTCACCAACTGACTGTATTCCAAGATCAACTGCGTTGCTTTCGGTTCATCGCCCGCCTGTTCCGCGTCACGGATCGCGGCGCGCATCTGATCCATCGATAATTTCCGTTTCCCCGAGTGAATCTTGGCGATCACTTCGTCGAGCACGCGTTCTTTGTCCTGAATCGAATCGGCCCAGGCCAGCCACTGCGCCAGCCGTGAATCCCATTCGCCGGAATCGCGCGGCAACTCTTGCGCGAACGGCCGGTGATCCGTTGGAACCCGTCCTTGATCGAACCGCTTCAGCAGCCATTCCAACCAGGCGCGCACCGAAGCGTCCTGCAAATCGTCGACCGCAACGCGTCCCTCCACCTGCCGGATCCGACCCGGCTCTTCCAGCAGCATCGCGGCCAGAAGATCCTCGGCGCTCATCGCCATTTTCGCCGGCACCGGCGCCTGCACCACCGCTTCCGGCTTCCAGTTCTTTGATTCCAGTTTCACGCGGCTTAAATCTTTCCGAAGCGAATCTTCGGAGATCTGCAAAATATCCGACAGCCGCCGTAAATACTCGCCGCGCTGTACTTCCGTCGGAACCCGTTTGATCGTCGGAAGCAGCTCCTGGCAAATCTGCATCCGTCCCTGCAAGTCGGCCGGGTTAAACTGGCTGGTCAGCATCCCCAGCTTGTAATCAAACAGATCTTTCGACTCGCGCAATAATTTCGTGAACGCTTCAATACCGCGGTGCCGGATCAGCGAATCCGGGTCTTCATCGCCCGGCAGTACCGCAATCCGCACGCGCATCTGCGCGTCGAGCAAAATATCGAGCCCGCGCAATGTCGCCGCCTGTCCAGCCGCATCGCCGTCGTACACCATCACCACATGCTGCGTGTAGCGGCGGATCAGCTTCACCTGCGATTCGGTCAAACTGGTCCCCATCGACGCCACCGCGTTGCGCACGCCGAACTGGTACGGACCGATCATGTCCATGTACCCTTCGACCACAATGCAAAAATCCTGCGCGCGAATCTGCGGCCCGGCCAAATGAATCCCGTACAGAATGTTGCCCTTCACATAGAGCGCGGTTTCCGGCGAATTCATGTATTTGGGTGAATCTTTCGCCTCGCCCATCAACCGGCCGCCGAACGCAATCACGCGGCCGCGCGCATCCCAGATCGGAAACATCACCCGGTCCCGGAACCGGTCGTAAAAACCTTCTTCGCCGTCGCGCGCAATGGCCAACCCGGCTTTTTCCAAAACCGCCGGTTCGATTCCTTCTTTCTTGGCCGATAGTATCAGCCCGTCCCAGCGGCCCGGCGCGTAGCCGATGCCCATCGTTTCGCAGATTGCTTCGTCCAACCCGCGCTTCTTTAAATAGTCACGCGCCTCGCGCCCCAGCGCGGTATCGGCCAGCGACTGTTTAAAATAACCGGCTGCCCATTCATTGGCGCGGTACAACGCTTCATGCTCTTTTCCGGAACGGCCCGCGCCCCGGCGGCCGAGTGGAACCGGCACGCCCGCTTTTTGAGCGAGAATCTCGACCGCTTCCGGGAACTCCACTTTCTCATGCTTCATCACGAACGAAATTAAATCGCCGCCGGTGCCGCACCCGTAGCAGATAAAAAACTGTTTCTCCGGATAAACCATGAACGACGGCGATTTTTCCGGATGGAACGGGCATAGCCCTTTAAAGATCCGCCCCGCTTTTTTAAGCGGCAAATAACCGCCGATCAAATCGACCATTGAAATCTTGTCGAGCATTTCCTGTAACGCCGGGTCCTGAACCATAACGATTAAAAGCTCTTCTTTCTTTATAGAGAGGGAGGATTCAGGCGGACAAACTACCGCAGGTGAAAAATCCCCAAACCGTCGTAAACTCCGGGTGCGATCTTTTCGACCGCGGCGCCGCTGAACGACTTCTCCCGGATGCACTGGTGCAAATAATCCGACGGAAGCTGCTGGCAAATCACCCACACCACGCTGGTGACCAGCAATCCGCGGAACAACCCTGCAACCAGCCCGCCGATTTGGTTCAGATTTTGCTGAAAACTAACCTGCATTACCTTTTCCAAAAGCCGGAGCAACCATGACACTGCCAGGTAGCAAACTACCAGGATCACGAGCATGGTTAATCCGGCCGCCCACTCCATACCCAAAAACGACTGTTTGGCCAGAGCATCCCCGACTTCCTGGTAGTACCGGAATGCGACAACGATCCCCGCTAAAAGTCCCGTCAACTTTGCCAGCTCGGTTCCCAATCCCATCTGAAAACCGATATATCCCATACGCGCCAAAAAAACGAGTGCTACGATATCGACCCAATTAAAACTCATGCGATTAAGAACTCCTGGAAGAATATCTACTTGCCGAAGTATACTTGCTGGAAGTAACTCTTGTCAAGGTAAGGAAATAAAATAGTTGGCTCCAGAAGAAGCCTTCTAACTTGTTTATTTATAAAAAGTTATAACAAATTAAAAAATTTTAGGGTGACGATCCGATCGTGCAATGGGACAACAGGAACCCGACCGACAACCCCAGCCCCAGCGTCAGCCAGGGCAAAATCACTTTCAATAAACCGGTTTTACGGGCCGGAGGTTGCTGGCTCGGAAACCGCCACGGTTCGGTCGGATTCCAGGTACTGGTCAGTACCGGAAAATTATCCCCGTATTCGATTGGCGGCTTCATCCCAACGACCCTCCTCCGTTTTACCGGTTACACCCCGGCGATTGTTACCCGACAGATGCTGTGTCAGCCGGTCTTCCAAATCCTGCTCGGTGCGAATCCCTTCGCCGCTTAAATTCAGCTTCTGCAGCAAATCGATCATCGCGGCGATTACGCGCGTGCGCGGAAATTTCGCACCGGTTGAAAAAAGCGCGTCTTTACCCATTTTATCAAGATAATCGACATGTGCGCGATCTAAAAAAGCGACCACGCGATGCACCTGCTTGCTCTGTTCTGTTTTCATCATGGAACCCTCCGGACTTTTCTGTTTGTCCGTCCAGAAAAAAACGCCTAAAGGTTTTGGCGCTCAAGAACCTTTAGGCGTTCTTCGGTCCTCTGGCAACCCAGCTGCCCAGCTGGACGCTCTGGGCCTGTGGTTTTGCGCCCCACCGTTACCGGTGGTTAGCCTTTTTCAGCGGGATCCGAATCTATTTTCTCCCACCGGAGGAAGTGTGCCACACAAAGTGTAAAAATGTCAAGATGCCCTAAAAAAATCCCTTAGAGTGCTGGAGAAACCTCTCGTGCCAGGTGCGAAACCACCGAAACAGCCGAAATGGCGGCAGTCTCGCATCGAAGAACATGGGGACCGAGCGAAAAACGGAGGGCGCCGGCAGTAACTGCCTGATCGACTTCTTCGAGCGTGAAATCGCCTTCCGGACCGATCAAAATTAAAATATGGCGCAATTTTGGTGAGGAAAGGATTGGTTTGAGCGGCGGATAAGGTCCCTGGAGTGAGGCGATCAATACCCGATCGTACCGGGAGAAATCGTCCAGGCATTCCCGCCAGGAGGTCACCGGCGCAATTTCGGGAAGAAAAAGTGATCCGGATTGTTTCATTGCCTCAACGGCAACCTGCAAGAACCGCCGTTGCTTGGCCTGCAGGCGGTCGCCGGAGAGCTTAAATTCAGTCCGCTGGGTCAGCAGCGGAATAAAACCGGCAACACCTAATTGGACCGCCTGATTAATAATTTCTTCGATTTTGCCCTGGCCCGGAATGGCAGAGGCTAGTGTAATCGCCGGTTTTTCGGGAGGAGCCGTTGTCGGACTCTCCAAAGAAAGGACGACTTCGCGCCCCGAAAGACGGGAAATTTTACCATTGGCCTGCCGGCCCCGGCCATCGAGACAAAGAACCGTCTCCCCCTCTCTCACACGCAAAACACGCGCCAGATGGTGCGCTTCTTCACCGGTCAAAACCGTCTCAGAAGACCATTGTTCTGCGGGAACATAGACGCGAATCATCGGATCTTAAAATCAACCCTACTGCGAAGAATCTTTGGGATCGGTCGCGCAGCTGACCATATTGTCGCCCTCAAAACAGAGGCGCTTGCCGCGCGATAAATATTCTTGGTCCACCGGAATACTGCCAATCCACCCTTTGTAAATCCATTCTTCCCGTGTGTTTCCAATTTCATCAACACCCAGAAATTTAATATAAGCCGGCTGGCCCCATGCGTCGAGAACCTCGGCCTTCGTGGCCCCCTTGGTAAATGGATCTCCGGTTCCGAACGGCCGCTCCAGCGCCTGCCGGGCCGTCGGCATTTGGGTATCACCACACCCGCATAAGAGAATCATAATTACTAGAAAACTTGCTGAAGTTCTCATTCCAATCCTTTCTCTCTAGGGGGTGCCCGGTTTAAACCTGGCACCCAACATTGCAGAAATGGTCTTTAGGTAAAAGAAAGGGGCCCCCGGGAGGATCGCTCCCGAAGGCCCCAGATCGTTCAAAACGCCAGGTTATGACGCTCCGAACAAATTAGAACTTAACAGCGGCCGAACCGATGACTTCATAGGCCGTATCGTTGCTCCGCGTGTTGCTGTTGGGAGCTTCGTCATAATACGCACCCGGAATGAAGGCAGCGCCGATCAGCTTGAGCTGAACATCTTCGGTATAGTCATAGGTAACCTGACCATCAACCTCATGTCCGAGCTCTTTGCTGCGACCAGCCACCGCAACTTCATCGTTCCAGATGTAGGCATAGCGAACATTCACGCCCACATCGGACATCGGCTTGATGCCGAAATCGCCATAAACCAAGTGGCGGTTCGCGGCAGAACCGGTATCATTCGCGTCAACCGTCGTGTAGAGGTTGGCGTCCTGAGTACCGTCCAAGAAGTCATGGATCGCGGTGAAGAACTGACCGCGGTACATGCCATCCCACGCGCTGTAATCGTCGGTGTCGCTGTTGTCATTCTCCTCACCGGAGAAATAAACCCAGCCAGCGCCAGTAACCGGGGTCCAACGAACTTTGGCCCAGGTGTAGTTGACGTTGACATTGGCAGCATACGCCGAACGATCACGCTCAACAGCGGCCTGACCAACGACCGGAGCACGATCCTTCAGCCAACCGAACTGGTAAGCGCCTTCACCCGATACGTTCAAATTCTCGATCGGAGTGGCAGACACCCACGCACCGACCGTATGAACATCGTTCTCTTCATACGTGCGGCCGCTGTCCGGAACGACCAGCGCGGCGGACTTGTCCTGCTTGTAGAACCAATACGGAGCGATTTCGGCGTTCCAGCGGTCGGCCTTGTAGGTCACGACAGCGCCGTAGAGATCCTGATCGGCATCCGTGAGATTCGTTTCGTTGATCTTCGCGGCCAACCCTTCGATGGTTACCGGGGAGTAGTCCAAGATAACCCGGATCGCATCGTAGGAATTGTAAGCGCTGAATTCCTGACCAACGCCGGAAGCGAAAACACCGTTCGGATCCGCGAGCAAACCCGGACCGACGATGAAACCGGTTCCGTACTTCAGATCCTGACGACCCGCCTTGATCGTCAAAGGAGAATACAAAAACTCCTTCAAGACCACATAGGCGTTGTCAATGCTGATCTGATCGGGCGCCGACGCAGCGCCGTCCCACTTCCGCTGATTGAGCAGGCGGACGCTGGCGGACACGTTGTCGGTTAAATCGGCATCGACACCCACGTGAACGGTCGACAGCGCGAAATCTTCGCTGTCCTGGTTCGAAACCACGTTGGTGTTGATCGTGCGTGTTTCTTCCTTTAAGTCATAGTTGCGATGGACAATCGCCTTCATATCGATGTCACCGCTGACCTTGACATTCTGGACCTCAGCGTAAGCAGTACCCGTTAAGGCAACCGCCGACGCTAAGATTGCAACGATCAGTGATCGTTTCATCTTGTTTTAACCCTCCCTCGCTATTTTTTGGTTACTATAAGAGCGGTTACCCGCTCCGTTATGAACGGCCAAAAGTCGGGGGAGCTTTTGTCGTTCCACCGTTGGCCCGGTATTTGCTCCAGTTACATATAGCCCTACTGCGTAACCCGAACCTCCCCCATCCAATCGGCTAAGTCCCCGAAGCAAACCAGGGCCTGCCGTGAAACTGGTATCAATCTATTACAATAATGTTACAACTGTCAAGTATAAATTTTAAGCGTACAGTAGACGCAGACTACCTAACTTTCTTGCCGCTTGCGCGTTCTACTAACCGAACTGAGTTAGCGTAAATCTTATTCAGCTCAGACTGTTTCAGTCCAGCCCCCAACAGGATATTCTGCCGTTGCTCATCGGTAATCAGGTCTTCCGGCTGGTGCGTATCGCTGTTGAACACCAGCGAAGCGCCCGCATCCATCGCCACACGGGCAACATGCCCGTTTGAAAGGGAGTGCCCACGCTTGGCTGAGATCTCCAGCGCGACGCCGCGACGGGCCGCGACTTTGGCGTCGGCCGGCGTAATCAATCCCGGATGAGCCAGAATATCGATGTCGAGTTGTACCGCTTTTTTGTTGGTTCCCGGAACGCCCGGCTCGGCCAGCGTTTCACCATGGACCACCACAATCTGCGCCCCGCCCGCCCGGGCAGCCTTGACGACAGCATCGAGGTCGGAAAGAGGAACATAAGTAATCTCCACGCCCGGCAGAACCACCATGCCGCGCAAATGCTCGGTCAGGTTCCGGCAAATATGGGCCAGGCGGGGGACCAGGTAGTCGACATTGGATGCGTCGACATGGTCGGTAATCGCCATCGCGCGATAGCCCTTGACCTGGGCGCGGCGGACCAGTTCAGAAGGAATCAGGACGCCATCGCTGAAGAAGGTATGCATGTGCAGGTCAATCATCGGTTTCCCCTTTCATGTATAATACCAATTGCCTCTTTAGCGCGCCTGTAGCTCAGATGGATAGAGCACCTCACTCCTAACGAGGGGGCCGGCCGTTCGACTCGGCCCAGGCGCACCACTTTTAGAACCAGACTAATCGTACTGTAATAAGGAAAAGACCGGAACTCCCAGTTTTTCCAGCCGTTGCCGGCCACTTAAAAACTTGAGTTCGGCCAAAAAGACGGTGCCGATAATATCGCCCTGCAGTTTTTGCACCAGCGCGATGGCCGCCTCGGCGGTGCCGCCGGTGGCCAAAAGATCGTCGACAATCAGCACTTTCATGCCCGGCGTGACGGCATCTTCATGCAATTCGGTGGTTGCCTCGCCATATTCCAGCGCGTAAGAGGCCTTGACGGTTTTCCAGGGCAATTTGCCGGCTTTGCGGACAGGAACCAGGCCGGTCCGCAGCTCGTAGGCCATCGCCGCCCCCAGAATCAGGCCGCGCGACTCGATGCCGGCCACCATCTGCGCGCCCGAATTCTTGTACGGGGCCGCCAGCTGGTCGACCATTGATCGGAACGCGTCGGCATCCTGCCAAATCGGCGTTAAATCCTTGAATAAAATCCCTTTTTTCGGAAAATCAGGGACATCGCGAACCAGCGTTTTTAAATCAGCGCTTTTTGACAGACTTGGGCTGGGCATCCGATTCCCCCTTTTCCTGTTTGGCCAGATAGAGATGTAATTTTTTTTCGGCTGAATTTTGGATCTGCCGCACCCGCTCGCGCGTGATTTTCAGCATCTGCGCGGTCTCGCTGAGCGTGTGGGTAACGCCGTCGACCAAACCATAGCGGGAGGTCAGCACCTCTTTTTCGCGGTCGGTCAGCCGGCTGAGCAGGTCTTCCACCTGTTCATGCGTCAGGAACGCGTCCAGCTGGTTCTTGGAAGCGGTATCCCCGGCCTCTTCGAGAAGATCAAGGTAATTGCCGCCGGAATCTTCGTCGCCTACGGGCGCGTCGAGCGAGGCCGGCTGCGAGATTACCTGCTCCATCTCCTCGATTTTTTTCACCGGCAGCTTCATCGCCTTGGCGACCTCGGTCGTGGACGGTTTGCGGCCATGCCGCTGAGTAAGCCGCTCAATCGCCTTGCGGTAACGGGTTAGCGCGTCGACCATGTAAACGGGAATGCGGATCGTTTTCCCCTGGTTGGACAGTGAGCGAAGCACATACTGCTTGATCCACCAGGCGGCGTAAGTCGAAAAACGGAATCCCCTCCCGGGATTGAATTTCTCGACGGCGCGCATCAGTCCCATGTTGCCTTCTTCGATGAGGTCGGCCATCGGCAGACCCAGATTGCTGTATTTCTTGGCGATCGTAATCACAAGGCGCAGATTCGACTGGATCATCTTCTGGCGCGCTTTCTGGTCTCCCTTCTTGATCCGGCGGGCCAGATCGATCTCTTCCTGGGGAGTCAACAGCGGGATATTTTTGATATCTTTCAGATAGAGGTCCAGAGGTTCCGGCATTTTATTTCTTTTTCTCCTTGAGAACCGCCTGTGCCGCCGCCAGCCGCGCGATCGGGACGCGGAATGGGGAACAGCTGACATAACTCAATCCGATCTGGTGCGAAAATTCGACGCTGGCGGGTTCGCCGCCATGCTCGCCGCAGATACCCAGTTTGATATTCGGACGGGTTTTCCGTCCGCCTTCAATGGCAATCTTCATCAGTTTTCCGACGCCGCCCTGATCGATCGTCGCAAACGGGTTCGCTTTGAAAATTTCGTGCTCGAGATAAGCCGGCAGGAACGACCCGCTATCGTCGCGGCTCATGCCGAGCGTCGTCTGCGTCAGATCGTTGGTGCCGAAGCTGAAAAATTCGGCCGATTCGGCGATCTCGTCGGCGACGAGCGCTGCGCGCGGAATTTCGATCATCGTGCCGACCGCATAAGCGATTTTCTGTCCGGTGGCCGCTTTCACTTCGGCGGCGACGCGGTGAACAATCTCCAGCTGCAGTTTCAGTTCCTTCGCAAAACCAACGAGCGGGATCATAATCTCCGGCTTGACCTTGATGCCTTCTTTCTGCACCAATGAAGCGGCCTCGAAAATCGCGCGGACCTGCATTTCGGTGATTTCCGGATAGGCGATGCCCAGCCGGCAGCCGCGATGTCCGAGCATCGGATTGGCTTCATGCAGCTGCGCGATGCGCGCGGCGATCTTTTCATACGAAACATGCAGTTTTCCGGCCAGGTCGCGCATGATTTCTTCATCGTGCGGCAAAAATTCGTGCAGCGGAGGATCGAGCGCGCGAATCGTGACCGGCAGTCCCTTCATCGCCCGGAAAATTCCGGCAAAATCTTCGCGCTGATACGGCAGCAGTTTCGCCAATGCGGCCGAGCGGGCTTTTTGCGTATCGGCGATAATCATTTCGCGGACTGCGTCAATGCGCTGCCCGCCGAAGAACATATGCTCTGTGCGGCAAAGGCCGATTCCCTCGGCGCCGAACGCGACGGCGTTGGCCGCCTGATCGGGCTGGTCGGCGTTGGTCCGGATGCCGAGTGTGCGCAGCTGGTCGGCCCATTTCATCAACTGGGCAAACTGCTGATAGGTCGGCGCTTTTTTCGGATCCAGCGTTTTCTCGACGAGAACCTGCACCACTTCGCTGGGAGCCGTTTTCACCTGGCCCAAAAAGACTTCGCCGCTGGTGCCGTCGATCGAGAGGAAATCGCCCTCTTTAACCGTGTGCCCCTTCACTTTCAACTGATGGGTCGAATAATCAATCTGCAATTCCTGCGCGCCGCAGACGCACACCTTGCCCATCTGCCGGGCGACGAGCGCCGCGTGCGAACTGACACCGCCGCGCGCCGTCAAAATACCCTCGGCCGCGATCATGCCGCGTAAATCTTCGGGCGTGGTCTCAACGCGGACCAGCAGCACTTTTTCGTTCTTGTGCGCCCAGGCCACCGCGTCTTCGGCGTTAAAAACCACCTTGCCGCTGGCAGCGCCCGGACCGGCCGCCAGACCGCGGGCAATCAATCGCCCCGCTTTCTCAGCTTCCTGCCGGCTCTTCAAGTCAAAGATCGGAGCCAGTAAATGGGCCAGCGAATCGGCCGGAACGCGGCCCACCGCGGTTTTCCAGTCGATCAATTTCTCGGCGACCATCTCCACGGCGATCCGCACGGCGGCCAAACCGGTCCGCTTGCCGTTGCGGGTCTGCAGCATGTAAAGCTGGTTGTCCTCGACGGTAAATTCGAAATCCTGCATGTCATGAAAATGTTTTTCGAGACGCTGGCGGACTTTTTCCAGTTCGGCATGCGCCTTGGGCATTTCTTTGGCCAGCTGCGCGATCGGATTCGGCGTGCGCGTACCGGCCACGACATCTTCACCCTGCGCGTTGATCAAATACTCGCCGTAAAATTCTTTCTTGCCGCTGGCCGGGTCGCGCGTGAACGCAACGCCGGTGGCGCTGGTGTCGCCGAGGTTGCCGAACACCATCGTCTGCACATTGACGGCGGTTCCCCACTCATGCGGAATGTCATATTTGCGGCGATAGACGATCGCGCGGTCGTTATTCCACGAACCGAACACGGCGCTGACGGAACCCCACATCTGTTCGCGCGGTTCCTGCGGAAATTCCTTGCCGGTCGTCCGCTTGATCAACTGCTTGTACCGTTTCACCAGTTCTTTCAAATGAGCGGCGGTCATGTCCGTATCTTTGGTGATGCCCAGCTCTTTCTTGAGTCCGGACATCACCACTTCAAACGGCTCATGCGCATCTTTGCCGTGCGCCTGAACGCCCATCACCACATCGCCGTACATCTGAACGAACCGGCGGTAGCTGTCCCAGGCAAACCGCGGATTTCCGGAACGGGCCGCCAACACCTCGACGGTCTGATCGTTTAATCCGAGGTTTAGAATGGTGTCCATCATTCCGGGCATCGAATCGCGCGCGCCGGAGCGGACGCTGACCAGCAGCGGATTCTTCGCATCGCCGAATTTCTTGCCTGTCAATTTCTCAAGACGCACCACGGCCGCTTCGACCTGGGCGTTGAGCACCTTCGGATAGGTTTTGCGGTTATCGTAATAATAAGTGCAGACTGCGGTGGTGATCGTGAACCCCGGAGGAACCGGCAGACCGATGCGGGTCATCTCAGCGAGGTTGGCGCCCTTGCCGCCCAACAGCGCGCGCATCGTCGTGTTCCCGTCGGCTTTACCGGCGCCAAAAAAATAAACATACTTCACCTGCTTCGTAGCCATGATCTTTTACTCCATTCCTGTTAAGGGCTCGTGATGAAATAATTCTATCCGTTGGGCCGGTGGCTTTTGCCCCAGAGCGGCGTTGCTCATCACTCCCATACAAACCAGTATGCTCGCTCTTCGCGCCTTGCCCTGAAACAAAATCCCCTGGGCCCAATGGCACACTTATTTCATCACGAGCCCTAGGGCAACCTGGACAGGTCGGCAAACGACGCCGCCAGCCCCCGATGAATTTGTTGTAGTAAAGCCAGACGATTGCGACGGACATCCAGGTTCTCGTCCATCACCATTACTTTGTCGAAAAAAGCCTCAACCGCCGGCTGCAAGCCGGCATAAATCGAGAGTGCCTGTTCGTAACGGCACGCCGAAAGATTTTCCTGAAGCTGCGGCCGCAGGCCGGCCCACTGCTCGGCCAATTCCTTCTCGGCCGGTTCCTTGAACCACTCCGGATTCAGTTCCACCGGAATTTCCAGCCCCTTCACGCTCTGCACAATCCGACCGCACCGTTGCGCGATTTTCGCGGACCGTTCCAGCAGCGCTGTTTTCTTCGAGACAAACTGAAGCCGCTTCCAGAGATTGGCGGGATCATCGAAACCGGCGGCCAGAACCGCCACCGCGGAATCACGGTCGATGCCGCGCACCGAAACGGCCATCCACTCCAGCCGTTCCTTTAAAAAGGCGCGAATCTCTTTCTTAACCGCCGCGCGTTCGAGCGTGATTTTCGAACCCCATAATTCTATTCCGTCGTCGAGGAGTCTGTCAATGGAGAGCCCCGAGAACGAAACACCGGCCGGCGCCTGCAATAAAATCCGCACCAGCCCGATGGCATTGCGGCGCAGCGCATATGGATCGACCGAACCGGTCGGTTTCATACCGGCACCAAAATAACCGATCAGCGTATCAAACCGGTCGGCCAGACTTAACAGGGCACCCAGCGCCGTTTTCGGAAGCGCATCGCCGGCTGAACGCGGACGGTACTGTTCGGAAATCGCCGCGGCCACCGCCTCCGATTCGCCCGACTGTTTAGCATAATAACCGCCGATCACGCCCTGCAGCGTCGGGAATTCACGCACCATCTGCGTAACCAGATCCGCTTTGCACAGCAATGCGGCCCGCTCGATTTCTTTGGAATCGATCTTCAGCGAACAATCGCTGATAATCCGCTGCATCAATCGCGGCAGATGATCGGCCCGTTCCTTGACGCTGCCCAATTTTTCGTGAAAAACCACTTTGGACAGTTCCGGAACTTTGGATTCCAAAGGCGTTTTGGTATCTTCGCGATAAAAGAAACGGGCATCGGTGAATCGCGCTTCGATAATCCGGTCATAGTTCGACATCACATCGGCCGGTTTCGCGGGAGCCCCCTCAAGAACCGCCAAAAACCGCGGCATCAATTTTGAACCATCGGCCGACCGTACGCTGAACAGTTTCAAATGTTTGGCCATCGAGGTGGCCAGCACCTCGGGCGGAAGTTCCAGATATTCTTTTTGAAAAGCGCCGGCCGCCACAAACGGGTTTTCGGCCAGAAATGTAACTGTATTCAGCAGCCATTCCATTTCTTCCGTGGAAGCATCCGGCAGCGTCGATGAAATCGAGCGCGCCGTTTTTTGCAATTGCTGATAAAGCGCATCCCGTTTCGGATGTTCAAATGGAATTAATTGGACGGACCCGTCGGAGTTTCGTTTCAGACGGCATCCCTGCTCCAGCCGGACCGAAGATTTTTTAAGCGCGGCATCATACGCGGAACCATTTTTGACCGGCAGTTTTTTGACGAACCCGCCCTGCCGCGCCGATTGCGTGGCCGCGCCGGAACGGACATCTCCATAAGAAGCCGCCAGTTTCTTGTCGCCATAGAAAGCGGTGAGCCAGCGCACCGGCCGTGCAAACCGGACGCCGGAATTATCCCAGCGCATAGTTTTCGGAAACGCGATTTTCTGAATAAGCGGCGTAACCGACGCGGCAAGAATTTTTTCCGCCGGGATTAAACGCTCCAGCGTCAGCCGCGGTCCGCGAGGAGTTTCTTTTTTCTTCAGCGCGCTCATCGGAACACCCTGCCGTTTCGCGAAACCCAGCGCGGCATCCGTTGGTTTTCCGGCGGCGTCGAACGCTACCGATACCGGAGGCCCTTCAATCTCTTCGCGCACAACCGGTTCCACGCCCGAAACGCGCAACACCAGACGGCGCGGCGTACCGAACACCTGCAATTCCGACCAGATTAATTTCGCGTCGGAAAAAACCGTCTGAGCGGCGGCGGCAAGTCCGTGGCTGTTCGGATAATTCCAATCGAGCGTATTGGGCATATAATCGGAAGGCAGTTCTTCACAGCCGATCTCAAGAAGAAAATCCTGCTGAGATTGCTTCTTATTTTTCATTCTGTTCTTTCATCCGCTCGAGATAGGCTTCGGCGCATCGTTTCGCGGAATTGCGGATTCCGGCAATCAAAGTAGGCCGTTCGTTGACGCTGACGGCGCCGCGCGCATCCATCAAATTGAACGCGTGCGAAGTTTTTAACAGCTGTTCGTAGGCCGGCAACACCAGCCCCGCTTCCAGCAGCCGTTTGCACTGCGCGTACGCTTCTTCGAAATAACGGCGCTGCTGCTGCGGATCGGAATATTCAAAATTGTAAGTGGATCCTTCGATCTCACTGCGCCGGTGAATATCGCCGTAGGTGTGGTCTTTGTTCCAGCGCAGCGCATACAGGTCGAGCTTGCCCTGCAAAAACATCGCGATCCGCTCGAGGCCGTAAGTAATCTCGGCGGAGATCGGCGACAGATCAATGCCGCCGACCTGCTGGAAATATGTGAATTGCGTCACCTCCAGTCCATCGAGCCAGACTTCCCAGCCCAGGCCCCAGGCACCAAGCGTCGGTGATTCCCAATCGTCCTGTACGAACCGCACATCATGTTTTTTTAGATCGATGCCGAGCGTTTCGAGGCTTTTCAAATAGAGATTTTGAACATCGGCCGGCGCCGGTTTTAAAACAACCTGATATTGGTAGTAGCGCTGCGCGCGCAGAGGATTCTCGGCGTAACGGCCGTCGGTCGGACGGCGCGACGGCTGCACGAATGCCGTGTTCCACGAGTCGGGACCGAGCGCCTTGAAAAAAGTCATCGGATGAAACGTGCCGGCGCCCATTTCCATGTCGTACGGCTGGCTGATCACGCATCCGTAATCGGCCCAAAACCGTTCCAACCGTAAAATCAGTTCCTGAAATGTGTCTGCTTTTTTTTGTGTCATGCCCCTACCGCCATCGATAACCCGTCAGGAACCTGTTCGATTCCGGCGGCATACAGAAAACTGCGGCTCAATAAATCTTTATCGAGCGCGCGGCGGAACAATCCCTGCAACACCGGGCGAAGTTCCTCTTCATTGCGGCTGTTCAGATGAAGCGCCAACCCTTCTTCCGGCGGAAGTTTTATCATTTTTTCAAGTTCAACGCGCGCAGCCGCTGAAACGCGAAAACTGGAAAGCTCCGGCAATAAACCGCTGATCTTCAGCAACTGCACTTCAAAATAACGGACCGGCGAACGAAGATCTTCAGATCCGCCGAGCGCGCGCAAAACGGCCAGAAGCAGATCGAAAATTTCCGGGTACGGATCGGCGATTTCGGTCATCCGGTCAACGAGTTCCATGCAAAACGCCGCGTAGGCCGTGGCATCAAACCGGCGGCGCACCGCGTCGAACGGATCGATCAAGTCGCAGCTGCCGATCAACGCCCAGGGCGAACGGCGCCGTTCGTATAAAATGACCGACTGCAGCGTCAATGGTTCCAAATACCAGGGCACCGCCGCACGCGAACCGCGCACGCCCTTGGCCAGCCCATGAAATTTGCCCAGGTTCCGGCTGTAGCCGACCAGCATCAGGCTGGTTTCGCGGATCTCCTGCTTGCGCAGAAAAATCGCTTCGGTTTTTTGAAGCGCCATCGCCGACTAATTCCCCTTTAGACGATCTGCGATCTGAGTGGAAATGTTCGGTCCCGCAAACCCGCACGAAATAATCAATTGAAGCGCTTCCTCGACTGAAATCTTCAGTTGAATCACTTTCTCAGCCGGAACAAACGCCAGAAAACCGCCGGCCGGCGTCGGCACGGTCGATATAAAAACATGCACCAGTTCTTTCAACTCGCCGGACGCAGGCGGATAATTCGACGAGGTTACGAACCCCAGTGAGTAAACACCTTCTTTCGGCCATTCGATCAGCACCGGGTGCTTAAACGATTTTTTGTGATCCAGTGAAATCGAACTGGCAATGTCACGGATCATTCCGTAGACGCTTCCCACCACCGGAAGCCGGCGAAGCCCCTGCTCAGCCGATGCAAACAGGCGGCGAAGAATCAAAATACGCGTCGCCATACCGATTACCACGACAAAGATCAGCAGCAAAACCAGAATAACCGTCCGTAAAAGCCAGCCGGCCATCTCGCGCGGAATAATCAGAGACACAGCGCCGGCCACCGGATCGATCAATGAGTGGAACAGCCAGCTGAACAAAAACCGGAAAACCAGCAGCGTCACAAACGCCGGAGCAACAATCAGCAGACCGGTAATGAAATTTTTCCAGAACCCGCGCATCACCACAGATCAGATCCTCCGCAAAAACCGCAGCAGATACGGCCCGAACAACAGAACACCCATCCCGATGGCGCCCAATGACGTCGCGAAAACAGCGCCGGCCGCGATATCCTTGGCCGCGCCGACGACCGGATGGTTGCGCGACTCAATCAAATTCAGCGTCAGCTCCAGCGCCGTATTGAATAATTCGCCCAGAATCACCAGGATAATCGTCAGCAACAGCAGCGCCAGTTCCAGGCGCGAAAAACCAAGCGCAACGCCTGCGACCGGCATCGTTACTGCCGCAACCAGATGAATCCTGAAATTCCGCTGCGACCAAACCGTGAACGCGATGCCGCGCATCGCGCATTTACAGCTGCGCAAAAAACCGATTATCTCTTCTTTCCAATGCATCCCAATTCCTCAACGCGGCGGGTTAGCAAGACCGCCTGCCGGTCCATCGCCTTTTTTTGTTGCGCGGTCCGGTGATCGTACCCGGACAAATGCAGCAGTCCATGAATCCAGTATCGCCGGACCTCGGCCTCCACCGCCTTCGGCTTGCGCCGCGCGGCCGTCTCAACCGAAATCACAATGTCGCCCAGCATCACCGGCGGATGATCCGAAACCGGCTCTTTGAAAAAAATCGGGAATTCTGCAGACACAACCGGCAAAGGCCGGCGCGGAGGATGCGCCGGAAAACTTAAAACATCGGTAGGACCCGGCTCATTCATCCAACGCTCGTGATACGGCGTAATGCCGGCATCATCGGTCAGCAAGACACTGACCGTAAACCGGCTTAAACCGATCCAGCCCAGCGCAGTTTCAATTTCTTTTTTCAGGCCACCGGCGTCAAACTTGAACAGGCGCTGCGTGTTGCGTAACTCCGCCGGCATCGTCAGCGGGAAGCAGAACCGTTGGCGGAAGGCCCGTTGGTGTATTGATCGTACGCCTTGATGATTTTCTGGACCAGTTCATGGCGCACCACATCGGCCTCGCCCATCTCGGAGAACGCGATTCCTTCAACACCCTGGAGAACCTTCCGCGCATGCTCGAGACCGGACATTTTTCCGGGCGGCAAATCCGACTGCGTAACGTCGCCGGTAATGACCGCTTTGGAATCAAATCCGAGGCGCGTTAAAAACATTTTCATCTGTTCGGGCGTGCAGTTCTGCGCTTCGTCGAGAATCACGAATGAATCGTTCAGCGTGCGGCCGCGCATGTAGGCCAGCGGCGCCACTTCCAAAACGCCGCGCTCCATTGATTTTTGAATGCGGTCGATGTCCATCATGTCGTAGAGCGCGTCGTAAAGCGGGCGCAGGTACGGATTCACTTTCTCCTCGAAAGTGCCCGGCAAAAATCCGAGCGACTCGCCGGCTTCAACGGCCGGACGCACAAGAATAATGCGGGAGATTTCCTGGCGCTTGAGCGCGTTGACGGCCATCGCCATCGCCAGGTAGGTTTTTCCGGTTCCGGCCACGCCGAATCCGAATACCACATCGTGTTTGCGGATCGCGTCGAGATAAGCCTTCTGTCCGGCCGTACGCGGAACCACATACTGCCGCTTGGAAAGGATCTCGATGCGGTCGGTGTAGATCGGGTTGAGGTCGAGATTGCCGTCGTGTTCCATGGCGCGGATCGCGTAGACCACTTCCTGCCGGCGCAGAAACTGCCCCGACCGGATGATGCCCAGCAACTGTTCAATCAGTTTGGCAACTTTATCAACCGACTCGCCGGGACCCGTGATCAACAACTGCTGGCCGCGCGAAACCGTCTTGACCCCGAACTGGGATTCGATCAGTTTCAGATGTTCATCGTGCAGGCCAAACAGCGTCGACGCTTCGTGATCGGAGAGCAGATCGAATGTCCGCTCAATCACTTTATTTGAAATCTTGGGCGTCTCCCGATTCGGCAGCCGCAGATTCCATATCCGGAATTTTCAGCTTCTGCCCGACATACACGCGGTTCGGACTGCTGAGCGTATCGCGGTTGGCATCGTAAATCTTCTTCCACTTGGATGACTTGCCGTACACTTTGGAAGCGATTTTCTCGAGCGTATCGCCCTTCTGCACCGTGTAGATGGTCACTTTGGTCGCGCGGATCGACGGGGCCGGCTTCTCAGGCATCTCCATCGACATATCGTCCTCGACGGGCTTGCGCGTATTCCAATTCTGCGCAGGAGCCACGGGCGCCGGCATTGTTTCTACAGAAGAAACCGCCGTTTTCTTGCGCCATGGATTCAATTCCGCCAGCGTCGGAAGCTCAACATCGGTCTGAACCATCTGCCGCGTGCCCTTGTGCTCAGACGATCCGGAACCGGATCCCTTCAAATAACCGGCATTGCCTGAAGTTTCCTGATCAACGCGCGGCTTATCGACGATCTTCGTGGAAACATGCGCGCATCCGGCTGACAAAACAACGGCTGCCAATGTGACTGCAACCCCAACAAAATTCTGCGATTTCATGGCTGTCCTCTTCTTTGTATGAATGTTATTGTACCTCTATTTCTTAAGAAGCGTCAAACCCAGCTCTTTGAGTTGCCGGGCCGAAACATCCGACGGAGCGCTGACCATCAAGTCGATCGCTTTCTGCGTTTTCGGGAACGCGATCACCTCGCGGATCGACGGCGCGTCGGTAATGAGCGCAATCAGCCGGTCAATGCCGGGCGCAATACCGCCATGCGGCGGCGCGCCGTATTTAAATGCATTGAGCAAAAATCCGAACCGGTGCTGCACTTCATCATCGGGCAGACCCAACACCCGGAAAATCGTTTCCTGCATGGCACGGTCGTGGATCCGGATCGAACCGGACCCCAGTTCCAGACCATTCAAGATCAAATCGTATGAACGGGAACGGACCTTGCCCGGGTCCGACTCCAGAAACGCGATATCGTCGGAATGCGGCGCCGTAAACGGATGATGCTCCGAATCCCACCGTTTTTCTTCGGCATTGTACTTGAACAACGGGAAGTCGGTCACCCAGGCAAAGGCAAACTGCCCTTTCGGGATCAGATTCAACTGCTGTGCCAGCGCGTTGCGCAGCGCGCCCAGCACCGGCAGGGTCTTCGCCGGCTGATCGGCCACCAGCAAAATCAGGTCGCCCACTTTTGCTTTTCCTGTATCGACGACGGCACGCAAGGCTTCATCGCCCAGATGCTTTGCGACCGGGCAGACCAATTCAGTTTCCGTAACGCGGATCGGCAGCAATCCCGCGGCGCCGGCCTGCTTGGCCAGCTCTGTCAACTGCTCTATCCCCTTGGCGCTGAGCGTGTTGCCGCCCGTCGCGACTAATCCGCGGATCGTTCCGCCGCTCGACAAAAGTTCCTGGAACCGTTTGAATCCGGTATTTTTGAAACAACCGGTAAAATCAATAATCTCCATGCCAAACCGCAAGTCGGGCTTGTCGCTGCCGAACCGGCCCATGCATTCAGCATAGGTCATCCGCTGAAATGGAACGGCCAACGGCTGTTTCACCGCTTCGGTCCAGACCGCCGAAAAGATTTTCTCGATCAGCTCGAACAGCATTTCCTCGTCGACATACGACATTTCAATATCGAGCTGTGTAAACTCCGGCTGGCGGTCGGCGCGTAAATCCTCGTCGCGAAAACAGCGCGCGATCTGGTAATAGCGGTCAAACCCGGAGACCATCAACAGCTGTTTGTATAACTGCGGCGACTGCGGCAATGCGAAAAAATGTCCGTGCGAAAGCCGGCTCGGCACCAGATAATCGCGCGCCCCTTCCGGCGTGGATTTCGTCAAAATCGGCGTCTCCACATCAACAAACCCGGAATCATCCAGTACGCGGCGGATCACGCGGATCACCTGGTTGCGCAATAAAATCCGGTCGCGCAGTTCCGGCCGTCGCAAATCGAGATAGCGGTAGGTATAGCGCAATTCTTCGGTGACATCGCTGTCGCCGCCAATCTCGAACGGAGGCGTCGCGCTGGCATTCAAAATAGTCAATTCCTCGACGACCACTTCAATTTCGCCGGTGGGCAGTTTCGGATTCAACGTTCCCTCAGGCCGCTTCGAAACGGTCCCTTTCACAGCCACGCAAAATTCGGAGCGCAGATCTTTCGCCTGCGCGTGCAGCGCATCACCCGAAGACGGATTAAACACCACCTGCGTCAAACCCCATCGGTCGCGCAGGTCGATAAAAATCAGGCCGCCGTGATCACGCCGGCGATGCACCCATCCGCACAACCGGACCGACTGCCCGATATCGGCGCCGGTCAACGCGCCGCAGGTATGCGTGCGCATTTTTCCCAAAGGTATTGTTGGTTTTGGCATGTCGATTAAACTATTTTCTCCGTCAACCGGCGAATAATTTCGCCGCGATCGACTAATTCCTGCTGTCCGGCGCTCATGTCGCGGACAGTCACTTTATTATTTTTCACTTCATCTTCGCCCAAAATCAGCACGGTGCCCTTGGGCAAAACTTTGGAAGCATATTCGAGTTGTTTTTTAAGCGCCCGCTCTTCAAGATTCACTAAAACCGGCACACCCTGACCGCGCAAATGTTCGGCCAGCTGCAGCGCGTCGGGAATCTGCACCGGGCTGACGGCCGCCACAAAAACCTGCGGCACCAATCCCGCCGGCGGTTCCGAAGCCTGGGCATTGAGCGCCATCAGCACCCGTTCCATTCCGATGGCAAACCCGATCGCCGGGACCGCCAGGCCGCCCATCTGCTCAACCAGTGTATCGTATCGTCCGCCGCCGCCCAGCGCATTCTGCGCGCCCAGATTACCGTGCAGAACTTCAAACGCAGTGCGTGAATAATAATCGAGTCCGCGCACCAAATGCGGATCGCGCTGAAATGGAATTTTCAATCCGCCCAACGAACGGATCACCGTATCAAAATGTTCTTTGCAAGAAGGACAGATCGCAGCCAGCACATCAACGCTCGCGCCGAGTTTGACACAGCCTTCTTCTTTACAGTCGAGCACGCGCAGCGGATTCTTTTCCAAACGGACTTTACAGTCGTCGCACAGTTTATCTTTGTGCGGTTCCAGTTTTTCGCGGACATAGTCGACAATACGGGGACGGTCTTCCTTGCAGCCCAGCGAATTGACTTTCAGCACCCAGCCGTGGATGCCCCACGCGTCGAGCAAACGCGCCATCAGCGCGATTACTTCGGCATCCTGGTACGGGCTCGACGAGCCGAATAGTTCAACGCCCAATTGATGAAATTGCCGTTTACGACCGGCCTGCGGACGCTCGGCGCGAAACATCGGGCCGGCATAATAAAAACGGGAGATTGAGGAAGTTTTATCAAGGCCCTGCTCAATGAACGCGCGCACCACCGAGGCCGTTCCCTCGGGCCGCAGCGCCACCGAGCGGCCGCCGCGATCCTGAAACAGGTACATCTGTTTGGTGACAATCTCAGCCACCTCGCCGAGCGACCCGGTAAAAACCGCCGCCTCTTCAATCAGCGGCGTGCGAATTTCCTGATAACCGTACGAATGCAAAATCCGGCGCGCGATCGCCTCAACGCGCTGCCACGCGGCCGCTTCGGCCGGAAAAATATCACTGGTCCCGCCAAGAGCTTTCAGCACTTATTTCACATCCCGCTTCATAAATAACCCCGGCTTGAACGCGACCACTTTTTTGGGAGGAACCGGGACCTGCGCGCCGGTGCGCGGATTGCGCGCGGTGCGGCCGCGGCGTGATTTCACTTTAAAAATCCCGAAGTTGCGCAACTCGACCGTTTCACCGTTGGCGAGTGATCCAATAATAATGTCCAGCGTCTGCTGAACCACTTTTTTTACATCCAGCTGTTTGAGGCCGGTCTCGGAAGAAACTTTTAAGACAATCTCTTTTTTAGTCATGGAGGGGTCTCTCTGCTTATTGTCGTAACATCAAGCAAGTCTTCAAGATAGGACGCGAATCCAACTCAATTATTTTCGGATAAGCCGATTCATAAGTCAAGACCAACTGAAAAACTTGTAATGAGTCAGTCCGGGTATCAGCGGTTATTCGAGAGCCGCGAAGGGGTGTTGCTCCCGCATCGTTCGTCTCGCTCCACCGTGCTCGACTCACTCCGGGCATCGCCCTCACTCGTCCCGCTAAAGAACGCGGGACACCATGGCCGTTCGGGCTCTCACGGTGCGGTTAGCAAACCCCTTCGTGGCTCTCACTCTCATTCAATCGTTGCTTGGATAAGAGGCAGTTCGGGAGATGGGTCAAGTGAACCCTGTTGAGGCCGTTTCAGCGGGGTTTTAGGTAAGGCCGAAACCGGAGCGAGAAATCGGTACTCGATTTCGAGCGCGTTCACGGACCTGTCTCCCGGACTGACTCGAAACACAATGTAAAGATGACTTAGCGTTTTTTGACGGAGAGTGCGGAGGGGCCCAACAGTTCGGAAATTTTCTGCACGAACGCCTGCGACGGCGTCACGCATAGGCCGGGTCCCGCCGCAATGCGCGTTGGATTTGTTTTTCCCGGCTGTACAACCAGCAGCTCCACCGGCACAGGTCCCGGAAATGCCGCGAGGATTTTTTTAAGATCGGCCAATGTTTGCGGCCCGGCTGAAGGATCGATCTGCACAAAGAGGCCGCCCGCCTTGCGGTTCCAGATGTCGTCGATCGGGATTACTTCATCGACTAATAATCGCGGGCTCTCTTCGCGCATCGAAAGCCGGCCTTTGGCAAAAACCACGGCGTCTTCGCGCAGAAAAAATTCCACCTGCGGAAATATTTTCGGGAATGCCAATGCTTCCACACTGCCTTTAAAATCATCGACGCTGAAAATCGCCATACGCTCGTTGCTTTTTTTGGTGACGGTCACCTTCAGCTTGCCGATCACGCCGCCCAGCATCACTTCCATGCCGTCGCGTCCCTGCATTAGATCGGCCGTTGTGGTTTTACTGAACAAACGGATCACCGGTTCCGACGCCGAAAGCGGGTGCCCCGACAAATAAAAACCGAGCAGCGCTTTTTCAAAACCGAGCCGCTGTTCCTCGGTCCAATCCTCAACCGTCGGAGCGGCCGTTTCGGCCTTCGAGGCGGCCGCGCCGCCGAACACATCGAAAAATGAAAGCTGGCCGTCGACTTTTTCCTTCTGCCGCTTGGAACTGACCTCCATAGACTGCTCCAGAGCGGCCAGCAGCTGCGCGCGGTGCGGTTTCAATGAATCAAACGCGCCGACCTTGATCAGTGATTCGATCACTTTCTTGTTGGCCGTGCGCGTATCGACGCGCTCGCAGAAATCGACTAATGATTTGTATGGCCCCTGCTCTTTTCGCACCTGAATAATCGATTCGATCGCCTTCTCGCCCACATTCTTGATCGCCAGCAGACCGTAGCGGATGCCGCCATCCTCAACGGTAAATTTCGCGAAGCTGGCATTTACATCGGGCGGCAGCATCGCGATGTTCATGCGGCGCGATTCCTCGATATACTCGGCGATCTTGTCGGTGTTTTCGCGCTCACTGGTCAGCAATGCCGTCATGAACTCGACCGGATAATTGGCTTTTAAATAGGCAGTCCGGTACGAAATCAGCGCGTAGGCCGCGCTGTGCGACCGGTTGAACGCGTACCCTGCAAAATATTCAATCTTGTCGAAAATCATTTCGGCGGTCTGCCGGTCGACGCCGTTTTTCACGCAGCCGTTCACGAAATCACCGCGCGCTTTTTCCATCACCTCGGGCGTCTTCTTACCCATCGCGCGCCGCAGCATATCGGCTTGTCCAAGCGTAAACCCGGCCAGCTCGTTGGCGATCCGCATTACCTGTTCCTGATAAATGTAAACGCCGTAGGTATCTTTCAGCGATGGTTCCAGTTTCGGATGGTCATAGGCCACCTTCACCTGCCCATGCCGGCGGCGGATAAAGTCGTCGACCATGCCGGAGCCGAGAGGTCCCGGGCGGAACAGCGCCACCAGCGCGACCAAATCCTCAAACCGGTCCGGCTTGAGCCGCCGCACCAGGTCGCGCATGCCGCTCGATTCCAACTGAAAAACGCCCGTGCATTCGGCCTTGCCGAGCATCGCGTAAGTTTTCGCGTCTTCCAGCGGGATCTTTTCCTGATCGAACGGGATATCACGCGTCTGGCGGATCAGCTTAGCCGCCTCGTCGAGCACTGTCAGTGTGCGCAAGCCCAAAAAGTCCATCTTCAACAGGCCGATTTTCTCAACGGCATCCATCGAGTAACCGGTCGAGATCAGCCCTTCCGAAGTTTTGACCAGCGGCACATAATCGGTCAGGTCGCCGTCGGCAATCACGACGCCGGCCGCGTGCGTTGAAGCGTGGCGCGTGAGCCCTTCCAGCACCTGTGAAGTTTCAATCAATTGCTTGACGCGCCCGTCGGTCTCGCACATCTTGCGCAGGTCGGGCACCATCTCCATCGCTTTTTTCAGCGTCATGTTCAGTTCGAACGGAATCATCTTGGCGATCTTGTCGGCCTCGGGGTACGAAAAACCCATCGCGCGCGCCACATCACGCACGACGGCTTTGGCCTGCATCGTTCCGAACGTAATGATCTGCGCGACATTCCCCTTGCCGTATTTATTGGAAACATAATCGATCACTTCGCCGCGGCGCTCATAGCAAAAGTCGATGTCGATATCGGGCATCGAAATGCGGTCGGGGTTTAAAAACCGCTCGAAGATCAGGTCATGCTCAATCGGGTCCAAGTCGGTAATGCCCAAACAATAACTGACCACCGAACCGGCGGCCGAACCGCGGCCCGGCCCCACCGGAATCTGTTTCGATCGGGCATAACGGATAAAATCCCAGACGATCAGGAAGTAACTGATAAATCCGGTCTTGGAAATAACACCGAGCTCATGCGCGAGCCGGTCATGCACTTTTTTATCGGCGCGCGGATACCGCTTGGCCAGCCCTTCCTTGACCAGTTCATCGAGGTACTCCGGTTCGGTCTTCCCTTCGGGCGGCGTGAAATGCGGCAGATGATATTTCCCGAATTCCAGCTTGATGTTTGATTTCTCGGCGATCTCGCGCGTATTCAACAACGCGCTCTCAATCTCGCCGAACACGCGCTTCATTTCATCGGCCGACTTGAAATAAAATTCATCGGTCTCGAACTTGAACCGTTTCGGATCGTCGAGCGTCGTCTGGGTTTGAATGCAGAGCAGCGTTTCATGCGCGCGCGCCTGCCCTTTCTCAAGATAATGCAGGTCGTTCGTGGCGACGACCTTAATATCCATTTCTTTGCCCAGCTCGAGCATGGCCGGAATAATTTTGCGCTGATCTTTAATGCCATGGTCCTGGATTTCGAGGTAATAATCGCCCTTCGGGAAAAGTCCCGAGAATTCGCCGGCCGCCTTGCGCGCCTTGGCCGGATCGTCGCGGTTCAACCAATAACTGACTTCACCCTGCAGACAGCTCGAAAGGCAAATTAACCCTTTGGAATGTTTTGCCAGCACTTCTTTATCGATGCGCGGCCGGTAATAAAATCCTTCAAGGCTGGCAATCGAGGAGAGCTTCATTAAATTGCGGTAACCGTCGATGTCCTTGGCCAGCAGAATTAAATGGAACGACGCTTCGTCGATTCCCTTCGCTTCCTTAGTTAAGCGGGATTCCGGCGCGATATAGGCTTCCATGCCGATGATCGGTTTGACGCCGGCTTTCTCGGCTTCGCGGTAAAAATCAATCGCGCCGTACATGTTGCCATGGTCCGTCAGCGCCACGGCCGGCATATTATTTTTCTTCGCGGCGGCGACTAAATCGGCAAGACGGGAGGCGCCATCCAGCAATGAATACTGGCTGTGCACATGCAGATGAACAAAATCAGCAGAAGCGGAATTTCCCATAACTCAACAGACCCGATAAAAAAGGGCCGAGCCTATAAAAGACCCGGCCCTGATTTGGTTAACCTTGCGGAGCCATCGGAGCCGGCTTACCCGCCATCGGACAAGCCATCTTCGACTGGCACATACCCATTTTTCCCATCGCGCAATAATAAACTTTACAAGCGGTTCCCAGAACGCTCAGCGCGATGATCGCGATACCCAGCCATTTGCCCAGCTTCTTAACATCATCTTTTTCTTTTCCTGAAGCGATCAGTACCCAGTAACCAACTGCCGCGGGCAATAATGACATAGCGAGACCGTGTGCACCCATCATTGTTAATCCCTCCATTTTATTCCCACTCGATTGTGCCGGGCGGCTTGCTGGTAATGTCATACGCCACCCGGTTGATGCCGCGTACTTCGTTAATGATCCGGTTTGAAACTTTCTCGAGCAGTTCCGGCGGCAGGCGCGCCCAGTCGGCCGTCATGCCGTCGGTACTGGTCACCGCGCGCAGCGCGGCCACATGCTCGTAGGTCCGCTCGTCGCCCATCACGCCGACCGTTTTTACCGGCAGCAGCACTGCGAACGCCTGCCAGGTTTTGGAATATTGCCCGCTCTTCTCGAGTTCTTCAATAAAGCGCGCGTCGGCTTCGCGCAACAGGTCCAGCCGTTCTTTGGTGACCTCACCCAAAATTCGTATCGCC
Source organism: Candidatus Omnitrophota bacterium (assembly GCA_023248155.1). Classification (GTDB taxonomy): domain Bacteria; phylum Omnitrophota; class Gorgyraeia; order 1-14-0-20-64-10; family 1-14-0-20-64-10; genus JAHFFE01. The sequence goes on along the minus strand of JAHFFE010000002.1, from coordinate 317,233 downwards.
AGCCCCGGCCCCGGGAATGGGTGCCGCTGCAACATTTTCTCGGGCAGGCCCAGCACCTTGCCGATTTCGCGCACTTCATCTTTAAATAAAAACCGCAGCGGCTCGACCAGTTTCAAATTCATCCGCTCCGGAAGCCCACCCACGTTGTGGTGCGTCTTGATAACGGCCGATGGCCCGCCGAACGCCGACTGCGATTCGATCACATCGGGGTACAACGTTCCCTGCGCCAGAAATTTCGCGTCGGGATGTTTCTTCGCTTCGGCATCGAAACATTCCACAAACAACCGTCCGATGATTTTTCGTTTCTTCTCCGGTTCAACCACGCCGGCCAACTCATGCAAAAATTGTTTTTCACCGTCGACCACGCAGAGCGGAATGCCGAAATGCTTTTCAAACATCTCAATCACCTGCGCGCGCTCATTCTTGCGCAGCATGCCGGTATCCACAAAGATCGGAATCAGGTTCTTGCCGATCGCCTTGTGCAGCAGCAGCGCCGCCGCCGACGAATCGACACCACCGGAAAGCCCGAGGACCACTTTATTCTCACCCACCTGCGCGCGAATTTCGGCCACGCTGGTTTCGACGAACGACTGCGAGGTCCACTCGCCTTTACAGCCGCAGATCGCATACAAAAAGTTCTTCAGGATATCTTTACCCATCGCCGTATGCGCCACTTCGGGATGAAACTGCAGCGCGTATTTTTTGGCGGGCGCGTTGGCCATCGCGGCGATCGCCGTGTTCTCGGTATGACCGATCGCCTGAAACCCCGACGGAAGTTTGGTCACATAATCGCCGTGGCTCATCCAGGAAATAATCGAGTTGGGCAAACCGTTCAGCAGCCCCTGCGGCTGATCGACGAAGAAATCGGCTTTGCCGAATTCGCGGTGCGATGCCCGGGATACATCGCCGCCCATCATCTGCCCCATTAACTGCATGCCGTAGCAGATGCCGAGCGTCGGGATTTCCGTTTTAAATAGATCGGCGTGCGGCTTGGGCGACGCTTCGGCCCAGACCGAGGCCGGCCCGCCGGAAAGAATAATTCCTTTGGGATTTTCGCGGCGGATCTCTTCGGGGGAAATTTTAAACGGAACGATTTTACAGAACACATTGAGCTCGCGCACACGCCGCGCGATCAACTGCGCGTACTGAGATCCGAAATCTAAAACGAGAACGGTTTCCTGCGGGGCTGACATTCTTCTATTTTACCTCCGCGGGTGCGCCGGCGGAACCTTCTTTTCGCAGACGAAGCTGGCCGCAAGCGCCGTCGATATCAAGCCCGCGCGACCGGCGCAGCGTGCATTGCACGCCGCTGTTGCGCAGCTGCCGCTCAAATGCGATCATCCGCAGTTGCGGCGGCCGGCCCCAGGGCGTACCCGGAATCGGATGGCACGGAATCAGGTTCACCTTGCAAAGCAGGCCTTTCAGCAACTCGGCCAGTTCCTTGGCCTGCGCGATGCCGTCGTTCAATCCGTCAATCAGGATATATTCAAAGGTAAGCATCCGCTTCGTCGCGCCCGCATAGGCGCGGCAGGCGGCAATCAACTCTTCCATTTTATATTTGCGGTTGACCGGCATAATCTGCTCGCGCAGCCGGTCATTCGACGCGTGCAATGAAATCGCCAGTTCCAACTGCAGCCCTTCTTTGGCTAACCGCTCAATCATCGGAACCAGACCGACTGTGGAAATCGTAATCTTGCGCGCGCCGATTTTAAGCCCCTGCTCGGAGTTAATGATGCGGATCGCCTTGATCAGATTATCGTAATTGGCCAGCGGCTCGCCCATGCCCATGAAGACAATGTTCGAGACCCGTTCTTTGCCGAGCCCCTGCTCAACCAGCAGAATTTGCTGAACAATTTCGCCGGTGGTTAAATTGCGCTTGAGGCCTTTTAATCCGCTGGCGCAAAACGCGCAGCCGAACGCGCAACCGACCTGCGTGGAAGCGCAAACCGTTCTGCGCGAAGAGGTTTCTTCTTTGTCGGCACCGGTGCGGCTTTTTAAAACAGGGGCCGGGATCATTACCGTTTCAATCGTCTGCTGATCGTCGAGCCCCAGCAGCCATTTTTGCGTGCCGTCGACGGAAAGCTGATGCTCAAGCGTATTAATCGTAGCAAATGAAAATGAGGCGGCCAGCTGCTCGCGCAGCGGTTGCGGAATTTCTTTTAAATCGGAGAACCCGGTCAGCGGCCGGTGATAGATCGCCTGAAAAATCTGGCGGGCGCGGTAAACCGGCTGGCCATGCTCGACCATCCAGGCGGTCAATTCATCGAGCGTTAAACCAAAGACAGAAACCTTTGTAGTCATTCTAAGATCCCCGACAAAAGCAATTCGGGGATGACATTCGGTTGCAACCGAATGTCACTTCCCCATGCCGACGCGCTGCGTCCGCTGGGCCAGTTTCCCTTCAGTCTGAATGGACGGCGCGATGATGATTTCCGTCTTCTGGAATTCCTTGATGGTTTTGGCGCCGACCGAACCCATCGCCGTCGACAGAGCGCCCATCAAATTCTGGGTGCCGTCGTCGGTGCGGGCCGGTCCGTATAAAATTTCATCGAGCGTACCGGTGACACCCACCTGAATGCGCGTGCCGCGCGGCAGGTTCGCGTGCGGTGTCGCCATGCCCCAGTGATATCCGCCGCCCGGCGCTTCTTTCGCGCGCGCGAACGGCGACCCGATCATGACCGCGTCGGAACCGCAGGCAAACGCCTTGCAGACATCGCCGCCGGTGCGCATGCCGCCGTCGGTAATGATCGCCACATACCGTTTGGTTTTCTTGTAGTACGCGTCGCGGGCAGCCGCGCAGTCAACCGTGGCCGAAACCTGCGGAACGCCAATGCCCAGCACGCCGCGCGTGGTGCAGGCCGCACCCGGCCCGATGCCCACCAGCACGCCGGAGACGCCGCACTGCATTAATTCCAGCGCCACCTGATAAGTCACACAGTTGCCGGCGATGACCGGCGCCTTCATCGTCTTGCACAATTTCTTGATATCGAGTGATTCATATTCTGTGGAAATATGTTTTACCGTGGAGACCGTCGACTGCACGACGAATACATCAACGCCGGCTTCCTGCGCGAGCGGCCCGAACCGCGCGGCCCGCTGCGGAATCGCTGAGACCGCGGCTGAAACGCCGGCCGCTTTAATTTCTTCAATCCGCTTGGAAACCAGTTTCTCTTTCACCGGTTCGCGGTAAATTTTCTGCAAAAGTTCGGTTGCTTCTTCGGGAGTAGCGGCGCGCACCTTCGACAACAATTCTTCCGGCTCTTCGTAGCGGGTCTGCACCCCTTCCAGGTTCAACACACCCAAACCGCCATGCTTGCCGAACGCGATGGCCACCTTCACATCGACCACGCCATCCATCGCGCTGGCAATAATCGGCACGCGGTACTGCTGCTTGCCCAATTTCCAGGAAACATCAACCTCGTTCGGATTGATCGTTACGTTGCCCGGAACCAGGGCGATTTCATCAAACCCGTAACAGCGGCGCGCCTTGCGGCCGACTCCAATATATTCACCCATGAGACAGAATCTCCCTTGAATAATAAGATGGTTGGACAGAAAAAGATGGCGCGGAATTTTCCGGTATTGCGAGAGTTTTTAGTGCTGAGGATGGTACCAAGTACGCCATAAGGTAATGTACCACAAACCGATTTTTTCGGTCAAGATACCTCAGAAAGCGTCAGGATTTCCGGAGCGCCGGCAATTAACGCGGGCAGATTCATAAACAAGGCTTGAACATACGGCTTGTTGAAATGCTCTTTAAGCGCCTCGCGGGATTCCCATTGTTCAATGAATACAAACAAGGCGGGGTCTTCTGCGCCCTGATGCAGAACATACGATAAACAGCCCTTTTCCTGACGGGTCGGCGCGACCACCGCTTCCAGCGCCCGCTGCAGCTCTTTTTCAGATCCCGGTTTGGCTTTTGCCTTTGCGACTACGGTTATTTGCGCCACGAATGCTCCTTTATTCTCTTTTTGATTTTTGCTGAAAATCTTTCTCCTCGGCATGAAATTTGTGAAGCACCCGGTGCATAATCGGCACAAAAAGGATCCCCATCATCGCGATAAAAAATATTCCGCTAAAAAGAGCGAACGCTGAGGCGAACACCTTCGAAGCGGCATTAGGCAGAACATTAACAGGCCCCATTCCGCCCAGGATCATCGAGGCATTTAAAAGAGAATCAACCCAGCTCAGGCCCGCCAACCAATGGTATCCGGCAACGCCAATAAACAAAGCGCAGACCATCAGCGAAAGAACGACGCCTACATAGATCGTCATTCTCTTTACAAAAATTGAAACGGGCGCTACTTTTTGGTGTTTCTTTTCATGCATCGAAGACACCCCCCTTGCTGGGCCTATTCTAACCCGGCACCGCCGGAAATGGTACCCTGCTGATCAACACTTGATTCTCGAGTAGCTTCTAACGCGATTTTTCCAGCCGGGCAGCCATTTCGCTTCGATTTCCGGCCTCGGAGAGCGGCTCACTCGCCTTTCAAGCACCCGTTCCGCCGCCAGGATAAATTCATCGAGGGCTTTCTCGGGATCGTCCGGAATATTCATCTCAATAAGAACATGGGCAAGACCCCACCCCATCCCGTCATAACGGGCATCCGCGCGCAGTCCTTCCCCTTTAAAATTGACATAGTCGATCATGGCAAAAGTCGCCTCGCGACGCCGCATCAAAAGATCGTATTTCTGTTGAGTAGCTTCACGATCCGACTCGTTGAGATCGTCAAGAATCCGAGGAAAAACCCGCATAAAACGGCGGCCGATAAACTGCGCCTGCTCGCTTTTCGTGTTGCTCAGGAAAGCCCGCAACTCGCGTACGCGGTCGCTGGGAAGATCTCGCAGAAACTCCTCGCGCGACTGCCAGGGGCAGTGTTTGTTTGGCAGTGCGACAATCCAGGGCGGGATCATCAGATGGATCTCTTTAGCAAAACCAAGAAATGCCGGGAATGTTTCCAGGTAAGAGCCCGAGGCATTTTCGGGGTACCAGATAAAATGCCCGATCCCAAGCGATGGAAACGCCTCATCGGGCGACCAGTAAAGCAACTTTTCTTCTCTGCCCGAACATTCATTCATGAAAATCATCTGGGCAAAGCAATCCGATTCTGCTTCTGTAAACAGAAAATCTCGCGCGCTTGCCGAACCCGTGAAAAGGCTCAGCACCAACAGCCCAGCGGCGAGAGATCGGTGAACGAATCGGGTCATCTGATTGGGTTTATTTTAACCCGGCATCACCGCAAATGGTACCTTGCTAAAAACTTGAGGTCACAAATTGTGACCTCAAGTTTCAATTTAATCCGAATGGAATCCTATTTTGCGGCGGGGCGTTTCGGGAGGAAGCATTAACTGGCGGATTGCTTCAAAAACCACCTTAAATTGCGAGTCGTACTTGCTTTCCAGCGTGGCCAGCTTTTCAGCAAGATCCCTGTGGGTTGATAACAATTCCCGGAGCTTCACGAAGGTTTTCATGATGGCAATGTTCACCTGAATTGCTCGCTTGCTGCGCAATACACTGGAGAGCATCGCGACTCCCTGTTCGGTAAATACCAGGGGGAGGTATTTTGGATATTTTCCACGCCCTTTCTCTAAGGTCACAAATTGTGACCTTAGAGATTTATACTCTGCTTGATTCAATTGGAACATAAAACCTTCGGGAAATCGCTCCTCGTTTCTCTTTACCGCTTGGTTTAGAACTTTCGTGGGAACACCATACAACTCTGCCAGATCGGAGTCGAGCATCACCCCAAATAATATTTATGCTGATTCAGCAATATCGTGGCCAGAAAAAAACGGGGACTTTACTACCTGTCCCCGCCCAATGCTTTATTGAACCCGGCACGATTACGCGCCATGACACACAAAACACCTAAAATTATCGCGAATGCGACTCCAACACCTATGTCACCCAATAAATTCACCATAAGAAAATGGGCTGTTAAATTGGTCGTTGCCCCTGGCAGCATCTCACCTGCCCATCGCTCATAGAAATGGAATGGAAATCCGGCATACTCAGCACCATCCCACGCCAAAGCCCCTTTTGTTTTCCAATAAGGCAGAAGATTCAGAAAAAGGGCCAGAATTAACCCGCCCAAAAAACCCGCGCTAAAAATTTTGGTCTTAAGCATCATAACACCACCCCTGCTAATCAATCAGACCCGGCACTTTTGGAAATGGTACCCTACGGGTGTCCCCGCGGTACCCGGTACCGTTATGCTCACGCTGTCCCCACGGTATCCGGTACCGTTATCCACACAAGCTCAGACCCGGCACTTTTGGAAATGGTACTCTTCATGATTAATCCTTCCATGTGACTTTATAAATTTTTTCCTTGGCATCTATCCAAAACATTACATACTTCCCTGATTTCACAATTAACCGCTGGCCAGCCGATCCCACAGGCACAGTCATTTGAACCGAATTATCATATGCAAGGACATCTTGCTCCTTGTTCGTAATAACTTGGGTAGGAGGACCCCATTGCTCTAGAAGTTCTGTCTTTGTGTGGCCTATCCAGCTATTTAAAGCCTCATAGGTTTTTCTCTGACGATCTTCCTCTTGTACTCTATGCTCTCTTTCTTGACGAACAAAAGCAGGTTCTAGCCACATGGTAAAGGAGAGATTGTAAGGAGTCGGTTCATTTGAATCGAGAATCTTTGTTTGAACATAGTAAACTCCTTCCGTCGGAGGCTCCGGATAAGCCGTGATCTTCACTGCTTCGAAACCTGTTATGCGCTTTGGACTGAAATAATCATCTTTCATCCAAGTGTATCCGCGAGGAATTTCTACTGTAAGTGGCGTATTGCCAATATATCGATTATTAATCTCAATTCGAGCTCCTGGAGGGTCAGAGACTATCTCCGTCATATGCTTGATCGCGTTCAAACCCTTTGGCCCATTAGCCAGTACTCCCAAAGCACACCCCTGCGAAGCCACTAGAAGGACTATTAACAAGAAACCTCTCAAAAACTTCACCTTAACCCTCTCAATAGTTTGATTCCCACGTCACCTAGTTACTGTTAGGTACCGTTTCCAAAAGTGCCGGATCTATTTTAACCTGTCCCCGCGGTACCCGGTACCGCTATTCGCCAAACTTTTTGCGTTATTTTATCTGTGGAAATTCATTTGGAACACACCCATAAAGACAAGCGGCCTCATGAATTTTCAATATACTGAGCGGATGTGTTGGTTTTTTCTGAGGAATTTGAGCCATGATCGACAAATTGTGACTTTTCGGATCTAACTCCTCATCCTTGCTGTAATGATGCGGATGATTTGTAAATACTACGAGGTTGCAGGGATCTGTGCCCCCATGATTTTTGTTTGTTTGCTCTAATAATTGATTTATGACTCGTGACGGACTAAACGGATTGATGGAGGCCGGGGCATACACTCTGTCGGCAATACTGGCGGGAAGATTAGTGTCTATAAAAACAACGAGCGGGTAAGGCGGCTGTTTATTAATAGCATCGTTAAGAAGCTGACCAAATCTTAAACTCATTTTGTCTTCCGCTTTTGGCACACCTGGATATCCAAGCACTCCTGGACGATGCCTGCTTTTTGCTTCAACAGAGATTTTTTGACCGGTTTCTTTATGTGTTGCGCTGAATTCAGCGTGCCTTGTTCTACCATCTTTCTCGTTTTCATGAACAATAGAATAGCCTGCACGAAGACAGGTAGCTTCAGCAAACAACTCGTGACGAGCACCTTGAAATTGCTCCTTGTGTTTTAATCGCTCTAATAAAGAACTATCTAATCGACCATTGTCTTGGACTACATAAATATCCCAAGCGAGCGATAAGAATGCAGCCATAAATCCACTGGCAACAGCAGAGTAAGAACCGTTTTCTTCTTTTTTTTGTTTTCCCATATATTCCAGGGTTTTGGTCCGCCATTGGACAATCGGGTGCTGTTCTTGGAATGGTTTCTTTAATTCTGCATCTCCCCATTCTTTTCCCAGAGTCACAGGTAAATAATTCATCAAAAAATCTGGTATAAATCTCCACTGATCAACATTTGCGTAATGCACCCGACTGCCTGATACAACAAGTTTTTTTCCTTTAAAATCAAACGCTATCGGAGGGCGAACATCTCCATATTGCTGTTTCCATGTTCGCAACTTTTGCTCACGATCCCTTAACTCCATTAAAATCTCAATAGGAACAGTCGGCACAGAGATTCGCTCAAGACAACATTTCTTGTATTTTTTTCCGCTGCCACATAGACACGGGTCGTTTCTTCCAGTCCTCATGAGATTTTTAGTTTTAACTCTCCCTCAAAACAAAACGGCCGGGAGTTTTCCCCGGCCGACTGTTTACGATTTTAGATCCCCGACAAAAACGATTCGGGGATGACTATCTATTTCACTTGATAACAGCCAAAACATCGTCCTGACCGATGATCAAATACTCCTTGCCGTCGAGTGTGACCTCGTTGCCGGAGTACTTGCCGAACAGAACAATGTCGCCCGCCTTGAGATCCGGCGGAACCACTTTGCCGTTGGGCAGAACGCGCCCTGAACCGACCGCTAATACCTTGGCCTCCTGCGGTTTTTCCTGCGCGGTATCCGGCAGGTAGAGTCCGCTCTTGGTCTTTTCGGCCGAGCCGAGCACTTCCACGATTACTTTATCGCCGAGAGGCTTTAGATTCATCATGGATTAATAGTCCATTCCGCCCATGCCGCCGCCGTGCCCATGCCCGCCGCCCGGAGCTGATTTCTCTTTTTCCGGAATGTCGGTGATGAGCGCTTCGGTGGTGAGCAACAGTCCCGCGATGGAGGCCGCATTCTGCAGAGCCAACCGCGTTACCTTGGTCGGATCGATGATGCCGGCCTGGAGCATGTCGACGTACTCTTCTTTGTCGACATTGAAGCCGAACGCACCCTTTTCTTCACGGACGCGCTGAACAACCACGGCGCCTTCGAGCCCGGCATTGCTGGCGAGCTGGCGGAGCGGTTCCTCGAGCGCGCGGCGAACGATATCGACGCCGACCTGCTCATCATGGTTGGAGAGTTTCATTTTGTCCAGAGCCGCCTGCGCGCGTAAACAAGCCACGCCGCCGCCCGGAACGATTCCCTCTTCAACCGCGGCGCGGGTCGCGTGCAAAGCATCTTCCACGCGCGCCTTCTTCTCTTTCATTTCAGTTTCAGTCGCGGCACCCACCTTGACCACGGCTACGCCGCCGGAGAGTTTCGCTAACCGCTCCTGCAGCTTTTCGCGATCATAGTCAGAGTCGGTTTTCTCGACCTGATTTTTGATTTCGGTGATGCGGCCATTGATGGCGGCCGTTTTGCCGGCGCCTTCAATGATGGTGGTGTTCTCGCGATCGACGACGACGCGCTTGGCGCGGCCGAGGTCGGACAGTTCAATGGTTTCAAGCTTGCGGCCGAGTTCTTCGGTGATCGCCAGCCCGCCCGTTAATACCGCGATATCCTGCATCATGGCCTTGCGGCGGTCGCCGTAACCCGGCGCCTTGACGGCACAGGTCACGAGCGTCTGGCGGATTTTGTTGACCACCAGCGTCGCTAACGCCTCGCCCTCGACCTCTTCAGCCATAATGACCAAAGGACGGCCGGTGCGCGCGATTTTCTCGAGCAGCGGAAGCATGTCTTTCATGACGGAAATCTTTTTCTCGTGGATCAGAATGTACGGATCTTCGAGAACGCACTCCATGCGGTCGGTATCGGTGACGAAGTACGGGGAGAGGTAGCCCTGATCAAACTGCATACCCTCGACGACTTCCAGCGTGGTCTCGATGCCCTTGGCTTCTTCAACCGTGATGACGCCGTCCTTGCCGACTTTTTCCATCGCCTCGGCCAGCAGTTCGCCGATCTTGGCGTCGTTGTTGGCGGAGATGGAAGCAACCTGCGCGATTTCTTTGCGGTCCTTGACCGTCTTGGATAATTTCTTGAGGGAATCGACCGCTTCGATAACAGCCTTGTCGATGCCGCGCTTCAGACCCATCGGGTTGGCGCCGGCCGTCACGTTCTTGAGACCTTCGCGGAAAATCGCTTCGGCCAGAACGGTGGCGGTGGTGGTGCCGTCGCCGGCGGTATCGGAAGTCTTGGAAGCGACTTCTTTGACCATCTCGGCGCCCATGTTCTCATACGGATCTTCGAGCTCGATCTCTTTGGCGACGGTGACGCCGTCTTTGGTGATCGTCGGGGAGCCGAATTTTTTGTCTAAGATTACGTTGCGGCCCTTGGGTCCCAGCGTGACTTTAACCGCACGGGCGAGGGTTTCGACGCCGCGCAGCAGCGCGCGCCGGCCTTCATCATTGAACGAGAGTTGCTTAGCCATTAATTGTTACTCCTTTAATAGTGGGGTAATTACTTACGGTGTTCTCTGACAATAGCCAGAACATCGTCTTCGCGGAGGATCGTATATTCCTTGTCGTCGAAGACAACTTCGGTTCCGGTGTAGCGGCCGAACAAAATGGTATCGCCCGTTTTAACTTCCAGCGGACGGACGGTGCCGTCTTCCAAAACTTTGCCCTTGCCTACCGAAACCACCTTGCCCATATGCGGTTTCTCCTGGGCGGAGTCCGGCAAAATAATGCCGCCGGATGATTTGTCTTCCTGATCTTCCAGCTTGATTAAAATACGGTCATTCAACGGTTGAATCGCCATTACATCTCCTCGGTTGATTTATGCAGTACTTATTAGCGGTCTCTGGTGCAGAGTGCTAATCGCAGGGATATAGTACCACGCGGGAACTGGTTGTCAACTATTATTCGAAATGGGCGGTATTCAGGCAGACATCGGCAAAAAGCGACCATTTGCCGAGAGAAGTTCCGGCGGAATGAAATTCAAGCAGATGGAGGCGGTCTTTTTCGGGATTGTAGCAGGCCAGCCAGCGGACGGTTTTACGGATTGAGTTTTCGGTATAGGAACCTTCGGCCCACAAGAAACGGTCGCTGCCCTTCCTTAATATGGGGCTGACCGACTTAATGGTTTTGAGCGGATCGGGCAGTTTTTCCCAATAGTCGGTGAAAAATTCGTTGAGGATCTGCTCGGGCGGAGATTTTACGCGGATTTTCTGGGTGCGATGAGAAGCGCTGTCCTGCCACTCGTATAAAAGGATACTTTCCGGAAGACTGCCTGCCTGGTACCAGGAACGGTCGTAAAAAATGATTTGATTCTTTCCGTCCGGCTCGGTTGATTCATGCGCCTCCCAGTTGGCGGGATAACAAAAAGAACTTCCGTTTTGAGACGAGTACCACTGCACCGGGCCCGGGATCCCCTGCAGCGCGCGAACCGCGCCGGCATAATAAGCGGCTTCTTCAAATCGGGCGGAATCTTTCGGGATTTTTTCAAATAGTTCAATCGACCGGTCCATCTGGTTTTGCCAGAAGCTGGTTTTGGCAAGCCCCATCAACACCTCAACATTGGCCGAATCGATTTGCAACCCGCGAAGAAACGCTTTCTCGGCTTCGGCATACTGGCCCAGCATCAACCGCGACTGGCCCAGCGCGAATTCCAATTCGGCGGAAGAAAACCCTTTTTCTTTCGCCTGCTCGTAGGCCTTGGCGGCTTCTTCCATATCCCAGAGAGCGGCGTGCGATTTGCCGGCCCAGAAAAACATTTCGCCGGAATTGGGATAGGCTTTTATTCCCTCTTTGGCCTCGGTGAGCGCGCGGGCGGAAGCGTCGTTCTGCAGGAAACCCTGGGTGCGGGCGATATACTCTTTTTCAGGCAGCCATTCACCCGGCGCCGGCGGAATGCCGGCCACCCCGCCAAACAACGCCGTCTGAAAAACCGCGCGAAACAGAGCGGCCGTGTCTTCTTTTCTGTCGGACGGCCCATACACCATCAGCAGAAAAAAGTGATCGGCGCCGGGATCGTAAATGCCGGCGCTGTTTCCGTAAATCAGGCGGCCGGACTCGTCTTCACCCAATTCTTCTCCAAGACAATATCGGGCCTGGCCGCGCACGCCGACCCACGAAGAAATTTTTCTCTCTTTGAATGCCAGATTATAACTGCTGGATATCATGCGGGTCCCCTGCCGGCTGAGCCAGCGGGTGATTTCTTCCGGCTCGCGCGAAACCGCCTGAGTCTTTGGAGAATCCGCGTTGCCCGAGAGATTGGAGTAAATATTTTCACCTTCGGCTGTTTGGCCACTCATCCGCCAGGGGCCTTTCAAAAGATTTTCAGAGGGAACATGGCGGGCATTATCGACCGAGACCAGCATCATCGAGATGCCTGAAAAGCGGCCGCCCGAAGAAACCAGCGGCTGGTAAAACAAGCGGGAAATTGTTTTGCCCGATGAAATTAATTTTTCTTTGTCTTCGCGCAGCCAGCCGCCCGGATAACAAAATTGCAAGCCTGACGACGGCTCGGAATACCAGATCATTTGCGCGGCCTGCCATTTTTTAGTGAGCGCCAATAATCCATCAAGCGCGATCAGCGATTCGAGGTCTTGCGGGTTTTCATCTCGGAGCTTTTCGAACACCGCCACCGCTTTCGCGCCCTGGCCAAGGTAATAATAGAGATAGCCCAGATGCCGCATCGCCTCGGTGTCCAGCGATTGCTGACGCAAGACCGCTTCTAATTGCGCGGCCGCTTCGTCGAAATCGCCGGTATAAAAATAAGAGAGACCCAGCATCCGGCGCGTTTCAGCGCCGCCATACCCGCGATCAACCGCCGATTGCAACGCATCGGCCGCTTCGGAAAAATGAGTTTGGGAGAATTCGGCGTTTCCTATAATGCGCTGCAGACGGCCGGAATCGGGATGTTTTTTTGCCATCGTCTGCGCCGCTTTGACCAGCTGGGTGTAATTGCCCGTTTCAGACAGATGATCCATTTCGGAGAAAAATGACTGCGGGGGTTCCTTCGGCTTAGAACAACCGGAAGTTACGATAAGGAATGTTAGTAACAGCGGAGAGAATTTCTTAAAACAACGCATGAACGTTATTATAATCCCTGACCGTTTCTTTTTTACGACCAAACCGACTGGCTATTCTGGGCAGCCGCTTCAACACCAAAGAGTTCCAATTCCGCGCCGGGAACACCCAGGAACTGCGCAATATCTGCCAGCTCGGTGAGAGCGGTGACTACAAGAGTTTGCTGGTTCTGCTGCCAGTGCAACATCTCAAGAGTAGCGATCCCCTCGCCGGTATTCCCGCCAAACTCTGATTTAACGCTATGGACGCGGATATTGGTCAAACCCAATTCGCGCAAAGCCGATTCGACGCGACCTTTCTGCGCATCATCGACTGCCAGCGCTTCGATGATCAACGGGCTCTTCCCGTCGGGGCCGGCAAAGACCGCCGCCAACGAAAGTTTGGTTAAACCATCCGGCGTTACAATCAATACGCGCTTAGGCTCGGTTATCGTCGAAGAAATAGTGACCCTGGGGAAATTGTTCCATTCGATGCGCAGCGCCGTGGCCGTGGTGGTAATGACCGGCCCATTTTGCGTAACGGTAACAGTTTCTTCCTCCATGCCGGAAGAAGGCACAGGCTTAATCACAAGATGGCTGATTCCATCCGGAAATTCATCGCCAAACCGATCTGGCGACAAGGGCTGGGCATCGCTGTTGAGATAAATACCTATTGTTCCTTTTTGAAGTTCTCCCAGCAGTTTAAGAGTCCACCCTTCTTCTCCCAACGAGAGGGAGGGCGCTGTCGGAGTCTGGACACGGCCGCGTGTCTCTAAATCAGCCAAAAGTTGCCAGGTGGTTTTGGCGTGGACATCGAAGACACCCCCACGCCGAAGCCCAACGCTGCCACCTTCTGCAACCTCTTTCGTGATCCCCGCACTAATGGCCGGAGGAAGATCGGGCGCAATGGCTTCGTTTAACATCTGTTCTGCCTGCATGCCATTGAACTCTCCCTGTCGAACCTGAATCACATCGCGATATCCGGATATTTCACCGGGCAAAATCTTGAAGTAAATCAGATGAAAGAGCATCTCATAGAGCGACCGGAGGTCGCCTTCCTGTTGGACTTCCTCCAGCCATATCGCCAAGGCATGATTCACAAAGGGCCTTATCTCTTCTCTGTCAACGCCCTTGGACGTCAACTCCGCTACCACACTCATGGGAAGACCGCTTTCTTCATCCAGAAATGCCCCTTCCAACGGCATTTCTACGATCAGACTTTGAAAGATAAAGTATTTATCATCGTCATTGCCAGTCAGATTCGTCATTAACCTCGAAAGATCCTGATGTTCTTTAAAATAAGCTTGCGCTTCTCGAACGCGGCGGTCTTGATCATTCAGAAGCTCCTGGGTGTTCACCCATATTTGCAGCAGTTCTCCCCACGGCATCAGGAAGAAGACCTGCCCTGCGTACGGTGACATACCCACAAAAACAGCGCCTTTCTGCTGCCTCTGCTGAGTAGTGGCACTCTCCCACGCTGTCAGTGCCGGTTGATAAAGCAGAAGCCCTTGTCTCTCTCCATCGCGAGTTAATGTCGCCACTCGGTAAAACTGGTCGGCTATGCCGCCGTAGGATGACTCATCATTTTCCTCAGCTATTTCCAGTTTCGCGTCCGCGATAGAATCTCCATCGGGATCAGTGAGGGGAACACGCTCGTCCGCCGGAATGTCCAACGGCCGGCCATAACTTTCTACCAACACAAGACCTCCTTGATTACTTTCCACATGCCAACGGCTTGAACCATTGCTTTGAAGCACTGAACGAGCAGCTTGTTCATAGACCGGTGCCGCATAAAACCCCTTGAGATATAGGGCGCGCAGCAGCGCTTCGCCGCGTTCCGCCAATTGCGGGAAATGAACTAAATAATGCAGCGCCAGAACACCCGGAGCGACCCCGCCCTGCAGAAAAGCGGCGACTACGCTGTTTGTCGCCGCGGCGACTACGTCGCTTTGATGACCCAGGGGCTCAAACAAATTCGGAATCTGCAGCGCCAATGCTGAATGAAAGACTCTTGCCGGATTAAGAGCCATTTCAGAGAGAATTTTGCCTGCATGATAACGGGCATCCCATTCTGGGGAACTAAGCTGAGAAACAAGCTCCGGGATATGAGCCGCCAGCACCGGAGAAAAATCTCCTTTTCCCACCATCCGATTCAGACTAAAGCTGGCTTCAGACCGAATTTCCAAATTTGAATCCCCCAGTTTAGACAACCGCCCTGTCACTTCCAAAGCAAGAGCCGTATCGAACAAAGGATTATCCGCCCTGGATAAATCGAGAAGAATATCTCTTACAACTGATGATTGGGCAAAACCGTAGGCAAGCTTTATGAGTAAGGGGGTTCCCCGAATTAATACATTTTGGAGATCCGGATTTTGAGCTAAATCCATTTGCTTAAGAATGTCTCTAAGCAAATCGCTTGCATAGACAGGACTCCGAGGCAGAGCCGCAAGAATATACGGCACTTGAGCTAAAAGCTCGGGCCAGTAAAGGCGATGGTCGGCTTTGGCCATGGCCTCAAGGAGCTCATAACTGTCGCTACGCAAGAAGATGTTGTTTTGATCACCGTAAATGGTCCAGTCAACTAATGTTGGAATCTGAACAACCAAAACAGGGTAAAACCCTGGGTCGGCACTGATGGCGGACAGAAGCTTTTTCGCATCATCACGAAGCAATGATTTTTCGGAAGAGGCCATCAGCAGAAGCAATCGAAGAACTCCCTCAGAGAACTCATTTCTAAAACGCTCATCCGGAATTAACGGAGACAAGGTTCCTGTCAAATCTGAGCTAGGATAGCCCATCAGATGATAGGACGGATGCTCTATCGCAGCTTGGACCAGACCGGTTCCAACCATCGCATCTCGAAAAGCAGCGTGTGGCATGAGACGCTGTAACCCTCTTACTGAAACTCGCCTCATATCCAAGTCGGTTGTGGATAAGTTTTGGACGAACTCTGTCACTACAAGTTTTGCCTGCTGAACCAACGCCGGATGGGGCTCGGGCGTAAGAAGTCTGTCGAGATTAAGCAGAACCCCTCCCTCTTCTTTTGCATTCCCTTCCCGAAGAATCTGCAGAATCTTCTGAACCCGCGCCTCTGCTTCTTCCAAACCGGATTCAGAGGTATCGGGTTCAAAGTTGTCGAAAAGATTAGCGATGTTCCCTGGAGCTTCTTCTCTGGAAATTCCCCCTTGCAGATACGCTTCTGCCAGATCAATAACATCTTCTGAAAGCGAAAAGGGGTCGTTTTCTTCCTTTTGGAAAGCTATATTCTTCGACAGTAGATCAACCAATGTTTCAAAAAATTCCAGAAGCAATTCTGTTTCACGCGGCGTGTATTCCCTGGAACCAAGTCCAAAGTGGGAGGCCAGGCTTAATCCAACATGTTGATAGAACCGCTCATTACGCGCCTGCAGTTGCCGAAACTGATCGAGAATAGACGACGTCAGCTCGTAGCGCGAAGATCCAACAAGCGCTGAGCTAACCGCGGTCAAGTTACCTCTCTGGTAAACTTCTTGAAGCGCTGCTTCTGCCGCTGCTTCTCCCGCCGCTTCCACCATCCGGTCCCTCAGACTTCTAACAAACAGGTGCTCCTGTTGATAATCAATGTCCCACAATAATGATCCCAATTGCATTGAAAGGTCCTTGGGAATCCGCTGTTCGCTAGTAGAGGCGGTTTCCCGAAATTCATCCTGAATGACTTGGGCAACTCTCTGTCCAAAAGCGGTTTCCCTCTGAGCTAAAGATAATAAAATCTGATATTCCTGATCTTGCTGAAGGCCTTCGATGATACTGCGCCCCAACTCATTCCGATGATACAAGTCCAAAGCGTTAACATCCTGCCGAGAGTGCGCCACTTCGTGAGCAAGCGTTGCTAATCCATTGAAATCATTCAGATCATTTCGAATAAACAATAGCCTGACTGGCTGCCCTGACGCATCGGGAACAGCCACATGAAAGCCCCGAGTACCCAAATGGGGCCGCAGTTCTCCGGACGGTCCTTCGAAATCATTCAGGCCGTAAAACAAACCCCACACCAAATAGTCATTTGGCCGGATAAAGAAAATCTGATCGGAAGGCAGCCCCACTTCCTTCGCGATCTCCGAACGAGCTTCCGCCAACAAATCAGAAGTGACGGCATCGCTTGATTTCAAAAAACGCAGAAAAGCGGGGAGGTTATTTTGGATAGGTCTTATTAGATGTTCAAATTGCCATTCAACAGAGGGCAGTTCATTCCTCAAAAAGCCAGCCCAGCTAACAGACGTAGGAGCGCCCAGAGAACTCTTCGCAGCACTAATGCTTTCTCCGAAAGCTTCAATGTAGAAAGAAACCGGGTTGAGGGAAACGTCCGGATGTTCGGCTCTATTTTCGCCTGTATTTTCCTCCAGCGCGCCGCGCAGAGATTCTTCCAGACCGGTACGAATGGGGTTGGAACGACTATCTTGAATCTGGGCCATACGAAGATGATTTGTATTGGAAGAAGCTGCAAAAAGAAAGGGCGGCGGCAACGCCATAACGATGGCCAGCGTCAGGCAAAGGATTGTTTTAAGGTGTCTTAATTTTTTGCGTTCAAGCATACTGTTTATCCTTTAAAAAACAGTCTAGAAATCCCCCAAAACAAAACCGGAAAAACAGTTCCGGCCAGGTTGAAAAATACGGCTTATATAGGAAGTATGGCTGGTGGTTAGTGAAATATCAAGTCAAAATGATGCTTGGTAAGTGTAGAACAAGCCGTAGAGCGTCAGGTCGGGGTCAACGATCTGGATTGATTTGCAGAACGGTTTAATGAGCCGGGCCTGGCCGCCCGTGGCGACTACCCTGGCCCGCGGAGCCTGCTTTTTGAGCCGGGCAACGATGCCGTCGCAGATCGCGCCATACCCGTAAAAAATGCCGCTGCGCATGCTGGATTTTGTATCGCGGCCTAAAAATTCTTTGGGCGGCGCCAGTGTTATTTTAGGAAGCAGTGCCGCGCGGTGCGTGAGCGCTTCCAGCGCCAGGTTAATGCCGGGGATAATCAGGCCGCCTAAATATTCGCGGCGGGCTGAGACTAGGTCGATCGTAAGACCGGTGCCAAAATCGGCGATGATGGCCGGCGCGCCATACCGCTCGCAGGCGGCCACCGCATTGACGAGCCGGTCTTGCCCCACCTGGGACGGAATACGGTATTTATTGACGACCGGTATTTTGATATTCTCGCCGGTGACAAAAAGAGAAATGCACAGAGCGCGGAACGTTTTTTTGAGCGACCGCGTGGCGGAAGGAACCACACTGGAGAGAATCGCCGTTTCCACCGGCAGGCCGGAAATAAACCGCGATATTTCTTTTGCATGACGAGTACCGGCAGTGGGAATATGCCCTCGGCGAATTAATTTTTCACCGCGGAAGAGTCCCAGCGTAATGCTGGTGTTGCCGGCGTCAAGAACAAGTAATAGCGATGTCATAGTGGTTTCTTTCTATCGGGGCGAGGACGATGGCGGATTAACGAGCGCATGGAAAGCAAGAACAGAAATAAAAACAAATAACCGGCCAGGCCCATCGCCAACGCAAGAACTACATTACCTGCCAGCGTTTTCAACAAAATCTGCGCCAGTTTGAACTGTTCAAGAAAAGTGATCTGACAGAGACGGCAGCCGATCCAGTAACTGGCGCCATAGACCAGAGGACTGGTAATCGGATTGCTCAGTAACGCGCCGGCAACCATCAGCGGAAGATTCAAGCCGAGAAACGGAGCCAGTATCCCGGCGACAATCGCGCCGATGCCCGGCAGGATGCCCAGCGCGATGCCAACACCCAGCGAGAGCGCCAAAAAATGCGGATCCTCTTTCATCATCAATATCCGTTTGATTTTAGTTTTTATCATGGGATCATTTGTCCAGAATCGGCTCAACCCAGAGTACCAGTCCATCAGCGCGGATGATTTTCACACGCGAGCCTTTCCAGAGCGGCTGCGTGGAGCGGGCCTGCCACTGCTCGCCATGCACGCGCACAATCCCCTGCGGGTTTAAGTCGGTTTCGACGCTGCCTTCCTGCCCGACCAGCGCCATGAGTCCGGCAATGGCGCGGTTTTTAAGCGAACGAATACCCGCGCCGACCACGAACAGAAAAAACAAAGCGGTAAACGCTGAGGCCCCAATGACCAGCGGCGGCGAAAGATAGACGCCGGTCACATCGGCGCCCGGAAAAAGAAAGAGTGAGCCGATCACAAACAGAATCAGGCCGGCCAATGAGAAAACACCGCGCCCCGCCAATTTGATATCGGTGATAAAAAGCGCCATGGAAAACGCGATCAATCCCAGGCCGAGCCAATAGACCGCCAGCGTTTCAAGCATCACCAGCGACAGCACCAGCGCGACGGCCCCGGCAACGCCCGGTAAGCCGAAGCCCGCGGTGGACAGCTCGAAAACGATGGCATAAATGCCGAACAACAGCAGCGCGTAAGCCAGGTTGGGCCGCATGATCCGGTGCAGAAAATTCTCGACATGCGAAATACCCAAGAAAAGGCGGGGTTGATCTTCGGTGTCGATGGTCACGGCCCCAAAAACAGTTTTTACTTCGCGGCCGTTGATCTGGCCCAAAAGATCTTCAAGGTCGGGAGCCAGATAATCGACGGCATTTTGTTTAAACGCTTCTTGCGCGGTAATAACGCGGCCCTGGCGAACCGCCGTTTCAACCCATTCAATATTACGCCCATGATCCTGGGCGACCGACCGCAGATAAGCCGCTGCATCATTGGTCAGCTTCAGGCGGGCCATTGATAATTTGTCGTCGGATTCATCGGCGGGGTCGGCCGCGCACGCGGCGCCAATCATGGTGCCGGGGGCCATGGCCGAACCATGCGCGGCCGCCGCGATAAAAGCGCCGGTGGAAGCGGCCCGGGCGCCTTCCGGCGAAACATAGACCACTACCGGAACCGGAGAATCAAGAATGGTTTGAATCATGCGGCGGATGGAACGATCCAACCCGCCTTCGGTATTGATCCGCAGAATAACAACTGAAGCCTGCCGCTGACGGGCTTCATCCAGGCCGCGCGCCAGATAACGGGCCAGCGCCGGATCAATCGTCCCTTCGGCGCGAAGCACCACGACCGGGTGCTGTTCTTGTCTGGCATAAATCGCAGAGCCTGGAGCACATAGAAAAAAAGCCGCTCCCGCAAAAAAACAAATAAATGCCGCTGTTATTTTTTTCATCTTACCAGCAAAACCTCGCCGGCTGAGACCGATTCAACGATGCCAGTATCGGCGCGCACCAGCAGCGCCCCGTCGGAATCGATGTCAAGCGCATGCCCGTCGATCACGCGCCCTTCCAGCGCTACGCGCACGCGGCTTCCCAAAAACCGCGCGTGCGAGCGCCACGCCTCGAGGATCGGTTCCCATCCGCCGCCCAGGAATTGGTGGTACCGCGCGTCAATGCGTTGAAAGAGAGCTCTCGCCAGAGCAATGCGGTCTATTTTTTCTCCGGCCTGCGCTTTCAGCGAAGTAGCATGCGCCGGAAGATCGGACTTGGCCGTGTTAACGTTCATGCCGACGCCGACCACCACATAATTGACGCGGTTAACCTCGGCATTGAGTTCGGTGAGGATGCCGCAGATTTTTTTACCGTCGATGAGCAGATCGTTAGGCCATTTCAAATCGGGGCGCAGGCCGGTCGAATCGGCAACCGCTTCGGCGACAGCCACCGCGGCGACCAACGTCAGATGAGGAACGCGCGAAACCGGCAGCGCGGGGCGGAATAAAACAGAAAAATAAAGGCCGGTACCGCGGGGAGAAGCCCATACCCTGCCCATCCGGCCGCGGCCTTTGTTTTGCGATTCGGTAATCACAACGGAACCTTCCGGTTCGCCGGAGGCGGCCAACCGATGCGATAAATCCATCGTGGAATCGGTTGATTCATAGGCGTGAACCCGGCAGCCGACGACGCGGGTTTTTAAATTCCAGCGAAGTTCCTGCGCGGTAAGCCGGTCGGGAACCGCCGTCAGTTTATAACCCTGGCGCGGCCGCGCGGAAATTTTATAGCCCTCGGCGCGCAGCTTCTCAATCTCTTTCCAGATAGCCGTGCGCGAAACGCCGGAAAGACGGCTGAGTTCTTCGCCCGATACAAATTCACCGGGTTTTGCTTTTAAGGCGTATAAAACGGCCTCTTCCAGAGCCGCCATGGAAAATGTTCCTCCTGTACCGGTTGGGTTCCCCGGATTAAGACCGGAAACGCGCGCAGGCCGACAATAAGCGGGCCCAGCGTTCCGAAAAACAAAAGCCGCCAGTCATCGCCGCGCACAATCGTGCGCAGCGCGAACGAGTACGGTTTCAAAAACAGCGCGAAACTTTCTTTCCAGTAGCCGCGAATGACCGGCTGAAAAAGAGGAATGAAAAAAGCGAACACCAGCAGAAGACCTAGAACGCCGAATAGCAGCGTGATTAGGCGCAGAGGAAAAAGGCGGTTCACCTGCCGCGGACCGAGCAGTACCAGCAGCCAGATCGAGGCGACGGCGACAATAGGAATCAGGCTGAATGCCATCGCCGGCAAAAGCTCACGTACCGACCATTGCGGCTGGCTGAACCGGTAAAGGCCCAATTCAAGAATAGTCAAAAAAAACGGGACGACCAGTACCGTCGGGACCACGCATCCGAAAAAAAGCTCAATCCATTTTGTAGCAGTCATCGGCTGAACGCGCATTATGGCGTAGATCTCCTGGTGTTGGAACGATCTTTTTTCGATCTTTTCGACGGCCGGGGAACCGGCGACGACAATCCCTGAATACCCTTCTCGCGCAGCGCAGCCGCCTGATCACGCAATGCCGCGGCGCGCTCAAACTGCAGGTTGCGCGCGGCCGATTCCATTTCCTGCTCGATATCGGCGATCACCTGCTCGAGATCAAACTGCTCTTCACTCAAACCGGCGGCCGATCGGGCTACCGTTTCGGGATCTTCTTTGGCAGCCGTTTCAATTCCTTCACGAATCGCCTTCTTAACCGACTGCGGTGTGATGCCGTTGGCTTGATTATACTCCAACTGGATTTTGCGGCGGCGCTCGGTTTCGTTGATCATATGATTCATCGAATCGGTCCGGTGATCCGCGTACAAAATCACGCGGCCGTTTAAGTGCCGTGCGGCACGGCCGGCAATCTGGATCAGCGTCGTGGCCGAACGGAGGAACCCTTCCTTGTCGGCGTCGAGTACGCAAACCAGTGAAACTTCCGGCAGATCGAGCCCCTCGCGCAATAGGTTGATGCCGACCACGCAGTCGAAATTGCCCAGCCGCAAATTGCGCAGCACATCGACGCGCTCAAACGCGTCGAGATCGGCGTGAATGTAGGTGACGCGGATGCCGTTCTGCTTTAAATAGGACGAAAGGTCTTCGGCCATCCGCTTGGTCAGCGTGGTAATCAGCGTACGCTGGCCCAGCGCGGCACGCTGTTTAACCTCTTCAATTAAATCGTCGACCTGACCCTTGATCGGACGGATGATCACCTCCGGGTCGATCAGTCCGGTCGGACGGATCACCTGCTGGACCACTTTGCCGGCGCAGGCCTTAAGTTCGTAGGGGCCTGGCGTTGCCGAAACAAAAACCGCCTGGCGCATCATCGCTTCAAATTCGTTGAATTGCAGCGGGCGGTTATCGAGGCAAGACGGCAAACGGAACCCGAAATCAACCAGCACCTGCTTGCGCGCGCGGTCGCCCGCGTACATGCCGCGCACCTGCGGGATCGTCGCGTGCGATTCGTCGATCACCATCAGGAAATCTTCCGGAAAATAATCGAGCAGGCACCAGGGCCGGGAACCCTCGGGCCGGCTGGACAGCGCGCGCGAATAATTTTCGATGCCATGGCAGTAGCCGACTTCTTTCATCATCTCGATGTCGTAATGCGTGCGCGATTCAAGGCGCTGCGCCTCGAGCAGTTTGCCGCGCGATTTGAGATCCTCAAGCCGCGACTGCAGTTCCTGCTCGATATTGCCGACGGCACGATCAATGCGGTCCTGACTGGTGATGAAATGTTTGGCCGGATAAAGCGCATATTTGTCGAGCGGCTGAAGCACATTACCGGTCACCGGATCGATGATTGCAATTTTCTCAATCTGATCGCCGAACAGCGAGAGACGCACAGCCCGTTCTTCATAGGCCGGAAAAATTTCGATCGTTTCGCCGCGCACGCGGAACTTGCCGCGCGCGAACTCGACCTCGTTGCGTTCATAAAGCATCTCAACCAGGCGGCGTAGCAGGTCACGGCGAGGGATGGCCTGTCCCTTCTCGAGAAAAAGAAGTAGCCCTTTGTAATCTTCCGGATCGCCAAGGTTGTAAATGCAGGAAACCGACGCCACTAAAATCACATCGGAGCGCGATTGCAGCGATGTGGTGGCGGCCAGCCGCAGGCGGTCGAGCCGGTCGTTGATCGAGGAATCTTTTTCGATGTAGGTGTCGGTCTGCGGGATGTACGCTTCGGGCTGGTAATAATCGTAATAACTGACAAAAAACTCGACGGCGTTGTCAGGAAAAAAAGATTTCAGCTCGCTGTACAACTGGGCGGCCAGCGTCTTGTTATGCGAAATCACCAGCGTCGGCTTCTGGATCTGCTCGATGACATGCGCCATCGTGAACGTTTTCCCGGTGCCGGTGGCGCCCAACAGCGTCTGGAACTGTTTTTTCGCGCGCAGACCGGCCGCCAGCTGGCGGATGGCCTCGGGCTGGTCCCCTTTCGGGGTCATCTCACTGACAAGTTTGAATGCCGCCATTACTGCCCGATTACATTCCCTTTGTCAGTTTGTCGAAATCGTTGCGGTTGGCTATTCCGTCTTTGATGATTCGCACTACGCGTTCTATTTCACGCGCGGTTTCCTGCAGCAGCCGAGGAAGATCGCCGATCTTCAGTCCGGAGGAATAAAACAGCCAGACTGCCACGCCAATCGGGACGCAGGAAAAGAGACAGGCTAGAACCGACCGGTACCTGCCATCGACCGACATCGACGAAACCAAGCTGAGCGACCCGACAATCACCAGAACCACGCAGATCAGAAAAATCGATAATTGAACCATTCGATTCCTCCCTTGTTATCCGACGATTTCGAGTGAAAGATCCAGCGACGGCGCCGAATGCGTGAGTGCGCCGACTGAAATCCGGTCAACGCCCGACAACGCCACTGCCCGCACATTCGAAAGCGTAATGCCCCCTGAAACTTCAAGCAAAATCCGTTTCTCCTTGCGCGACCGGAACAACGCGTTGCGGATCCGAACCGCTTCTTCAATATCGTTCAAGCGCATGTTATCGAGCAGGATGATGTCGGCCGAAGCAGCCAGCGCTTTGCGGAATTCATCGAGCGTGGTGACTTCAATCTCAATGGCAGTATTCTTGAGCGACTGCCGGCGCGCGACGCGGACCGATTCCTCGACCGCCGACAAATGGCCGAACACGCCGGCGGTGCGGTGTGAAACCATACGCAGGTGGTTTTCCTTGATCAAAACTCCGTCGAAAAGACCCATCCGGTGATTGACGCCGCCGCCGACTGCCACCGCATATTTTTCAAACAAACGCAGGCCCGGAGTGGTTTTGCGCGTGTCGAGGATTTTGGCCGGCGCGCCGCGGATTTTTTCGGTGAACAGAGCGGTCACCGTGGCGATGCCGGACAAATGTCCCAGGAAATTTAACGCGGTCCGCTCGGCCGAGAGAATGCCGCGCGCGGAGCCTTCCATAAAGGCGATTACTTTATCGGCATACACCCGCTCGCCTTCTTTGACGAGCGGCTTGAAACGAATTTTAGGATCGACTGTATTGAAAACCATTTCGGCGACGGGAAGGCCGGCAATAACTCCTTCGCGATGCGCAACGATTTCGGCTTTGGCCTGTTGGTCGCGCGGAATTAATGCCGAGACGGTCAGGTCGCGGGCGCCAATATCTTCCTTCAGCGCGGCCTGAATGACCGGCAGGATTGCCGCGCGTGATAATCCGTTCACTGCAGTTGTTTGAGGCTCTCGCTCCACTTCAGCAGTTCTCCCTGAAGTTCGCCCAACAGCGTTTCTTCCTCTTCCACCACATCAGCCGGCGCGCGGGAACGGAATGTCGCATCATCGAGCCGGCTTTTTTTGGAGCCGATGCGCGTCTCCAGGCTTTCCATTTCTTTCTGGATCCGCTGACGTTCAACCACCAGATCAACGAGGCCGGCCAGCGGCACGATCACTTCCCACAGATCAAATTTTCCCTGCGCGGAAACCGGCGATGAAACCGCTCCGGCCGGACGCTTTATATCGGCGCCGCAGCGGATCGTTTCCAGACCGGCCAATCGCTGGACCGCTTTTTCATAGCGGCCGATCAATTCCAAACCTTTGGAACCTTTGATCAGCATTTCCAGTTTTTGCGCCGGCGGAACACGGAACGTGGCACGGATCGTTCGCCCATGCGACACAACGGCCTGCAGCCGTTCAAACGACTGTTCTGCCCCGGCATTAATCCATTTCTCATCGGGAACGGGCCAGGCGGCCAGACTGATTGATGGAGCCGCTTCTATTCCGCGATAACCCAGATGATGCCAAAGTTCTTCGGTAATGAACGGCATCAGCGGGTGCAGCAGACGCAGTGTCCGTTCCAGAACATAAACCAGCACCGCATTCGTGTTGGCGGCAACAGCCGGATCCCCTTCTTCGCGCTGAATCTTGGCGATCTCCAGGTACCAGTCGCAAAAATCGTTCCAGACAAATTGATACAGTAATCTGGCCGTTTCGTTAAATCGGTATTGCTCGAGCGCGCGTGTCACATCGGTGGTGAGCCGCTGCAAGCGACTGAGTATCCATTGATCCGGAATCGTCAGCGCCGCTTCGTTGAAATGAATTTCTTTAAGTTCCGAAACGCCCGGCCTGTCTAAAATCAGGCGGGAGGCGTTCCAGAGTTTGTTGGCGAAGTTGCGGCCGATCAGAAATTTATTCTCGGACAGATAGAGGTCCTGCCCTTCCGAAGTCATCTGCGCGATCGAGAAACGGAGCGCGTCGGTGCCGAGCCGGTCGATCACCTCAATCGGGTCAATGATGTTGCCCAGACTCTTCGACATTTTCTTGCCGCCCTCGACGCGAATAATACCGTGGATATAAACATCCTTGAACGGAATTTTCTTCATGAAGAATTTGCCGGCCATCACCATGCGGGCCACCCAGAAAAAAATAATGTCCTGCCCCGTTACCAACGCTGATGTGGGATAAAACGATTCGAGGTCTTTCGTTTTATCGGGCCAGCCCAGCGTGGAAAACGGCCAAAGCCACGACGAGAACCAGGTATCGAGCACATCTTCGTCCTGAACCAGATTGGAACCCGAACAATTCGGACAAGCCGCCGGTTTTCGCGGTGAAACCACAATGCCGGCTTTTTTCTCGTCGAACAGCGTACCCGATGAAAGCGGCGTGGTTTCGCGCTGCTTTAAATAGGCCGGATAACAGGTTTGGCAGTACCAGGCCGGAATACGGTGGCCCCACCAAATCTGCCGTGAGACGCACCAGTCGCGGATATTATGCAGCCAATCGAGATAAACTTTATTCCAGCGCTCGGGAATAAACCGCAGGCCGTCTTTTTCAATCGCTTCAATGCCCAGTTTCGCCAACGGTTCCATTTTTACAAACCATTGCGGCGAGAGCGACGGTTCGATGACCGTTTTACAGCGATAACAATGACCGACCGAATGGGCATACGGTTCCGTTTTGATTAATAATCCGGCCGCTTCAAGATCGGCGACGATTTTTTTACGGGCCGCAAACCGGTCGAGCCCGGCATACGGCCCTGCCTGCGCGATCATGACGCCGTCAGAACCAATCACGCGGATCGCTGAGAGATTGTGCCGCTGTCCCAGCTGATAGTCATTGAGGTCATGCGCCGGAGTTACTTTCACGGCACCGGTCCCGAATTCACGGTCGACGAACGGATCGGCAACCACCGGAACCGGGCGGTTGAGCAGCGGCAACACCAGCATTTTTCCGTGCAGTGCTGTATACCGGTCATCACTTGGATGAACCGCCACAGCCGTATCGCCCAACAATGTTTCGGGCCGCGTCGTGGCGACGATAATCCCTTCATCCGGAGAACCCTGCGCCGGATAACGGATATGCCAGAGGTTCCCTTTTAAGTTTTCGTGAACAACTTCTTCGTCGGAGAGCGCAGTCTGGCAGCGCGGGCACCAGTTGACCAAATAATAACCGCGGTAAAGAAGGCCTGCTTTGTACAGTTCGATAAAAGTGGTTTGGACCGCTTTGGAGAGGCCCTCATCCATCGTGAACCGCTCGCGGCTCCAGTCGCACGAAGCGCCCAGCCGGCGCAGCTGCTTGACGATGGTCGAGCCCGATTTTTCTTTCCAGGCCCAGACCCGCTCGACGAATTTTTCGCGGCCCAGCTGCTGGCGCGTCAGTTTTTCCTGCGCGAGCTGCCGCTCGACGACATTCTGCGTGGCGATGCCGGCATGATCGGTGCCGGGCACCCAAAGCGCGGGATGGCCCTGCATCCGTTTCCAGCGGACCAGAACATCCTGCAGCGTATCGTTGAGCGCATGGCCCATATGCAGAATGCCGGTGACATTGGGCGGAGGAATAACAATCGTGAATGGCGGCTTTGTGGAATCGGAGCGCGGCTTGAAATAGCCTTTTGATTCCCACTCCGAATACCAGCGGCTTTCAACCTCGGCCGGCGAATAAACCGACGGAAGCGGCATAGGACGGACCCCGGTTATTTTTTGTCTTTCAGCAGTTTGTACTCGACCGAATCAACGAGCGCCTGCCAGCTGGCTTCAATGATGTTCTCGCTGACGCCGATGGTCCACCAGCTGTCGTCTTCATCCTGCGACTGGATCAGCACGCGCACGCGCGCGGCGGTCCCGCCCTGGTCCGATTCAAGCACGCGGACTTTGAAGTCGACCAGGTGCATTTCCCCGACTTGCGGATAAAATTTCTGCAGCGCGCTGCGCAGCGCCTGATCGAGCGCGTTGACGGGACCATCGCCTTCGCCGACGGTCAACTGTGTTTTTCCGTCGACCTTCAGTTTGATCGTCGCCTGCGAGGTCAGCTCTTTCGGAGTTTTCTCGACCAACACGCTGAATTTCTCCAGATCAAACGAGCTTTTGAATTTGTCGTAGGCCTTGCGCAGCAGCAGTTCCAGAGAACCCTCGGCCACCTCGTAATGGAACCCGGCATTCTCGCGCTCGCGCACGGTGGCCAGAAAAGCCTTCGCCTTTTCGGGATCGGCATCGGGATCGATCTTCAATTTTTTCGCGCGGGCCTGGATGGTGGTCTTGCCGCCCATTTCGGAAATCAGCAGCCGCTGTTCGTTGCCGACGAGCGCCGGATCAATATGTTCGTAGGTCAGTGTATTTTTAAGCACCGCGTTGATATGGACACCGCCCTTGTGCGCAAATGCCGACGCGCCGACGAACGGCTGATGATCGTTGGTGCGCATGTTGCAGATCTCGGCGACAAAATGAGAGACCTCGGTCAAATGCTTGAGGCGGTCGGACGGAACGACCGGACGGTCCATCTTTAACTGAAGCACCGGAATGATCGACGAGAGGTTCGCGTTGCCGCACCGTTCGCCGTAGCCGTTGATGGTGCCCTGGATTTGCGCGACGCCGGCTTCAACAGCCGCGATCGAATTGGCCACGGCCAATTCGGAATCATTGTGGCAATGGATGCCCAACTGCACGGCGATCCGCGCGCGGACCAATTTTACCGTCTCGTAAACATAGTGCGGCAAAGAACCGCCGTTGGTATCGCACAAGATGATGGTCGAAGCGCCCGCGTCGGCGGCGGCCTCGAGAGTTTTCAGCGCAAACTCGGGATTGGCGCGGTAGCCGTCGAAGAAATGCTCGGCATCGTACATCACTTCCACGCCCTGCTTTTTGAGATAGGCAACCGTCTCGTGGATCATCTTGAGATTTTCCTCAAGCGGAACGCGGAACACCTCTTTCACGTGCAGGTCCCAGGTCTTGCCGAAAATCGTGGCGACCTGCGCCCCGGAATCAAGCAGCGATTTAACCTGCGGATCTTTCCCGACGGCCATGTTGGCCTTGCGCGTGGAACCGAACGCCGTCAATACCGAGTGCTTGAGCTTAAGTTCCTTTTTGGCCTTCAGGAAAAATTCCATCTCCTTGGGACTGGCCATCGGCCAGCCGCCTTCGATGTATGGGATCGCCAGCTCATCGAGCTTGGCCAAGATTTGCATCTTGTCGCTGACGGACAGAGAGATTCCCTCGGTCTGCGCGCCGTCGCGCATCGTCGTATCGTATAAAAAGATTTTTTGAGACATTAGGAGCGCCTCGGTTTACTCACTTTCACCATTTCCGGTTTGATTCCTAATTTATCCAGCCCGAACGCGTCATGCACGGTCCGGATCGCCTTTTGCGCCTGATCCCTGCGGATGATGCAGGAGATCTTGATCTCGCTGGTAGAGATCATGTCGATGTTGATCGATTCGTTCGCCAGCGCCTGGAACATTCGCGCGGCAATACCGGAATGGGCGCGCATACCAACGCCCACCACCGATAGTTTCGCGATGCTGTCGTCGTGCAGTACGCGGCCGGCCTTCAGTTCTGCGGCAACGCGGCGGACCACGCGCAGCGCGCGCGACAATTCGGTGCGCGGCACCGTGAATGACACGTCGTTGAGGCCGGTGCGCCCGACATTCTGCACGATCACATCGACGTTAATGTGCGCGTCGGAAATCCGGGTAAAAATGGCGGCGGCAATGCCGGGACGGTCCGGAACATCGCAAATCGTGATTTTGGCTTCATCCTTTTGCAGCGAAACGCCGCTGACCACCACATCTTCCATCGCCCTAACCTCCTTGGAAATAATCGTTCCGGTCCGGTTCGATAAACTCGACCGGATATGCAGCGGAACACCGTATTTTTTCGCCACTTCCATCGAACGGGCCTGCATCACCTGGGCTCCCAGGCTGGCCAGCTCGAGCATCTCGTCGTAACTGATCGTTTTTAATTTGCGCGCCGTCGGCACCAATCGCGGATCGGCCGTGTAGACGCCTTCGACATCGGTATAAATTTCACAGATTTTCGCTTTAACCGCGTACGCCAGCGCGACGGCCGTCAAGTCGGAACCGCCTCGGCCGAGCGTGGTGATTTCTCCGTCGGGAGTCATGCCCTGAAAACCGGCCACGATCACGACGAACCCTTTCGAGATCGCCTGCTTGATTTTCTGCGCGCTGATTTCCTGAATGCGCGCCTTGGTATGCGCGCGGTTCGTAATGATGCCGACCTGCGCGCCGGTAAATGAAACCGCTTTTACACCCAATTGGTCGATCGCCATTGCCAGCAGCGCGCAGGAAACCTGTTCGCCGGTGGCCAGCAGCATATCCATTTCGCGCTCGGGCGGATGCCGCGATACTTCCGCGGAGAGCGACAGCAAATCGTCGGTGGTATCGGCCATCGCCGAGACAACGACGACGACCGAGTGGCCGGCTTTCCTTGTTTTGGAAATCCGCTGGGCCACCCGTTTGATCCGTTCCGCGTTGGCCACCGAAGAACCGCCGTATTTCTGAACAATCAGAGCCATGTTAGAACCGGTCTCCTAAATCCGCGTGAACCGCGTTTCGTGCGCCAGGCCTGCCGTATCCAAGAAGCGATGACGACGGCGTATTCACAGTAATCCGTCGAGGAAGAGCGCCGCAGGAGACGGCGGCCTGCCGCCGAAACCCTTCGGGCTTAACATTCTAACATCGCCATACTTCGTTACTCGTCGTTGCCGTAGTGCTTTGACTACGCCGGCCTCCTCGCGCCTTGTCTGGCTCGTCATTCTGCTTAAGCGCGGCCACGGGGATTTAGGAGACCGGTTCTAGACGATCGTTTCGCCGGCCAGCAGGCGCGGCATTAAATCATGCGGGGTTTCGACCATCCACCCGCCGGACTTCGCCTGCGGTTCGGTAAATTGCTCGGCCGACCCGGACGGAATTCCATCGCCCCAGACCACCAAAGGAACCGGCTGGTCGGTGCAGACCCGCTTTTCAATTAACACCGGATGATCGGTCCCGACCATCACGCGCACCGGACCCAATGCCCGCGCTTTTTCAACGACCGGTCCGACGACAATGCGGTCAAACAGTTCAATCGCCGAAATTTTCTGTCGCAGATCGTCGGGATAAATACCGGCATGCGCCGCTTCGGCATGCACAAAAACAAGATCGTTTCCGGCCAAGGCGCGGATCGCCGCTTCGGCGCGCTGCAAATGGTCGCTCTCCAGATTTCCCGACGACAGCGGAAGTTCTTCCACATGCAAACCGGCCGCGCGTCCGGCGCCCTTGATGCTGTCGGAACCGGAGATCACGGCGCCTTTGACATTCCAGCGTTCTTTCATCGACGGAATTTCATGCGGAACGCCCTGCCCCCATAGCCAGATCATGTTGGCCGGATTTTCTTTCAGATCGACGCGAACCTGGTTCACTTCATTGGCAGCCAGCAAATCGCGCGAGCGCAGCATCAGATCTTTCAGCCGCTGCGCGCCGGGGCCTTTGGGCCAATTTTTCTCAAGCGGCTGGCCGCCCATTTCATAAGCCGGCCGGCAGACGGTCTTGAGCAACGCCGCCGTGTCTTCAGGCGCGCGAAAAATGGCCGCGTGGCGATATTGCCGGCCCGTAAAAAACTGAACGCCGCCGGAAGTAAGTTCTTTTCGGATCAATTCCATGAGCGGATTCGATTCTTCCGAACTGATGCGCCCGGCCAGATCGTCAATCAGCAGTTCTCCGTCGGTGGTGACCAGATTACAGCGAAAAATAAGATCGCCGGCCTGAACCGGAACGCCCCAATAAGCGGCTTCCAGCGGCCCGCGGCCCGGAT
The DNA here is from genome assembly GCA_023248155.1 of Candidatus Omnitrophota bacterium. Classification (GTDB taxonomy): domain Bacteria; phylum Omnitrophota; class Gorgyraeia; order 1-14-0-20-64-10; family 1-14-0-20-64-10; genus JAHFFE01. Next base: position 285,567 of record JAHFFE010000002.1, on the reverse strand, counting down.
AATATTTTTTTGGATCGTACCCCATCAACCCCATCGCGGCCACTTCACGCGAAGCGGTCATGCCTTGCGGGATCGTGCGGGCCAGTCCCAGCCGGCCTTCGCGGGCAAGCCGGTCCATCTGCGGAGTTTTTGCAGTTTCCAGCGGAGTTTTTCCACCCAGCTGCTCCACCGGATCATCGGCCATGCCGTCACAAATTAAAAGTATCGTTTTCATCGGAATAATCTTGTTATTTTATCACGCGCAGAATGGCGCGCAAATCGGGAGGAAGCACGACGGGCGCGCGAACGGTTTTTACCGCCCGTTCGGGATCTTTAAGCCCGTGCCCGGTCAGAATGCAGACAATCGTGGAACCGCGGCGGAAGTACCGCTTGCGGGCCAGTTTTAAAACACCGGCCACCGACGCGGCCGAAGCCGGTTCGGCGAAAACACCTTCCTTCTCGGCAAGGAACTGATACGCGTTGAGGATTTCTTTGTCGGTCACGGCACCAATGAGGCCGTCCGACTCGTCGCGCGCGGCGATCGCCCCGGCCCAGCTGGCCGGGTTGCCGATCCGGATCGCAGTGGCAATTGTTTCCGGTTTTTCGACCGGTTTGTTCTTCACCAGCGGAGCAGCGCCCGCGGCCTGGAACCCGAGCATACGCGGCAGCCGGCTGATTTTTTTACCGGCGCGATATTCGCGATAGCCCTTCCAATAAGCGGTGATGTTGCCGGCGTTCCCGACGGGAATCGCCTGATAATCGGGCGCGCGGCCGAGCTGATCGCAGATTTCAAACGCCGCGGTTTTCTGCCCTTCAATGCGGTACGGGTTGACCGAGTTGACCAGCGCGATCGGCCGCTCGCGCGCGATCTTCCGCACCAGCGACAGCGCGACATCGAACGATCCGCGCACGGCGATCACCTGCGCGCCGTGAATAAGCGCCTGCGCCAATTTGCCCAGCGCGATCGCCCCTTCCGGGATAACCACCACGCAGCGCAGTCCGGCGCGCGCGGCATAAGCAGCCGCCGACGCTGAGGTGTTTCCCGTCGAGGCGCAGATGATCGCCTTGCGGCCGTCTTCCTTCGCTTTGGAAACGGCCATTGTCATGCCGCGGTCTTTGAACGAACCGGTCGGGTTCAACCCTTCGTATTTGAGATAAACGCGGCAACCGTTGCCGATCTCTTTTTCCAGCGCGCGCGCCGGAATCAGCGGCGTGTTGCCTTCCATCAGCGATACGACGGGCGTTTTGGAAGAAACCGGCAGAAAGCGGCGGTAGGCCTCGATCAATCCGGGCCAGGCTTTATTGTTCACTTAGGCGCGATCGATCCGGATTGAAACCGACTTGCGGCGGACTGCCTGAAGCGCGTTGATTTCAGCCAACGCGGCCTGCACATCTTTTTCTTTCGCGTCGTGCGTCATCATGACGACCGGAACGATATGCTCGCGGCGGCGGTCTTTCTGGACCACGCTGGCGATGGAGATGCGGTGACTGCCCAGAATGCGCGCGATCGTCGCCAGAACGCCGGGACGGTCGATGCACGAAAAACGGAAATAGTAGCGGCCTTCCATCTCGCCGATCTTGCGCACGCGGCGGATCCGCTTGGACGGCAGCGGCAGCGGAATCCGCTGCGGCGTCTGCCGGATTAAATTGCGCCCCAGGTCCACCAGATCTGAAATAACGGCGCTGGTCGTCGCGAAACGGCCGGCGCCCTGGCCGTAAAGCAGCTGCTCGCCGACTAAATCGCCCTTGACGAAAACGCCGTTGTAAACGCCGTTAACGCTGGACAGCAAATGGTTATTCGGCAGCAGCGTCGGATGGACGCGGATTTCCAGCTGCTCGCCTTCGCGCTTGGCGATGCCCAACAATTTGATCGTGTAACCGAAATCATGCGCGTACCGCACATCATTGGCGGTGATCTGCTGAATGCCTTCGACGTAAATCTGGTCGGGCCGGACCATTTTTCCAAACGCCAGCAGTGCCAGCACCGAAATTTTATGGGCCGTATCGATGCCCTTGAGGTCGAGCGATGGATTCTCTTCGGCGTAGCCGCGTTCCTGCGCTTCTTTCAGCGCCGATTCAAACGAACGGCCTTCGCCGCGCGACATCTCGGTCAGGATAAAGTTCGTGGTGCCGTTGAGAATTCCGTAGAGCGCCTCGATGTCATTGCCGACCAGGCCTTCGCGCAAACTTTTGATGATCGGGATTCCGCCGGCGACGCTCGATTCGAAATAGACATCGACGCCTTTATTCGCGGCCGCCGTGAAAATTTCATCGCCGTGGTGCGCCAGCAGCGCTTTATTGGCGGTAATGACCGGTTTACCGGCCGCAATCGCCTGCAGCACGATCTCCTTGGCCGGATGAATTCCGCCCATCACCTCAACGACAATGTCGATGTCGGGATCGTTTAAAATTTCGTCGGCGCGCGTCGTCAGCAGTTTCGGGTCGATCCGAACCAGGCGCGGTTTTTTCAGCCGGCGCACGCAGACTTTCTTCAGCGCGAACGGAATGCCGGTGCGCCGTTCCAGGAATTCGCGGCGCGACAACAGCATATGCGCCACGCCCGATCCGACGGTGCCCAGCCCGAACAACCCTACATTGATTTTTTCATTGTTTGCCATCACTTCACCTCTAAAAAATGGTCGGGGCGCCCAGATTTGAACTGGGGACCTCTTGCACCCCATGCAAGCGCGCTACCAAACTACGCTACGCCCCGACATAAAAGAATTTATTCCGCTTTTGGTTCGCGCAACATCAGGTCGCGCACCGCGTCGTTGGGCGATTTCCCCTCGTACAAAACGCGGTAGACCTCGGTCATAATCGGTGTCTCGACGCTGTATTTCTTGGAAAGCGCATGGGCCGATTTGGCGGTCGGCATACCCTCGGCGACCTGTTCCATGCCGGCGGTAATCTCAACCACCGTCGCGCCCTTGCCCAGTTTCTCGCCGACCTGCCGGTTGCGGCTGTGCGCCGAAAAACAGGTGGTGACCAGATCACCCAAACCGCTTAAACCATAAAAAGTTTCAACCTTGGCGCCCATCGCCATGCCTAGCCGTGAAATTTCAGCTAAACCGCGCGTGGTCAGCGCCGCTTTCGTGTTGGTTCCAAAACCAAGCCCGTCCGCCGCGCCGCAGGCGATGGCAATCACGTTCTTCAGCGATCCACCCAGCTCGACTCCGGTCACATCGGTTGAGGTGTAGACGCGAAACCGCTCGGTCGCAAATAACGCCTGTGCTTTGCGGGCGATTGCTTCGTCTTCAGCGGCAGCCACAACGGTGGTCGGTACGCCGCGCGCCACTTCATATGAGATCGACGGACCGGAAAGAACGACCAAATCCTTAACGGGCGCCAGCGAATGGATCACTTGTGACATCCGCTGAAGCGTGTCGGCGTCGATCCCCTTGACTACGCTGATCGCCAAAACACGACTCCAGGGAGCCGACTGAACATGCTGCTGAAAAACGCGTTTGAGATACTGCGACGGAACGGCGATTAAGATTACTTCGGTCTTGTCAAACGCCTGATCGATCCGTCCGGTCAAAACAAGCGAGTTGGGAAACGGAACCCCGGGCAAAAATTTCGGATTTTCACGCTTGCGCTGCATCTCGGCGATATACTGCGGAAAAGCACCCCAAAGAACCACTTCATGCCCGCGGTTGGCCAAATGCACCGCCAGGCAGGTTCCCCATCCCCCATCGCCAATCACTGTAATTTTAGACATAAGTTCTTCTTGTTAAAGATGTTAAGAGTAATCTCTTATTCTAACACGGGGCGAATAACGGGGTCAATTTGAACGGTACACCGGCGGTTTCTCTTTCGGCTTGCCAAACCGGTGCTCCTGCCCCTGCAGCAGGCGCAGAATGTTGGGCCTGTGCCGGTAAATAATCGCCAAGCCGACAAAAATTCCGCCCAAAACCCATACGGTTGGCAAACCGAGCAGCGCCATGACGAACGGCGCGAAAAAAGCGGACGCGATCGATGAAACCGATACGAACCGCGTTAAAAACATGACCAATGCCCAAATCAAGGCGGCGGCCAGGCCGACGCGGAAATCGAGACCGAATAAAACACCGGCGCCCGTGGCCACACCTTTGCCGCCGTTAAACTGCAGGAACGGATTCCAGATATGCCCGGCCACCGACGCGCAGCCAAGCAGAATGCGGAACAGATCCGGGGAAACGCCGCCGATCCCCATCGCGATCGCCCATTTCATGAACAGCGTCACCGGCAAAAATCCCTTGGCGATGTCGACGATCAGCACCAGAGCGCCCGGCAGTTTACCCGCGACGCGGTATACATTCGTAGCGCCGACATTGCCGCTGCCCTGCTTGCGGACATCAATTCCCTTCAGTTTTCCGGCGATCAGACCGGTCGGGATCGCTCCCATCAAATAAGCGACACAGAGAAAACTTAGTCCAATCATTTTTTCACCAAGTAACGTACGCGGACCGGTGTTCCGTAAAAACCGGCCTCGCGGGTTAATACCGATTCAAAATAAGCCGTTTCGGCCGGTTTCATCGCATGTTTCGAGCGTACCAGCACATGAAATGTGGGCGGCCCGACGGAAACTTGATAGAGACGAATCCAATGCGCGTGGCGCACGCCGGCCGGCGCGTGACTGTCGCCGGCAATATTCTCGAGAATCCGAGCGCATTCCGAAACGGTCAGCGTACGCCAGGCCGATTCGGCCACGGTCTGAACTTCATCCAACACTTTGGAGACGCGAAACCCTGTCAGCGCGGAGGCGGCAACCACCGCCGCATACCGCAAAAACGGGGCGCGCTCGGCAATCTTTTTAGAAACGGAGTTGAGCAACGCCGTGCGCGGAAGCAGATCCCATTTATTGACCACCAGACAAAGCGGCCGGCCGGCCGTGGCCACAAAATCAAACAGTTTCAAATCATCGGCGATCAACCCGGCTGATGCGTCGACGACACCGACGCAGACATGCGCCCGCTCGACGGTTTGCAGCGCTTTGATGCGCGACACGGCGTCCACTTTGCTTTTCAATGTTTTTTGCGAACGGATGCCGGCCGTATCGATCAAACAATAGTTTTTCTGCCGGAACCGGAACATCACTTCCACCGGATCGCGCGTCGTGCCCGGCTGGTCGTCGACCAGCACGCGTTCTTCGTCGAGAATCCGGTTCATCAGCGAGGACTTCCCGACGTTGGGCCGGCCGATAAACGCGAGGCGAAGCGGGTCAGGAACACCGGGCAGCGGCTTCTCTTTCTCCGTCATCGGATCTTTCGGCATTGAAATACCGGCTTTTTTAAAATAGGCGAGGATCTCTGCCAGCAAATCGCCGATACCCAGCCCATGCTGCGCCGAAATCGGCCAGGGGGTGCCCCACCCTAATTCGGAAAATTCATTGATGTCCTCCAAATCGCGGTTCTCATCCATTTTGTTGATGACGAGGAAAACCGGTTTCTTGCCGCGGCGAAGCCAGCCGGCGACTTGCCGGTCAAGCGGAGTGACTCCCTGCCGCCCGTCGCAGACGAACAGCACCAGATCGGCTTCCGCCATCGCATGCTGCGCCTGTTTGGCGATGGCCTGCTGCATGGAATCCTCTTTCGCAAATTGCAGACCGCCGGTATCGACAACGCGGAAAAAAACACCCTCCCAGCGGATCTGTCCGTAAAGCCGGTCGCGCGTAAGTCCGGGCATGGAATCAACGAGGGATTGATGGCGATGAATCAGACGGTTAAATAACGAAGATTTTCCGACGTTGGGCTGTCCGACGATCGCCAACAGCGGAGGTGGCTTGTCGGCGGCGGGCATTTACGGATGCAGCAACCGGTTGCCGAGCCGAAGATACCCGATTCCGGAAACAACCGTGAGAACCATGGCGGCCCAAAGCACCTGCTTCGAAAACGGCCAGAGCAATAAACTGAATACGATCGCGGTCATCTGTAACGCAGTGGTCAATTTACCCAGCTTCGACGGCTGGGGTGTCTGCAATTTTCCGGTAACCAGAAGAATGATCAGCCATCCGCAGACAATCACCAGATCACGGCTGATGACCACAATCGGCGCCCAAGCCGGCATGCGCATTGACGGCGGCAGCGTCGGGATAACCGCCAGAGACAAGTAGCCGGTAACCAGGAAAAGTTTGTCGGCGGCAGGATCCAGAATGGCACCCAGCCGGGTGGCCTGTTTCTCGGCGCGGGCCACATACCCGTCGATGGCGTCGGTCAGGATGCCGATCACAAAAAGAGCGGCGGCTAAATAGCGCAGCCATTCACTTTCACCCGGCCGGTAATACAACAGGCAGGCCCCAAACGCGGGAACCAGCAAAATGCGAAATAATGAAAGTTTATTGGCCAGGCTCATGAGTTCATTATACTTGTTATTTTAATAAACGAATCCGTTTCACCGGCCAATAAATGACGAATGCCCGCCCAATAATATTGGACTCCGGCAAAAATCCCCAATACCGGGAATCGCGCGAACTGGACGAGTTATCCCCCAAAAAGAAATAATGCCCCCGCGGAACCTGAATCGGCCGGTTCGGCACGCCGTAATCGCCGCGGTTGTAGTAATTGATCCGCGTGAAAACCGGCGGATTAATCAGCGGCTTGCCGTTGATCAGGACCCGAAGATCGCGGATCTCGACGGTATCTCCCCCGACGGCGACCAGCCGCTTAATGAAATCGCGGCCCGGATCTTCCGGAGAGCGGAACACCACGATATCACCGCGCTGAGGCGGGCGGATTTCAGGCAGCTGAATATCGGTGAACGGAATCCGGATGCCGTACGTCACTTTATCGACGAGAATCCGGTCGCCTTCCACCAGCGTCATGCGCATCGACCCGCTGGGGATTACAAACGCCTGCACGATAAACGTCCGCACGAACAGCGCCAGCAAAAGCGCGATTATCAGCGATTCGGCATATTCCCTGAAGGTTGACTTCATACTTTGAGCACCGCCATGAATGCTTCCTGCGGCAGCTGCACCTTGCCGAACATCTTCAGCCGTTTCTTTCCTTCTTTCTGCTTCTCCAGCAGTTTTCGTTTTCGGCTGATGTCGCCGCCATAGCATTTGGCCGTCACATTTTTTCCCTGCGCGCGAACCGTTTCACGCGAGATCACGCGCGCCCCGATCGCCGCCTGAATCGCGATTTCAAACATCTGCTGCGGAATAACCTCTTTCAGTTTCGAGGCCAGCTCTTTGCCTTTTTGGTAGGCCTGCTCGCGCGGAACAATGGTGGCCAGCGGTTCGCATGGCTCACCATTAAATAAAATGTCCAGCTTCACCAGATCAGCCGGCCGGTATCCGATCAATTCATAATCCATCGAGCCGTAACCTTTGGTAGCCGATTTGAGTTTGTCATGAAAATCAACCAGCACTTCCGAAAGCGGGATTTCATAGACCAGCATCGCGCGGTTTTTGCCGAGGTATTCGGTCGATATATAAATACCGCGCTTGGCCGTGGCCATCTGCATCACGGTGCCCATACTCAAGGCCGGCGCAATCAGAAACGCCTTGATGAACGGCTCTTCCATTCCGCGGATAGATCCGGCATCCGGCAGTTTGGTGGGGTTTTCCACATCAAGCGTTTCACCGTTATTCATAACAACGCGGTAGACGACGCTGGGCGTGGTGGCAATTAAATTCAAACCGAATTCCCGTTCGAGCCGTTCCTGCACAATCTCCATATGCAGCAGACCCAAAAATCCGCAGCGGTAACCCATGCCGAACGAACTGGAATTCTCGATTTGGGCTTCAAGCGACGCGTCGGACAACTGCAGTTTGGGAATGCAGTCGCGCAGCAGTTCAAAATCGGCCGGGTTCACCGGAAAAATTCCCGAGAAAACCAGCGGGCGCGCCGGACGATAACCGGGCAGCGCTTTGTCGGTGGGGCGAAGCACATGCGTGATCGTCTCGCCGGCGCGGACCTGGCGCGGATCTTTGATGTTGCAGGTGATGTAGCCGACTTCACCGCAGGAGAGCAGTTCCCGTTTCTGCGCTTTGGGCGCGAAGATGCCGACTTCCTGCACTTCGAATTCGTCTTTCGTACTCATCAGTTTGATTTTGTCGCCCGACTTGAGCGAACCGTTGAACAGGCGCAGATAGATCACGACGCCGCGGTAGGCATCAAATGCCGAGTCGAACACAAGCGCCTGCAGAGGATCTTCAAACAAACCTTCCGGCGGAGGAATATCGCGAACGATCCGTTCCAGCAGTTCATCAACGCCGAGGCCTTCCTTCGCGCTGGCCAGCACCGGCTCGGAGGAAATATCCAGACTGAGCTTGAGGTCTTCTCTCACCTGTTCGGTCTGCGCGGTCGGCAAATCAATTTTATTGATGACTGGAATGATGGTCAGCCCGACTTCCTTGGCCTGGTATAAGTTGGCGACGGTTTGCGCTTCCACGCCCTGCGCCGCGTCGACGAGCAGCAGCGCCCCTTCACAGGCGCGCAGCGATTTGGCCACTTCATAAGAAAAATCGACATGGCCCGGCGTATCGATCAGGTTGAGCAGGTAGGTTTTCCCGTCTTTGGCGGTGTAGTGCATCCGGACGGCCGACGCTTTGATCGTGATGCCGCGCTCCCGCTCCAGATCCATGTCATCGAGCAGCTGTTCGCGGAACTCGCGCTGCGTGATGGCGCCGGTGCGCAGCAGCAACCGGTCGGCCAGCGTTGACTTGCCATGATCGATATGCGCGATGATGCACAGATTGCGGACAAGAGATTGATCCACTCGGTTATTTCACCATCGCCAGTCCGGCCTTCTGTCCGATCGACAGCAGCCGTTTTAATTGCGCGGAAGATCGCGCTTCGCCGTAAACGCGCAGCAGCGGTTCGGTGCCCGAGGGACGGAACAGCAGCCAGCTTTTATCCTTGAAAATCACTTTTACGCCGTCGGCGGTAACCACATTTACGCAGGGATTCAATTTACCGTCGGATAGTTTTCGCGCGCCGCCCGATTTTGCCCAATTCTGCAGTACAGCGGACGGCAGTGTCTTTTCCAGTTCAATGTCGGCGCGGTGGAAATACCAATGCCCGAACCGCCGGCGCATTGCTTTGAGAATGACCGAGAGGCTTTGTTTGCGGTACGCGATCATTTCAAGAATCAGCAGGCCGGCCAGCAGTCCGTCGCGTTCCGGCACGCACCCCTTGAACCCGAATCCGCCCGATTCTTCGCCGCCGAACAATACGCCGCCTTCGCGAATCAAGCGCGCGATATGCTTGAACCCGACCGGCGTTCGGATGAACTCCGCACCGTAATGCGCGGTCATCGCGTCCAGCATATTCGTACTGGAAACCGTTGAAACCACCCTGCCTTTCCAGCGGCGGTCTTCCAATAAATGCCAGAGCAGCAGCGCCATCGTCTCCTGCGCGCTGACAAACTGCCCGTCGGGGCCGACCAACCCGAGCCGGTCGGCATCACCGTCGGTGGCCATTCCAACATCGCATTTCTTTTCACGCACAGTGCGCGATAACGCTTTCAAATGTTCGCCCACCGGTTCCGGCCGGTGAGAACTCGGAACATATTTTGGATGCTCGACCGCGATCACCTTGATTTTCGTTCCGGCCACCACGCGCTGCAGCAGATCCTGCCCCGCGCCGTGCATCGATTCATAGGCCACCGTAAACTGCCGGTTGCGAATGCGGTTCCAGTCGGCATAGCCGCGCAAAAATTTCAAATAAATTTGTGCCAGATCGATTTTCTTGATCTTGCCGGAAGCCAGCGCCTGCTCCAGCGGAATACGGCGAACCGGTTTTGTGAATAACCGCTGTTCGATCCAGGAAGTCATTTCCGGTTCCGACGGGCCCGCGTAATACGGTTTGAATTTGATGCCGTTGTAGGTAAACGGATTATGGCTGGCCGTTACCACGATGCCGCCCTGCAGTTTGAATTCGCGGATCGAAAAACTGACGGCCGGCGTCGGCATCGGTGTTTCGGTTAACAATACCTGGAATCCATTCCCGGCAAATACTTCTGCGACAGCGACGGCGAATTTATCGCCGAGCGGACGGGTGTCATAGCCAACCAACACTTTGCGCGCGCGGCCCTTGGCCGGATGCGCGATCAGATACTGGGCGATCGCCTGCGTGACGGCACGCACATTGGCGAACGTAAAATCTTCCGCCACCAGCGAACGCCAGCCATCAGTCCCGAATTTTATCTGAACATCAATCACCTGTTTCACGCCGTATACCCCTTGTTATTGGATTGAGTGGATGAATCGGATGATTTCTTCATTTCCGGCGCGGGCGCTTTCCCGCGCAGTGATAAAACGGCCTGCTTCGGATCAACAGCCCGGAATATATAAGTGCCGGCGACCATTACATCGGCCCCGGCCGCGGCAGTGGAAGCCGCCGTCGCGTGATTAATGCCTCCATCGACCTGAATATGCCCTGAGAAAATTCTGCGCAGCGTCTCAATTTTGGGAAGGACTTCGGGCATGAACACCTGGCCGCCGAACCCGGGATTGACGGTCATCATCAGCGCCAGGTCCAGTTCAGTCAGCGCCGGTTTAAGCAGTTCCAACGCCGTTTGCGGACGCAGCGCGATGCCGGCCAATGCGCCCAGCGAATGGATTTGCCGCACCACGGCAAGCGGATCGGAAACAGCCTCCGCGTGAAAAGTGACGCGGTTGGCGCCGGCCTTAATAAATTCCGGAATATACTGCTGAGGATTGTCGATCATCAGATGGACATCGATCGTCAGCGTCGTCGCGGGGCGCAGCGACTGCACCACCTGCGGCCCCAGCGTTAAATTCGGAACAAAATGCCCGTCCATCACATCGACATGAATCCAGTCGGCGCCGGCTAATTCCATCCGTTTCGTTTCATCGGCCAGATGGCCGAAATCAGCCGCCAGGATCGACGGCGCCACCAAAATCGGTAATGGGGTCACAGCAATTTCCTCCGGTGAGGGTGCGCGGCCAGCGCAGCCACGACTTTTTTGACCGACTGCGCGTGGTCTTTGTGGCAAACCAGCGTGGCATCGGACGTACGCACCACGATCAAATCTTTCACGCCGATCGTCGCGACCAGGTGCGACGCATCGGTAATGATCACCGTTCCGCTTGTTTCAATCCCGAGATGCGCGCCGAGAGCCACATTACCGGCCGTATCACACAGATGCAGCGCTCCAACACTGCTCCAGGAGCCGACATCATTCCATTTAAAATCGGCTGGAATCATCCAAACATTCCGCGCGCGTTCCATCACACCCACATCGATCGAAACGCTGGGCAGTTTCTTGTAAACAGATTCCAATTGTTTTCCGTCCTGTAAGCGGGACAACGCCGGCAAATAGCGATTGATTTCATTCATGACGACGCGGCCTTTCCAGCAGAAAATGCCGCCGTTCCACGCCATCCCTTTTTTCCGGATCAGTTTTTTGGCGGCTGACAGATTCGGCTTCTCGATAAACCGCTTCACGCGGTAAGCGCCCGGGGCAACTTTGCCGCCCTTCGGTTCGATGTATCCGTATCCGGTGGCCGGATAAGTCGGAGCGATGCCCAAACAAACCAGCCCTTCTTTCTGGGCGGCGACCGCTGCCGCCCTGCGGACCACCGCATGAAATTTTGAATCGGGACTGATCACATGATCGGCCGGCAGCACCAAAATGACCGCTTCCGGATCTTCGCGCAAAATGGCCGCCGTCCCCAGCGCGATTGCGGCCGCCGTATTGCGCGCGGCCGGCTCGACGAGAAAATGGGCGGATGAAATTTCCGGCAGCTGTTTGCGGATCACGGCCGCCTGCGGCCGCGTCGTTACAACTACCATCCTCCGGGCGGGAACCAGCGGTTTGAGCCGCTGCGCGGTCGCTTGAAGCAATGATTTTTTATAGCCGAGTTTCAGCGTCTGCTTAGGGCTATTGCGGCGCGACAACGGCCAGAGCCGTTCGCCGCTTCCACCGGCCATGATCATCACCCACAAATTGGATTTTACCGGCACGCCTGTTTCAATCCTTTCAAAAACCGGACCACGGCTTGGGGCGCGTTAGCAGAACCCGCTTTAGAGATCGTCTGGATCAGCGCGGAACCGACAATGACACCATCGGCGACGGACGCCACATGGCGCACCTGATCGGGCCGTGAGATGCCAAAGCCGACGCAAACCGGAACGCGGGATAACTTTTTGATCCGCCGCGCCTGCGCCACCAGATCGGAAGGCAGTTCATTGCGCGTTCCGGTGACGCCGGTCAGACTGACCGAATAAACAAAACCGGTCGATACCCGAATAATTTTACGGATCCGTTCCGGAGAACTGGTCGGCGCAGTCAAAAAAATCGTATCAAGACGGGCGGCCCGCGCCAACGGCAGCAACTCACCCGCTTCTTCCGGAGGAAGATCAGGAATAATCAAACCGTCAACGCCAACGGAGGCCGCTTTTTTACAAAACTGTGCCAGCCCATACTGAAAAACCGGATTGGCATAAGTCATCAGCACCAGCGGAATTTTAATGCCGGACCGGCGCAGTTGTTTTACGGCCTCAAAAATTTTCGGCACCGTGATGCCGTTCTCCAGCGCTTTCTGAGAGGCCATCTGGATCGTCGGACCATCGGCCAAAGGATCGGAGAACGGAACACCCAGCTCGATTAAATCAGCGCCGCCTTCCACGGCCGCCTTCACCAAAGAAGGAAGCATCTTCATCGACGGAAAACCGACCGTCAGATAAACGATTAATGCTTTTTCTTTGCGCCGCCGCAGCTGCGCGAACATTCCGGAGATACGGCTCACCGCGATTTTTCCAGTACGCGCGAAATGGTTTCAACATCTTTATCGCCGCGGCCCGACAAACAAAGGACAACGGTCGATCCGCGCTTCAACTGCGCGCGCGCCTTGTAAAGATAAGCGAGCGCGTGCGAAGTTTCCAGCGCCGGCAAAATTCCTTCGGTCTCGGCCAGCAATTTAAAACCGTCGAGCGCGTCGGAATCGGTCACCGCGACATACTGCGCGCGGCCCGAAAGCCGGTAATACGAATGTTCGGGGCCCACACCCGGATAATCCAGCCCGGCCGATATCGAATGGGTTTCCATCACCTGGCCGTTCTTGTCCTGCAGCAAATACGATTTGGCGCCGTGCAAAACACCGACGGTCCCCTTCACCAGCGTGGCGGCGTAATAAGGCGTATTGAGTCCCTTGCCCGCGGCCTCGACGCCGATTAATTTCACCGACCGGTCGCGGTAGAACGGATAAAAACTGCCCATCGCGTTGGAGCCGCCGCCGACGCACGCCATCACCACATCCGGCAGACGGCCGGTCTCGGTTTTTATCTGCCGTCGCGCCTCGCGGCCGATCACCGACTGAAAATCGCGCACCATCATCGGATACGGATGCGGTCCGACGACCGATCCCAAAATATAATGCGTGTCGCGGACATTCGTGACCCAGTCGCGGATCGCCTCATTGCAGGCATCTTTCAATGTTTTGGAACCGCTGGTCACCGGAACCACGCGCGCGCCCAGCATTTTCATACGGAACACATTCAGACGCTGGCGCACGGTGTCGAGTTCGCCCATATACACATCACAGCGCATTCCCAAAAGCGCGGCCACCGTTGCCGTTGCCACGCCATGCTGTCCGGCGCCGGTTTCGGCAATCACGCGCGGCTTGCCCATCCGCTTGGCCAGAAGGCCCTGCCCGATCGTGTTGTTGATTTTATGGGCACCGGTATGCAAAAGATCTTCGCGCTTTAAGAAAACACGGACCCCGCGCCCGATCTTTTTACTCAACCGTTCAGCATGATAAAGCGGCGTGGGGCGGCCCGCGTAAGAATTTAAATAGTGGGTCAGCTCGCGGCGAAACGCGGGATCACGACGGGCGTCGCGGTAAGCTTTTTCCAGCTCCGTGAGACAACCCATCAGCGTTTCGGGAACAAACTTCCCCCCAAATGGGCCGAAATGGCCCTGCATATCGGGTAGCGATGGCATGGTTATAGCTCGCGGGCCAGCTTCTGAAGCGCTTCCACCCGGCGCTCGACCGGAGGGTGCGTGCTGAACAGGTTCATCAAATCCCGGCCTGATAACGGGTTGATGATAAATAGATGCGCCGTGGCCGGATTGGCATTTCCCATCGGGACACGGGCGGAAATCGAATGAATCTTCTCCAGCGCCGAGGCCAGCGCCAGCGGTTTGCGGCAAAGCCGCGCGCCGGAATCATCGGCCTGGTATTCGCGTGAACGGGAGATCGCCATCTGGATCATCGCCGCCAGCAGCGGTCCGATAATTGAAATGATTAGAAAAACCACTATCTGCGCGGGGCCGGAATTCCGGTCGCGGTCGTCGCTGCGGCCGCCGAACATCATGCTCCAGCGCGCCATATTGATCACCATATAAATAGCGCCGGCCAGCGCGGCGGCAATCGTACCGATTAACACATCGCGATTTTTCACATGCGAAAGTTCATGCGCCAATACGCCTTCCAGTTCCTCGGCATTCAGAATTTTTAAAATCCCTTCGGTGGCTGCCACAGCGGCGTGGTTCGGCGAGCGGCCCGTCGCAAACGCATTGGGTGTTTCCGTCGGGATAATATAAACTTTCGGCATCGGCATGTCGCCCAATTGTGCCAGCCGGCGGACCGTGCGCACCAGTTCGGGAGCTTCCGATTCGGTCACGGGACGGGCGCGGTACATCTTCAAAACAATCTTGTCGGAAAACCAGTAGGCAAACAGGTTGGTCGCCATCGCGAAGATAAACGCCATCTGCATGCCTTGGCGGCCGCCCAGCGCGCCGCCGATGGCGATAAAAAAGAGGGTTAAAAGCGTCAGCAAAAATGCTGTTTTGAAGGTACTCATACCTTCATTATACCGCTTTTTTGGCCTTGAGGACAAACTCGCGGATGAGGGAAAAAGACTTTTTCCCGGGGGAAACTTCGACGCCGCTGGAGACATCGACGCCGTGCGGTTGGACGCGCTTGATGACTTCCTGCACATTGCGTGAATTAAGGCCTCCGGCGATGATCAGCGGAATTTCATACTGCTTGGCGCGGACCGCCAGGTTCCAATCAAACGGCTGACCGGTGCCGCCCATCCGCTGCGTGTCGTAGGTATCGAGCAGAATCGCGTCGACGCCGCGGTAAAGCGGAATGGCTTCCAGCGAATGAGCGTCTTTCACGCGGATCGCCTTGATCAGTTTCGCCGACTCTTTCAGCGCCAGTACTGTTTCGGGCGGCTCCTCACCATGGAACTGGACGGCGCCCAACGAACAGACGCGCAGAAGTCCGTGCAGATAATCGGTATTCTCGTTGGCCGTTACGCCGACGGTCAGCACCATCGGCGGAAGCACTTTAAGGATTTCTTCGATTGCATGGCGCGTCATCGCGCGGGAACTGGTTGGCACCAGCACGAATCCAATGGCGTCGGCTCCGGCCTCGACCGCCGCCAGCGCGTCGTCACGGTTGGTGATGCCGCAGATTTTAACCCACATGGGTCAGTTCCTTGATTTTGGCCGCCATATCCGGCGCGGATAAAATGGATTCGCCGACTAAGATCGCCTGCGCTCCGGCATCGCGCACGAACCGCGCATCGTCGCGCGAATGGATGCCGCTCTCACTAATCTTCACAGGGCCGGCCGGAATTTTCCGCATTAAACGCTCGGTGGTT
Source organism: Candidatus Omnitrophota bacterium (assembly GCA_023248155.1). Classification (GTDB taxonomy): domain Bacteria; phylum Omnitrophota; class Gorgyraeia; order 1-14-0-20-64-10; family 1-14-0-20-64-10; genus JAHFFE01. The sequence continues at coordinate 270,028 of JAHFFE010000002.1, read as the reverse complement.
TTCAAATCGGTTTTCAGAGTGGCCAGGTCGCGGTTATTCACGCCGATTAACTGCGCGCCGACTTCCAGCGCGCGATCCAGTTCCGATTCCTGATGCACCTCGATCAGCGGGTCCAACCCCAGATCAACGGTCAACTGATGCAGCCGTTTCAACAGCGGCTGATCCAGCGCGGCGACAATCAACAAAATCGCGTCGGCGCCGGCGGCCGAGGCCTCAACCAATTGATATTCATCGATGATAAATTCTTTGCGCAGAACCGGCAGATTAATTTTCGCGCGGATCGCTTTCAAGTCGTCGATCGATCCGGAAAAAAATTGCCGGTCGGTCAGCACCGAAACGGCAGCGGCACCCGACTTTTCATAAAGCATGGCCGTTTCCACCGGATCGGCTCCGGGGCGGATCGAACCGGCTGACGGCGATGTCCGTTTAAATTCGGCAATCAACCGCAGAGAGCCGGGGCGGTTAACAGCCTCACGAAAAGAACGAACCGGCGGGCGGCTCCTCAGTTCCCGCTCGAGCAAATTCAGCGGCCGGGCTTTTTTTGTATCGGCCAGTTCGATTTTTTTATAATCCAAAATTTCCGCTAATTTAGAGATGGGTCACCCGTTTAATATTCTCAAGCAGGCGGGACAGCGCACCCGAATCGATTGCCGCAGCGGCCTGCTCAATCCCCTGCTGTAAAGAAGCAGCGCGTCCGCAAACTAATAGCGCGGCACCGGCATTCAACAGAACCGCATTCCGCACGGCACCCTGCTCGCCGCCGATCATTCGAAGCGCGATCTGCGCGTTCTCCGACGGAGAACCGCCCTGAATCTGGCGCAGCGACTGCACATGAAATCCATAATCGGACGGATCCACCTGAAACCGTTTTTGCGTATCGGGCGTCACTTCAATCACCTCGGTATATCCGCTGACTGATAACTCGTCCTGACCATCGGCGGCATGCACCACCCAGGCGCGGCGTGTTCCGAGCCGCTGAAGCGCTTGCGCGTAGAGATCCATTTTCGCCGGATTCGCCACGCCGACCACCTGATACAAAACACCGGCCGGGTTCGAAAGAGGCCCCAGCAAATTAAACAGCGTCGGAACACCCAGTTCTTTGCGGACCGGCGCTACAATTTTCATCGCCGGGTGATAACGCGGCGCGAACAAAAATGCGAATCCGGTTTTCTCAAAACAAAGGCGCATCCGTTCCGGTTCGATATCAACACCCACACCGAGCGCTTCAAGCAAATCGGCCGAACCGGTCGCTGACGAAACAGCCCGGTTGCCATGCTTGACCACCGGCGCGCCGGCCGCGGCGGCCGTTAATGCCGCCAGCGTTGAGAGATTAATCGTTTTGAGTCCGTCGCCGCCCGTGCCGCAGGTATCGACTGCCGCAACATCACCCAATGGAAACGGCACCGCGCAGGCCCGCAGCGCGCGCACGCTTCCGACAATTTCAGAAAGGGTTTCGCCTTTTGCTTTTAAGGCCATCAGCCAGTCGCGTATTTCTTCGGCGGGAACCGATCCCGACATGATCGCGCGGACTGCGGCCTCGGCCTGTTCTTCCGTGAGCGCACGGCCATTGCGGATCTGATCGGTCAATAAAAGGGAGGAAGCCATCAGACTTTCAGGAAATTCTTTAACAATTGCATGCCTGATTTTGTGAGGATCGATTCCGGGTGAAACTGCACGCCATGAATCGGATAGGTTTTATGGCGCAGGCCCATGATTTCTTTTTCTTTTGTCTCAGCGGTAATTTCCAACACGGACGGAAACCCTTTGCGGCGCACCACCAGCGAATGATACCGCGTCGCTTCAAACGGATCAGGTAATCCGCGAAAAACGCCCTGCTTGTTGTGATGGATCATGCTGGTTTTCCCGTGCATCAATCTCCAGTTGCGCTCAACGACGCCGCCGAACACCTCGCCGATGCACTGATGCCCCAGACAGACGCCCAATAATGGGATTTTCGACCCCAATTGTTCGATCACCTGCCGCGACACGCCGGCATCTTTGGGGGAACCAGGCCCCGGCGAAATCACGATGCGGTGCGGTTTCAACCGCTTGATCTGCTCGAGCGTGATTTTGTCGTTGCGATAAACGAGCAGTTCCTGCCCCAACTCGCCCAGATACTGCACGAGGTTGTAGGTGAACGAGTCGTAGTTATCGATCATCAAGATTTTTTGCTTGGCCATTTACGATTGTCCCCGTTGCGCCAGATCAATGGCGCGCAGCATGCCGGCCGCCTTGTTGCACGTTTCCTGATATTCCCGCTCCGGCTTGGAATCGGCCACGATGCCGGCGCCTGCCTGCACCGATGCGATTTTATTTTTCACCAGCACCGTGCGAATCGTAATGCAGGTGTCGAGGTTTCCGGAAAATCCAATGTAGCCGACGGCGCCGGCGTACGGCCCGCGCGCGTCCGGTTCCAATTCGTTGATGATCTGCATCGCGCGCACTTTCGGAGCGCCCGACACGGTGCCGGCCGGGAACGCGGCGCGCAAAACATCAAACGCCGTGAATCCTTTGCGCAATTTCCCGACGACACTGCTGACCAGATGCATCACATGCGAGTAGCGCTCGACCGACATCCAATCGCTCAGTTTCACCGAACCATATTCGCAGACGCGGCCGATGTCATTGCGGCCCAGATCAGCCAGCATCAAATGCTCGGCCCGTTCTTTCGGGTCGCGCTTAAGTCCCTGTTCAATCTGCAAATCGGCGGCGGCTGTTTTGCCGCGGCGGCGCGTGCCGGCAATCGGGCGCGTTTCCACAACACCCTCTTCGCACCGGACCAGAATTTCAGGAGAAGTTCCGGCCAGCGCGAACGAGCCCAGGTTCAGATAAAACATATAAGGCGACGGATTGATCGACCGCAGCGCGCGGTAAATATCGAACGCCGGAACCGATGCCCGCCGCGAAAACCGCTGCGACAAAACCACCTGAATAATCTCGCCGGCCGAAATCGCCTTCTTCGCTTCGCGTACCGCTTTCACGAAAGCGGCCTTGCTTAAATTGGATGCGACTTTCTTTGAAGCAGCCGCCGGTTTGCGCGCAGCCGAAGACCGCAGCGGCGTTTTCATTTTCAGCGTGAGCCGGTTGAGCGTTTGAACCGCCTGGCGATAAGCACGCGCGGGATCATCGGAAATCAACGCGTTGACCACCAGTTTCATGCGGCGCTCGACATGATCGAAAACCACCACCGAATCGCTCAGCATCCAGATGCTGTCGGGCACGCCCAATTTGTCTTTTTTCGCCGCACCGACCGGTTCCAGAAAACGGACCATTTCATAACCGGCATAACCGACCACGCCTCCCGAAAACCGGGGCAATCCTTCGGTCTCAACGGCACGGTAACGGCCCAGCAACAGTTCCAGTTCACGCAGCGGATCGGAAGCGGTCGTCCAACGCCGGATTTTCTTTCCTTCGCGCAGCGACATCTGCCGGCCCTTTGATTCCAGAATCCATCGCGGCGAAGAGCCCAAAAATGAATAACGGCCCAGTTTCTCGCCCTGCTCTACCGATTCCAATAAATAAGCCGGGCCGGTTCCTTCCAGTTTTAAATAAGCGGACAGCGGCGTATCGAAGTCGGCCGGGATCTCGGTCCAAACCGGGACCAGATTCCCTTTCTTCGCCAACTTTGCGAACTGTTCCGCTGATGGGTAAACTTTTGCCGCTTTCATTGTTCTATTTTTTATAGACCTTGTCCGGATCAAACAGTTTTTTGCCTGTTTCTTTCCATTTCTTTTTTGAATCGAGCACGCGGTAAAAACAGGTGCGATAACCGGTGTGGCAGGCGCCGCCGATCTGCTGGGCCTTCACGAGAATCGCATCGCCGTCGCAATCAAATGAAATTGATTTTACTTTCTGGACATGGCCGGAGCTTTCGCCTTTGAGCCATAGCTTCTGCCGCGACCGCGAATAGAAGTGCGCTTTCTTCGTCGAAAGTGTTTTTAACACCGCTTCACGGTTCATGTAAGCAACCATCAATACCTGGCCCGTCTTGAAATCCTGAATGATCGCCGGCACCAGTCCGTTGGAATCGAATTTGATTTCATCCACCCATGTTTTTTTCATGCTCGCTCCTCAATTCGGACGGGAATCCCCCGCCGCTTCAAATACCGTTTTGCCTGCGGAACGGTAAACGTTCCGAAATGAAAAATCGATGCCGCCAGCACCGCGTCGGCGCGCGCTTTCGTAAACGCGTCGGCCAGATGCTTTAAATTCCCGGCGCCGCCCGAGGCGATCACCGGAATATTCACGGCGCGCGACACGGCGCGCGTTAATTCAAGATCATAGCCGTTCTTCATGCCGTCCTGATCCATCGAAGTCAGCAGAATCTCGCCGGCGCCGCGCTTCTCGGCTTCCTTCGCCCAGGCCACCGCATCTTTGCCGGTCGGCGTGCGGCCGCCATGCACGAACACTTCCCAGCGCTTTCCTTTTTTGCGGGCATCAATCGCCACCACGATGCACTGGCTTCCGAAACGGCGCGCACCTTCGGTAATCAACGCCGGCCGTTTCACGGCGGACGAATTGATCGAAATCTTGTCGCACCCCTGCGACAACAGCGCGCGCATCTCTTCAACGGAACTAATGCCGCCGCCGACCGTAAACGGAATGAACAATACTTCCGAAACGCGTTTGGCCAGCTGCGCGCGCGTCTTGCGCCCATGCGCCGACGCCGTAATATCGAGAAAAACCAGCTCATCGGCGCCCTGCTGTTCGTAGCGGCGCGCCGTCTCGACCGGATCTCCGGCGTCTTTCAGTTTCAGAAACCGGATCCCTTTAACGACCCGCCCGTTTTTTATGTCGAGGCAGGGAATGATCCGCTTGGCGAACATTTTTGAATGGCTTCTTTCAGGTTAATTTTTCCGTCGTACAGCGCGCGGCCGGTGATCGCGCCCCATAATCCTTCCGGTTCCAGTTCTTTCAGTTTCAATAAATCGTCCAGAGAATGAATGCCGCCCGATGCGATCAGCCGCGCCCGTTTCTTGATCAGGCCCAGCAGCTGCTTGTACCGCTCAATCGCCGGACCGTTCATCATGCCGTCGCGCGCGATCTCGGTGTAAATGATCGTGCCGACGCCCTGCTCTAACAATTGTTCCACCGCCTGATCGGCCAACAGCCCGCCCTGCGCCGCCCAGCCTTCCACGGAAACGCGGCCCTCTTTCACGTCAACGGCTGCCGCGATATATCCTGAATACCTTTTCGCCACCTCATCCATGAACGGCTTGTCCATGCAGGCTTTAGTTCCCAAAATCACGGAGGCCACGCCGGCTTTCAAATAATCGTCGATCGTTTCGAAACTGCGGATCCCTCCGCCGATCTGCACCGGAACCTTCACCGCTTTCGCGATCTCGGAGACCTGCTGCAGATGATGCGGCGTTCCTGTTTTTGCGCCGTCGAGATCAACCAAGTGCAGGCGCTGCGCGCCGGCCTCAGCCCATTGCCGCGCCACCGCGACGGGATCATCGCCGTAGGTGATCTGTTTCGAGAAATCACCCTGAATCAGGCGGACCACTTTTCCGCCGCGCATATCAATGGCCGGAATAACGATCATCGCGCGATCTCCCCGAAATTACGCAGCAATTTCAAACCCCATTTCTGGCTTTTCTCCGGGTGGAACTGCGTCGCCCATAAATTTTTCCCATTCGAAACAATCGATGGAAACCGTTCGCTGTAGCGCGTCGACGCCAAAACCTGTGAACGCTTTGACGGAACGGCGTAATAGCCGTGCACAAAATAAAAAAAGGAGTTGTCCGGAATTCCCTTCAGCAGCGGATCCCGCGCCGATGATTTCTCGATCTGGTTCCAGCCCATCTGCGGTATTTTCAAACCGCTCGCGCGCGAAAACCGCTTCACGCGGCCCGGCAAAAGCGCCAGCCCTTTCACGCGCGGCGATTCCTCGCTCGATTCGAACAACAGCTGCAGACCCAGGCAGATCCCCAGAAACGGCTTCCCTGCATTCACCGCTTCGCGCAGCGGTTCGATCAGTTTCCGTTTTCGCAATTCGGTCATTGCCTCGCCGAACGCGCCAACGCCCGGCAGCACCAGCGCCTGCGCGCGTGCCACCTGCTTCGGGTCCGAACTAATTTTTGCCGGAACCTTCAGAAACTGAAACGCTTTGCGGACCGAGGAAAGATTCCCCATTCCATAATCGACAATAACAATCATCCGATTACAGTTTGCCCTTCGTCGAGGGAAGAATTCCGCGCCCGCGGGAATCGACTTCGACGGCCTGCCGCATCGCGCGGGCCCAGGCCTTAAAGACCGACTCCAGCAAGTGATGGATATCGCCGCCGGCCTTCAACACATCGACATGCAGCGTGACACCGCTTTTCGCGGAAAAACTTTCCAGGAAATGTTTGGTGTCGGCCAGATCGTACGGAACGCGGCGCAGCGCTTTGGTACGGCCGTGCGTGTAGAGCGCCTCTTTCTGGCCTGCCGCCCAGCCGAAATCCATGTGCGGCCGTCCGCTGATGTCGACGACGGCGCGCACGCGCGAGAGCGTCTCATCCATCGGAACATAGCAGGCGCCCATCCGGCGGATTCCTTTTTTGTCGCCCAGCGCTTTCTTAAACGCTTCGCCGAGCGCCAACCCGACATCTTCGTTGGTGTGGTGCAGATCGATGTCCATATCGCCCTTGGCACGCAGCGTGATATCGAATAAACCATGCTTGGCGAACAGTTCCAGCATATGATCCAAAAACCGGATGCCGGTCGAAACGGAATATTTCCCCGTCCCGTCCAGGTTGATGGTCCCCTGAATGCGAACTTCGCTCGTGTCCCGGATGATTTTTGCTTTGCGTGATTTCATTGGTTTATTATTTCCCCTGGTCGTCTTTGTCAAACCGCACGCGCACCGATTCCCAATGTTTGATCAATCCTTCAATCTTGGCCAACCGTTCGATCATATCGCGGTCGTTCTCGAGCGCCTTCTTCGTATAGCTGATCAGGTGCAATGTTTTTATAAATTCCCGCGTGCCCAGTCCCGAGAAAAAGCGGGCCGTGCCGCCCGTCGGAAGCACATGGCTGGGACCGGCTGCGTAATCGCCCACCGACGCCGGCGAATAATCACCGATAAATACCGCGCCGGCATGCCGAATCTTGCGCAGCACCGGCTCGGGCCGCTTCACCTGAATCTCGAGATGTTCGGGCGCAATCGCATTGGCGATCTCAGCCGCTTCGTCGAGATTCTTGGCCATCACAATATATCCGTGCGACACTTTCTGACGAACGATGTTCGCCAGTGTCTTCGAAGTGGTGATTAAAATCGACAGCCCCTGGTGATGTTCGCCTTCCGCCGCCAGGTCGTGCGCCACATAGTCCGGATTGGCCGTATGATTGGCGATCACGGCAATTTCGGTCGGGCCGGCCGTCATGTCGATGTCGACATAGCCGAACACCTGCCGCTTCGCTTCGGTCACATACGCGTTGCCCGGTCCGACGATCTTGTCGACTTTGGGAACCGTCTTTGTGCCGAACGCCATCGCGGCGATCGCCTGCGCGCCGCCCATTTTATAAACGGCCGACACCTTCAACAGGTTCGCCAGCGCCAGAATATGCGGATCGACCGAACCGTCCGGTTTCGGCGGCGTGGCTAGAATAATTTCTTTCACGCCGGCAAGTTTGGCCGGCATCACGGTCATGTAAACGGTGGAGACCAGCGGCGCCGTACCCGACGGCACATAAACGCCGACGCGGTCGAGCGGAACCGGGATCTCACCGAGCACCACGCCGTTTTCATCACGCGTGCGCCACGGTTTCTTCACCGAATGCTTGTAAAACCGGTTGATGTTCTCGATCACCTTTTTCAGCGAAGCGACCAGTTTCGGCTCGATGTTCTGAAACGCCGCCGAAATTTCGGCCTCGCTGACCTTCAGCGTACGCGGCGTCAGTTTAACGTTGTCGAATTTGCGCGTGTAGCGCAGCACGGCCGCATCGCCGTCGGAGCGGACCGAATTGACAATCTTGCGGACCGATTCTTCCACACGAACGCGGCGCAGAAATCCACGCTGAACCAGCTTGTTCCATTCCCTGCTGTTGACTCGAATAATACGCACGACTAGGTTTTCACTCCTTCTAGAAGGGTTTGCTTCATCCGCTCAAATAGTTCGGCAACTTTGGACGGCTCTTTAAGCCGGCCCTGCGCGATATCGGCCTTGCCGCCGCCGGAACCGCCGGCGATCTGCGTTCCCAATTTAATCAACTGTCCGGCGGAAACCCCCTGCTTCTGGGCTTGAGGACCGACGACGGCCAGACAAAACCCCTGCGAATCGGTTAAAAAGATCACCGCTTCCGGTTCCGATTTCCGGATCGAATCGGCCACCGGACGCAGAACAGAATGATCCATCGGCTGATCGAACCGGATCGCGAACAGATCAAACGGTCCGATTCGTTCCTTCTTCAATTTGCCGACCTGGTCCTGTGCTTCTTTTACTTTTTCTTTCTGAATTTTGGCTTCCTGCTCTTTTTCTTTTGCATGCTGGGCCAGCCGCTTTTTTTCTTCGCCCTGCCGCACCGTTTCGGCTTTCAAAAAGGCCTGCGCCTGTTCTCCGGTCAGCGCTTCAATGCGCCGCATGCCGGCGGCCACTGATCCCTCGCCGACAATCGCGACCAGTCCGATTTCATCGCTGTTCGACAAGTGCGTACCGCCGCACAGTTCTTTTGAAACGCCGCCGACCGAGACGACGCGCACATCGGCCGCATATTTCTCGCCGAACAGCGCCATGGCGCCTGATTTTTTCGCCTGCTCGACCGGCATCTGCTGGACCGAAACCGGAAAACCCGATTTCACCCAGCCATTCACCATTTCTTCGACAGTCTGTTTTTCGGAAGCGGTCAATGCTTTCGAGTGAGAAAAATCAAACCGCAAACGGTCCGGGGCGACCAGCGATCCGGCCTGGATCACATGCTCTCCCAAAACCTTGCGCAGCGCCGCATGCAGCAGATGCGTGGCCGTATGATTTCGCGCAGTCTTCTGCCGCTGTCCTTGGTCTACCTCGGCAGAAACCAAATCACCTTCCCGGATTTTTCCGCGGACCAGTTCCGCGCGATGAACCAGCACTTTGCCGACCCATTGCGTATCGGTCACTTTTAATTCGGCATCCGGCGTTTTGATTAAACCAGTGTCGCCCACCTGCCCGCCCGATTCGCCGTAAAAAGGCGTGGCATCCAAAACCACATCGACCTTCTTTTCATTCTCCACCAAACAAAGAATTTTCGATGCCTTATTCTGTTTTACTTCATATCCCAAAAACCGGGTTGGCGGCACTGAGGCCAGCAGTTCGGCCAGCTTATCCTTCGCAAAAATATCTTTACTGAACCCGCTGGCGCTTCTTGATTTGACCTGCAATTCCTCCAGCGCCTTCTCAAATTCGGCCTCGGAGGGCGGCTTCACATTTTCCTGACGGCATCTCTCGGCAATCAATTCATACGGAAGCCCGTTCGTATCGTAGAAACGAGCGGCGCGGTCGGCCGGAAGAACTTTTTCTTTTAACGAACGGATCTCTTCTTCCAGCAACGGCATCTTTTGTTCCAGCGTCTGAATGAACCGTTCCTCTTCCGACAAAATGGTCTGCGCAATCGCGTTCTGGCGGCTCTCCAGTTCCGGATAAGCATCTTTCATAATTTGAATTACCGCCGGAATTAGTTTGTGCAGAAACGGTTTATTAATCCCGACCGTCCGCCCGGCGCCCACCGCTTTGCGCAACAGTTTGCGCACCACATATCCGCGCTTCTCGTTGGACGGAATCACGCCGTCGCCGATTAAAAAGGTCAGCGCGCGCGCATGATCGGCGATCACATACAGGATCGGCTTTGGCAGATCGCCGGAACCGGAAGCCAGTTTACGAACCTCGGCCACAATCGGCTCGAACAAATCGGTCTCAAAAACGGCCATCTTGTCCTGCATGACGGCAGTCAATCGCTCGAGCCCCATGCCGGTATCAATGTTCTTGGCCGGCAGCGGCGGCAATGACCCATCGGGCTGGCGGTCAAACTGCGTGAAAACCAAATTCCAAACCTCGACGAACCGGCCGCACTTGCAGGCCGGGTTGCATTTCTTTTCGTCGGGACAAATCTTGCCCGGCAGCGACCGGCCATAATCGAAATAGATTTCGGAACAGGGACCGCACGGACCGTTGGGTCCGTCGGCCGGCGCGTTCGACGGCCAGAAATTATCTTTCGCGCCGAAGCGGAAAATCCGATCCGGAGCCAGGCCGATCTTTTCGACCCAGATCGCGGCCGCTTCTTCGTCCGACTCATAAACCGAGATGCATAATTTTGCGGCCGGAATTTTCAGTTCTTTCGTCAAAAACTCCCAGCCCCAGGCGATCGCCTCCGGCTTGAAATAATCGCCGAACGAAAAATTACCCAGCATTTCAAAAAAGGTCAGGTGCGACGCGGTCTTGCCGACTTCGTCGACATCGCCGGTGCGAACGCATTTCTGGCAGCTGGCCGCCCGCTTTAAATCGCGCTTCACTCCCAGAAAATTATCCTTGAACTGGTTCATGCCCGCGCCGGTGAACAGCAGCGACGGATCATTGGCCGGCACCAGCGAATCGCTGGCAACCACCGTATGCTGTTTGCTCCGGAAAAATTCCAGAAACTTTTTTCTTAATTCCGATCCTGTCACTCGATTCCCTCTTTAATTAATTCGCGCGCCACGCGGTAAACCACGCTGGCCGGAAATCCGCGCCGCGCCAGAAAACCGATCAACCGCCGTTCGGCGGCCGCCGGCTCAAGGCCTTTCATACTGGAAAATTTCTTCCGGGCCAGTTCGCGAACCACGGCGGCTTCATCCTGCCCGGCCGTTTCGGTCTCAATCGCGTTTTGCGCCAGCGACGCGTCAATCCCTTTGGCTTTTAATTGCGCGAGCATCAACCGCCGGCCCACCGGCTTAAACGCGACTTTCTGCGCGGCCATCAGCCGTGCCAGTTTCGCGTCGTCCAGAAACCCTTTGGCCTTTAAATCTTCCATGAGCCGGTCGAGCACCGTGTCTGAAAACCCTTTTTCGGCCAGCCGCTGACGCAATTCTTTCTCACTGCGCAAACGGAATTTCAGAAGATTAAACGCCTTGAAGCGTGCCTGCTTAATATCCTCTTCGAGCGTGTCCATCATTCACGCAAAACAAAAAATCCGCGCGAGGTCTTGACCAACAGATCCTCTTTGTTTTTCTTCCCGGCCAGCGATTGAAACTCCTCCACTGACGCGACCGGCTGGCGGTCGAGTTCCAGAATCAGATCGCCGACCTGCAGACCGGCGCGCTGGGCCGGCGAATTTTCCTCGACGTCAATCACGACCACGCCGCCGAGCTGCTGCGGCCCCCACTGGTATTGGCGCGCCAATTCCGGCGTTAACGCGGTCACGCGCAACCCGCGCCAAACAAGACCGCCCTTCGGAGAAGGCATTTCCTGCTGCAGCGGCCGGGGCCCGACTTCGGCCGTTACATCGATCGTCCGGCCTTCCCGGATTATTTTAAGTTGTACATTTTGTCCGACGCGCGCTTTGGAAACCCGCGCCAGCAGATCTGGCACATTGCGGATCGGCTCGCCGTTCCATTCGGTAATCACGTCGCCGTCTTTCAGACCGGCCTTGCGCGCCGGAGAACCGGGCATCACCTGGGCGATAATCACGCCGGCGTCGGATTGAAGACCGAAATGCTGCTGCAGATCGGCGGTGATTTCCTGCACATTCAAGCCCATCCAGCCGTAACTGACGGCGCGGCCCTGGATTAAATTCTCAATGACCGATTTCACGGTATCGGATGGAATCGCAAAACCGATCCCCTGATACCCGCCGGTTGTCGAAAAAATCGCCACATTGATTCCAATCACTTTTCCATTCAAGTCGACCAGCGGCCCGCCGCTGTTGCCCGGATTGATCGCCGCGTCGGTCTGGATCAAGTCGGAATAATCGCGGTCAGGCCCGCCGATACGGATGGAGCGGTGCACCGCCGAAACGACGCCCACCGTGATGCTCGGCTCGGTTCCGCCGACGGCGAACCCAAACGGATTGCCCACGGCAATCGCCCACTGCCCGGATTGCACCTGCGACGAATCACCCAGTTCAACGGCCGGAAGTTCTTTGGCATCGATCTTGATGACCGCCAGATCGGAACGAAAATCGGCGGCCTTGAGCGTTCCCTCAAATTTGCGGCCGTCGGGCAATGTCACGGTCATGCTCGTGGCGCCATGCACCACATGTTCATTCGTCAACACATACCCGTTGGAATTGATGATCACGCCGGTTCCCAAACCGCGCTGTTTGAACTCGCGCGACGGCGCCTCGCCAAAAAAGTCGCGCAAAAACTGGTCGAACAACTCATCGGGATTGCCGCCCTCGACCGATTCGCCGAACGGATACTGCCGCATCGGGACGCGCTGTACTACTTCGGTTGAAATCGAAACAACCGCCGGGCCGACTTTTTTGGCCACATCGGTAAACTGGTTCTGCAATTGTTCAGCCAGGCTGGGCACAACCATGACGTCTTCGGCGCGCAGCGGAACCGCAAAAAAAACCAACGCGCCCGATAAGACGAGCGCGCAGATCGAAAGAATTTTTTGTTTTCTCATTCTTTTATCCTTTATTCCCCGGAGTAAAACAGCGTGCCGGGCGGTACTTCTGCCACGACACGCTGTCTCTTTTTGTAACCGGATTTATATCAAATCCGTTTTAACCAATCAGGCTCAGCCCGACGAACTGGGAGCCGTCGCTATCGGCTGATTGCCGGCGCTGAATTTTTCCCGAACCTTTACTTCCAGCTCCGACAGCAAGCTGGGATTTTCCTTCAGGTAATTGCGGGCGTTGTCTTTGCCCTGCCCGAGCTTTACCTCGCCGTAGGTCAGCCAGGTTCCGGATTTCTGCAAAACACCGGTAGCCGTTCCTATCTCGATTAGATCACCGATCTTCGAGATGCCTTCTTCGTGCAGCAGTTCAAACTCGGCCTGCCGGAACGGCGGCGCCACCTTGTTCTTGACCACGCGCACGCGCACGCGGCTGCCGGTCACGACATCGCCCTGTTTGATATGCTCGATGCGGCGGATATCCAGCCGCACCGACGCGTAAAATTTCAGCGCACGGCCGCCGGGCGTGGTTTCCGGATTGCCGTACATCACGCCGATTTTTTCGCGCAGCTGGTTGATGAAAATCAGCGTCGTCTTTGATTTGTAGAGGCCGCCGGTCAGCTTGCGCAGCGCCTGCGACATCAACCGCGCCTGCAACCCGACGAACGCATCGCCCATTTCGCCTTCAATTTCAGCTTTCGGGACGAGCGCCGCCACCGAATCGATCACGATCAGATCGACCGCGTTGGAATGAACCAGCATGTCGGCGATCTCAAGCGCCTGCTCGCCGGTATCCGGCTGGCTGATCAGCAGCTCCTCGAGATTCAACCCCAGCTTTTTGGCGTAGGTCGGATCGAACGCGTGTTCGGCGTCGATGAACGCCGCGGTGCCGCCATTTTTCTGCGTTTCGGCAATCACCGAAAGCGTCAGCGTCGTTTTCCCGGAGGATTCCGGCCCGTAAATTTCGACCACGCGCCCGCGCGGCAAACCGCCGATACCGAGTGCGGCATCCAGCGACAGCGAACCGGTCGGCAAGCCCTGAACATTGGCTTTTCGATCGCCGCCCAGCTTCATAATGGAGCCTTCGCCGAACTGCCGCTCAATCTGGGTTAAGGCCAATTCAAGCGCCTTGACCTTCTCTTTACCGCGCTCTACAACGGAAAGTTCCTTCTTATCAGCCTTTTCCGGCTTGGCGGCGGGGGTCTCCGCAGACTTCGATTTATGGGTGGAACGGGTCATTTTTCCCTCGGTTTTTTCGAACTTTGAATACTTCATTATAGCTCCCTCTGTTTTGTCGGGTCAAGCAGCTGTCCGACGGTTGTTGGTTTATTAAAAGTGCTGTACACTGAAAACCATGCGCGCTGAATTAATAGCCATCGGCACCGAACTTTTGCTGGGCCATATCGTCAATTCCAATACGGCGTTTTTGGGCCGGGCGCTGGCGGGACAAGGGATCGGTTGTTATCATCAAGTCACCGTGGGCGACAATCCAGAGCGGCTCGGCGAGGCGCTTCGGCTGGCACTTTCCCGCAGCGATCTGGTGATCACCTGCGGCGGCCTCGGCCCGACGGTGGATGATGTGACGCTCGAAACAATCGCAGCGGTCACCGGCCTTCCGCTGGTTCTGCGGCCGGCCATCCTGCGTAAAATCGAAGTCCGCTTTCGTAAACTCGGTATTCGGATGCCTCCGTCGAACCGCCGGCAGGCAATGCTGCCAGAGGGCGCTAAAGAACTTCCGAATTCTCTCGGGACCGCGCCCGGATTCCTGCTCAAACTGGATCATGTAGACAAGTGTATACCTACCGCTGAAAGTTGTCAATACCTCGTTGCGCTACCGGGCCCGCCCTATGAAATGATCCCGATTGTCGAGAAATTGCTGCTGCCGCGGCTGCGGAAAATCGCCGGTGGCGCCGTGATCCGCTCGCGGACGATTAAAACGACCGGGCTGACCGAATCGGAAGTCGACAAGAAAACGGCCGATCTGCTCCAACTGGAGGGCGCCGTGACGATGGGTATTTATGCCCGCCCCGGACAGGTCGACCTGCGGATTACCGCCGGCGCGCCAAAAGCTCAAGCGGCCGAACGATTGATCGCTTCGGTTGAGAAAAAAATACGGCAGCGGCTGGGCAGTTTAATTTATGGAACCGATGATGACGAACTTGAAAGTGTGGTGGGACAACTGCTGCGCGCAAAACGGAAAACGGTGGCTACCGCCGAATCGTGCACCGGCGGATTGATCGGACACCGGATCACCGAAGTGCCAGGCTCCTCCGATTATTATGCCGGGGGCGTGATTGCCTATTCGAACGCAGTAAAACAGTCGGCACTGGGCGTTCCGGCTTCCCTATTAGGGAAGTATGGCGCTGTCAGCGCGCAGGCAGCGCAAGCGATGGCACTTGGCATCCGCGAAAAAACGGGCGCTTCGATTGGCTTAGCCGTCACCGGCATCGCCGGCCCCGGTGGTGGAACAAAACAAAAACCGGTCGGACTGGTTTACATAGCGCTGGCCGATAAAAATGGCGCAAAAAGTTTTAAACACCAATTCAGCGGCACACGCGCGATGGTGAAAACAAAAACGGCGCAGACCGCATTAAATTTGCTTCGGCTCCGCCTGATGAACAAGCTGGCCGAGCATCCCGCTTCTCACGGCGAAGGAAACTAAAAGCTACAAGAGTCGAGCCGGGCATGGGAGCCGTGGACACGCTAGGAATTGACTACCAATTCCGTTGCTCTGTCTCCGGCCTTGCCGAATAATAATTCGATTCGGCCTTCGCCGCCACGCGCGCAGCGAAGCGAGCACGGACGGCGGAGAGTGTCCCCGAGCGGCAGGACCCGAAGACGCCTGAAACGAACGGTGCGAGAGCAACACCCCTTTGCGGCTCTCGAACAATGCCTTGCCTGCACGGAAGCGCGAAAGAGCTTCAAAAATGTTAGAATGGAATTATGAGAGCATTCTTGGGAATTGCGATTACGCAGGAACTGCGCGAACAGATCGGTGAACTGCAGAAACACCTTCAAACCAGCGGCGCCGACATCACCTGGACAGCCCCCGAAAACTTGCACCTGACTCTAAAATTCCTGGGCGAAACAACGAAGGAACAGGCCGGTGAGATCAAACAGGCGATGATTTCCCGGCTCTCGACGGTGGACCCGTTTAAAATTGCGCTGCGCGGTGCGGGCGGCTTCCCCACCATCGAGGTCGCGCGCGTAATTTGGGTCGGCATGAGCCATGGAAAAGAAGATCTGAAAAACCTGGCGCTGGCCGTCGACAAAGCATGCGGCCCGCTCGGTTTTCCGATGGAAGAGAAACCGTTCAAGGCACATTTGACAATCGGGCGGGTCCGTTCGATGCGCGGACACAAACGGCTGGTCAAACAGATCGAGGGAATTTCATTTCGCGGAAAAAGTCCGTGGCCGATTGAATCGGTCACACTGTTTCATTCCGAATTAACGCGCCAGGGACCGATCTACCGGCCCCTGGCGCAATTCCTGCTCGGGAAAACCGTTACGCCTTCTATTTCTGAATAAATTTATTCTTCGTCGTCATCCTAGTCCGGTGGGGGCGCATCATCGTCGTCTCCGAGATTCATGATCGACCCGTCAGGAGCAGGAAGCATGATTTCATCCGGCGGCGGAGGTGCTTCTTCCGCTGGAAGCTCATCCGGCGCCGGCGGAGGAAACATGGGAAGCGTCGGATCGTCATCCAGAGAAATAACCGGGATGGGTTTCGGAGGTTCAGGAGGTTCCGGTGGAACAGAGGTTGCCGATGGAGCAAAAAACGGAAGAGGTGTCGCAACAATCGGCAAAGGCATTGGCGGGGGCAACGATACCGATGGAGGTGCCGTCGGAAGCACCACCGGAGGTACCACCGGCGGAGGTGCCGTCGGGGGTACAAATGGCGGCGCGGGCGGCGGCTTCGGGCTAGCAATGAAAATCCCCAAAGCAACTCCTAATGCAGTGGGACCTGCAGGTTGTACAGAAGGTTTAAAACCAACAGGCGCAGCATCCATTGCGGCAGCGGCAGCCAACATCGATGAGGGAATCTTGACAGACGTCCCATCCGTCACCGCGTTTTCAACCATTTCAGTGCAGACTGTCGTAAACCCATCACTACCGTCAGCATACCCGGAGGAGACCGCAAGAAGACTGGCCGCTCCAATCACCATCACCCGCGTTAGGAACATGGACAGTTTCATTTAATCCCTGCCGCTTCCTTCATTTCTTCTTCGACACTAATCAAAGAATCCGGCGGGGGCGCATCATTGTCGTCTGCCAGATTGATAATGATCTCCTCAGAACCATCCACATCAACATCCTCTTCACCTTGACCTTCACCGAGCGAATCATTGGGATCGATCGCTTCCTCCTCATCCGGCCCGGGCACGGAGGCCGTTTCCTCTACCGCTTCTTCATCTGTCTCGATCAGCGAATCAATCGGAGTTGCATCCTCCTCTGGATTTGTAACCAGCGGACCCGGATCTGGTATAGGATCGAGTGGACCGTCTGTTTCTATACAATTCTCATCCTCGAGATCATCGCAGCCTTCACCCAGCGAATCATTCGGATCTGTCGTATCCTCGGGCTCATTCTCCAGCTCTTCTGCAATGTCGATCGCTTCCTCTACTTCCTCCGAATCAACCGGCCCTAGTGGATTACCTTCTCCATCTACCGCCAGCGACGCGAATGACGTAGAGACGATGATTGCTTCCAGAGTCGGCACGGTCGGAACCGCTGTAATCACGGCCGGCTCCGGTTCCGGCGGAACACCCAGCGGCGGAATCTCTTCTACCGGAGGGGGAGAAGGTGTATCGTTGGGATCCACATCCGGTAAAGGCATTTCTGGCGGATCAAGAGGTCCTGGGTTGGGCTCTCCGGGACCGGGAACCGAGGGTCCACTAGAGGGTATCGGTAATGGGAATGGCACGAAAATCGGATTGCCGTTTCCATCCACCGGAACAGGAGCATCTTCCGTTGGAAAGGGCGGCGATGTCGGCAGGATAGGAATCCCATCCTCATCCAATGGAATAGGAGGCCCCGTGGGGATTGGCTCCTCTCCCTCTATGGGAGGCGGCGAAGGCATTGGCGGAGGCGTGATACCAGTGGAACCCACCGTTGTCGTTGCTTCAACTGCATTAGTAAGCGCTATTAAGAAGTTAACGGTGGCAACCGAGTCGCCGGAGGACGCATTTCCCACAATCACGGCACTCTCCACAAGGACAGGACCCGTCGCCGTGTTAACTCCATCACCGTCAGCATACCCGAAGGAGACCGCAAGAAAACTGGCCGCTCCAATCACCATTACTCGCGTTAGGAACATGGACAGTTTCATTAGTCACCTCTTTTTAAAACTCCCCAGGAATACTCTAAAAAAATAAGCAAACCGAAAGGAGTTGGTTGCCGTCAGTGGAAGTATCTACTACAAAGGAGTCCGCGTCAATAGGATATGTAGAAATAGTTTCTGCTAACAACTAGAATTAAGAGGAAACGAGAAGCTCCAGGTCGGCCTGCAGTTGTTGATCCTCATTAACAGAAAGGATGTTGAAAGGAAGGGCCAGCTCCCTGAGCAGCTCATGCAAAAATTTCGCCGGCTCTTTTTGCCAATGCAATGTGGAAAAATTGACCTGCAAGTGAGTTTGCGCCCACCGATTAAAATCAGATTGTTCATCGCTAGACCCCAGATAGCTCACCAAATCAACCCGTTTTCCATATTCCCCGTCACCGGCATTCCAATCAAATTGAGTATCCCAGACAGATTCTCTGTTCTGCGGATTCACCGGATCAAAAAATATTCGTTCTTGAACAGGGCCAAAATATGTTTCAACAAAAGCCGGCAGGAAGTCGTAGTCTTTTGATTGATAGACGCTGGGACCGATCGCTACCACCTTTTGCTTAACGGAAAATTGCGATTTTCTGACAAGCTGATCGATAACAGCCGCTACCCGCTGTTCCGCAGCAGCAACTTCCTCCTGGCCGGCCGGCGCAGGAATCGGATTGGGTAATGGTCTGGGGTCACCAGGCTGCAACTGATTATGCCGCATCACCAGCAGGTTGTTCACAGCGGTGCCTTCCATCAAGCCGCGCACGCTGATTTTTGTCAGCGGGTTCTCGGCGTTGCTGGCAATATGAGAGCTCACAATGGCCTGCCCGCTTTCTACGAGCGCCCTCAACGGCTGTTTCTGCCATTCCAGTTTTTCATTCGGAAGAACATCCGTGGAGTACGCCCTGCCGGTTCTAAGCAACGCCTGCACGAAGCTTTCTTCTTCTGAAAGAGTACCCGCAACCGCGTCTCCACGGCCGATGTTGCCGATTAATTCCGTGATTGTCGTTGGGTCATCTAAAATCTCAGGCGTCACCACCTGCCCCGCATCCGCAGGCAGAGACAACAACACCAGCCGCGCCTTCCGCCAGATCTGTTCCGGAGAAACAAACGAGACATTCAGCCGTTCTCCAATGGACCTGTAATCGTCGGGATGACGAACCACGGCGATGATATTCGCGCCGAATCGTTTTAAAAATGAGGCCGCTGTTCCGCCGATGGTTCCCAAACCGTAAAAACCGATGGTTTGATTTTGCAACGACCGGTCCGGCAGAAACAGCTGCAGATCAGGGCCGGTCCAGATCCATTGGGCAGGATCCACTCTTAAAACGGGATTCTTTCTGGACAGCGCTTGAGCCACCTGCAGATCCGCCGTTAAAACAGTGCCCGTGCCCGGAGCCAGCAACAGAAAATCGGAACTCAGCGCCACTTCCTCCACAGTTCCGACGGACAAACCCATTTGAAACGCCTCCCGTTCCGGGAACCGGTCGCCGCTGGGATCAGCATAATAGAGATCATCCAGACCATGCGTGGCGGCAAGCGAGGCCCAGCGGCGAATCATCGTCAGAGATCCCACCATTCCCAGGCTGGGCGCCTTTCCCAATTCCCGCTGTCTTGTCAGCTGATAATTTCGGACCGTGCGATCAGCCCCGTTCCCTGCTCCGAGAAATTTGCCCTGTCGAGCTAACTCAACCGCCGCATCGACTCGCTTCATCTGCCGAAACATCTGCGCCCACAACAAATCGGCTACTTGAATCTCTCGCCGCTCTAACTCGGAAACATTTCCTCCGGCAGAGGCAATGTAGGCCTGGAGTTGAACTCCCAAGATTTGGCCTTCAGAAAAAACCCCAATCTTTGGATGGACATTCCGGAGCAAATCATACCAGCGGGTCAGCAACAGTGTTTCGGCCATCTCGGCAGTGGCATTATAAAGCACATTGCGGCTGACCCTCGGATCACCGGCATAGGAAAGCTGGATTTTCCGCTCAGCGGCAAGTTTGCGCGCAGCTTTTGTGATATTGCCAAAACCAAGGCCCATGTGGGCAATCCCTTTCAGATTCGGCGTCACCTCCGGCTTCAAAAGTTCTTCATCGACAGAATCATTCACAAAGATCATCAGGTAATCTGGGTTTATTTTTTGAATGAGCGCGCGCGTTCTCTCAGCGCCGATAATTCCCAGCGGTTCCTTCTGAGGTTTTATGCGGTAGATGTGATACCCCTCTTTGCTGAGCCGATCAATCGTGGCATCACTGACCGGCACCATCACTGCCACCTTGAACTCGTTCGCATCGGCCGCCGGAATCTCGTCGAAGAAATCTTCCACCTTCGCCTCTTCCATGCCGGCGGTGGCCGCCGCTTGACGAACGGTTCTGAATTGAGCGATAGCTCCCCAGCCAAGTTGTTCACCAAACTCGGAATGAAATGTATGCCAAAGTGCGGCCGGTGCTATTTCTTGCTGATCCGCAAGTTTTCGAAGTCCCTCCGGGTCTCGATAGAGCTCAGGAGAGTTCCGCAAAAGAACCTGAATGTTGAAATAGTCTTTCCACGACAGTTTCGGAGCGGGAAATTCTCTATCGCGTTTTATAGATGCCGGCAAACCATCGTAGAAATTTTGGGGATTCAAGTCCTGTTCTAAAAGATTTGTGATTCGCAATAATCCGGCATCCCTGGCCGCCTGAAGATCGGCTGTTAACTGATAAATTCCATTGGTGCCGGAATAATTATCCAAACTGCGCAGGCGCTCATACGCTGGAGAATTGGCCGGCGGATTTTCAAGCGGCAGGCCGTGATAACGCTGCAACACCACGGCAAGTTCGCGATAATTTCCAACCGTCAAACGATCCAACGCAGAAATTAAAAGAAAGCGAGCACTATGCTTACCGGATAAATGAACAATCATGCCGGCCGGAATAACTATTCCGCTTTCTTTTCTCAACGAAAACTGTTGACCACTTGCATTGAATGCAAGTTCCATTTCGCCTGTCGTTACATACAAGAGGGTTTGGCGGTCTGGAGTAAAAGAACGGTTAACGCGACCCCGCTTTTGATACAAACGGATCGAGAGCCGTTCTCCAACAAACAGTTCACTCTCGCTGTCTCCATTGAGCTTGGCGATTTCCAGAAAATAGCGGCCGCGGCCGGCGGGCGTTTCGCCGGAAAGAACCGGAACTTCCGGCCTCAAGGCTCTCTGGTACGAACCCCGATAGAAAAAGGCCAGCGTCAGAGATTCCTCGCCAACAGCCGTAATAGTATGGGGTGATCCGGCCGGAATCCGGATTAAATCTCCAGAGCCCACCTTGCCGGCGAGAGTGCCCGTCTGAAGAAGCCCCCGGCCGGACAGAATCAAATAATATTCGTCGTGCGGATTGGAATAAATGGGCAGAGTTTGATTCATCTCGACCTGCGCTACACGCATTTGCGCGCCCGTTCCAATCAGAAAATTTGCGACGCGGGCCCCGATTTCCGGATTGACCTCCGACCGCCTAAACGCGTCAAAAACCCTGACTGGCTCTTCCTGCCCCGAGAGGCGGGTTTGCAAATCAGGGCGAGATTCCGACGGAGAAACAGCGCGCAGCGCGTAGGAAGGCGTCACGGTTACGCAAAAGATCTGCGCAACGGCTAATAAAGCCGCAAAAAAGCGGGCAAAAGAAAAATTCTGGCGAGACATGTTATTGTTAAATAATTTTAGCATATAAATCATAGTTTTTCAATGGGCGAACAACAAAAATCCGCGGATCAGCATGTTCGCCGCCAGGCCGGCCAAAAGATCATCTGTCATGATCCCCCACCCTCCGGGAAGCTGTTCCGCTCTCCGGATCGGGCCCGGCTTGACAATATCGAGCAGACGGAACAGCACAAACGCAGCCAAGTAAACCTGCCAGCTGCGCGGCAGTCCGGCAACAGCCAGCGCCATGCCGGCGACTTCGTCGATCACAATGCAGTGCGGATCTTTTTGGTTGATCTGTTTCGAAAAACAATCGGAACTCCAAATTCCGATGGCGGCCAAAAAGAAAGGAAAGATTAGAGGATTCAATGGCAGCCCAAAAACAAACCAGGCCAGTAACGCCGCCACCGCCGATGCGGCGGTTCCCGGCGCAGCCGGAAAATAGCCAATCCCGAAGAATGTGGCAATCATCTTTGTAATCATGGAGATCAGGCACCCCACGCTGTCATCCTGAGATTGTTTCTGCTCAGGATCTAAGATTCCGAGCAAGTACCATCTCGGAATGACATTTTTTCAGAATGAGAGAATCACTTTCCGGTTATTCCAGAAGAAGCTGATGCCGCTGGTGATGGTTAAGATCATCGTCAGCCAGACAAATAAATCGAGCCCCGATCGAATCATCCGGATCGACTCAGCACCTGATGAAACGCCCCACCCTGTTTCACGCAGCGCCAAATAGATCAATGCCAGCGCGATCGTCACCATCTGCATCACGGTTTTATTCTTACCGGAACGCTCGGCCGCCAGAACCTGTCCGCGGTTCAACGCCACCAGACGGATGCCGGTCAGCAAAAATTCGCGCATGGCAATCAGCACCACCATCCAGGCCGGAACAATATCCAGCTGGATCAGCGCCATAAACGATCCGAGCACCAGCACTTTATCGGCGATCGGATCCATTAAAATTCCAAAATCGGTGATCAGCCCTTTTTCGCGCGCCAATTTCCCGTCTAAAAGATCTGTCAACGCCGCCAGCGCGAAAACAACCACCGCCGCCGTCTTAAAACCAATGCCGGGCATCAGCATGCAGCCGATCAATACAAAACTGAGGACGATGCGCAGCAGTGTTAATTGGTTCGGCAGATTCATTACGGAATCACCTCGCCGAACAGATCGTATTCATACGCATCGGTGATCTTCACGCGGACCAGTTCGCCCACCGCAAGCGGCGCCGGTGATTTCACGAACACCTGTCCATCCACCTCGGGCGCATCGGCATAGCTGCGGCCCATAAAAAGAGTTTTGTCTTCGGAATCGGGCTCCTCGATAAGCACTTCCATCTCGCGGCCGATCCAGCCCTGATTAATGCTGTACGAAATCTCCTGCTGGCGGCGCATTAACTGGTCGAGCCGTTTTTTCTTTACGTCGTCGGGAACCTGTTCCGCCATTTTCTCGGACGGTGTTTTCGGTTCCGGTGAAAACGGGAACATGCCGACCCTCTCGAAACGGGCCTCGCCGAGAAATGCCTCGAGCTCGTCGGCATCGGCATCGGTCTCCCCGGGGAACCCGACGATGAACGTACTGCGGATCACCATGCCGGGAACCTGCTCGCGGAATTTGCGAACCAGGCGGCGGATGTAATCGCCGTCGGTTTCGCGGCGCATCGCGCGCAGCAACCGGTCGTTGATATGCTGCAACGGAATGTCGATGTATTTAACGACCGGCTTGCAGTCGCGAATCGCGGCGATCAGATCGTCGGTCACATGCGCCGGGTGCGCGTATAAAATACGGATCCATCGCACGTCCGGAATCTCAGAAAGCGCGCGCAGCAATTTCGGCAGGCACGGCTTGCCGTAAATATCGGCGCCGTAATAGGAGCTGTCCTGCCCGATCAGGTTGAATTCTTTTACCCCTTCGGAAACCAGCTGGCGAACCTCGGCCGAAATATCTTCGATGGACCGTGAACGGTGCGCGCCGCGGAACTGCGGAATGGAACAGAAGGTGCAGGCATGGTCGCAGCCTTCAGAGACTTTCACATAAGCGAAATGTTTGGGCGTCAACCGCTGGCGCGGCGCCGTCGACTCGAATAATAAGGTCGGGACCGGCGACGTCACAAAAAAACGGTCGGGCTTGCCCGATTCCTGCCGCTCGATCAGCATCGGCAGTTTTGAGAGATCACCGGGGCCCAGAAAGCCATCTACTTCAGGCAGCAGCGAGAGCATATCTTCTTTCTCATTGCGGCGTTTTTGCGGAAGGCATCCGGCCACATAAAGGCGGCGGATTTTTCCGGTCTTTTTAAGTTCGGCTAAATCGAGGATCGTCGCGACCGATTCTTCTTCGGCTTCGCGGATGAATGAGCAGGTATTTACGACGACGCAATCGGCCGACTGCGGTTCATGGCTGAGCGAGTGCCCCGCTTCTTTCAGCAGGCCGGCCAATCCTTCCGAATCGACCAGCGCGCGGGCGCAACCCAAACTTAAAACATGAATTTTCAACTCTCGATACCCGAGTGGGTAATCCGGATTCCTTTTTTAACGCCGCGGCCAAGACCCTCGAGCGGTTTCCCGTTTAAGAGAGCCTGCATGGCACCGGCATTACCGGTCCAGAGTTCAAACCCTTTTTTAGCGGTCCAGGTTTCCTTGGAATTGGCAGGCAAAACATTCTGAAAAACGACGGTGCCGTCAGCCTTGATCTGCATCCAGACTTCGGCGGTGGTTTGAATGGTCAGCTTCAGCGGTTTGGACAGCGCGACCACCGGCTGTTTTTCGGAAAGCTCTTCGGTTTTCTTTCTGGATGATTCAACGGCCGGCGATCCGGGCTTGCTTAAATTATGAACCAGATCGGTAACCAGATAACCCAGGAATCCGACCCCGATCAACGCGGCCAGAAGCGCCAGCGCGGGAACCGCAAATTTCGTCAACGCGGGAGCCGCCTTCGGATCGACGGTACGGATCACTTCCGTTTCGACCGCCATCGCGCCGCCGGCGACGGAGGAAGGTTCCATTAACGAAATAGGATCGAGGCCGAGAAAAACCGCATATTTTTTAAGAAAAATCTTGGAGTAGGCCGGATCGAGCAGATCACCCAAACGGTCTTCTTCCAGCGCTTCAATGGTGCGGCGCTGAATTTTCGTGCGCAGACAGGC
Organism: Candidatus Omnitrophota bacterium; assembly: GCA_023248155.1. Classification (GTDB taxonomy): domain Bacteria; phylum Omnitrophota; class Gorgyraeia; order 1-14-0-20-64-10; family 1-14-0-20-64-10; genus JAHFFE01. Next base: position 245,351 of record JAHFFE010000002.1, on the reverse strand, counting down.
TTCTTCCAGAGTAAGTTTTTTCGCCTCGCGGGCGGCTTTTAGTTTAGCACCAGCCGACATTACGATTCCTCCTCGTCACGACCGGCGGTCTGTCCAGCCGGAGCATTGCTGTCGGGAAGATCTTTCTGATATACCTCGCGCGGTTTGGCGCCGCGCACGGGACCGACGATCCCTTCCGCTTCCATCATATCGACAATGCGGGCCGCCCGTCCATAGCCCAGGCGCATACGCCGCTGCAGCAGCGACACCGACGCCTGACCGCCCTCAACCACAACGCGCACCGCCTCATCATACAGTTCGTCTTTTGTATTCTCGATGCGGACCGCGGCTTTGCTTTCCATTTCATTCAAAATTGTGCCGTCATAGGCCGGACCGCGCTGGGCCTTGATAAACTGCGTGACCTTGTCGATCTCGGGATCGGTGATTAGCGTGCCCTGCCCGCGCGTAAATTTGGAAGCGCCCGGCGGCATAAACAACAAATCGCCCTTGCCCAATAATTTCTCGGCGCCGATAGCGTCGAGCACTGTGCGCGAATCGACGCGCGATGCCACCTGGAACGAAATACGGGCCGGCAGGTTCGCCTTGATGACGCCGGTCAGCACATCGACCGACGGCCTCTGCGTGGCCAGCACCATATGGATTCCGACGGCGCGCGACAACTGTGCCAGGCGGCAGATCGTTTTTTCGATTTCGGCCTGCGCCACCATCATCAGGTCGGCCAGCTCATCAATGATGATGACGATATACGGCAGATGTTCCGGAATTTCTTCGGCAGGAAGCTGGCCGGCCGCCAGTTTCTGATTGTAGCCGTCAATGTTGCGCACGCCCAGTTTCGCGAACAGCCGGTAGCGGCTTTCCATCTCTTCAATCGCCCAGTTGAGCGCGGCCGGAACTTTTTTCGCGTTGGTCATTACCGGCATCACCAGGTGCGGCAGCATATTAAACGGGACCAACTCAACCATTTTCGGATCGACCATCAAAAACCGGACTTCATCCGGCGAAGCGCGGAACAGCAGCGACATGATCAGCGAGTTCATGCAGACCGTTTTCCCGGATCCGGTCGCGCCGGCGATCAACAGGTGCGGCATGGTCGCCAGATCGGCAATCAGCGGATGCCCCGCGGAATCTTTGCCCAGCGCGATCGTCAGCTTGGATTTCGAGTTCTGGAATTCGGGCGACTCCAGCACTTCGCGCAGCATCACTTTCGTAGAGGATGAATTCGGGACTTCGATGCCGACGCGCGATTTGCCGGGGATCGGCGCGATGATGCGGACCGAAGTCGCCTTCATCGCCAGCGCCAGATCGTCGGACAGCGTCGTGATTTTCTGCACCTTCACGCCGGGCGCCGGCTCTACTTCGTAGCGCGTAATGACGGGGCCCAATTCCACTTCGGCCACGCGCGCGTCGATGCCGAACTCGCGCAGCGTATCTTCGAGAACTTTCGCGCTGGCCTGTAAATTTTCTTTGCTCTGGCTGACCGTCTCGGTGCCGGGCACCGGCGGATTCAATAAATCAAGCGACGGCAGTTGATAGGGCGGCTTGATCTCTTCCGGCTTTTTCGTTTCGGATGACTCGACTCGAACGGCCTTGGCGGGCGCGGCCGGTTTCGGTGTCGAAACCGACGGAGCCGGTACCGAAGAAATTGTTTTTACTTTGGGAGCCGGTTCCGGCATTTTAATTTCTATTTTTGGTTTTATGGCCGGTTTCGTAACCACTGCCGCTTGAGCGGCAGACGGTTTTACAGCCGGTTTCTGAATTGTGTAGGCGCGGGATGCCGGCTGTTTCTTTCCCAAATGCGCAATCGCATTGGAAACACCAGCCCAGCCGGCCCGAAAACTCTTAAGCGCCCAATCGCCGAACGCTTTCAGCAGCGGCCAAACTACCAATTCCGTCGAGAGAATCAGCGACAGCACCGCCACTGTCATCAGCACGATGACAGCTCCCCACCAGTCGCAATATTGAAGCATCTGTTTTCCGAGCATCTGCCCGACGATTCCGCCGCGCTCAATGCTGGCGGCAGCAGAAGAGTCAACGATAATCGCGATGAAACTGCTGAATGAAAGTGTGAACAGGATGGCGCTGATGACTTTGATTTTGAATCGCTGGACCGGTTTGCCGCTGAAACAGGCCACCGCCCAGAAAAAGCCTAGGAATGGCAGAAAAAAGGCCGACCAGCCGATGCTGGAGCGCAGCACTTCGGCCACGAACGCGCCGACGACGCCGCACGCGTTGCGAACCTCCGGCGACGGATCCGACGTGAAGAACGATAAATCGTCGCGGTGGTATGAAACAAGGCTCATCAGCACGAAAACGCTGGCCGCGAGAAGAAGAACTCCCCAGAGTTCATTCAAACGCTGGGGAGTGAGCCAGGATGCGCTATTCTTCTTTGTCCGTGTCAACGGTTAGGCCTCTGGGTGTGAGAAATCTTCCTCAATGGCTTCCGGTGGAAGACTCGGTGCTGCTTCGGCCGCATGCTCATGCGTCCGGGGAGCCCGTGAGGACTCTGATCCGGGCTGACGAGCACCGCCGCCGCGAGGACCGCGATCTCCGCCGCTCCTTGGGCCGCGATCACGGCCGCCAAATCCACCGCGCCCTCCGCGATCTCCACCGCCGCTGCGCGGTCCGCGATCTCCGCCGCCCCGTGGGCCGCGATCACCGCCGCTGCGCGGTCCGCGATCTCCACCACCCTGCCCGCCGGATCTTTCACCTTCGGCCGACGGAACATACGACGCCAGCGTCTGGCGATGGCTCAAGTTGATGCGGCCCATCGTATCGACCTCGACTACTTTCACTTCAATCGGGTCGCCGACCTTGACCACATCCTCGACGCGCGGAACGAACTGGTCCGACAATTCGGACACATGGCACAAGCCTTCTTTGCCCGGCAGAATTTCGCAGAACGCGCCGAAATTCATGAGCCGCTTGACGGTGCCCTGATAGACCTTGCCGACCTGAACTTCTTCGGTGAGCCCTGTCACGAAATCGAACGCTTTCTTCGCGCCGACCGGATCGGAACAGGCGATGCGCACGGTACCGTCGTCTTCCACATCAATTGTGGCGCCCGTTTCCTGCGTGATGCGGCGAATGACCTTGCCGCCCGGACCGATCAACGCGCCAATCTTCTCCGGGTCAATCTTGATCACGGCAATTCGCGGCGCGTACTGCGAGAGCTCCGCGCGAGGCGAAGCAATCGTCTCGGCAATTTTCTGCAGAATCATTTCGCGCGCCGGTTTCGACTGCGCGATCGCCTTGGCCAGAATTTCCACCGGGACACCCGCCACCTTCAAATCCAGCTGCAGCGCCGTGATGCCCTGCGCCGTGCCGGCCACTTTGAAGTCCATGTCGCCGTAATGGTCCTCGAGGCCGATGATGTCGGTTAGAACCGTGTACTGATTGTTTTCCTTGATCAGACCCATCGCGATGCCGGCAACCGGCGCCTTCAGCGGGACACCCGCATCGAGCAATGCTAGCGTACCGCCGCACACCGTCGCCATCGACGAGGATCCGTTGGATTCCAGAATTTCGGAAACCAGCCGGATCGTGTAGGGGAACTGCTCTTTGGTCGGGACTACCGCGCGCAGCGCGCGCTCCGCCAAAGCACCGTGGCCGATTTCACGACGGCCCGGACCGCGCATCGGGCGCGTTTCACCCACCGAGAACGGCGGGAAATTGTAATGCAGCATAAACGATTTGTTCCACTTGCCGGTGAGCGAGTCGATCATCTGCTCGTCGGAGCCGGTGCCCAGCGTCACGGCGCAGAGACTCTGCGTCTGTCCGCGCTGGAAGAGGCCGGTGCCGTGCGTGCGCTGCAAAATGCCCACTTCGCAGCTGATCGGGCGGACCGTCGTTAAATCACGGCCGTCCACGCGCTGTCCGCGCTCCGCGATGTTGCCGCGGATGATTTTCTTTTCGAGCGTTCCGATCGCCTCGGCCACATGGACCGCGGTAAAGACCGGCTTATCCGGATTCGGATTCACCTGCCCGAGAATTTCCTGGATCAGCGCCTTCTTTCCATCGTCGCCGCCCTCTTTCTCGCTGCGCGCGCGGATGCCTTCTTCCAGGCGGGGTCCGGCGATCTGCTGAACTTTCTTCAATAGTTCATCATCCGTCTTGCGCAACGGAACCTGGCGCTCCGGCTTTCCAACCTGAGCCGCCAATTCCTGCTGCAGCGCGATCGACTGCTGGCAATGTTCCTGGCCGAACTTCAACGCCTCAACCATCACATCTTCCGGAATTTCCTTGGCGCCCGACTCGACCATGATGATGCCGTCTTTGGTCGCAACGACCACCAGGTCCAGGTCGCCCTTTTCCATCTCTTCATAAGCCGGGTTCAGAATGAACTGCCCATCCACACGCCCGACGCGGCAAGCGGCGATGCGGGCAACCGGAGCGCCGGCAACAGCCAGCGCCGCGGAAGCGGCGTTGATCGCGACGACATCCGGATCGTTCACCTTGTCGTGCGACAGCACGAACGCGATCACCTGCACTTCATTCACGAATCCCTTCGCGAACAGAGGACGGATCGGGCGGTCAATCAGCCGTGACGTCAGAATCTCTTTCTCGGAAGGCCGTCCTTCGCGCTTGAAAAATCCGCCCGGGATCTTGCCCGCGGCGTAAGTTCGTTCCTGGTACTCGACCGTCAGCGGCAGAAAATCAATGCCTTCTTTCGGCTCTTTGGAGATCACCACTGAGACGAGTACTGCGGTCCCGCCGTACTGCGCCAACACGGCGCCGTCGGCCTGCTTGGCCAACCGGCCTGTTTCCAAAATCAATTGCTCTTTTCCGTACTGCGCCTGAACGCGGCGCGCTGCTGCTGTTGTCATGAAATCACCTGTTTATTTTCCTTTTCTTCTGTTGTATTGGACCTTCGCGGAATGTTCATCGCGCATTTGGAAGGGGTGTATACCCATCGTAGCACCGGGGTAAGATGAGCCGGATCGAAAAATCGACCGGTTATTTCCGGAGGTTGAGACGATCGATCAAACTCTTGTATTCGGTTCGATCCGTCGACTTGAGGTACTCCAGTAATTTACGGCGCAAACTGACCATCTTTAAAAGCCCCCGGCGGGAGTGATGATCCTTCGGATTGGCCTTAAAATGCGCGGTCAACTCGTTGATTCGCTCGGTCAGAATGGCCACCTGCACCTGCGCGGAACCGGTGTCGGTTCCATGCTTCTTATAGGTTTGAATTACCTTCTCTTTTTGCTCTTTCACTAAAGTCATTTTATCTTCTTCCTCTATATTGTGTTTATTCTACCACCCGGCCGCGGGGCTGTAAAGGAGAAAGCAGGCGCGATTCCGTGCAGGCAAGGCGTTTTTTCAGAGTCGGTCCGGGCATGGGAGCCGTGGACACGCTCGGAATGGAATACCCATTCCGTCGCTCTGTCTCCGGCCTTGCCGAAAGACAATTCGTTTCGGCCTCCGCCAAGGTCCACTTGCCCCATATCCCGATCCGCCTCTTACCCAACCACGGTTGAGCTAGAGTGAGAGCCACGAAGGGGTTTGATACCCGCACCGTGAAGAGCCCGAACGGCCATGGTGTCCCGACAGAGTTCTTTGGCGGGACGAGTGAGGGCGAAACCCGGAGTGAGGCGAGCACGGTGGAGCGAGACGAACGATGCGGGAGCAATACCCCTTTGCGGCTCTCGAAAAACCCGAGTGCCCGAGCCGACTCGAAATCCTGGTTACTAACTCAGGAGATGGAGGGTGCGGAGGGCGTCCTTCTTGAGCTGAGCCGACAAATCGGCCGGCGAAGCGAACTTCTTTTCATCCCGCAGCCGCTTTATAAATTCCAATTCCAGCCGGCGGCCGTACAACGACGCTTTAAAATCGAGCAAATGCGCTTCCGTCCGGGGTCGAACCTCTTTCTTAGAAAAAGTCGGACGAACACCGATATTGACCATCGCGCGGTACCGACGGTTCGCCACCCTGGCCCACGCCGCGTACACACCATTCGGTGGCAACAGTCCGGCCTCGATCCGCAGATTCGCGGTGGAAAAACCGAGCTGCCGTCCGCGCCGGCCGCCATGGATCACGCGGCCGACTACCGACGGAAAACGGCCCAGAGCTTTTTTAGCGCGCGATAATTCGCCGGATGCAATCCATTCCCGGATTGTCCGCGAAGAAACACGCCGGCCGCCCAAACGAACCGGAGCAATCACCCACGTCTTAAAACCGTGCTGTTTCCCCTGACGGGCCAGCCAAACGGCATTGCCGGCGCGGTCATGTCCGAACCGGAAATCATGCCCAACCACCAGTTCGCGGACACGCAGCCTGTCAATCAACACCGACTGCACGAACCGGCGCGCAGGCCAGCGGGAAAAAGCGCGCGTAAATGGAATTACCACAACCCGGTCAATGCCGGCCGCGCGGATATACTCGAGACGCTGATCGAGAGAAAGCAGCAGGCGTGGCTTATCGGGGTGCAGCACGGCAGCCGGGTGCGGACTGAAAGTGACGGCGACCGACGGAAGTTTTAAACGGCGCGAGCGCGAAACCGCTTTACGCAAAAGGGTTTGATGGCCGCGATGGACGCCGTCAAAAACACCCAGCACCGCGACCGTTCCGGAAGAAATGGTTTTCATCGGCAAACCTCAGCGGTCGGAACGCGACGACACCGGACCGATCGAGAGCACCTGCTCTATCGGCAGCAGATGCTCGGGTCCGGCCTGATCAAGCGCGACCGCTTTATCGATGGAAAATGGGCCGACGCTCGCGCGGGAAAGCCGGCTTAAATGTCCGCCGCAGCCCAACCGCTTGCCGATGTCGGCGCACAGCGTGCGGATGTAGGTTCCGCTCGAGCAAGTCACCTCAAGGTCCACTTCCGGCAAACGGATTTCGGCAATTTTTAAAGAATAGATTTTCACTTTTCTGAACCGCTGCGGAACCGCTTTCCCCTCGCGGGCCAGTTCATAAAAACGTTTGCCCTCGACGCGGACGGCCGAATACGCGGGAATTTCCTGCTCAATCTCGCCGCGGAATTCTTCACAGATTTTCTCGAGCTGCTCGCGCGAAAGTTCAGCGACCGGTTTGGTTTCCAGGATTTTTCCGGCGCTGTCCTGCGTGTCGGTGGACTGGCCGAGCCGAAGCGTGGAGAAATAGGTTTTGTCGGCGTTCAACAAAAACCGGGCGCAGCGCGTGGCGCGGCCGACCAGCAGGATTAAAAGCCCGGTGGCGGCCGGATCGAGCGTGCCGCCGTGGCCGACGCGGCGCATCTTGAACCGGCGGCGGATACGGTCGACCGCGTCGTGGGAAGTGATTCCGGCCGGTTTGTCGATCAGAAGCAGGCCGCTGTATTCAGCCGGTGTCGCGGATGGAACGCGCACAGAAGACATGGTTGTCCTATCTAAGCTTTTTAACCGCTTGGCGAACCGCAGCGAGAACGCGCGAACGGACTGCCGGAAGCGTCCCGATGATCGTACAACCGCTGGCGGCCGAATGGCCCCCGCCGCCAAACCGGGCCGCGACCGCGTTCACATCGACGCGCCCCTTCGAACGAAAACTGACGCGCACTTTTTGATCAACCGATTCCTGCCGCAGCACGAACGCCGCCTCGACCGATTCGACTGAGCGCGGATAATTGACCAGCTCGTCGCGGATCTCGGGGCCCGGCTTCCACCGCTTGAGCAGCGACACCGGCAATTCGAGCCAGGCAATCTTCTTGTCGGGCGTGTAGCGCATCTGCGCCAGCACATGGCCCAAAAATTTCAAATCGGTGACAGAATGTTTCTCGTACAACTTTTGCGACACATAGAGCGGATCAACGCCCGCCGCGATTAATTCGCCCGCGATCCGGTGAACCGCCGGCGTGCTGTTGCGGTAGCGGAAAGAGCCGGTGTCGGTCACGATGGCCATATAAAGAAGGAACGCTTCGTCGCGCGTTGGTTTCTTGCCGAACGCCTCGAACAGGTAGTAGACCATCTCGCCCGTGGCCGACGCGTTGACATCGAGCCAGTTGACCGTTCCAAACAGGTAGTTGCTGATATGATGATCGATGTTAACGACCACCGGAACGGCCGCGATGGTTTCGGCCATTTTTCCGGTGCGGCTTAAAATCGGCACATCGGTCGTGAATGCCGCTTCAATTCGGGCATTTTTCGGAAGGCGGTCCAGCACGGGAACCGGTTTCGGGAAATAGTTAAACGCGGGGGGCATTCCGCCGTCGGTAACCACCATTACCTGCTTGCCGAGCCGCTTGAGCAGAGACGCCAGCGCCAGGCCGGAACCCAGCGCGTCGGGGTCCGGATTCACATGCGCCGAGACCATAAACCGCTTGTGGCGGCGAATGGTTTCGACGACCTGTTTGATGGAATGGCGCTTGGGTTTATTTGTCATTCTTCTCTTTCGATTCTTCCGCCGGCTTGAAAGAGCCCAGCAGTTTCGCGATGCGGATCGACTCGGCTACCGACGGATCGTGCTTAAAAGAAATTTCGGGATTGAACTTGATCCGGATCCGTTCGCCGATTAACTTGCGCACAAATCCGCGCGCGCTCTGCAGGCCGGCTTCGGTTTCTTCGGGGGTTTTGGTGCCGCCCATCAGGCTGAAATAAACGGTGGCCTGCCGCAAGTCGGGCGTCACGCGGACATGCGTGATCGTCACAAACCCGCCGACACGAGGATCTTTTAGCTCCGTCTGCAGAATTTGAGCGACTTCTTTGCGGATTTCTTCTCCGACACGCTGTAACCGATCTCCCGGCATAAAAACCTTCTCTCTATTCAAATATGTCCATCGATTATTGCCCGATCAATACCCTTGTCATGCTGAAAATTTTTTGTTCAGCATCTTGCATTTGTTATCAAGATCCTGAGCAAAAACGATCTCAGGATGACATAAAAAACGCGCTCGGCGCGATTTGAACGCGCGACCCCTAGCTTCGGAGGCTAGTGCTCTATCCAGCTGAGCTACGAGCGCAAAGCTCGCAGAATAGACTATGATAGCACAGCCTTACGCAAACTGATCGGCGAGAATCTGCCAGACATCGGCCGCGGAAAGCAGGTTCAAATTCATATATGGAATTGCGTTAAAAACAGGAATTTGTGCTTCGTTTTGATACTGTTGCCAGTGCGCCAACGCACCGGTAATGACACCCGGTAACGCATGCAGCTCAATACTAAACATGTCCCTCTCAACATCCTTATTCGTGCCTAATTTCACGCGGACCGTGTTGAGCATAACACGCTCATACCCTGCAGGAAAATCTTCCGGAACCAGATGAATGATTGTATTTCCGCTTCTCTGATATCCCAACACTCGAGATGAAGAAGAATCATCGACCTGAATCGACGGATAGCCGGTTAATTCCGACAACTGTCTGGAAATTTGTTCCCAAGGAATATCCTCCCGATCGCCGCGCACCATATCGGATCTAACCAGTACAATCAGCGGCTTTTCCTGCTCGGCCAGCTGATGCACCGGCTGAACAGCCGCCTCAATCAACGGTTCCGTGGAAGCCCACGCATCGGCGTGCGGAATGCCTCTTTCCTGATCGATCCGTTCAAGATTTTCAAGAATAGAATTCACCAAGAATCTGTAAATTTCCGGCCCAGAATTTTTATAAACAGTCCATTGGGCAAGCATTTCATTATATCGACTGGAAGAAAGTTGGCGAATTGCCTGAAACGCATAGGGAAATATCCAGACCGACCAGGTATGTCCTTGATTGCTAAAGTCGGGATCGAATCCTATAACACGGTTGCGTTCTTCTCTCGATAACAACCGCTCCAGCAACGGAATCGCGTCAGAAGCCTGCTCCGGACTCAGCGCAGAGAGCGTCATTAATGCGTTACGCAAAGGAGTATAACTTCCCCATTCAGGATCTCCATCCAGATGCCGGCGGATCGGCTCTATGACATGAGAAATAAATGAAGGATTTTCGGCGGCCAGCACGCGAACGGTTTGAACCATTTCAATACGCGAATTACTTATCAATCCAAACAGTTCGATGACAATCGGTATGGCGGCGTCACCCCGTCTCAACAATTCATTGCGCGCGGCACGGCGCACCAAAGGATCTTTATCCATAAAGCGACCCATATAGGCATACGCTTCTTCCTGGCCGGCGCCAAGTATCCCGGCGCCAAAATCATCGTGCAAATCCCGCTCAGGGTCCGGCCAGGAAAAATATACCTTGGTGGAAGATTCTGGGGTTTTGATTGCTCTGAGCGTAACGTGGATTTTGCGGTCTATGGCTTGATTCATCCACTGGCGACGCTGTTCAGGACTTGCGCCGGTTGGCTTAACCTCGCGAATATCAATATATCCTCTTTTCCATGAACCATTTTTCCCTTCATAAAGAACGGCCAATCCATTGGAATTGGCCATTCGCGCGATGACCGTAATTTCCGGAGGAACCGATCGTCCAGCCATTTCGCGCAGTTCTTGAAGAGCCGGTTCTACTTGATCTAATGCCCGACGAGCAGAAAATTTGGGATTACCAACGATAGGATAGCCCGAACCGTCTCTGTTGGAAACCAATGGAACCCCTCTCCATAAATCACCGACACTCCGCAAAACCCACTCCTGGGTATCATCCAGCGAAACCTGCTCTGAAGCATCAAACAGCAAACTCATGGGAACAATCGTTCGCGCCCATCCCTGTTCTCCAATATAAAAGACTTGCACGCTGTTATGAGAAAACCATTCCACTCCGAAATCGACCGTATGACCTTGATCAAACTTCTGCTTAAGCTCAGCCCGTCCATGCCAAATTTCCTGATTCAGCTCCTCGTTAGACAGGTTCACCTTGAAATAAACCTGCGGGTAAGAGCCGCCCTTTTGAAATTCCGTCGGAATAATTTTTACTCTTTTACTCTTCCCGGTATGATACGCTACCCAACTATTCACAGTGTGAACAGGATAATTTCCAGTTACTCCTGTTGAGAAAAACCGGCTTAAATAGGTTTTAAAAACAACGTCTCCAGCAGACGATTGATATTTGAATGCAACAACTCCTCTTTCTTTATTCACTACTCCTAATAATTCCATTTCAATTTCCACACCACTGGCCGCAGCCCGCTGAATTTCTCGTATCGCCTGCAGGCGCTGACCCAGAAAATCAAATTCAGCAATTCCCACAAAAGCAGTGAATTGCTTCCGGTTTAAGTCGTCGATGATAATCTGTTTTGGAAGAACATCGATTTCCTGCCCTTTTTGAAGCAAGAACAAATCCGCCAAGTAAGATGATGGAAGGTTTTCTATAGCAGGAAAAGGCATTACTCCAGGAAGATCTTCTCCATCATGGCTATAACGGATGGCTACACTTTTACTGGCGTGGAGAACCTCCCCAATACGCACTTTGATTGGAGTCTCCTTATTGATCTTGTCCTGCAGAGCGTCCCAGGCCGCGGTGTTTTCTTCCTGGCCCGCGGAGAAACGGGCTTGGACATCCAAAGAAAGCGCGTAGGCATCTTGGGGCCACCCGAACAATTCATAAACGACCGGATCCAGAATCGCCGTGTGTTTCGGTTCGGGAAGAGGCGTCCGCTGAAACCACGCTTCGACGCTTTGCCGCGCGGTTTCCGTTTGCGCGTCATCTCGAGCGGCACCCGCCATGCCGCGCAGAGCCCAGGCCTGGATGGTCCGCCCATGCATTGGATCCTTCGAGGCCCGAGCAAACATGTGGAACAACCAGCCGGCCAGGTCGGCATCGGCGGAATCGCTTCTGCCTGCCAGCCAGCGCAAAACCGCAAGCCGGTGCGAACGCGTCATATTTCTCCATACGCGGGAACGGCTATGCTCGTAAATCGGGATCAACAGTTTCGGCAGTTCCCTGTCCTGAAGTAACTGCCGATCAAGAAAGCTCTCAATTTCATCGGATGGCACCGATCTCTCAAGCAGTTTCTGCTCCAGCAAAGCACCTTTGTTCAACGGCAATCCGGCGGGCCGGAAAATCACCTGCCGTTCGCTCCTGTCGCGGTCGACCCCTACCGGAGTGACGCGGATCTCATGTCCGATTTGCTGCTGGAGCCAGTTGGAGTAGTCTCCAGCAACTGTTAGGTAGCCGCGCCCCCCGCGGCCACTGCCATCTTCGAGCCGATAGAGGACCTCGGCCCCTTTCCCTCCGGTGACCCGCTTAACTACCTGAGCAGGCAGACCAAGAGGAGATGCGCCAACCATCTTTTCCACATCGGTCAGTAAGCGATTCAGCGCGCTGTCCAGCGCGTTCAGCTCCAGATCGGGATAAAAATGCAACTCTCCGCCCTGCAAATCAACCCGGGCCATGATCGGCTCATCACCGTTGGCCATTAGACGGTCCCATTTTTGGTTGACTCGCATTCGCTCTCCAGGATCATGAAAAAGACGAGCGATGGGGACAAACCCTTTAACTTGTTCATCGGGCGCGGTGTAAACCGCGTTGAAGAACGGCCTATCCCTCGCCAGATCGAGAACCCGCACAGGAACTCTTTCCCCCGAAAAAGTCGCCCTCACTAATTCATCCGGCAGATCTTCTTCCAGCCCGGCGGAAATCAAGGCGGCCAAGTCCCACGCTTTGACATTGCCGTCATGGCCGGACGAAACCAGGGCGGTACGGCCCGATAGTTTGTCGGTATAAAAAAACAACGAAGAGATCGGCCCCTCGTGCGCCTGAATTTGGGCGTTGGATTCCGTCGCGCGCGAACTCGCAATATTCCACATGTGAAGAATGCCCCGTTTGTCCCCCGCAATCAAATACTCGGAATCAGGACTGAAGGCAAGGCTGGTTATTTCTTTCCCCATTCGCGCCTCTTTAAGAGTCCTGACTCTATCCCGGTCATCCGTGGGAAAAAGATGAATAACATTGTTCTGAGCAACCGCGATCAATTTTCCGGTGCGGCTGAATTGCGAAACAGACAAATCCCCTAACTTAGACGGCCGCCACCGCCATCCGGTCTGATCTCGCGAATCCCATATCTGAATCTGGCTTTTGCCCGTGAGCGCCGTCAACCGCTTGTCCGAGTCCTGAATGAATTTCGCTTCATTGGAGTCCGGCTCAAAAAAAGAAGCTGTCGGATGATTGGGAACCGCTGTCTGCGTCTCCATATTCCAGGCGTGAACCCGAGAATTTATTCCTGTGACAAATACAGTTTTTCCGTCGGGATCAATCGCCACACTGCCGCTGGCCTGAAAACTCCTGGTGTCGCCTAAAACAACAGTAGGAGCATCCTCGGAATTCAGGTCGCGGACGACCACTCTGCCGCTGGTTGATCCCATGGCTAGAAATTGATTGCCGGAATCGGTGACAGGGCCGACGACCATGCCTCGATAACTTTCGGACGACTTTAGTTGCAAAGAAACCGTCTTCAAATTCAACGCTGGCACCGGTGATTCCTGAAGATCTCCGATATGAAGAAATGTTGTTGTGATGGCCGCGATCCGGCGTTGGGCTCCAGGCAGTAAACTCGTTTGCCAAATCCGGTTTTTTCCCAGATCAGTGGTCCACAGAGGTTTGACTTCTTCCAACCCGGAAGAGTCATTAAGTCGTCGCGCCAGAGTGAATTGGGAAGCAGGATGTTCCGGCTGCTCGACGCGCAATGCGTACGCAGGAATAGAATTGGCCAGAAACGCGACCAGTAATAAAACGGATATCTTCCTCATGCGGAAAGTAAAACCAGATAGGTTTGGCCCGATTGATCGGTCAACAGCATTTCACCCATATGGACGGAATCGGACGGCAAATGGGATTTAAAAATCTCCAGCAACAATTCTACGGGGTCCAGCTCATTGATTTTATCAGCGGAACTGTCCCTGATAGGGAGTGCGTTTGGATTTAATGGGAGTTCATCCAGCGTTTCATCTTTCAAGACCAATCCAATTTTCTGCCACGCAATAGTTTCGGTAATTAATTCCGGAGCGAACCGGTCGCCACCCAGTTTGCCGGCAAACTCATCGCGAACAGCCTTCAACAAATCCGATCCCTGTACATAAAGCGGCAGTTGTCCGGTCAGCGGAATCACGATAACCGAGTCGGCGCCCGCGTGTTTCAGGTCGGCCAAATGTTCCGCGTTCAGCCCAGCCAAAAGTTTTCCGTACTCCTCTTCAAACTGCGCCACCGGCATTGTCTTTTCTTCCAGACCAGCGGAAGTATTTTCGGCGGCGCTGGCACCCGCTTCCTGTAACGCGAATGGAAGCATACTGTCGAATGCCTGATAAAACAACTGACGGTTGTTGCCTTCCACCGAATCAACGGCCGCCCGGGTTCTTTGAAGCTGTCTGGCAAGATTAACATCGGTCTTGTGATCTCGAACCGATTCCAGCCACGACCGGAGATTGCCCGCGCCGTCCTCGGAAGGAACCCGGAAATTCTCATCGATCGCCGGGGAAAACCGCGCGTCGGAAAGCAGTACCTGGGCTACTTCTTGAGGATCACGGGATTGCTCGAGCCGATTATTGTTCTCCGCTATTTGCTCGGCTCTCGACAGCTGTTTTTGTTTTGTAGGCGATAGGGACACAACCGCAGCCGCAGAGACCGAAACAGGCGATGAAGCTGAAACCATCTGGGACGAAACTGTTTTGGGCAATTGCGGAAGCGGTCCAAGCGAGTCTGCCGTTCCAATCACCGGGCTGCCGTACTGTTGACGCGAGTTAAATACGGTCACCGGTATGACGCTTCCAACCCGATCTTCAGAGTTAAACCGAACGGTGAGCCGTACAGCCCTCGCTTCAAAAAAGCGCTGCTTTCCGAGAGCTCCGGTTTTACGGCTGCCGGTGATCACAGTTAAATCCTCTCGCATCCGTTGAAGATCTTCCGGCGAAAGAAAGTAAATCTCATTTTCAATGCCGAACCTGTCATCAACCCCTGCATAGACCAAGACCGAGTTGTTAACCCACTCCCCTTCGTGAGCCTTTTGGTGTTTTTCCTCCCGTCCTAACAGAGAAGCAGCCTGCCGCCAGTCTCCCGTTGCCAGCGCGGCCGCCGCTAGTTCATTGCCGGATACCGGAATCAGATGTTTTGAGGTGACTACATTAATCCTTTCTACCGGGTAAGTCTTCACTCCCAGCCATTCCCTGCCGCCAAACTCCATCTGCACGAGGTCTGTTGGATCTGCAGTTGTTATCCGAACATAATTGTCCGGCAACAGTGTAACTTCTTGGGATTTCCACCTGGTTTCGGACGCGGGAAGAACGGCTGTAGAAACCGGCACGGCAACAATGGGCGCCGATACGATGACAACCGGGGGCGATTCCGGTTCCGATGTTACAACAGGCTCCGGCACCAGTTCTTGCACCACAACCGGTTCCACGGCAGCCGATGAAATTTCGGGTACTACCGGCGCAACGATGACTACGGGCGGCTCGGGTTCCGGCTCCGAAACAATCGCCGCTGATTCCGTGGAAATAGCTGATGACTCCGGCGGTGTTTCTGGTTCCACAATCGTTTCAGGGGTAACAGCCTCCGGTGCGGACGGGTTCATCAGATTTTCCACCGCCGTGTAGAATTCCTGTGTAATGCCGGAACCCTTCGCTCTCTGGCGAGTCACGCGAGGTAAAAGAACTCCTGTGTTTTTTGGGGAATCTCCTTCCGCCACGGAACGAAGCCAGGCGCGAACATCCTTATCCTGGATTAACGCCGTCTGGAACGCATCCTGCGCAAGAATAAATCGGGCGGCCTTCGCGGGCGGCTGCTGCGGGCTGGCCAGCGCGCGGCGGCGCACCTGCTGACGAAGTTCCGAGAGCGCGGTCCTGCGGCCAGCCAGGTCGGAAAATTCGGATAGAGACGCCATTCCTTCCTGGATCGACCGATTTAGCGCCTCCGCCTGTTCAAAGGAAAGCGAATTGACAGAGGCCATTCGGTCGCGAGCGGTCCGCTCGACTTCCCCGGAGAACCGGTCCAGCAAGCGGCGGCGGGCTTCGTTCAGGCGGCTGATCCAGCCCAGGCCAGCTTGAATACGAAGCCGCTGGTTGACTTCCAATTCGGCATGAACGGCGGTACCGCTATCGGCGGTCACTCGGCTCGCCAGAGCTTCGCTCTTCTGAATCCCTTCGGTGGCCGCCAGCGCCATTGCCAGAGAAACGCGCGCTGTTTCCAAAACAGAAGCCCCCTGAGTAAAGCCCTGTTGGCGAAGCATCTGGGCGTCAGCTGCCATTGTTTGATCCAATGCCAGCAAATCGGCATAGGCGGCCTGCATATCGCCGGCAGCCATCGATTCGGAAACAGCCGCATGAATCCTTTTCTGATCGAGATCCACCCATCGCCGGACCGATCTCCCCGATAATCGATGAACGGCCTCCAACAAATCCGGTTCCAGATCAGCGGAAAACCGATCCAAATAGCCGAAAGTAATCCGAATCGAACCGGCGTCAACAGCGACGCCCGAGCGGCCCAACCGAGCCACCTCTTCCACTGTCCAGAGGTTGCGCACCCAATGGCGCTGTTCCCGGATAACCGCTTGTTGTTCTGGAAATGGCTGAAGCAGGCGGTCCAGATCGGTCAACTGTTGCTCGGCCAGCAACAGGAGATCGGCGAGCGTTTCCGAAGGAACCCGAACTTGATTTTTTGCCGGAACAACCGAAGCCGATGAGGATCCGTCGCGGCTTTTTCGCTCAGCTTCTTTTTCATTAAAGTCTGCGATATTTCTGCGCATCAAAACATGGTCTCGGATTTTTGAACCGGTTGGAAACTGCGATGCCAACCGAGTCAACAGTTTGGAAACCGGCAACTCCGGTTCAAACAGCCCATGATTAAGCGCCCAACCGGCCAGCGCCCAGGCGCCATGCGGCCGCGTCAGCCGCTGGGCCGCCGGGGCCAGCGCCGGTTCGACTTCCGCTCTTTCTGAAGAGGTCAATTCGGCGGACAAAACGCCCCACTGTTCCAGCGTCTCCGTCTGTTGAGCAGGGGTCGACTCAGGAGACGCGGCCGTAACAGCGGCTGATTTCATCTGCTCCACGCGCTGGCGCATCTCTTCCCGGCGCCGGGCCTCCTGCTTCCGGTGGGCTTCCAGCGCTTTGGAAAAATCGATCCATTTAAATTCAGGATCTTTCCCATCAACCGCTTTGGCGACCCGCTCCGCCACCCAGGTTCGGGCAAATGGCTCGGCATCTTCTGCCTTGCCAAATCTTGGATTTTTTCGAAACCGGTCTTCTTTCTTCCATAGAGCCCAGGTTTCGGCAAACCAATCTTTTTTCTTTTGTTCCGGTTTCGGCTCATTCGGAAACAGCGGAACCTCTTCAAACATCCAGGGGGTGTTCAACAGGTCGACCCCCTGCCGTTCCTCAACAACGGCCACCGCCAAATCAATCAACGGTGCGAAAACATAACCGAGATCTTCCGGTGTTCGGCCGATGTAACTGACCCGCTGGCGAATCGCGGCAACTTCTCTGGGCCTTTTCTGTTCGATATCCGGAAGGTTAAGCCGGTCACGCAAATCTTCTAATGTTTTTGCGTGCCGAGGATCGGCCTTCCACTGTTCCCTGACGGCCTCTGCGGCATCCGGCCCAAAAAGAGAAGAAACCTCAGCGAGAAAGAGTTCCGAGACCCGGAACCGGCGAATCCACCATTCTCTTCCGGACATATCGCTTGACTGCGCCTTCTGGGCAACCGACAAAAGAGAGCCGGCCGCGCGCATGTTGTTAACCAGCCAGGCATTCGATCCGGAACTTTTCATCCGGCTGATCCATTCCGCGGAAGTTTGATAACAGGCGTTGATTTCATTTGAAATACGGGCCAAGGTGGCCCAGGCCTCTTTGCCTCGCTCGGGAATGCGCGGCCGTAACAAACGGATCGATCCGTCTTCTTCGGCGATCGCCAGCAGAATTTCGGGAATCTCCGGATTCTCGTTCATCAGGTAAAACCAACCCTCAAAGAACGCGTGGAACTGATTCTGGGTCAGCCCGCCGGTATGCGAAGGAAGCATCAGCACGATCCGGTCGCCGGCCTGATAGGAGGGAAGAACCCGGTCCGCCGACCAATGGAACTCTCTTTGCGCCGGAATGTCGTACTCCACTAACCCGCCCGGAATAAATCGCATCTGGTTTTGAGCGTTGAGAAACCCCACGCCCAGCACGGAAACCGGCAGAGGGTGGGCCGGCGATCCTGCGCGATCCTGGCTGCTCGATATCCAATTAGAAATCAGATGGCCGGTCTCCTCCGACAAAACCGCCAACGCGAATTGAGAAACAGCTTCCCGGTCGGAGTCGGAGGGGTCCTCGCCGGCGGCTTGAAAACGGAGTTTCAATTGCTGAAGATAACGCCTGTTCGCAATCCGTTTCGCGTCGTGGTAAAAATTCAGGATGATTTCGGCGGGAAGCTGGCCGGAAATCTCCTGTTTATGATTCCGCTGAAGAAATACCTTCGTGCCCGACAGCGCATTTTCAATATCGCGGAGCGATACGGCATCTTGCTGCGGCAGTGTCCGGACAATATCCAGAATGCCGTACTCGGCCCGCGGGTAAGCCGAAAACAGCGTGGCCAACTCCTGTAAACGGGCCTGGGCCAACTCACTTGGGATTTCGCCATTTTCATCGGCCTGTTCTTTCAGCTCGATCAGCACGCTCGATAACCGGCCGTAGAGCCGATAAAACTCCTCTTCTTTTTCCGAAACAACTTTCAGCAGTTGATCGATCTTCGGCTGAGCCGCTCTGGCGTTCTGAATCCGGGCTTCTTCACCCTGATCGGCCAACAGCCGCTCGGCGGTATCGAGAAGCCGATTCAGCCAGGGCATGCTGTCCTGCGCTCTCTGAATATCCCCCCGCATCATTCCCCTCATTTCCTCTAAAACAACGTTCTTTCTCAATGCCTCCAGAACAGGCTTCGGATCCCAGACAATCCGGTATGGGAGGGATGAAGCGGAACCGGTTCTAGGGTCGGGCAGGAACACGCCCGGCTGAGAAAGTCCCGGAAGAATCAATACCTCGGTCTGAATAGGCGCGCCCGGCAAAGCGCCAACAGAGATTTTGATCTGGTCCTGGTCGAAACCGTTGCCGGTCATTACCACCATATTGTCCGGGATTATTCCGGCATGGAGATCCCGGACGCGGCGCGCCATTTCCGTTTTTAATTGTCCAGAGGAACTGATCACCGTCCCGGGTACCGGCGGCGGCAACGCCGGCTCGGCCGCCGCGGCGGGCGGCGGTTCCGGCAAATCAGAATCTCTTAGCAGCGCTTGCAAACCGAGTTCCAGCGTGGCGGAGGAAAGCGTATCCGCCAAATCTACCCCATCTCCCAGGAAAAGATCCGTAGTCAACTGCTCCGCCGCGGGAAGCGTATCCGCCGGCCGGGATTTTGGTTCCGAAGGACGGCTTGTCTTTTTTTTCTTTGCTTGGCGATCGGCGCCTCCGGCGACAAACCGCTCCAAACGGCCGATGGCCGGTGACGGCGTCACTTGCTTCAAGTTTATTTCCGCCCAGCGCAGAAGCGCCGCCGTGTCGTAGCTTGTAAACAGATTGATTAACAGATCGGCCGGCGCCTGCTCAAGAACCTGGCGCGCGATGTCAATCGATCCATCGGTGTTCAGGCGGACGGGAACCACCAGAAAACTTAAATCAAACAACCGGATCTCTCCTCTGAACCCCGGCAGAACCGTTTTTATCAGGCGGTCCCGGTCTAAATCTGTTAAACCTGAGTTTCTTTTCAACAGCGGTTCCGCCACAGCCGAATGGAAATCTGTGAGGGTCTTCATGTAAGGATGTCCGGCGGAATCCGTTTGAGGATGACTATCCAGCTGACGAAGCAACTCGGCATCAGTAGCGTCGGAATCCGGAGAACCAATCCTCTCCTCCAATCCGGAGGCGAGCTGTTTCAGGCCGGCCGATTCTTTCGCAGAGACCGCGCGGAGAGCCCAGGCAGACTGCGGCGGCAGGATTAGCGAAAGGATTATTAAGCCCGCAAAAAAGCGGTACAAAAAAATAAACCTTCCAGTTTTTGTCAGGTATTTGGTGTCGATCGGGTTATCCTGTTTTTGTAAAGAATATCTTAACTTATGTAAAGTAATTATACATTATTAAGGGCAAAAATGCCAAGAAAATATCGAACGGTTTTAGGCGCGGGGGTGGAACTGGGAATGGATCGATTTGAGACGGGCGCGGTCGACATGCGTATAGATCTGCGTTGTGGCAATTGAGGCATGGCCCAGCAGCTCCTGCACGACGCGCAAATCGGCGCCGGCTTCCAACAAATGGGTGGCGAATGAGTGCCGCAGCGTATGCGGCTTGACTTCTTTGCGAATGCGGGCCGTTTTCGCGTAATATTTGATCATCATCCAGATCGCCTGCCGCGAAATCGGCCGGCCGAACCGGTTAACGAACAATTGCTTGGTCTCTGCTTTCGGCTTGAACGATTCACGGCCATTCGAGAGGTATTTTTCGATCCAGTCGAGGGCGTGGCGGCCGACCGGAACCACCCGCTCCTTCCCGCCCTTGCCCAGACAGCGTAAAAATCCGGCCTCGCGGTTTAAATCGCTGATTTTTAAGTTTGCCGCCTCGGAAACACGCAGTCCGGACGCGTAAATCAGTTCCAGCATCGCGCGGTCGCGCAGCGCTTTTTTCCCGTCGCGGGCATCGGCGGCATGCAGCAAACGGGCGACCTCTTCCACGTCGAGCACATCGGGCAGGCCTTTCATTAACCGCGGCGACTCAATAGCGCCGGACGGATCTTCGCGCAAAATATTCTGCGAGAGTAAAAACCGGAAAAACACTTTAATCGCCACCAGTTTGCGCGCCACCGAAGATGCGGTCATGCCGCCGTCGCGCAATTCCATCAAATGGTCGACAATCTCCGCGCGGGAAATGCCGGAAGGTTCCTTGCTTTTGACCGCGAGCGCGAACTGTTTTAAATCGCGGCGGTAGGCGGAAATGGTGTTGGTGGAGAGGCCCCGCTCCAACAGCAGAAAATCCATCGTCTGCTGGATCCGATCTTTCCAAAGATCGGAAAGTTCTGCCGGTTTCTTTTTAGCGGGCTTCACTATCCTGGGCAGGGTCAGCCACCAGCGATTTTTTCACTTTGGAATATTGAAATTCGCGGTTGACCTGGCGCTCGATCCGTTCCAGCTGCGTGCGGATCGACGAGGATGGATGCCAGGCCGGCGATGCGTTTGTAAACTGCTGCTGGATTTCCGACATCTCCAACAGAATGATCTTCATCTTATCGGAAGGTTCCCCGGTTAACAGCGCCTGCATCGCGCGCAGTTCATTGAGGGAGCCGGCCAGGTAGCGCTGGTCGCGCTTCTGAATCTGCCCCAGCGAGAGCAGCAACTCCGAATGCCAGCTTTTCCAGAACGCGTAATGTTCGCGATAACGATCGGCCGCCGGAAGGACTGCTTTCATGTCGGGCTGCAGTTCCAGGATCGGCTGGGCAATCGGGGCTTCCTTGGCCCGCTTGCGGACAAATTTCTTTTTCCACTGCGGACCGCATCCCACCATCCCAAAAAGAAGCCAGCCAATTAAAAGAGAGGAAAAAACACGACGGGTGGCATTTCTCATTTATTTATTTCCGATCATTTTTAGGAATTCGGCCTCATCAATTATTTTAACACCCAGCGCCTTCGCCTTCTCATACTTTGATCCGGGCGCTTTGCCGGCCACCACCAGCGTCGTCTTGCGCGTCACGGCGGAACCGACCGCCCCGCCATGCGCGCGAACCAGATTTTCGGCGTCGGGACGGGAAAATCGGTCCATCTCGCCGGTGAAAATAACTGTTTGCCCGGCAAACCGGTCCGAGATTGTTTTAACGGCCGCCGGTTCTGTCTGAACGCCCGATTTTTTGAGTTTCTCGACTACGCGGCGATTGGCCGGAGAACGGAAGAACGCATCGATCGATTCTGAAACGACCGGCCCCACCTCCGAAAGTCCCTCGAGCGTTTTTGATTCGGCGGCCATTATTTTTTCGAGTGAACCGAAATGACGCGCGAGAACCTCGGCCGTGGCCGAACCAACATGCCGGATGCCGAGCCCGTAAATTAATCGGGCCAATCCCCTGTTCTTTGAGGCCTCCAGCGCGGCCAGCAAATTACGGGCTGATTTCTCGCCCATCCGTTCAAGTTCCAGCAACTGCGGTTCGGTCAGATGGTACAGATCACCGGGATCATTGACGAGACCGGCCTCGACTAGCTGCTGAGCCAGCGCGTCGCCAAGCCCTTCGATATCCATCGCGTCGCGCTGCGCAAAATGGAGCAAACGTTCTTTTAATTGGGCCGGACACGAGAGACTTTCGCAACGAACGGCGACCTGCTCCGGATCGCGAACCACCGTTGAGCCGCAGACCGGACAGCGCGACGGCATTTTAAATGGTTTCTCGGAGCCGGTCCGCTTATCCGCGACGGCTTCAACCACCTGCGGAATAATTTCACCGGCTTTTTCGATGGTAACCCAGTCGCCGATCCGGATATCTTTGCGCAAAATATCATCTTCATTATGCAAACTGGCGCGGCTGACGGTGCTTCCGGCCAGAAAAACCGGCTCCAGATGAGCCACCGGCGTTAAAGCACCGGTACGGCCGACCTGAATTTCAATCGAGAGCAGTTTCGTCAACGCGCGCGCGGCCGCGAATTTATAGGCGATCGCAAACCGCGGCGATTTGCTGGTAGTACCCAGACGCCGCTGCAAATTGAGGTCGTTGATCTTGATTACCATGCCGTCGGTATCGTACGGCAATGTTTTGCGGCGGTCTTCCCACTGCGCGCAATAATCGATCACCCGTTCGATGTCGCCGCATTGTTTTGCATACTCATTGACCGGAAGCTGCCAGGCGGACAACGCTGAAAACAACTGCTGCTGCGTTTTTAAAACCGCGCCTTCGCAGGCACCAATGCCGTAGCAAAAAAGCGCCAGCTTACGGCCGGCCGTAACGCGGGAGTCAAGCTGTTTTAAACTGCCGGATGTGGCATTGCGCGGATTGGCAAACGGCTCCTCGCCTTGCTGCTGGCGCGCTTTGTTGAGCATTTCAAATGAACCGCGCGGCATGTAGACTTCACCGCGGATTTCGATGAATCGCGGAATCGGATGATCGGCTGACTTCTGCAGCACCAGCGGAATGGAGCGGATTGTTTTTAAATTCGCCGTGATGTCGTCGCCCTGTTCCCCATCGCCGCGCGTCACGCCGCGCACGAATTTCCCGTGCTCATAGACCAGCGAAATGGAGACGCCGTCAAATTTTAATTCGGAAAAATAGTCGACGGCCTTCAGATTCAGAAACCGTTTCACGCGCGCGTCAAATTCGCGCAGTTCATCAGGCGAGTAGGTATTGTCCATGCTGAGCATCGGAACGCGGTGGCGTACCGACGCAAAACCGGTCAGCGGTTTTTCGGAAACGCGCCGCGTCGGAGAATCGGGCGTGACTAAATCCGGAAAACGGGCTTCGAGATCCTGCAGTGCGCGGTAAAGGCGGTCATATTCCCGGTCGGTGATCTCCGGGCTATTTTCCTGATAATAGCGGCGGTCATGATGGTTAATCAACCCGCGCAAGCGATTGATTTCGGTGACTGCCGCCTGTTTTTCAGACGAGGATCGCGGACCCATTAGAAATAGCGGACTTGAAAATCATCAAACGCTCCGGAGGCGTCACCCCATGCACTCTCGGTCTGCGTAATGTAGGACCGCATCGGACCGGCGGCAACCTTCTGCAAGAAAAGACGAAGCACTTCTTCCGTTCCCTCGCACAACGCCTCGACGCGGCCATCGGGCAGATTGCGCACCCAGCCGGTGAGGTGCAGTTCCAGCGCAACGGCTTCGGCCGTCGCGCGAAAACCAACACCCTGCACGCGGCCGTTCCAGAAAACCGAGAGCTGCTTTCGACTCATGCCTACCGTTCAATTACTCCGCAGGCGACACGGGCTCCGGCATTTCCAGACGGATCGGTTCTCTGATCGTCTTCGGATGCATGAACCACCAACGAGGTCCCGCCCGCATGAAACAGCGAGTTTTCCCCTTCGCCCAGCGTTACGCCGGAAACGACGATATCGGCGCGGCCTTTTCCATCTTTACCGACTAAAAGGTTCGGCAAATCTCCGGCATGCGCTCCGGCCGGGTTCTTATGTCCATGCTGTTTGTGCTGCGGATTGAAATGTCCGCCGGCCGATTTGAAATCGGGGGCATCGGCCTTGCCGACATCATGAATATGGAACGCGTGGCGTCCGGAGGAAAGGTTCGACACCTTCAGTTGAACGCGCACGCCGCGGCCCGGAACTTCCGTCAGCGTGGCCCAGCCGACCGGCTCGCCCTGCGCGTTGATTAAAACGGCTTTGGCCGGCTTGATACGCGTTTGAGCGGCAGATGCAGTTCCAACGGAGAACGCCACGAGGAGTGCCAGAATGAACGCCGTTTTTTTCATGGAAAGACCCTCCGATTAGAACCGGTCTCATAAATTCGCGTAAGCCGCGTTTCGAGCGCCAGGCCATCGGATCCAAGAAGCGATGACGACGGCGTATTCACAGTAATCCGCCGAGGAAGAGCGCCGACGGAGACGGCGGCCTGCCGCCGAAACCCTCCGGGCTTAACAGACTGACTTCGCCATACGGCGTTGCTCGTCGTTGACGGTGCTCTCCTTCGGCACCGCCGGCCTCCTCGCGCCTTGTCTGGCTCGTCATTCTGCTTAAGCGCGGCCACGGGAATTTATGAGACCGGTTCTAGTGAAATGGTCGGGGCGGGAGGATTTGAACCTCCGACCTCTGCGTCCCGAACGCAGCGCTCTAGCCAAACTGAGCCACGCCCCGAAGATAGAACCCGTATTGTATCAGATAGCGTTTAGACGGTCTAGGTTGAGTGGGCTGAGGCGTCGATCTGGCGGATCGCTTCGGCCATCGCAACGCGGGTAGCCTCGTTGGATTCGCGGACCACCTGCCGGCGCAGCGGCGCCAGCGCGCGCGGATCTTTCATGGCGCCCAATACAATCGCCGCATGTTGACGCGTGACCGGCTGCCATGAACGGAGATAGCGAATCAGCAGAGGCACCGCTTGGGAACGGTCGCCGAACTCGATCAACGCGTCGGTGGCATTCTGGCGGACTTCCGGATCGTAGTCGGCGAAAGTGCGCACCAGCGCGATCGTGCAGGACGGATCTTTCAGCCGCGCCAGCGATTTAACGGCGCGGCGGCGCGTCTCAAAATCATGGCGGAATAAAACTGTTTTCAAACCAGGAACGGCCCTGCGGTCGCCCAGTTTTCCCAATCCCATCGTGGAGGAACGGCGAACTGACGTATCTTTGTCCGCGAGCGTTTTGATCAGCGGTTCAACGGCGGCCGGGTCGCCGATGGCCGTGAGCGCTTCCACCGCCCCAACCCTCACCAAGCCGGAATGATCATTGAGCGCGGCGATTAACGCGGGAACGGTGGACCGTTCTTTGAGCGCTTCCAGCTGCGCGGCGGCCTGCCAACGTACCTCGGCATCAGGATCGGCGGCGAGCATCTCGATTAAGCGGGGAGCGGCCTTGGGCCCGGCCACGGCCCGATAAGCGGCCACTGCCGCGATTCGGACGGAAGATTCTGCATCGTGCGTCGATTTCTCAAGAGCCGGAACGCTGGAGGGCGCACGCAAACGGGCCAGCGCGACAGCCGCCTCACGGCGGAGTGCCGGCCGCGCGTCGGACAATTGCGCCACCCACGGAGCGGGATCTTTACCGGTGTCAGGCTCCAGCAATTCTGCCGGCGGCTGAGGAACCAGCGCGTATTGGAATGCATGTTTCTCTTCAAGTTTCGTCGGAATCAGGTTCTCAAAAAAGAAATCGAACGGAATCCATTCGTAAACCGGCGCCTTAATCATTTCGCGCGCGGTCAGTTCGCGAAAACCGGTTTTTTCCAGGCGGAATTTATACCGGCCGTGCGTGATGAATTCGTGCGAAACCGGCGTCTTGCCGACATAATGCTCATTGATCCAGACGCCGGCGCCGGGCGGCTTGGAGTCGATTAAAATGACGCGCTTCACGCACCCGGTCAGCCCGGCCGCGAGAATTCCATACCCCATGATCAGCGCTGCAATTTTTTTATTCATTGTCGTTGTTTGTTCCATAATCCGCGGCGCGCCGTACGCGCTTCTCTCTGCAATTGCGTAAATTCGTCCGCGTGCCGCACGTTCGGCGGAATCGTCAGCGTGTGCGCGTACCCCTGCCGGACCAGTTCGGCGTTGACGAATGTGCCGTCGGGCAAATAGAGGTAAGCCAATGTCCGGCCGTATTTGTCTTTCCGTTCAAGATCATATTCGATACGGACCTGTTTTCCTTCGACCAGCTGCCGGTTGAACTCGGCGGCCTCGCGCGCGTAATACTGGACCGGCTTGGTCGGATGGTGCAGCTCCGGCGTATCAATTCCAATGTACCGCACCCGGCGGCCATCGATCAAGACCACGGTGTCTCCATCGGAGACGCGCCGCACGACTGCCTGCTGCGTCTCGACGGGCTGCGGCTTCGATACCGAAGGCCAGAGCCCGGCCAACGCCAGTAAAAGCGCCACCAGGCCAATCCACGAACGCGGCAGGCGCTGACGCTTCAAGCCAGTATTCCATGCAAATATTTCACGATCAGATCCAATTCAAGATTCAAAAAATCACCGGTCCGCCTGGATCCCAGCCGTGTTGATTTAAGCGTGTGCGCCACCAAGTGGACCGAAAATCGGTTTTTTCCGACGGAATCGCCCACGGTCAAGCTGACGCCGTCGAGCGCGACCGGCCCTTTCGCAACTAAAAACGGCCGCAGCGATTCGGGAAAAGAAATTTCCAATGATTTTGAACTGCCGGCCGAGCGGACGGCATTCAACTTCACCTGCGCGTCGACATGACCCAAAAGCCAGTGCCCGCCCAGACGATCGCCCAGTTTTAGCGCCCGTTCCAGGTGGACCGGCTGCCCCGGTTTCAGCCGGCCCAGCGTGGTGGCGCGCAGCGTTTCGGGCAGTAATCGGAAAAAGAGTTTTTTGGAATCGGCCCGTTCCAGCGTCAGACAAACGCCGTTGACGGCAATACTTTCACCGGATAAAAGAGCGGAAAAACCGGAGGGCCGTTCGAGGATCAATCGCCCCTTATTCGCCGAGGAAACCCGGCCGAGCGATTGGATAATTCCGGTAAACATGATGAAGCGATTATTCCGTCGCGCCGGCGTTTCTAAGCAGTTCGACGATGGCGTTCTGTCCCAGCGTTTGCGCCCGTTTCAGCGCCGTAACTCCGGTCTCGGTTTTCGCGTTGGGATCGGCGCCGGCTTTTAGAAGAATCCGGACCTTTTCTTCCGAACCGGAACTGACAGCGGAGATCAACGGCGTAAGTCCCATCATTCCTTTTGCGTTGACATCGGCTTTCCGCTCGATGAACCACCGCAGCACCTCGGCATCTCCGTTGCGCGCGGCCGTTTCTATCGGAATCATGCCCCATCGGTCTTTCGCGTTCGGATCGGCGCCCTGAGCCAGCAATTTTCGGACCAGCGGCTTATCTCCCGACGCGACGGCCAGCCCCAATTCTTCATTGGCATTCTTGGGCTGAAAATCGGCCGTTTTCTCGTTGATCTTGTCTAAATTGGAATTTATTTTTTCTACTGAGTCGTTCATTCCGGAAAGCGTATCGTTGATGTAGTCCATTAAAATTTGCTGGCGCTTTTGCTCATCGGGTTCGGAATCAAGACGCATCAGCGTTTTGCGCAACAGCGACGGCTGCGTATCGGAAGGGTCTTCCTTGGCCCATTGATCGACGATGCGGCGGGCTTCGGCATATTTTTTTTCTTTGATCAACGCGAAAATCTGATCCACCCAGGATTGCGTTTTGCGATGAAGTTCCTGCGATTTCTTGAACTCATCGAGGGTTTTCTGCGTTTCTTCCATATGACGGCGGGTATTTTCTTCAAGAATTCTCAACCGTTCCGAATCGGAGGCGTCTGCCGCCCCAGGATTCACCGCACGCGCCGGAACAGCGGACAAACAGAGAAAACCAACGATCGCAACAGCGCTGAATCGCCAAAACCGGTTTTTCATCCGTGGATTCCTCATCTCTTACTTATTGTACCGCTGAAATCGGCTGTCACCAAAATATCCGGGCCCAGCGGACGGATCTTCCAGCGGCGTAAAACAACCGCTTTCTCGAGCGTGGCGGCGCCGAGTCCGCCGACGGACGGAACCGCGGCGCGGCCGCCGATGATTTTAGGCGCAATGATCCAGACCAGATGATCGACCAGTTTCTGATCGAGCGCCGAAGCAGCAGTTTCGCCGCCGCCTTCAATCAACAGCTGATGGATGCCGCGGGCATTCAGCAATTCCATTAATTTTGTGAGGTCAATCCGACCCTGTCGCGCCGGAACGCGGAGTATCTCGGCGCCGGCGGCGCGCAGCTGTTTCTCTTTTTGCAGAGAAGCGCCCGGCAGAGCGGCAATCCAGACGCGGCCGCCGCGATCCTTCAACATCCGGGCGGAGAGCGGCATCCGCAGCCGGGAATCGAGAACAATCCGCGCCGGTTTCGCGCCGAACTTCGCGCCGCGAACGGTCAGGCGCGGATCATCTTTTAAAACGGTTTCGATGCCGATTAAAATCGCATCCATCTGCGCACGCAGCCGATGCGTCCAGTTCCGCGCCGGAGCAGCGGTAATCCAGCGCGACTGTCCGGTGCGCGTCGCGATTTTTCCATCCAGTGATTGCGCGATCTTCAGCGTCACCTCGGGGCGAGTCCGGTTCATTCTGCGGATAAAATCGGCATTGAGGCGCTGTGCTTTGTTTTTTAGAAGACCCACCCGGGTTAAAATTCCCTGCTGTTTTAATTGCGCAAGACCGCGGCCGCGCGTAATGGGATTCGGATCGATCATCGCGGCAATAACGCGGCGAACCCCGGCGCGGCGGATTGCATCGGTACAGGGCGGCGTCCGCCCCGTATGCGCGCACGGCTCCAACGAAACATACAGCGTGCTGCCGCGCGCTTTTTTGCCGGCCTGGCGCAGCGCGAAAATTTCGGCATGCGGCTGCCCTGCTTTGGGGTGAAAACCACGGCCGACGATCTTTCCGTCATTCACAACGACGGCACCGACCATCGGATTGGGCGCAGTCTTGCCGCGCGCTTTCGCGGCCAGCCGCAACGCTTCTTTCATATAAACCAATTCAGGGTTATGCGGCATGTTGCACTTGACGAATCGCTTCGAGACAACGGTACGGAACCGGCACCGTTCCAATCAGCGGACCTTTCGACTTGCGAAATCCGTGGCAGTCGGAACCGCCGGTATCGATCCAATTTAATTCTCTGGCCACTTTTTGGTAGAACAGCGTCACCGAAGAACTCTGATCAGAATGGTACGCCTCCACACCCTGAACACCCTGCGCGGCCAATTCCGGACACCATTCATCGCGGACCAAATGGAACGGGTGCGCCAGCACAATAACGCCGCCGGCCTGGCGGATCAGACGGCAGGCTTCTTCGACGGTCGTATCGACCATCCGGACAAAACAGGAAGCGGAATCTCCGAGGAAACGGTCATAAACTTCTTTCAACGAACCGACCACGCGGCGGCGAACCAGCAGCTCGGCCAGATGCGGACGGCCCGGAGAACGGCTCTCCGAAGCCACCTCCATTAATTCATCCCACGAAAGAACAACTCCTTTTTGGCGGAGCTGTTCGAGCATCGCGCGCAGCCGTTCAAGACGGCGCGCATGCGCCGATTCCAGAAACGCGAGCAGCGGCGCATCATCCACCGAAAAACCGTACCCGAGTAAATGCAGTTCGCGGTTGCGGAATGAAACCGTCAGTTCGATTCCGGAAATAATTTCCATCTCGCTGCCGGCCCAGACACGCCATTGCTCGAGCTCCGCAACGGAAGCGACGGTATCATGGTCGGTAATACTGATGGCCGCCAGATTGAGAGCGCGCGCCCGCTCAATTAATTCTTGCGGAGTAAAAGTTCCGTCGGAACGGCAGGTGTGCAGGTGCAGATCAACGCAGCGGGAATCGTTCAAGCTTCGGAGGTCTCGGAAACGGCCGCCTGTCCTTTATGAATCGCGTCCAGGACGCCGTTGACGAATTTTCCGGAATCGGAAGTGCCGTATCCCTTGGCCAGTTCCACGGCCTCGTTGATGACCACCTTCGGCGGCGTTTTCTGCCCGTACAACAGTTCATAAACGCCCAGCCGCAGAATGTTGCGGTCGACGATGGCCATCCGTTCCAGCGTCCAGTTGGTGGCATATTTCGAGAGCAGCGTATCGATTTCTTTCATCCGCTCGACGGTACCGCAGACCAGTCCCGAAACAAACGGCTGCGACGAGGGCGGCACGCGGTGGTGCCGGAAAAAAATGCGGAGCGCTTCTTCGGGAGCGTCGTGCGTGATGTCCAATTGATACAACGCTTTCAGCGCCGATTCGCGCGCCTGCGACCGCTTGCCTTTCATTGCGCCAACTCCCAGGCGGCCTGCGCCGCATCCCAGCCACGGTTAACGCCTTTGACGAGTGAACGGGCCCGCGCCTGTTTCCAGGTTTTGGCGGTAATCACGCCGCAGGTCACCGGAACGCCGGTCAATACGGAAACCATCATCAGTCCTGTCATTGTTGTCTGCGATAAATACGCATAATGTTTTGTGTCCCCTTCCAGAATAGCACCCACGGCGATAATCGCCCGGTATTTTCGCGAGCGGGCCAGGCGCATTGCCGCGGCCGGAAGCTCAAACGCGCCGGAAACTTCGCGGCGGTCGATCGCCGACGCGCGCACACCGCGCCCGGTCAGATACCGGACCGCGCCATCGGCAAGGCGCTGCGTGATTTCTTTGTTGAAACGGCTGGACACCACTGCAAATTTACTACTCATCGGTGTCCAGCGTTTCCAGTAACATGTGGCCCAGTTTTTCGCGCTTGGTCTTTAAATATTTCGCATTGGCCGGCGTCGGCGGAATTTCCAGAGGAACACGCTCGGCCAGCTTCAGTCCGAACCCTTCCAGCCCCACCACCTTGCGCGGATTATTGGTCATCAACCGGATTTCCGTCAATCCCAAATCGACTAAAATCTGCGCGCCGATTCCGTAATCGCGCAGGTCGGCTTTAAAACCAAGCGCTTCATTCGCCTGGACCGTATCGAGACCCTGGTCCTGCAGCGCGTAGGCCTTCACCTTGTTGACCAGGCCGATGCCGCGCCCTTCCTGACGCAGATAAAGAATCACGCCGCGGCCTTCCTGCTGGATCCGCTTGAGCGCGGCCTGCAGTTGAGGACCGCAATCACAGCGCCACGATCCGAACAGGTCGCCGGTCACGCACTGCGAATGAACGCGGACCAGCACCGGCGGCTGGCGGATATCCCCCAGCACCAGCGCCATATGCGCCTGCCCGTCGATGTCCGATTCGTAAACGATCAGATCAAATTCGCCGTACGGCGTCGGCAGTTTGGTGTTGGCCACGCGCCGGACAAACCGCTCCTTCGTCATGCGGTAGCGGATCAAATCGGCGATCGTGCAAATTTTCAATTGATGTTTTTTTGAAAACTCGAGCAGCTGCGGCATGCGGGCCATGGACCCGTCGGGGCTCATGATTTCACAGATGACGCCGGCCGGATAGAGACCGGCCATTCGCATCAGATCGACGGCGGCCTCGGTATGCCCCGCGCGGACCAACACACCGCCGTGGCGCGCGCGCAGCGGAAATGTGTGGCCGGGACGAACCAGGTCGGACGGACGGGCATCCGGATCAATCAGCGTGCTGATTGTTTTCGCGCGATCGTGCGCTGAGATACCGGTGGTCACCCCTTTTTTCGCATCGACCGAAACGGTCCATGCGGTCGCCAACGGAGTTTGGTTATCCATCACCATCGGTTTCAAATCCATGACCTGAAGCCGTTCCGGCTCCATTGGAACGCAGACCAGGCCGCGGCCCTGGCTCGACATAAAATTAATTGCCTCGGGCGTGGCGAACTGGGCGGCCAGAACGAGATCGCCCTCATTCTCGCGGTCTTCGTCATCAACGACGATGACCATCCGTCCGGATTTAAGTTCGTCTAGAATTTCAGGTATTGAATTGAGCATGGGGGGGATTTACCGAAACTGCTGCAATTTGGTTTCAATCGCCTGCAGAGTCGCTTTCTCGTCGGCAAAGAATGATTCGGCGCCTTTGTCGCGCAGCTGATCGCCGATCTGGCGAAGTGAACTGTTCTTCGGGGTCAGCACCCAGTCCCGGGCCTGTTTTAAAATCCGATCGGCTGTCAGCGCGCCGATTCCCTGCTGCGCGCGCTGGGCCGGCGTTAACTGTAATATCCGGTCCCATTCTCCGGCCGGCTGAATGTCGGTCGGAATTTCCGGCAACGGCTCGGCCATTAAATTGCGGTCGCGCAAATCAGCCGCTTGCGCGTCGGACAATGACGCGACAAAACAAACCGTCGCCTCGAAAGTCGCCTCGGGCATTGTGTTGGCCGACCAGGGCCCCAAAAACGGAAGCACATAGAGCAGCGGCGAATACGGCTGATCTGATTTCACGCCGCTGGAAGCGATCAACAGCCGCTGTGGATTGGCGCCGAACGTTTTCAAACGGGCGAACAGTTCTTTCATGCGCGTGATGCGCGGCATTTCGGCGGCGAACAATCCTTCCGGGTCGGAGAACGGTTTGCCGAGGAAAATCGTTTCAAACAACGCGTAGACTTTTTTGGCCTGCGCCACGGCCACTTTGCCCTTGAGCAGCTTCAATGCTTTTTGCTTCGCCGGATCGGTTTCGCGCGCAACGGCTTCGTCGATCCAGGGATCGACCACGCGATCGACGCGGCTGACAAACAGCGAGTTGACCGAATGAATCGCGCTGGCTGTTTTGCGGATCTCGTCGGCGGAAATCCCCTCGCCGCGCAGCCGCTCAATCAGATCATTGAGACCGAGCAAATAGCCTTCGGTCGTGTCCAGATAATGCTTGTCAGAAAAAACGAGCGTCACATTCGGGCTGATCCGCCCCGTCGCGACGGCACGACGGACCGCCTGTGGACCCACCGCCAGGTTCGGAATTTTCGTAAAAGCCCCTACGCCGGCCATCGCCCCGGAAATACGGCTGACTTCGTTGAGCAGGGGTTCCAGTTCAGTCAACAACGCCGAGGCTTCCTGTGAAACGCGGCCTTCACACGGCCACTGCTCGTGTATGCTCGAGAAAATTTGGGCTGCTTCCATGGTCGCTTCATTGTAAAGCGCCTGATAAACCTGCGCCGCCGTTTTGCCTTCGCGCACAAATACGCGCAGACGGTCATCGAGCGTGCCGGTCTCAAGCAGCTGCCGGAACAGCGTCTGGTTGGTGGTCATGCAGGCGGCGCCTTTGAGCTCGATAAATTCGGCCAGCCGCACCGGCCATGCCTTACCCTCTTTCAGCGCCGGAAAACCGTCCAGCGCAAAACTGTTGCCCCAGGTTCCGGGATTGTAGAGCCGGAACAGCGATGTTTTGGACGCGGCCGTCATGGAAAAAGACATTGAATCTCCTTGTGAGTTGTCCTTGCGGGTACAGAACCGGTCTCGTAAATCCGCGTGAGCCGCGTTTCGAGCGCCAGGCCGTCGGATCCAAGAAGCGATGACGACGGCGTATTCACAGTAATCCGCCGAGGAAGAGCGCCGCAGGAGACGATGGCCTGCCGCCGAAACCCTTCGGGCTTAACAGCCTGACATCGCCATACTTCGTTGCTCGTCGTTGACGGTGCGCTCCTTCGGCACCGCCGGCCTCCTCGCGCCTTGTCTGGCTTGTCATTCTGCTTAAGCGCGGCCACGGGGATTTACGAGACCGGTTCTAACAATAGCGTTTCCCGTCGGATTTGTCAATCACCGGAGTATAATAAAACCATGACAAATTCCTCATGGAAAATTGAATCGCCCTGGAAATTGGCCGGTTTGATTCTCTTCTTATTTTCCGTTATTTTGATGGCCGCGCAGTGGCCCAACCTGCCTTATTTTCTCGACAGCTATTACCATCTTTCGGTGATTGAAGGGTTCCGCCAGGCCGGAGGCCCGACACTGCACGCGTTCTGGGAAAGCGCTCCGCAGGGGCGCCCGCATCTTTACCCGCCATTATTCCATCTTCTTTTTTTACCGGGGCTGATCGCCGGCATCCACCCGATTACACTGGCCAAACTCTGGAGTTGGGCCCTATTCCCGGCGCTGCTGGCCGGTCTGTTGCTGGTGGTATCGCGCATCCGCGGATGGAAACCGGCCGTCCTGGCGGCGGTGGCCGTTTCAATTCCATATTCTTTTTTTCTCTCCTGCGTCAATAATCCGCCGGCAACGCTGGCACTGGTGTTTTTTCTCGGAACGGCGCTGGCGCTGCACCGGCAAAAAGCAGTGCCGGCCGGAATTTTTCTCGGGCTGGCATTCTGGTCGCACGCGGGACTACCCTGGCTGTTTTTATTGGGATTGGTTCTATTCACCGTCGTGGAACCGGCTTACCGGAAAACAACCGTAGGCGCGATCGCGCTCGGCCTATTACTGGCCGCTCCATGGCTGCTGCAGATTGGTCTACATCGGCAATTGATCGCGCTGCAGCCGCGCGGTCAGGACCGCATGCTGGAACTGCCGCTGGTTTGGCTGGCACTGGGTCTGGCTGGAGCAATCGTGGCCTGGAAAGAGCGCGGCATTTCCCGGTTATGGCCGGCGCTCTGGATCGCCTTTATTCCGATGGTGTTTTTTTACCCCTACCGGTTCTGGACCGGCCAGGGAATTTTTCCGGCGCTGATGCTGGCCGGGTTCGCGCTGGAAAGATTGCGCGCAAAAACAACGCGCCTGATCTTTTTGGGACTGCTGGCGGCACTGGTGATCTTCAGTCCGTCAGTAACTTTTAAAAATGGTCGGCCGGCTATTTCCTGGGCCGAAAGTACGCCGCTTGTTTTATCCGGGATCCGGACGGATTCGCACGCGGCGATCGCCACATCGCTCTATCACCCGCGTTACATCGAAGAACTGACCCGCACGATTGAAGCGCACACGCGGCCCAACGAACTGATTTATTGCAATCTGAATTACATGGGCGGGATGCTCTCCAGTTTAACCGGCCGCGCCTGCACCAATCAGATGCTGCGCGAAATGGCCGACCGTCCGTTGAATGCCCTTATCCGGCCGGCACGACTGGTGATTTGGCTGAAAACGCGCGAAGGCAAAGCCGACCCGGTCATGGAACAAGCCGCCGTCACATTCCACCTGCGGCCGCTGGCTGAAACGGAAATGGCTTATATTTATTACAACGCAAACGCGCGCGGAGCGAGAGAACCTGCGCGTGCCGTAATGCCGTGGTGGCTGGCGTCTGGAATTGTCGCGGCGGGAATTGTTTTGGCGGCAGCGTTAACCGTTCGTCGGAGCTGAAACAGCCGTCTGTTGTGACGGAGCCGCCGACGGATCGGCCGGCTGGGCCTGCGGAATAGGCGCATCAACCACGCGCCCGTCTTTCTTAAACTTCACGGAAACAATCCTCGAAATACCGGCTTCCTGCATCGTGATTCCATACATTACATCGGCCATCGACATCGTCTTTTTATTATGCGTGATGATGATGAACTGGGAATCTTTCAGGAATTCGCGCAGCGCGCGCGTGAACCGGTCGACATTCGCCTCATCGAGCGGCGCGTCAATTTCGTCCAATAAACAGAATGGGCTCGGCTTCACGCGGAAGATCGCGAACAGCAGCGCGATCGTGGTGAGCGCTTTTTCTCCGCCGGACATCAGCGAAATCGACTGCAGATGCTTGCCGGGCGGCCGCGCGATGATCTCAACGCCGCTCTCGAGGATGTCCCCTTCATCCAGCAGCACCAGCTCGGCTTCTCCGCCGCCGAACAGCTGCGTGAAGGTGATCGCAAACTGCGCCTGAATCGCAACGAACGTTTCACGGAACATCGTGCGCGTGGTCTTGTTGATTTTAGAGAGCGCTTCGTGAAGGTCTTCCTTGGCTTTGACCAGGTCATTTTGCTGCGTGGTCAAATATTCGTACCGGTTCTGCAATTCGCGCTCTTCCTCGATGGAACCGAGGTTGACCGGGCCCAGCCGCTGCAGTTTAGACGAAAGTTCGTCGATGCGGCCGCGCAGTGTTTCGGGATCCTCGGCGGAATCGGCCGGTTCCAAATTGACGGAACCATCGGTTTCGGCGGGAGCCGCCAGCAGCTCTTCAAGACGAATCTGATAAAGCTGAACCAACCGGGTCGATAGCTGCTCTTTCTGAAATGAAATTTGGGCCTGTTCCATCTGCTGCGTATGCAAAACAGTCTGCTGCTGTTCCAGGCGGCGCCGCAACGCCACGAACTCTTTCTCTTCCGATTCGGCGGCCTGCACCGACTGTTCCTTGGCCTGCTGCGCGCGCCCGACCTGGGCCTGCGCCGATTCTTTTTCCAATTTCAATTGCTCCAGCTGACGGACCGCCTGCTCGCAGATTTGTTCCCATTCGGATTGTTTTTGGCGGAGCGCGCTGCCTTCCTGCCGCCGGGATTCAATACCGGCCTGCGCCGAACGGACCGATTCCTGCAACACTTGCAGCGAAGCAGAACGGCTGGACGATACCTGATCGAACGACGCCATCTCGGCGCGGGCCGTCGCCAGTTGAACGGAAATTTCCTCTTTGGTCCGGTTCGAGGCGGCAATCAACTCCTGCGCCTTTAAAATTTCCTGCTGAAACGAATCGACGCGCTGTTCGCACCCGGACGATTCGCGCTCAGACTGATCGGCCTGTTCGGAAATTGTTTTCAGTTCGGCCGAGACCTGCTGTTCCTCGGCGATCAGCACCTGATTTTCCTGCGTCAGTTTTTCCAGGTCGGCGCGCACGGCGGCCGTATTGGCATCGACGCGGTTTAAATCCTGGGAGCGGGACTGGAAATCGCGCTCGAGCGAAGCAACGGTCTGGTTCTGGGATTCTTTCTCCAGCTGAAGAACGGCGAGCCGGCGGCGGGCATCTTCCAGTTTTCCCTGCGTCTGAAACGAAGCGGTTTCCAGCGCCTGCACGCGGCTGGTCCGGCCAACTATCAAACCTTCCGTCGATGGAGAGGCCCCCAACAGACGGCTCCAGGGCGTGAGCAATTCCCCTTCGGAGGTGACGAATCGAGCGGCCGGAAATTCGCGCGCCGATTCCAGCGCCCGTTCCGCAGAAAAACGGTCGGCCATCAGCCAGGTATCGGCCAGAATTAAACGGACCAATCCGGACAGTTCCGGAGCCGTTGTGATTTTATCGGACAAAAGAACAGCGTCCGCAAATGAATGAGCCGCTGAACCGGAGAAATTATTTTGAGGAAGACGATCGCGAATCAGAAAAAGAACACGGCCGGCTTTGGTTTGCTCCAGATAAGCGCGGCAGCGCTCGGCCACCTCGGACGACTCAACCACGACCGCCTCGGACCAGGGTCCGAGCGCCGCGTCGACGGCGGCCGTTTCCGAAGACGCCACCTGGATCAGTTCGGCCAGAACGCCGAAAATCCCGTCGCGAGAAAGGCGCCCCTGATCGATGGCCGTTAAAAATTCTTTGACGCCGCTGGAGTAACCCTCATGGCTGGCCAGCAATCCGCGCAGCATTTCCAGCTGAGATCCGAATCGCGTCCATTCCTGTTCCAGGCCGAACACTTCCTGCTGAACCATCATCAACAGCGATTCGGTCGCCGAAAGATTTTCGCGGTTTTTCAGACGGTCCGTTTCCAGAAGATCGAGCGCTGCTTTTAATTCGAAGAAACCGGCTTCCATTCCGCCCAGCCGGGACTGACTCTGCTGAATTTCGGCCGATACTTTGGACAGCTCCATCTGCAGCCGCGACGAACGCGCTTCAAGCCGCACCGATTCCTGACGGACACGAGCCAATTCATTTTTTGCCTGCACCTGAGCGTGGGTCGCTTCGAGCAGTGACTGCCGCGCGCGGGAAATCGCTCCCTGCGCTTCCTCGACGACACGCAGTTCCTGCTCTAAACGAACCTGCCATTGATTGATGCGCTCCTGCTTTTCATTCCGGACCGATTCTTCGCGGGCCAGCAGTTCCGCCAGTTCTTTTTCCTGACGGTCCAAATCCAGCAGGCGCTGCTGCACTTCCGAAACTTCCTGTACCAGTGTTTCGGAACGGGACTGCGCTTCGGCAATCCGTTCGCGATGAACCTGCAGACCGCTCTCGACGGTTTCCTGCCGGTGCACCACCGACAAATAGGCCTCGCGCGCCGACGCCAGCGATTGCTCGGCCTGCGCGGCCGCGGCCCGGGCGCGGTTTAAGCGCTGTTCCTGCTCGGCTGATTCCGATTCGGCTGAGTCGAGCTGCCGCTGCGCCGAATCCAATACCGATTGCTTCTCGTTCCACAAAAGATTGAGGCGGACCGTTTCGCCGCGCGCCAGACGGACTTCCATCTGCTTGAGCTGTTCATACTGGTCCTGATACGATTTGGCGCGGCGCACCTGCCGCTCCAGCGACTGCAGTTGGCGGCGCACTTCGACGACAATATCGGTGACGCGGGAAAGATTTTCTTCGGTCTCCTCGAGGCGGCGCATCGCTTCGCGTTTCTGCGATTTGAATTTGGTAATGCCGGCCGCTTCTTCAAACACAGCGCGGCGGTCTTCGGGCTTGGCGCTGATAATCTGCTCGATCCGCCCCTGCTCAAACAGCGAATAGGCCGATGTACCGACGCCGGTGCCCATCAGCATTTCGTGAATGTCGCGCAGACGGACCACTGTTTTATTGAGAAGGTATTCGCTCTCTCCGGAACGGAACAGCCGGCGGGAGATCGTCACTTCTTCGTAATCGACCGGAAGTTTTTTCTGGGAGTTGTCGAGCGTGAGGGAAACTTCGGCGTAATGCACCGGATCGCGCCGGTCCGAGCCGCTGAAAATGAGATCTTCCATCCGGCCGCCGCGCAGTTCGCGCGCCGACTGTTCGCCGAGCACCCATTTGATGGCATCGGCCACATTCGATTTTCCGCAGCCGTTGGGACCGACTACGGCAGTCACGCCCGGCTCAAAAATGAGCGCGGTCGGATCCGCGAATGATTTAAAACCGATCAGTTCAAGTTTTTTAAAACGCACAGGATTTTATCTTCTCTCCCAAAGTTAGATTCATTATACCGTAGTTGTGCTTAAGATCAATATCATGGGGTAACCTAAAATAAAAACCCCTACATATAGTTGTGGCGGGAGAGCAGATGGGCCTTTTTCGGTAAACGGCTAGACGGTTTCGACCGACATCCAGACCGCCCCATCCTTCATCTGAAACTCTTTAACCTGCAGCGGATAATTTTTCTGGGCGATTTTCTGGTTAACCAGTTTTTCGAGTTGACCGCAGGTTTTATCGGAAACCGCATGGGAAGCAATTTTCAATTCTTTGATCGAAAGTTTTGGGGTGAAATCGGAGAGAGAGAAACGGATTAACCCGCTGACCGGAAACTGATCTTTTCCAACAAACGCCTGGGCCTGGAATAAAAATCCTTCGGGCCGAAGCCCTACGCGCATTGACCGCAGCTGCCCGCCCGATTCACGGTTGACATAATTGACGACGAACCGGTTGAACTCTTCTTCGGTGAACCGGCGCGCCAGTGAGTGTTCACCGGCGGCTTCCATCGCGCTGGTCAACCGGTGCATCGCGGTATCCATCACCACCGGCATCGTCGATTCCATCACGGCCGGAAGAAGGATCTCGACCCAGTCATACGAGGCGGCTGCGGCCGGCCCCGAAAACAGTGCGGGCATCGTCGGCGCAGCTGGTTCGGGGACAACCGCTGACGGGGATGCCGGGGTTTCAGTTGAAGCGGGCGTTTCCTGCCCTGTTTCCGCTTGCGGTTCCGATTCCGGAGAAGATTTCCCGTGAGTGTAGGAATCCCAATCGGTGTCAACGGTTTGTTTTTGCAAAATATCCGAGAATGTATCGGACGCGGGACGCGGCGCGGAATACGGCGCGGCTAAACTGTGACGGTATGACGCACTGGATTTCATTTGCGAATCGGCCCAGACGGAAAAAAGGAAACCGAGAATCAGCGCGCCGGCGGCGAAGACAACCACTTCAGAGCGGAGTTTTTGTTTATAGTGATGCTGGCGGGAACGCCAACCATGCGCCATCGTTACATTCCGACGATGTTATAGCCGCAATCGACGTAGAGGATCTCACCGGTGATGCCCGACGATAATGGAGAGAGCAGGAACACCGCTGCATTGGCGACCTCGCCGATTTCCACATTGCGCCGCAGCGGCGCGCGGGACTCGACAATTTTCATCATATCGGTAAAACCGGAAATTCCGCGCGCGGCCAGCGTCTGCACCGGTCCGGCTGAGACGCCGTTGACGCGGATCTTTTTGGCGCCCAGATCGAACGCCAGGTAGCGGATCGCCGCTTCCAGCGCCGCTTTGGCCACGCCCATGACGTTGTAACGGGGAATGACCTTCTCTGCGCCGTAGTAGGTCAGCGCGATAATGCTGGCCCCCTCGGAAAAGATCGGCGCCGCTTTCTGCGCCAGCGCCACCAGACTGTAGCTGGAAACATCAAGCGCCATCTTGAACCCTTCGCGCGAAGTGGTCACGAATTCGTTTTCCAATTCCTCGCGCTTGGCGAACGCCACCGCGTGGACCAGGAAATCGATCGTTCCGAAAGACGCTTTGACGCCGTCGATCGCCTGCTGAATCTGCGCGTCATTGGTGACATCGCACTCAAACAAAGGGCTGGTTCCGCCCAACGAAGCGGCCAGTTCGGTCACCGATTCTTTTAACCGCTCGCCCTGATAGGTAAACGCCAGCTGGGCCCCCTCGCGGTGGGCCGCCTGCGCGATCGCCCAGGCGATCGATCGTTTATTCGCGACGCCGACCACCAGTCCTTTTTTACCTTGAAGAAGCATGCGCTCTCCGGGTTTATCCTTCGAATTTCTTGACGATCAAACTGACATTGTGCCCGCCAAAGCCGAGTGAGTTGCTCATTAAATAGTCGAGTTTCACGCGGCGCGCCTCATTCGGAACATAATCGAGATCGCATTCCGGATCCGGCGTTTTGTAATTGATGGTGGGTGGAATGGTCTGGTCTTTCAGAGCCAGACAGCAGGCCATGAATTCAATGGCGCCGGCGGCGCCCAGCAGATGGCCCGTTGTAGACTTCGTCGAGCTGACCGGTATTTTGTACGCCTGCGCGCCAAATACCTGCTTGATCGCTTTGGTTTCAATTTTATCGTTCAGCGGCGTGGAAGTTCCATGCGCGTTAATATAGGAAATTTGATCGCCCTTGATGCCGGCGGTCTTGAGTGCCGCGGCCATTGCTCCGGCCGCACCGGTTCCATCCGGATCCGGCGCCGTAATATGGTAGGCGTCGCCGGTCATGCCGTAACCGACCAGCTCGCCGTAAATGTGCGCGCCTCGGGCTTTCGCATGCTCCAGCTCTTCCAATACAATCATCGCCGCGCCTTCGGCGATCACGAATCCGTCGCGCGTTTTGTCAAACGGGCGGCTGGCCGTCAACGGCTCATCGTTGCGCGTTGACAACGCTTTCAGCGCGCAGAAACCGGCCACGCCCAGCGGCGTGATCGCGCATTCGGATCCGCCGCAAACTACGACATCGGCCGCGCCGCGCTCAATGATTTCTTTGGCATCACCGATGGCATGCGCGCCGGAAGCACAGGCGCTGACAGTGCAAGAATTCGGACCTTTGGCGCCGATGCTGATGGAAACCTGGCCCGGCGCCATGTTGCAGATAATCATCGGGATGAAAAACGGGCGGACCTTGCTCGGTCCGCGCGTCGAGAGATCGCGGTATCCTTCTTCCAGCGTTCCCAAGCCGCCCATGCCGGTGCCGATCCAGACGCCGACGCGCGTCGGATCCTGCTGGGTCATGTCCAGCTTGGCATCGGCAACCGCCTGTTTGGCGGCCACCACCGAAAACTGGACGAACCGGTCGGAATGCTTCAGCTCTTTATGGGAGAGATGCGCGGAGGGGTCAAAATTTTTGACCTCAGCCGCGATTCTCGTCGGATATTGGGAAGCATCAAACAAAGAAAGCGGACCGACACCGCTCTTGCCGTGGACCATCGAATCCCACGCTTCAGAAACGGTGTTCCCGACAGGGGAAATAACCCCCAAACCGGTGACAACAACGCGGCGTTTTTTTTCCACGAGGGAGAGAAACCTGCGGTTTTTTTAAGAGGCCTTCTGGCCGGCTTTCGTCTCGATGTACTTGATGGCGTCGCCGACGGTAACCAGCTTCTCGGCTTCTTCATCCGGGATCTCGAGACCAAACTCTTCTTCCAGAGCCATGACCAATTCGACGGTATCGAGCGAATCGGCGCCCAAATCATCGATGAACTTGGCTTCCGGCGTCACTTCTTCCGGCTTAACACCCAACTGCTCCGCCACAATTCCTTTTACCTTCTCGATCAGATTGCTCATTGTAATCCTCCTAAAAATTTGTATCTTGCCAGTATAGCGATGCCGTCTTTTTTGTCAAGTTCTTTAAGCCCACAACCCCGCAACTTCCTTTACCTGCTCCGGAGTTCCAACGGAATAGACCACCGCTTCCGGATCAATCTTCTTGACCAGCCCCTTGAGAACGGTGCCGGATCCCAGCTCAAAATAGGTTTTAATGCCTGATTTAGCCATTGTTTCAACACAGCCGATCCAATTTACAGAATGGGTTAATTGCTCCACTAACCGTTTTCGAATCGACTCTGGATCGGCATGATAAACCCCCGTAACGTTACTTAGGACTGAATAGTGGGCATTCTGAACCCCGACCGAAAGAAGCGCTTGCCGCAGCTTATCGGCAGCGGGCTCCATTAATCGGGAATGAAACGCGCCGGCCACCTCGAGCGGAATCACCCGCTTGGCCCCTTTTTCTTTTGCTTTCGCGGAAGCGGCCGCAACCGATTCGGCGGTTCCGGAAATAACGATCTGCCCCGGTGAATTTAAATTGGCTACCTGCGCGCCGCTCTCGGCGCACACCGCGGAAAGCGCGTCGAGTTCCATTCCCAAAACGCTGGCCATCGCACCGGCTGTTTTCTGAGCCGCTTCCTGCATCGCCTGCCCGCGCAAACGGACCAGCTTCAATCCGTCGGCAAATGAGACCGCCCCGGCCGCCGCCAATGCCGTATATTCACCCAGACTTAACCCGGCGCCGGCCGATGG
This sequence comes from Candidatus Omnitrophota bacterium, assembly GCA_023248155.1. GTDB lineage: Bacteria > Omnitrophota > Gorgyraeia > 1-14-0-20-64-10 > 1-14-0-20-64-10 > JAHFFE01. The sequence continues at coordinate 202,479 of JAHFFE010000002.1, read as the reverse complement.
TTTTAAAGGAGCTTTGTTTCCCAATTCCGATTCCAGCGCGGCCAATGCCGCGAATGAAGAAACATAGAGCGCCGGCTGGCAATGCTCGGTGCGGGTTAATTGATCGGCGGGACCTTCCCAGCAGAGTTGACTAATCGAGTAGCCCAGAATCGCGTCGGCTTCGTCAAAGCGGGCTTTGGCTGCAGGATAGGCGGCCGCCAGATCTTTGCCCATGCCGATGGACTGCGCGCCCTGCCCCGGAAATAATAATGCGTACGGCGCTACCACTGGACTACGGCAGCGCCCCAAGTGAGACCGGCGCCGAATGCGACCAACAGCGCGTAATCGCCCTTCTTGATGCGGCCTTCTTTCACGGCCTCACAAAGCGCAACCACTGTCGATGCGGCCGACATGTTGCCGTAGCGGTGAACATTCAAATAAACTTTTTCCATCGGAATTCCGGCGCGCTCGACGACCGACTGGATGATGCGGATATTGGCCTGATGCGGAACAACGCAGGCGATTTTCTCGGGAGAAATGCCGGCCTTCTTGATCGCCAGCAACGCCGCGTCGGACATGCCGCGCACCGCATGCTTGAATACTTCGCCGCCGTTCATTTTCAAATAATGGGCGCGGGCTTCGATCGACGCCAGCGAAGTCGGCTGAGCCGTGCCGCCGCCGGGCACTTTCAACAGATCGGCCTGCGCGCCATTGGCGCCCAGCACCGTCGATAAAATGCCGCCGCTTTCGACCGGCCCCAACACCACCGCGCCGGCGCCGTCGCCGAATAAAACACAGGTGGAACGGTCCTGCCAGTCGACGACGCGCGAGAGCACCTCGGCGCCGATTACCAGCACATGGTTGTAAGTTCCGCTGGCGATAAACTGCTGGCCCACGACGACGCCGTAAACAAATCCGGAGCAGGCGGCCGATACATCGGTCGCCGCAATCGTCGGAGCGCCCAGCTTGGTCTGCACCAGGCAGGCGGTCGACGGACACGGCATATCGGGCGTCATTGTCGCCACAAGAATCAGATCGATGTCATTAACGGTCAGGCCGGCGTCGGCGATGGCGGCCTGCGCAGCCTTGACGGCCAGGTCGCTGGTATTTTCATTCGCCGCGGCAATGCGCCGCGTCGAGATGCCGGTGCGCGTACGGATCCATTCATCATTGGTATCAACGATCTTTGCGACATCATCGTTGGTCATGATCCGTTCGGGCAGATAAAAACCAAGACCTTTAAATCCAACAGCTCGGCTCATACCGCGGCCCCTTTTGGTTGTTGTTGAACCTTCTCGATAATGGCGCGGTTCACATCGTGTGAAACAAAAGTGACGGCCGCGATGATCGCGTTATGGATCGCATGCGCCGACGAAGATCCGTGCCCGATAAAACAGGCACCCTTCACACCCAGCAGAGGGGCCCCGCCGTACTGCGCGTAATCGAGCTGTTTTTTAAGCCGCTTGAACGCCGGCAGCAGCAACAACGCGCCCATTTTATTGAGCCAGGTTCGTTTGAGTTCCCGCTTGAGCAGTTCGGTCAGCGCGAAGACGATTCCCTCCGACACTTTCAGCGTCACATTACCGACGAAGCCGTCGGTCACCACCACATGCGATTTACCGCGGTAAATGTCGCGGCCTTCCACATTGCCGATAAAGTTCAGGTCGGAATCGCCCAGCAGTTTAAATACCTGCTTCATGAAATCGGTTCCTTTGGATTCTTCTTCGCCGACATTCAGCAGACCGACCGATGGATTGTCCACGTTGAGCACATGCTGCATGTAGACTGATCCCATCAATCCGTACTGGAACAGGTGCGCCGGTTTGGGATCAATGTTGGCGCCGACATCGAGAACGGCCACAGGTCCTTTCACGGAGGGGATCACGACGGCAATGCCGGGCCGCTCGATTCCTTCGAGCAGACCCAGTCCCATCGTCGCGGCGCAGACAACGGCTCCGGTGTTTCCGGCGCTGACGATCGCGTCGACCTCGCCGTTTTTTGCCAATTCAACCATCTGGCAGATGGAGGAGTTCGGTTTCTTGCGGACGCTGGCAGCCGGAGATTCGGCCATTCCGATCACCTCGGGCGCATGATGCACGCGCAGGTTGGACGGGACAGACGAATGCCGTTTGAGTTCACGGTCCATAACATCTTTCGGACCGATCAAAACAATTTCGACCTTCAGTGAACGGGCCGCTTCAACGGCTCCATCTACCACGACGCCGGGCGCGCGGTCGCCGCCCATTCCGTCGACTCCGATCCGGACCATGGAGTTTTTTACGCGGATTTCTTGGTTTTAACGGCAACCACGGCGCGGCCGCGGTAATAACCGCAGACCGTGCAGATCTGGTGCGTCACCAACGGCGAAGCACACTGAGAACACTTCGTCACGGAAGCAGCTTTTAAGTGGATCTGCGTTCTGCGCTTGTCACGGCGTGAACGCGAGAATCGACGCTTAGGAAGAGGCATGAGAACAACTCCTTTCATTCAAATTGGCCCCGCACTGGGGACACAATCCCCGGCAATCGTCCCGGCACAGCGGACGAACCGGATAACTGAGTAAAATTTCCTGCCGAACATCTTCGGTGATGTCGAGCGTCATCGAAGGGTTCAGCTGATAATCCAAATGAAACCGGCCGCTGTAATCGGCCGAGTACGGCTCCAGGCACCGCGCGCAGACGCGCTGTGTCGGACCGGATAATTCCACGGCAACCAGTACGACATCATCGGTACGCTGGAACGATGCCGTCAGTTCCAGCGGTCCCGAAAATTTCCAGACCGGAGTTTCCAAACGCAGCGGCTCCGGCCGCAACGATTCTTGAAGCGTGAGGCTTTCCTCTTCCGGAATGTCGGCGACTTTAATCTTCACCGGCCCAGCTTCTCCTGAAGCCTTGGAACGACGAACTTTGGAATCAGTCCGCGCACATCCGCTCCCAGCGACGCCGCCTCTTTAATCAACCGCGACGATAAATACGAATATTCGGCGGAAGGCATCAAAAAAACCGTTTCAATCGTCGGATCCAGCTGGCGGTTGGTCAATGCCAGCTGAAATTCATATTCAAAATCGGACAACATCCGCAACCCGCGCAGAATGACCGGAGCCTTGTGAATGCGCGCGAATTTAACGGCCAATCCTTCCATCGGAAGCACCGTCACCGGCTTGATCGCCCGCGTCGCCCGCCGCAGAAATTCAACGCGCTCCTCGACGGAAAACAGCGTCTCTTTGCTGTTGGTCACGGCAACACCGACGATCACGCGCGGGAAAAGTTCGGCCGCGCGCCGGATTAAATCCAGATGACCGTTCGTAACGGGATCAAAGGTGCCCGGATAAACCGCAATGCGGGATCCTGCGGACCGTCGCTGTTTCACCGGACAAACAAACTCCTTTTTGGGGGGTTAAGACCTTACTGCTGGTAAAAAAGAAGGACTGTATCCCCGTACAATTGCTTTCGGCGGAGTGAAAAAAGCCCCTTTTCCCCTAAATCGGGGTCAGGAATCGGGTCGCGTTTAGCCTGTTCTACGACCACCCAGCCACCGGGGGAAACTATAGCATAGCGGGATAAGGCGTTCAAGGTTTTTCTGGGCCAATCCTCGCCGTACGGAGGGTCTAAAAAGACAAACTGATACCGGCATCCCTGCTGGTCCAATTGCGCCAGCGCCGCCAGCGCTTCTTTGCGGATTATGCGGGTTTTAGACCCCAGTTCGGTCCAGTCCAGCTGTTCCAGACTCTTTTGGATCGACTGGACGGCCGGAATATCTTTTTCGACAAAATCAACTGAGGCAGCGCCGCGGCTGAGCGCTTCAATGCCCAGTGCGCCGGTGCCGGCAAACAGGTCCAGTATCCGGCTTCCCTCTACGGCATCGCCTAAAATATTAAAGAGCGCCTGCCGCACATAATCCTGAGTAGGCCGCAACTCCAGCGTTTTAGAAACCCGAAGAACCCGTCCGGAATAAGCGCCGCCGGTAATTCTCACGCGGTGGTCTCCAGCATTCTCGGAAAACGAAGGATGATTTCTTTTTTTAATAACCGGTGTTCGGATCGACTGAGGCCGGGGTCCTGCGTCAATAACTGTTCGGCCTCGGCGCGGGTCGTCTCAAGCCATTTGCCCTGCGTGGCCCATTCAAGACATTTCAGATCGGGCAAGCCCGACTGGCGGCTGCCCAGCATCTCGCCGGGGCCGCGCAGTTTTAAATCTTCTTCGGCGATCTTGAATCCGTCGGACAGCTCCACCATTGTCTGCATGCGCGTGACGCTGTCCGGATATTTCGGTTCCGCGACGAGGATGCAGGTCCCTTCGTGTTCGCCGCGGCCGACGCGGCCGCGCAGCTGATGCAGCTGCGAAAGGCCGAACCGCTCGGCCCCCTCGATCACCATCACAGTGGCGTTGGGAATATCGACGCCGACTTCAATCAACTGCGTAGCCACCAACACCTGAATTTCTTTTTCACGGAACGCCGCAAAAACGCGGCGCTGTTCATCGGGCTGCATCCGTCCGTGCAACAACCCGACCCGGTAGCCGGAAAAAATCTTCTGATACTCGGCGAAGATCGCCGTGGCGGTTGCCACCGATGGTTCGGGCGGTTCTTCTTCTACCGGCGCGGCGAACGTTTTATCCCACTGGTTCTGGGTTTCGCTTTTTATTTTTGCTTTTTCTTTTTCCTTGCCGATGCGCGGACAAACGACATAGGCCTGCCGTCCGGCGTCGAGTTCCTTCCGAACCGAAGCGAATACTTCGTCGCGCCGCGTCGAATCGACCCAGCGCGTGCGGATCGGCTGGCGGCCGGCGGGACGGTCGGTCATCGTCGAAACATCCATTTCGCCATAGAG
>JAHFFE010000002.1:0-197662 GCA_023248155.1 Candidatus Omnitrophota bacterium | reverse complement strand
CGGCCTTTGGCCGTCATCGCGTTGCGCTGTTCGACGCCGAATTTCTGCTGTTCATCGATAATAATCAGGCCCAGTTTCGCGAATGAAACCGACGGTTCGAGCAGCGCGTGCGTACCGACGATCAAACCAATAGTCCCTTCCGAAATTCCGGAGATGATCTGTTTACGGCGTTCCGGTTCGGTGGAACTGGTCAGCAGATACACCGTGATGCCGGCCGGTTCCAGCAGACGCGACAAACTTAAATAATGCTGGCGCGCCAATACTTCGGTCGGAGCCAGCACAGCCGTCTGATACCCGGCCTGAACGGCCGCCACCATCGCGAACGCGGCCACCACCGTTTTGCCCGAGCCGACTTCGCCTTGCAGCAGCCGGTTCATCGGGCGCGGCGAGCCCATGTCCGCGGAAATTTCGGCAATCGCTTTTTGCTGGCTGCCGGTCAACGAAAACGGCAGTGATTTTTTCCAGCGCTCGAGCGCTTCGGTGCCGACCGGAAATGAAATGCCGGGCCGCGACTGCATCAACCGGCGGCGGATTCCCATGCCGATCTGAAAACAGAGCAGTTCATCGAAAGTCATCCGATCCTGCGCGGCAGCAATCGCCTCGGGAAGCGGCGGAAAATGAATGCGCTTCAGCGCCACGGCAAACCCAAGTAGTTTTTGTTTTTCAATCAGCGCCGGAGGCAGCGGATCTTCCAGGCGGTCGAATAACTCCTTCAGCGCCGCTGCCACGGCAACGCGCAGTTCGCGCTGATGCAGCCCCGAAGTAGCCGGATAAATCGGAACGACGCGGCCCATATGCAGCGACTGGTGCGGTTCCCCCGCCGCGGCGGGCGGAATCAGTTCAAATTCCGGCACGATCATCTGCAGACGCTTGCCGGCCAACTCCACCTGGCCGAACAAAATGATCTCGGAACCGTTTGGAAACCAGCGGCGCATGTACGGCTGGTTGAACCAGATCGCCGTAATCAGTCCCGTCTCGTCGCGAACGGAGATCTGAAAAATGACGGTGCCGGTTTTTGCGCGGAACAGGCTGGTGCTGGCAATTCTGCCGCGCACGGTCCATTTCTGGCCGGGCGTGATTTTGGCAATCGGCAGAAACGCGCGGCGATCCTCGTGCCGTTTCGGAAAATGATAGAGCAGCTGACGCAGCGTCTTGATGCCGAGCCGCTGGAACAGTGTGGAGCGCTTCGGGCCGATCCCTTTAAGGCTCTGCAGAGGGCTGTCGAGCCCCGGCAAAGTATCCTGGTCGGCTTTTACGGGGGGATTCTTCTTGACGAGTTCTGATTCCGGCGGTATCATGTCGTTTCTATTATAAAGGGATTCTGATGTCAAAACGATGCGAGATTTGCGGTAAAGGGCCGATGGCGGGCCACGCGGTAACCCGAAAGGGTAAGCCGAAGAAAGAGGGCGGAATCGGACAGCATATCGCCCGGAAGAGCATCCGCCGGTTCATGCCGAACCTGCAAAGCATACGGGCCATTATTAATGGCGCGGTCAAACGGATTTCAGTCTGCACGCGTTGCCTGAAAAAAGGCAACATCGTTCGTAAAGCTGCCTAACACTTAATCACCGGCAAGGTTTCCCCGACAAAACGGCAGAGATCGCATTCTTCCCCGCTGGCCGGCACCCGATCCGATTGGCTTAATTCAACCGCCGCGCGGAAATAATCGGCGACACCGGCCGGGTTTAATTCCGCTTCTCTGACAACCATCCGGAAAGGAAGTTGTCCTTCAAATTCCTGATCTTTCACGGCCAGAAAATAAGCCAGATATCCGGTGGGCGCCGTTTTAAATCCGAGCCGTTGAAGCAGGTAGGTGTAGGTTTCCAGCTGAAACTGGTACGACGGATAAACCTTCCCATCCGCCGAACCGGACGCCTTGTAATCAATAACGGCCAGCGATCCGTCGGGAAATTCCAGAATATCGTCGACGGCGCCGTAGAGCGTTACGCCGGTTAACGGATCAGTCCAGCGGATCCCTTTGCGGTTGTTGCGCCATTCATCGAGTTTTTGCTGGTCCGAAAACAGTTTCGCATTCAAGCCGTGCGCTTGCAGCATCGGAGGCAGCTCGCCGCGGCGGCGGTACCCGTCGAACGACCGCTTGACCAGAAAATCGACGGCGTTGTTGAGCGTGAATGGAAAACTGTCGGGCTGTTCGATGCCGTGGCGTTTGCGCAGCCAGAAACAGCGCGGACATTTCCGGTACATCTCCAGCTGTGAGCGGGAGATGACAAACGAGCGGTCCGGCGCGGGAGCCGCGAACAGATCGTCAGGAATGGAAGCAGCGCTCACTTATTTATAACCGGGCCTATTCAACAGTTGAAATGCAATTTGTTGTTTTGAAAAACGAGAGGTCTTCAGTTTTTTCGCCCATTCTTTTTTGAAAGCGGCGACGATCTCCGAAAACTGCTGCGGCGGCAATGCGATGTTTTCCAATTCCAGCTCGCGATGCTTCAGCGCCACGCGGCCGCCGCGTGCAACACGCACGGAATCCAGATCCATTTCCAAAACAGGCCGGCCGCCGGAAAAAAAGATTCGGATCCGGTCGGTCTCCATCGTCAGCACCGGAACCCATTTTGTCGACGGAACCAAGGCACGCGCCCTCTGAACCGGCTCCAGTTCGAGCCAAGCCGCCGGCATCACCGCACCCAGAGGAATCATGCGGACCGGCACTGTGACTTCAATCCGGTTGGAAATACTTCCCTGCCGGCTGGATTCTTTCTTGAAGGTCAATTCGGACCGCCCGCCGCGAACCAGACGCAGTTTCAACACCGCTTTCTTGCGGAAAAGCTGCCGGTCCGGCGTATCCCAATAAATATTTTTCTGCAGTTCCCGAGCTTGCCGTGTCCGCCGTAACGGACCCAGCGTCGTGAGGCGGCAAAGGCGGGCCCAGGCAGACGGATCGGTAAAAACAAACTTTACCTCGGTCTCGCTATCCATTCATCGCCACATACCGGCCCGATGCCTTCGCAATCACCTTTCCAAGGCTATTCACCGCTTCCGATTCCATCTGAAAAGATTTTCGGGATCCCTCTGTTTTTTGTTCAACAATCCAGGCGCGGCAATTCAGCGGTTCATTCACAGTGCCGGGTCTTAGAAAACGGACCTTCATTTCAGCGGTTACCGCCGGCGTTCCGTTCAGGTAAAGCAGGTTGCCCATCAACTCATCAAGCACCAGCCCCGTCATTCCGCCGTGCACGACATTGGCGTAACCCTGCAGTTCTTTCGACGGCGTCCAGACCGTTGAAATCTGTTTTTTTATTTTGTCGAGGGTGAACGACAACTGCAGGCCGCGCGGATTTTTTGAACCGCACCCGAAACAAAAATGATCGTCGGCAAGCTGCAGCGGCTGTTCGCTCATACGATCCTCTTGAATTGCCGTTCGAGGTTCGTCATCGTCTGCGTGAAAAAGGTCGGCCGGCCGTGCGGACAGTTAAACGGATTCTCGCAGAGCGCCAGCTGCTCGAGCAGCGCCTGCATCTGCCGGAAATCGAGTGGATCGTGCGCCTTCACCGATTTTTTCTTGCAGGCGCACAGCGCGGCGACGGCCTCGGCGCTCTCGTCGAGCGTGGTGCGCAATTTTCCTTCTTCGGCCTGATCCAGAAAATCATGAATGATCTGGTTGGCGTTGAACCGGGCGAAGACGGCCGGAACCGCGCGCACGGCCCAGCTGTTGCCGCCGAACGATTCCAGGTCGAACCCGACTTTTTGCAGCAGCGGCAGCGACTGCTTGAACAGTTCTTTCTGACGGACCGAAATCTCGAGCGCCTCGTCGAGAAACAGGTTTTGTTTTTCAGGGCTGTTGCTTTTAAGGTTTCGAAGCAGCGCTTCGTACATAACGCGCTCGTGCGCGGCATGCTGATCGACCATCAGAAAACCGTCTTCGGTTTCGGCCACGATAAATGTGCCGTGCAGTTGTCCAAGAATCCGCGTCACGCGCATGTTCTTCAGCGTCAGCGGTTTCGGAGCCTGCAGCGCCTGTTCCAGTTCGGATACGGGAACCTGCGGACGGCCCGGAGCCGAAGCGCGGTCCATCACGGAACCCCAGGACGACTGCTGTGTGCCGCCCGAAGAAAGCGGATAATGACGAACAGTCGCGGGCCCCGCGACAGTAGCCGTTTTCAACTCCGGAGCCAGCGGGCTGGTTTCAAGCAAAAGATCTTTCACGGCCTGCTGAATGAACCCGGTCACTTCCGGCTCGCTGAAAATGCGGATCTCCTGTTTGGTCGGATGGACATTCACATCGATGCGCGCCGGATCCAGTTCCAGACAAAGAACGCCGACCGGGAACCGCCCTTCCATCAACCGGCCGTGATAGCCGGCATGAAACGCGTAAGAAAGCGGCAGCGATTTGATGGAGCGTTTGTTGACGAACCAGTGGATCTGACTGCGGTTGCCGCGCGTCAGCGACGGTTTCCCGACGATGGCGGTCAGCCGCATCGCCTCTTTTTCAATTGAAAGTTTCAACAGCGCCTCTGTTTTTCCGTCGGAAAGAATCTGAGCCGCGCGCGTCAGCAGGCTTTCGGCCGGCGACAGATTCAATAACACCTCTTCTCCCGACTTCAGCGTGAAACGGGTTTTTAGCGCGGTCAGCGCCATGCGCGAGACGATGTCGGTGATCAATCCGGTCTCGGCCGACTCGCTTTTGAGGAATTTCCGGCGGGCCGGCGTGTTGAAAAAAAGATCGCGCACCTCAATAATCGTTCCAACGCGGCACGGGTGCGCCTGAACCGCCTTCACGGCCCCGCCCTCCACAACGACCTCGGTGCCGGAAGCGGCTTTGGCCGTTCGCGTAATCAGCCGGCAGCGCGACACGGCGGCGATGCTGGCCAGCGCTTCACCGCGAAATCCGTAAGAAATGATTGTTTGCAGGTCGTCGATGCCGGAAATTTTGCTGGTCGCATGCCGTTGAAACGCCAGTTTCGCGTCGGCCTCGTCCATGCCGGACCCGTCGTCGGAAACACGGATCAAACTGCGGCCGCCATGCTCAATGTCGATATCAACCGACAGAGCGCCGGCATCCAGCGCATTCTCAATCAGTTCTTTCACGATGGAACCGGGCCGTTCGATCACTTCGCCGGCGGCGATTTTATTGGCGACGATCTCCGAAAGAACTTTGATTTTTCCCATTAAAATAAAATCCCTCTGATCGTCATTTCGAGGCCGTAAGGCCGAGAAATCCCAAGAACGAGATTTCTCCTCGCTAAGCTCGTCGAAATGACATAGCCCTTAAACATTGTTATTCTTCAGTTGTTCTTTCCACTCCGCAATTAGCGTCAACGCTTCCAGCGGCGTTATTTGATCGAGAGGAACTTTACTGATTTGTTCTATGATCGGATGGGTTGCTGCCGCCGGCTTGCCTTCAATGGCCTGCGTGGCGACAGAGTTTTCGGTTTCGAGCACTTGTAAAATCTCGGAGGCACGCCGCGTAATCGCGGCAGGAATTCCGGCCAGCTGCGCGACATGAATTCCGTAACTGCGGTCGGAGCCGCCCGGCACCACGGTACGCAGAAAAATAATTCCATCCGGAGTCTCTTTCACAGCGACCGAATAATTGCGCATGCCCGGCAGCTTGCCTTCCAACTGAATCAATTCATGATAATGGGTGGCGAACAATGTGCGCGGCCGGACTTCGCCCTGCGCCAGACTTTCGCAGATGGCCCAGGCCAGACTGACACCGTCGAATGTGGAGGTGCCCCGCCCAACCTCATCGAGAATCAGCAGACTGCGGCGCGTAGCCGAGCGCAATATCTGCGCCATCTCAATCATTTCGACCATGAAGGTGCTTTCGCCGCGCGCCAGATCATCATGCGCGCCGATCCGCGTGAAGATGCGGTCGACCAGGCCGATCACGGCCGACCGGGCCGGAACAAATGAGCCGATCTGCGCCAACAAAACAATCAGCGCCGTCTGGCGGATGTAGGTTGATTTGCCGGCCATGTTCGGACCGGTCAGTAAAATCAAATGTTCGGCGCCGTTTAAACGGGCGTCGTTCTCGACGAACTGCCCGGCCGGCAGCATCCGCTCAACGACCGGATGCCGTCCCGCGCTGATTTCCAGATCGAGTCCGCCGGTCATTTGCGGCCGGACCCACCGCCCTTGCGCGGCAACAAATGCCAATGAGGCCAGCGCGTCGAGCGACCCGACGGCACGCGCCGTCTGCTGAAGAGCGTCGATCTGTTCCAGCACTTTCGCGCGCAGACCCAGAAACAGCTGATATTCCAGTTCCTTGATTTTTTCCTGAGCGCCGGTGATTTTCTCGTCCCACTGCTGCAGTTCCGGAACCACGAACCGTTCGGCATTGGCCAGCGTCTGCTTGCGCCGGTATTCCGGTGGAACCCGGCCCAGGTTCGACTTGCTGATTTCGATCGAATAGCCGAATACCTGGTTGTACCGGACACGCAGCGACTTGATGCCGGTCCGCTCAGATTCGCGCCGTTCAAATTCGGCAAGCCATTCCTTGCCCTGCGAATCGAGGCCGTGCAGTTCATCCAGCTCGGCGGAATAGCCGGAACGGATCATGCCCCCTTCGCGCACGGTCAGCGGCGGCAATTCGGTGACGGCGCGGTCAATGGCCTCACGCAGATCGGGGAACAGCCGCATCGCTTCACGCAGCTGTTTCAACAAAACGGTTTGCGCCGGAACAATCGTTTCAATCAATCTCGGCAATCGTTCGAAAAATAATTTCAGGTTCAGCAGATCGCGCGCGTTGGCAACGCCATAATTCAGGCGGCTCAAGGTTCGCTCCACGTCGCGGACACCCTTGCATAAAAGACGGATCTCGTTGAGCAGTCCGGTCTGGCGGACCAATTGCTCGACGGCCTCATGCCGCTGATTGATCGTTTCCAAATCGAGCAGCGGATGCGTCACCCACTGATAGAGCGCGCGGCCGCCCATCGGCGTCACGGTCTGATCAATCACGCCCAGCAGCGTGCCGGCTTTGTTCTGTCCGTCGAACGGCGCAACCAGCTCGAGACTGCGGACCGCCTGCCGGTCGAGCCCCATAAATGCGCCGCTCGCAAGCAGCACCGGAACGCGGATGTGACCCAGCGCCAAATGCAGATGCTCTTTCAAATAATAGAGAACCGCGCCGGCGGCGCCCACGGCCAGCGGCCGGTCGTGAAACGCAACGGCCCGCTCCGACGCCAGAGAAAACCCTTCTTTCAAAAAACGGCTTCCCTCTTTTGAATCAAAAATCCAGTCGTCGTAGACGGTCACCGTGGCGCGGTCGGCCGATTCTTTTAGGAACGCCTTCAGCAAAAGATCTTCGGAAAGTTTGCGCGGCAGGATCAGTTCGCGCGGGCGCAGCAGCGCCAGTTCATTTGGAAGGCGATCGCGCGTGGTTTCACGGATAAAAAACTCGCCGGTGCCCGGGTCGAGCGCAGGCAGCGCGCAGAGCGCCGGATCAACGGAAACGGAGACCAGATACTCGGGCTGCGGCGGTTTGGTTTCATCATCGAGGTAAGTGGCCGGCGTAATGATGCGCGTGATGCGGCGCTCCACCAGTCCTTTGGCGGCCTGCGGATCACCGATCTGTTCGCAAACGGCCACTTTGAGGTTTCGGTCGAGCAGCGTGCGGACATAGGACCCGAACGCGTGGTGCGGAATGCCGCACATCGGAATGCGCCCGGCCGCCCCGCCCTCGCGCCCGGTCAGCGTGATGTTCAATATTTCGGAAGCGCGAGCCGCATCTTCGAAAAACATCTCGTAAAAATCGCCGAGCCGGAAAAACAGTACCGTGTCAGCGGCCAGCGTTTTTTTGATGGAGCGGTACTGCTCCATCATCGGCGTCAATTTTTGCTCGGCGGCAGAAAGATTCTGCGTCACCGCCGTTTAGTCGTTCAGGCCTTCCGCGTCATTCAACGGTTTGGCTACGGCAACGACTACGGCCACATTCTTTCCGTCGCGGACGAAATAATCGACATCCACTTCATCGCCCACAACAATTTCACTGGCCGACTTGACGTTGTTCAGTTCGGCAGTCGCGTCGATGGTGTAGGCGACTTCTTTTTCCTTGTTGGTGTCGTAATCAAATTCGGTCAGCGTCAGTTCCTGTCCGCTGATCTGCTTGACGGTGCCGAACGCGTATTCCGGCTCGGGTCCTTCATCAACACCTGCCTCCGAAAGCGCTTCCGTTTGCACAACGGCTGGAGCAGCGGCCGGTGCCTCTTCGGCCCAAACGCGCGACCCCGCGAACGCAACCAACAATCCCAATACCCCGACGATTCTTATAATCGGCTTTCTCATCCTGTTCTCCTCAGGTTATGCCTTCTTTTTTTCCGCCATGCTCGACTGAGCTTTGGCAAGCAGCTGCATCATTTCCGGATCGCGCATCAGCTGCTGGAATTTCGGGTGCGTGGCCAGCTTCATCATGTCCTGCTGCTGCGCGATTTTCTGAAAATCCTTGTCTTTCATCAGTTCCTGAAACTTCGGATGCATCAGCAGCGCGCGCACGCTTTCGTCTTTCATCATGTCGCCGGCCTGCTTGAACATCTGCATTTGCTGTTTGATCTTGTCGAACATTCCCTTCTCCTTATCGATAGTTTTCGAACTGCAGCGGAATGCCAAAATCCTTGGCCTGCAATGCCTGCATCACGGCTTGAAGATCGTCGATCTGTTTGGCGGAAACGCGGACGGAATCCCCCTCGATGCGCGCCTCTACCTTGATGCCCAGCCCCTTGACCGCCTTGGAAAGCTCGCGGGCTTTTTCCGACGACAACCCCTGCTGCAGAACCGCCTGCTGCTTGGCGCCGCCCGAGGGAAGCTGTTCGGGTTCTTTCCAATCGAACGCTTTGAGGGAAATGCCGCGGCGAACCAGTTTGTTTTGAAGCAGATCGACGACGCTGTGCAGTTGGACCGAATGATCGGCCGTCAGCTTCACGGTGTTGGCGCCTTCCTCAAAATTGACGGAGGCCGATGACCCCTTGAAATCGAAGCGGGTCTGAATCTCTTTTTGAGCCATCTGCAGTGCGTTCTTCAGCTCCTGCAGATTGGTTTTGGATACAACATCAAAACTATGATCTTTTGACATGGTGTACAATACATTATACCAATGAATCGCGAATCGGTTCCTTCTTCTGATCAAATGTTTTTCGCGGCCGGCATCACCGACAAAACGGATCCGGCTGAAGCGATTCACTCCGTCCTGGCGCAGGTTCAGGAAACACTGCAGGACCGGCCGATCCATGCCGCTTTCCTGTTCGCGTCGGCGCACTACCGCATGAATTGGGCCAGTCAGCTGCGCCATATCCGCCGTACGCTCGGCTCGCCAATCTTGATCGGATGCACCGGCGGCGGAATCGTCGGGTCGAATATGGAACTCGAAGGCGTGCCGGCCATTTCGCTTGTGGCAGCCTGCCTGCCCCGCGTAAAACTGCACCCGTTCTCCGTCTCGCCGGAAGATCTGGCCGAACCGCGCGATTCCGGCTATTGGATTGAAAAAATCGGCGCCAATCCCGGCGAACAGCCGGTTGGAGTGCTGCTGCCCGAACCGTACAGCTGCGACTGCATGACGCTGCTCGATTCGATGCGCCAGGTTTACCCGGCGATGCCGATCGTCGGAGGACTTGCCAGCGGCGCGCGCGGCCCCGGAGAAAACGCTCTGTTCTTAAACGACGATCTGATCCCCGAAGGAGCCGTAGGCCTGCTGATGACCGGCGACATCGCGATGGAAACCATGGTCTCGCAGGGCTGCCGCCCGATCGGACGGCCGTTCATCATCACCAAAGCGCAGGAGAATGTGATCTTCGAATTGGCCGGAATGCCGGCCACCGAAGCGCTGAAACAATTGTATGTTTCACTGACCGACAAAGACCGCCAGCTGGCGCAGCGCGCGCTGTTGATCGGCATGGTGGTCAATGAATATCAGCAGTCATTCGGCCGCGGTGATTTTTTGATCCGGAACTTGATCGCGATGGATGTGGCGTCGGGAGCGCTGGCCGTGGGCGACCAGGTTCAGCGAGGACAGACGATTCAGTTTCATGTACGCGATGCCGACAGTTCGCGCGAAGATTTGGGGCTTCTGTTAAAACAACAATCCGCCGCGCATCCCAAAAAAGCGCGCGGCGGACTGTTGTTCAGCTGCATGGGCCGCGGACAGGAACTGTACGGCGAGCCGCACTACGACATCAAAACAATCCAGGGCGGCTTGGGCCCTTTTCCCGTCGGAGGATTCTTCTGCAACGGAGAGATCGGGCCGATCGCGCAGAAAAATCATCTGCACGGATTCACGTCCAGCCTGGGACTGTTCCACCCCCGCTCTTCCTAAAATTTTTCGTTCAGCAAGAGTCGGGCCGGGCTTATCTGCAAACCTCCGTCGCTTCGGGTCCTGCCGCTCGGGGACACTCTCCGCCGTCCGTGCTCGCTTCGCTGCGCGCGTGGCGGCGAAGGCCTCTCCCGCCCGCGTCACCCGAAGCGCCTGCGTGGTAAGAGGCGGATCGGGATATGGGGCAAGTGGACCTTGGCGGAGGCCGAATCGAATTGTTCTTCGGCAAGGCCGGAGACAGAGCGACGGAATCGGTAGTCGATTCCGAGCGTGTCCACGGTCCCCATAGCCCGGGCCGCCTCTTGAGCAATTAATTTAGTGGCAGCTGGTTCCGCCGCAGCAATCGCCGCCTTTTCCGCCTAGTATCGCGTCCACATTCAGCGTGTCAAACCGGCTGAAATAAAGCCCGGCAATGGCCAACAATAAATAAGAATAGTTGTCGGCAGCCGATGGACCCTGCTTGGCAACAATCATGCCGAATGCCAATGAAATGATGAACAATCCCGTGAAGAGCCACGCCCAGCGCAGACGAAAACCGCTGATGAGCCAAATCGGGATCAACAATTCCGCCCAGGGCGTGAGGCGCGCGTGCAATTTCACAAGCGGCATCGGCAGCCAGGTTCCCTGGAACATTCCTTGAAATGCCGCGACGAGATCCATGCCTTCTCGGAATTTCGGGACCACGGCACCGATAAACAACGAAGCCACCGCAATGCGCAGCAGCAGCGAAATCCAGCTTTTTTCTTGAGACGCTTCCATTATTTACCCTCCTCACTATCGTTTTTATCTTCCGACACCACCGTTCGCTTGGCCAAAACAGCGCTGACCGGACCAAAGCGGGACTTCAATTTAATCACGAGCGGAATATGGTTGCCGTCGGCGCTGAACCAGATTTGAGCGTTGGCCCCGTTAAAAAACGGGATCGGGTAGGCCAGCTCCATTTCCGTTTCAATCGCCGGAAAATAACCGGCGCGGCCAACGCGGATTATTCCGGCTTGTTTGGCCTGGGCGGTCAGCTGCCAAACTTTTCCATCGGCGGTCACCTGAACCGGAAAATTCTCCCCCGGCTTCAGATGAAGGGTGCGCGCGTAGTAGATTAAACTTAAACTGTCATGCACATTGGAAGGAATAGGCACGGTGATGCTTTTCTTGCCTGAAATTTTATGCAGCGCCAGGCCGCGTTCATGATCAAAAGTGATTTGATCCTGATAAAGACGCCATTGCCGCTTGATGTAGACCTCGGCACGGCGGGGCACAACGGTTTTTGGGTCGACCCAGCTGACTAAAATGGTCCGGACCGGATAGATTGTCCGCAAATACCAGTGCGCGCGCGATTCAAATTTAAGTTCGACCAGCCCTTTGTATTTTAAATCGGACGGCGGCGAGGTTGTCAGCGTGGCGGTGGCAACCGGCGTTCCGAAATAATAAATTTGATAGTCGAGCGTTTCCCCTGCCAGGATTTCAGCCAGCGGTGCGGCAATCACAATGGGCGGCCCAGAAACTTGTTTCGTGCCGCCGGCAGTTCCCCTCGGATGAAACTGCGCCGGGGAAACACATCCGCCGGCCAGTCCAAGCGCCGCGATCCAAATGACCGTTTTTTTCATCCAATACTCTTCAAAAGAAAATCGACAGAAGCCGCCGCTTCTTCCACCGTGACCGCACGCAAACAAACAAATCCTATTGTACACCGGTGCGCCAGACAGGGACGGCAGCCGATATCATGATGCAGCGCGGCGGCACGCGGACCGGCAGGCCCCCAGCGCGCGGGGCTTAACCCGCCGCCCCACCGCCCGAAAATGGAAATAACCGGCGTGCCGACGGCGCAAGCCAGATGAACCGGGCCGCTGTCATTGGAAATTAAAATCGACGCTTTTTTTAAAAGCCAGCTGAGCTCGCCGATATTAAACCGCCCCGCAGCGGAAACCGCCGGCGTTTTCATTCGTTCAATCACGCGCTGTCCCGCTGTTCGTTCGGCAGGGCCGGTCATTACCACGACCGGCATTTGATACCGCCCGACGATCCAGTCGCCCAATTGTGCGAACCGTTCTTCCGGCCAGCGTTTCGACGGACAACTGGCGCCCGGATGCAGAACGGCAAACGGTTTCCCGGTTAATCCGTTTTCAGCAAGAAATTGGGTGACGGCAGGTTCGGCGGAAGCATCCAGAGCAACCGAGGTGGTCCGATCCGCCGTTTCAACGCCCAGCCGTTTGACCAACTGCAGGTTGTAATCAATTTCATGCACGGTTCCTTCCGATTTAATGTACGGAACAGCGTCGGTCAACAGCCAGCCCAGCCGCCGCGCGTAACCCACCCGACGAGGAATCCCCGCCAGTACCGCGGTCAAAACAGCGCGGTTCGTGGAATGGAGAATCAGCGCCGTGTCGAACCGATGTTCTTTAATCTGTCGCGCGAATTTCAGAGTTCCCAGCGCCGAGCGGTGCTCACCTTTTTTATCGTACAGAAAAAGAGCGTTTAAATCGGGGTGTCCCTGCAGCAGCGGTTTGTACTCGTCGGCAATCGCCATTCCCAAATACGCGTCTGGGAACGCGGCGCGCAGCGTGCGCAATACCGGCGTAGACAGGATTAAATCCCCCATCCGGTCCGTCCGCATGATTAATATCCGCCGCGGAGTCATTTAATTACTGGTACCTTTGGTTTTCACAACAGCTCTCTTAATTAATTCACCATCAGCAATCACTTGATTATAAAATGCATTGCGCTGACTGGTTTCCAGTCGCTTTAGAGCTATAACTATTTCTGCTTTCTCAATATCTGTACTTGCCACGCTATATAAACCTCGAATCATATCAAGCTCAGCTCTAGCTCCAAAAAGACCCAACAATGCAATACTATAGGTTCTTAACCATGGCGCTTTGTTTTTATTCCTAGCCCAATCGAGACACAATGACAATAAAGTGGGTGGGCAAGTTTTTCTTTCAAAAAACCAAGAGACGATTTGATAGAGCTGATAATCGTAAAGTGCATCCTGAGATTTCATATATGCCAAGAGCTTGCCAAGCTGCTCATCCCTCACAGCTATGGCAGATAAATACCTTAAGACATCCTCAGTTTCTTCTGGATGCTCGACTAATACATCAAGACAGTAATCAATCGCAATATTTGACTTTGTATCAGCAAGTCGGTGGATCACATATCTAAATATCGTTTTGTTGAATTTTACTTTTTTATCTAAAAGATACTCTCTGAAGATACCTTCGAAAAAATCGGCGGGTAATTTGTCAGGAGATTGCTTAATAAGCACCTCTACCTCGTGAGAACTTACATATGGATCCATACTCAATTCTTTTTTCATCTGCTTTTGGAAGCCTTGTATCAATGAAACTACACTTAATATTTCTCGCCGAGCATCTTCAGTGGAATAAATAATAGTTTTAGCAGATTGTAAGCTAAGATTTTTTTCGTGAAGAATCTTGTTTAGAACGAGCAGGGCTTTCTTCGCTTCACTCTCGTTTTTACAAAAAATCCTGATGTCATCCACATACCTTAAATGCCTGAATCCTTCGTGTAGAAGTGTTTGGTCGATGGTAAACATGTAAATCTTGGCCAAAATATCACTAGACGAATATCCCTGAGGAATCCCCCTGCCTCGAGGAAAATCCCACTTGGTAAGAAAATCCATAAGCGTTTGAACTAACGAATTCTCTGCTTCCAAATCATTCAAATCTGATCGAAGCTGGCGAAGATCAATATTGTCATAAAATGCAGTAATATCGGCAAAAAGGACATATTGAGCTCCCTTTTGTAATTCCAGAAGAGATTTTTCTCTAAACTCCTCCCATACAACTAAGCCAGATTTTATCCATTGCTGATCTTCAGAGGGCGGCTGCAACTGATAAGCAATATCTGGATCCCCCTGAAAAAGACCTATGCGTTTCCAAATATCTTGATGTAACTTGGCTAAAACAGCATTAAAAACAACCTCATCTTCTAGAGTAATAATTTCAGCGTTTCGAATCATCCATGACGCTTTTGGGACTTGGCATAGAACACTCGAATTTGGGTGATATCCACTATGTAGTTTTGTCAAAATATTGCTCAACCACACATCAAGGTCGTCTTCAATCAAAGAAATCAAGTACGGATGATTTACGAAAGATCTCTTACGCCAATCAGGGCCACCATCCATCCTATCTTGCTTTAAGCGAAACCAAGCCAGGCGAAGATCCTGAATGGTTATTGTTGTGATGATCATCCCCTACGCGGATCCTCTGATTTCTTCAGGATTTTCACGGCGGCGGAGTAGACCTCATCGGCCGGAATCAACTCCATGCATTCATGCCGGTACGGGCAAAGCGCCAGTTCGCACGGCGCGCAGATCATCGTACGCCGGACTACGATTGACTGCGGATGGCGCGGGCCGTATTTCTTTTCATCGGTCGGCCCGAAAATGGCGACGGATGGAACGCCGGTCAGTTCGGCGGCATGCAGCGACGCGCTGTCGTTGGTAATCACCAGTTTCGCCAGCGACAACAGCGCCATAAACTGCGCGAGCGACGTTTTTCCGACGAGGTTCGTGGCGGAATGCCGCATCCCGGCCATGACCGCCGAAACGATCGGCTGCTCGGAGGCCTCTCCAACCAGAAGAATCTGCGCGTTCTGCTCGTCGATCAACCGGTCGGCAATCACAGCGAACCGTTCTGAAGGCCAGCGTTTCAGATGGCTGCGGGCGCCCGGCACCAGTATGACCGGCGTTTTGCCCGGCACAAGAAGATTCCGCGCGAATCGAAGATCATCGGCTGAGAATGGAAATCCCGGCGCGGAATAACCGCTTCCGGATAACGGCTTGCCCATTAGTTTGCTCACCAGCGCCTGATGGACCAGCGCGCGGTGGATTCCTTCGGGGGCGGAACCGCGCAAAATCGGCGTACGGCGCGCGCCGAACAAAAAGACTGGAATGATTGAGTTTCTGAAATCAACGACGACGGCGTACCGCTGAGAACTCAAGCGGGCGACTTGAACGGCCTGCCGGAAAATATTGGATTTCTTTTCCAAAACCCAGACGCGCGAAAAACGGGGATCCGATCGATAGAGTGTTTCCGTCCGCGGAGAAGCCAGCACATCGGTCTGCGCGCCGGGATAGGCCTGCCAAAGCGGTTCCAGTGCCGGATAACACAACAGCGCGTCGCCGATGTTGCTTAAGCTGATGATTAGAATTTTTATTTCAGCCATTTTTCCGCTTCTGCGAAGACCTGATCGGGCGAGATCTGTTCCATGCACAAGTTCGCCGGACAGTTGAGTTGATAGCACGGCACCGGGCAGCCGATGGAACCGTGCAGCGTTTTAAACCGGGGATCGGACGGCGGACCGCTGAGCGACGGCAGCGTCGGGCCGAACAGCCCCACCAGCGGCGTGCCGACGGCGGCGGCCAGATGCATCGGCCCGGAATCGTTGGTAATCAGCAGATTCATCCGTTTCAGTAAAGCGCCCAGTTCCTTGAAGCTGGTCTTGCCGGCGGCGACGAACGCCTGGTGCTGCATGCGGGAACGGACCTGTTCAACCAACGGCAGTTCATTTTTGGTTCCGATGAAAACGATCTGCGCCTGTTTCTCCCGCGCGAGCCGGTCGGCCAGGCGCGCGAACGATTCGGCCGGCCACCGTTTCAATTTCCAGTTGGCCGCCGGATGAATCGCCACGGCCGGACGGTCGCTGCGCAATCCGATCTGTTGGTAAAGCCGGTCGACCGCCTGCTCATCGGCATCACGAATGCCGGCGTCACAGGAAAAACCGTCGGTTTTCAAACCGGCCGCCTCGACAAGCCGCAGATAAACGGCCGCTTTGTGCGTGGAATCTTTGGAGGGCATCTCAACAGCCCGGGTCAGCCAGCAATTTCCTTTTTTTGTTTTAAAACCGATCCGCTGCTTCACGCCGGCAAGCCAGGCCGCCATCGCGCGCGTTCCCGATGGATGAAACAAAAACGCGGCATCAAACCGTTCAGAACGCAGAAGAAAGACCAACGGCCAGAAACCAATCCATCCGGATAAACCGCGCGATTCGGGATAGACAATCAGACGGTCCAGGTTCGGATTATCTTCCAGTACGGCCTCCCCGCGCGGCGGAACCAGGCAAACGATGGTTGCGTGAGGGTAATTTTTCCGGATCGCCCGGATCGACGGCGTCAACAGCAGAAGATCGCCCATCCAATTCAGACCAACGATCAGGATCCGTTTGGGTTGAACGATTTTCATTTGTCCGCGGAAAACAGATCGGTCTCGACGCGCGAAACAGCCGGATTGCGGCGCGGAGAAGCGGTCACGATTTTAGCGGCCGTTTGTGCGACCGTTTCCACAGTGATTGATTTCATGCATTCCATCTTGCCTGCCCCGACGCGCGGACATTTCGGGCGGTAGCAGGGACTGCACGGCAACTGCGTCCTTAACAGCGTCAGCGAAGAAGCCGGCGGAAGATGCCGCAAAGGATCGGTCGCGCCGAACAGCGCGATAATCGGAATACCGGCCGCCGCCGCCACATGCAGCGGAGCGGAATCACCCCCGATAAAAACCGAGCAGCGGCCCAGCAGCGCGGCCAATTCATTCAGCGAGGTCCGGCCGGCGGCTACCACCGGTTTGACGCGCGCCGCATGATGGATCCGGTCGCAGATCGGCCGTTCTTTCGCCGAGCCGATCAAAATCACGCGTACTTTTGAAATGCCGGCCAGACGGTCGACCAGTTCCAGAATATACGATTCGGGCCACTGTTTTGAAAGCCAGCTTCCGCCCGGATGAATCGCCACCAGCGGCTGCTGCTGCGCAACCCAAGATTCGTTGAGCAATGCATCGACGCGGCTCTGGTCGGACGGCCCGGGCCAGAGCTCCAGCCGTTTGTCATTCGATTCAACACCGACCAGCTGCAGCAGACGGAACTGATGGTCAACCGGCGAGAGCGGCTGTTCGGGAGGAATCGCGCGATGCGACAACAGCCAGCTCCAGCGGCGGCCGGCCCAGCCGTAGCGGTGCGGCGCGCCGCAGAGGCGGCCCAGCCAATGGCTGATCCGGTTATTCTGAAAATCAATCACGAGATCAATCTGCGATTCGCGCAGCCGGCGCGCCATCCGCAGCAAACCCGCAATAGTTCCGTTCTGCGCGCGGTCAAAAACAACCAGATCATCGATATACGGACAGCGGTGCAGAAGTTCGCGGCCTTCGCGGCCGACCAGCACGGTGATCTGCGCCTTGGGAAACCGGTCGCGCAGCGCGCGCAAAGACGGCGTAATCAGCACGATATCCCCTACGGCGCTGAGCTTGATCACCAAAATTCGCAGCGACTGGCCGGCTTCCTGATAAACTTCCATCGTCTGGCGGACCATGCGCGCCATCGGGTAAACGGTTTCCACGCGGCGGCGGTTCTCGCGCGCCAGCGTCAGCGCCAGCGCGCGGTCTTTCAACAGCGTGTTCATCGCCGACGCCAGCGCCACCGGATCCTGAGGAGGAACGATCAGTCCTGTTTTCTTGTCAAGGATCACTTCCGGGATTCCACCGACGCGCGTGGCGACCACCGGAACGCCGGATGCGCCGGCCTCAATCAAAACGCGGCCGAACGCCTCCTGACAAGTCGAGGGAAGCACCATCAGATCGCTCTGCGCCAGCGCCAACGGGATATTCGGCTCATGCCCCGAAAATTCAACGCGATCTTCCAGACTTAATTTCAATACCAGCTGTTTGAGTTCCTGAAGATAATTCTGATGGCGCGCGTCGGCCCCGCCGATAATCCTCAATCGGGCTTTCGGAAACGTTTTGGCGACCGCGGCGAACGCGCGGATTAAATCGCGGTGCCCCTTGATCGGCGTGATCCGCCCGATGCAGCTGATAACCCAATCCCCTTTGACCGACTCAGCGCGCGGCTCTCTCCATTGATATTTTTCAAGGTCAACGCCGCGCGGAATAAACCGGATTTTATCGGAAGGCACATGAAAATCATCGATCATATGGCGGGCAATGCTCTCGGAGTTGGCGATTACCCACCGGCCCCAGCCCATCACGGCGCTGAACGGATGTTTGGAATAATAGCCGTGCGCCGTCGTGATAAAAACCGGCAGCTGCTGCCGGCCGCCCATCCGGAAACTGGCTTTGCAGGCGGCTTTCCGCCACGCCAGATAGCCGATGATCGCCGGAACACGGCTGCGCGCGTGGATCACATCGACGCCATGCGATTCGATTAACTCAGCGACGCGCGGAACTTGTTTGAGCGCAATCCAGGGAAGTTTGCGGTGAATGGGCAGCGTGTAATGGATAGCGCCGGCGGCTTCCAGTTCCTTGACCAGCGGACCGCCCGAAGAGATAACGATCGCGCGATGGCCCTGCGCCATTAAACCGCGGGCCATGTCGACCGTACCGGTTTCCACACCGCCGCCTTTGAGCGCCGGGACCAACTGCAAAACGGTTAAAGCCATTTCCGTAAAAACTCCTCCAATTCCATTGTCTCACTCCCGGCCGGCGGCATCAGCGCAATTTCTTCAAGCAGAGTTAAAACACCGTCCGGACCGGAAACGCGTATTTTTCGCCGCTGTTCCAACCGCGCGGCGAACCGGCGCTGTTTTGAATTCCCTGCCAATGCATCGGGAGGAAAAATCACAGCGGTACCGATTCCCAGCGCGGCCGCTTCGGAAACCATTGAGATCGAGTCGCCCGTAACAACCACCCTCTGCGCGCAGGCCAAAATCGCATCGACCGCTTCCGAGGTGCTCTTCAGCCGATCCGGATCGTTCCGTCCAACCAGTGTCAGAAGCCGGCAGCGCGGATTTTTCTTCAACAGTTTTTCCAGAAGCGCTTCCGCCGCGTCACCGGTACGACGGGAACTGGTGACCAGAAATTCGGCATCGTGCCGCTCGGCAAACTGGATTAGCTGTTCGACGATTTGGGCAATCTGTTCGGTCGTCCAAACCAGCGGCGGAGCCGATCCGCCCAGCATCAGCCCGATCACGCGCGAAGCGCGTAACCCCAGCGCGGCACGCCAGGCAGAAACCTGCGCCGGAGAAAAATGGCGGCGGGGCGCCAGCGCCAGATCGGTGAGAACCAGTTTTTTCTGCGAAGGTGGTTTCTCGAAATCATGCGCCGGAAGAACCGCCAGATCAAACGATTTCCAGGAAGGCCTCTTATTTTTCGTCAAATGAACGGTCTTGCAGCGGATCAGGCCGGCCCACAACCGGTTGACCGGCGCTGACGAAGAACCGCACGAGATCGAAATATCGGCATGGAGCGACGCCATTGATTTATAACTTTCCGGCGTAAGCGCCCGGCGCAGCCATTTGTCGCCGCCGGACGGATGTTTTCCCGAAAATGCCGCCACGCACGAAAGCAGCGGTTTCCAAAACGGATGCCGGTAACGAACCTCGACCACGCGCGTCGAAACCAGCGGACGGTGGACCGGAAGAATTTTTAATCGGGGATCGCCGGCCATTTTCTTGTTCCAGGCCGTTTCAATCCGGTCGGCCAGACCCAGGCATTGGCTGAGATGGCCCGCTTTCCCATCGTTGAAAATTAAAACGCGCCGTTCGGGGCACGATTTCCAGCGGCGATGAAGCCAGAGCCACTGTTCCGGATAAGCCCGCACATATTTTTCAAGAACAGCCAAATAAGCGGCAATTCCGGCTTGAAGCCGTTCCTGCTCGGTTCCCTGTTGCGGAATAACCAGCGGCTCTTCGAGCATCATTTGGTGGAAAGGTCCCTTCTGCCGAACCATAAACGCCGGAATGACCGGGGCCCCGCTGCTTAAATGCAAGGCGATCGGGCCCGCCGCCGTTGAAGAGATACGGCCCAAATAGTCCGCCAGAACCCCGTTGGGGCCTCCATCCTGATCCGCGAGAATCCCGATAAACTGTTTCTCTTTTAATCCCTGAACCATTTCCCGAATCGCGAATCCTTTAGTGACCACCTGGCACCCTTTGGATTCCCGGTATTGAGTCAATAAGCGGTTCAGCCGGGGCCAGCCCTGCTGGCGAACCAAAATAATCAACGGCAATCCGTGCAAAGCAGAAGTAACGCTCACCATTTCCCAATTTCCAAAATGACCGGTGACAAAAATAATTCCCTTGCCCAGGGCCATCTGCGCATCCAGCCGTTCCCTGCTTTGGGGATCGACGGCAACCCAGCGGTCCAGATAAGCCCGGTCAATACTGGGCATGGCGGCGATTTCCATGAAGGTCCGCCCGAAATTCTGAAACATTTTCAGCAGAATTTGTTCGTATTGCTGCGGCGTGTAGGTGGATTGAAACGCGGCGCGCAGATTATCGCGCGCGACCCGCTTGCGGGAACCGAGCGTCCAATACAAAAGCGTACCGGCGCCGGCGCCCAGCCGGCAGTTCCAGCGCGGCGGAAGCTTCTGCGCGAGAGCGCTGATGCCCCTAGCGAGCGAGTAAAGTATCGATTCGGTGTAAAAGTTGGCTTTCATCAGGTTTAAACCAGGGTTCAATTTCAATAATCAAAATTTTAAACTGCGGCGCGCGCTCTTTCAGAAAATCCATGAAAAAACCGTGCAAACGGACCGCATCTTTCGCGGTGGTCACCAAGCTGTCAATCTGATTGCGCTGACAGCGCTGAACCATCCGGACTAATTCCTGGGCCGTGTACGGATGATGGTCGCGCACGCGGAAATGAACCGGAACCGATGCCCCCAAAGAACGAACCGTCGCTTCAAACTGGGTGGGTCCGGCGATACCGGCCAGCGTGGCCACGCGCCGCCCTTTTAACGACGACGGCGGCAGCGTTGCCCTGCCCGGCCATTCCCGCAGCGTCGCGACGGTATAGCCCATCTGAAACAACGGCGCATCGATTAAAGCGGCCCGCAGATGGACCTCGGTCCAGACGGCCGCCGAAGGATCGGGGCTGGACTGTTTCATCACCACCAGGTCGGCGCGCCGGCCGGCCGAAATCGGTTCACGCAAAATTCCGCGAGGAATCAAATGGCCGTTGCCCCACGGAGACCCTTCATTCACCATCAGTATTTCAATGTCTTTGATCAAACGCCACTGCTGATACCCGTCATCCAGCAACAGCAGATTGGCGTTGTGCTGTTCAATCGCTTTTTTTCCGTTGGCAAGACGGTCCGGTCCGACCAGCACCGGAATCGGCGCCAGCCTTTCGGTTAAAAGCCGTGACTCATCTTTTCCATATCCGCGCGTCAGAACGGCGACGCGCCATCCCCGTTGTTTTAACTGCCGCGCCAGAAACAGCACCAGCGGCGTTTTGCCGGTCCCGCCCCAGGTCAGGTTCCCGACGCTGACCACCTTCACCGGAAGGCGGTGTCTGCGAAAAATCCGGACCCGGTAAAGCGCGTAGACGACCGTCAACCCCGCCGCGTAAACGACTTCCAGCACCGGAGCCAGCGACCATCGCCATATCCATCCGAGGATTCGGTTTTTCATTTAGAGAGCTTGCTGCCCCAATGCCGCGCAATCGCATCGCAGATCCGGTCAACAGCGCCCTGGTTCCCGCGGTAAACCGAGTAAGCGCGCTCACCCAGCTCGCCTGCCTGGCCTGGCATCGAGATTAAATTGCGAATCGTTTTCTCCAATTCAGTCTCACCGGAAACCACAGCGAGTCCGCCGCCGGCGCGCAGCGCTTCGGCGATCGCCTGAAAATTCTGCAGGAACGGCCCCGTCATGATCGGTTTCGAAAAAACAGCCGGCTCAATTAAATTATGTCCGCCTTTGGGAACCAGCGACCCGCCGACAAAAACAAGATCGCTGATCTGATAGAGCGCCGTCAATTCGCCGACCGTATCCACCAGGACCACCGTGCCGGCGGAAACCGGAGAGGAATCCTTCAATGCCGTTTTGCGCACCCAGCGCAGGCCCTCTTTTTCAACCAGCTGGCCGATTGTTTCCGTCCGGTCTGTATGCCGCGGCGCCAACGCCAATCGCAAACCCGGAAACGATTCTCTCAGCCGGCGATAGACGCGCAAAATAATTTCTTCCTCGCCCGGATGCGTCGAGCCGGCGATCCAGAGACAGTCCTGAACTGAAACGCCCAATAATTTACGGCGGCGCGCCTGTTCGGCGGAATCAACCGGCGCAGGCACCGGCAAATCCCATTTAATATTTCCGGCGATCCCGATCCGGTCTTTCGCGGCGCCGAGCGCTGCGTATCGCCGCGCATCCTGGGGCGTCTGCGCCAACACCAGCTGCACCGGATGCAGGAACCGCTCCATCCAAAAACGAACCCAGAGATACCGTGGATAAGCGCGCGCAGAAATCCGTCCGTTAACAACGGCGACCGGAACGCCGGCTTTTTCCAGCTGGTAATACAGCACCGGCCAAAGCTCCGTTTCGAACGACAGGAAAAGCGCAGGCCGGATGATGCGAATGGCGCGGGCCGTAATCGGCTGAAAATCCCACGGCAGATACAATACGCAAACACCCAGCGGCGCCAGATTTTTTTCGGCCACGGCGCGGCCCGCCGGAGTGACCGTCGTAACTACCCAATCACTGTCGGGAAACCGCTCCTTCATGCGCAAAATCAACGGCTGGGCGGCCACCACTTCGCCTACCGATACCAGCTGCATCCAGAGCGGCCGGCGCAATTTCTTCAACTGTTCTTTCTGCGCGGACGAATAAATTGCCAGCCGTTCGCGAAGCCCGGGCATCGGCCGGCCGCGCATCGTCCGGATCAACAGGTATAAAAATCCAAATACACCGAAGCCGAATTGATAGATCCAGAGACCGGCTATTAAAATCATTTGCGCGCACGCGGATGAGCCGAGTCGTATACTTTCTTCAACCGGTCGGTGGTCACATGCGTATAGACCTGCGTCGTGGAAAGCGAGCTGTGTCCCAGCAGTTCCTGAACGGCGCGCAGATCGGCGCCGCGGTCCAGCAAATGCGTCGCGAACGAATGCCGCAGCGAATGGGGTGAGATGCGCGTTTGAACCTGAACCTGGGTCAGATACCGGTTTAAAATGCGGCGGACCGAGCGATCCGTCAGAGGACCGTGCCGCTGGTTTTGAAACAATGTTTTCTCGGGGGAAGCATCGGCCGGGCGCAAACGTTTCAGATAATCGCGGATCGCCTTGATACTGTAGGAACCGACCGGCACCAGCCGCTCTTTGCGTCCCTTGCCGATAGTCCGCAGCGAACCGCCGATCAAATCGACATCGCGGATTTTCAATCCGACCAGCTCGCTGACGCGCAGACCGGTCGAATAAAGCGTTTCGAGAATCGCCTTGTCGCGGCGCGCCGCGAATGAATCTCCGGCGGGCGCTTCCACCAGACGGGTCGCTTCCTCCTGACTGAGAAACGACGGCAGATGTTTGTCTTGTTTGGGACGCGTCAAGCCCAGCGCCGGATTGGAACTGATCAGTCCTTCCCTGCTTAAATAACGAAAGAAGGAACGGATCGAGGCCACGCGCCGCGCAACCGTTGATTTGGAAAGGCCGCCGGACCGCTGCTGCGCGACGAACTGCCGCAGCGTCAGCAGATCCATTTGCGCCCAGGTCCTGCCGCCGGACGCCTGCTTGAGCAGCGTCAAATCTTTTTCGTAATTGCGATGCGTATGCGGCGAACCATCGCGCTCCACCCGAAGATAATCGAAAAAGCGGCGCAGCCACGGGTCGCCGGAATTACCCGCGCCCGATAGGCGGGATTCAGCCATTGGGCCCGTTTTGCGGCGATTCATTGCCGTTGGCCGGACCGGTGGATGGCCCTGGATTTTCCGGTGATCCCGGCGGGAGATCTTTTGAAATATGCCGGCAGTTCGGGAAACGCGAACATCCGTAAAAAGAACCGCGGCGCGACTGGCGTCGGACCAATTCTCCGTCGCAGCCGGACTCGGGACATTTCACGCCGGTGGTAATCGGTTTGGCAAACTTGCATTCCGGAAACGCAGAGCAGCTCATGAACCGGCCCTTGCGCCCCCACTTGATCACAATCGGCTTTCCGCACTGCGGACAGATTTCGTTCGTCGGTTCGGGCGCCTGCTTGACCGATTCAATGTCCATGGCCGCCTTCAGCGCCTGGGCGAACGGCCCATAAAATTCATTCACGCAGGCCGGCCAGGTCTGCTTGCCCTCTTCCACCTCGTCGAGCTGTTCTTCCAGGCGGGCCGTAAACTGCACATCGACCACCTGCGGAAAATTCTGCGCGAGCAGATCGGTGACTACCTCTCCCAGGTTGGACGGCGAAAGCGCGCGCCCTGTCTTTGTCACATAACCGCGCGTGGAGATCGTATAGATGGTCGGCGCGTAAGTAGAAGGACGGCCGATTCCCAACTCTTCCATCGTTTTGATCAGTGACGCTTCGGTAAAGCGCGCCGGCGGTTTCGTAAAATGCTGGCTCGGATCAATCGACTGCGGAAGAACTTTCTCGTCTTTTTCAAGCGTCGGAAGAATTTGTCCCGTCGATTTGGCTTCTTCCTCTTTGGCCTCTTCTTCCGGCTCTTCCGCTTTTTCTTTGGCCTTCTTCTTTTTCGCGGCCTCTTCGTCGGCGCGCATCACTTTCAAAAAACCGGGAAATAAAATCTTGGTCCCTGAAGCGCGGAACCCGCAGCGGCCGGCCGTAATCTCGACGCTGGTCACTTCAAGACGGGCCGGCGCCATCTGGCTGGCCAGAAAACGGTTCCAGATCAACGTGTACAATTTCATCTGCGCCGGATCCAGGAACGACGCCACCGATTCCGGCAGACGCTCAACGCCGGTGGGGCGTATCGCTTCGTGCGCTTCCTGCGCGCCGCGCTTGGACTGATATTTGGGAGGCGTTTCCGGCAAAAACGGTTTGCCGAACTGCTGCTCGATGAACTGGCGGGCCTGCGCCTGCGCCTCGGCGGCAACCTGCACCGAATCGGTCCTCATGTAGGTAATCAAACCGACGGGACCTTCCTCCCCCACTTCGATGCCTTCATACAGTTGCTGCGCGATGCGCATCGTCCGTCCTGCCGTGAACCCCAGTTTGTTGAACGCGTCCTGCTGCAGCGTGCTGGTGGTGTACGGGGCGGCGGGGCGGCGCTGCTGCGCTTTCTGGGTTAATCCGGTGATGATGAACGGAGCGTTTTTCAGGCCGTCCACGATCTCATGCGCGATGGCGCCCTCTTTGAGTTCGGTCTTTTTCCCGTCAACCGATTCCAGCTCGGCCACGAATGATTTTGGTTCGTCGGCAAGCGGTTTGATTTTCTCAAGCACCACCTGCACTTTCCAATATTCCATCGGATTGAACGCGCGGATTTCGCGCTCACGGTCAACAATCAGTTTCAACGCGACCGACTGCACGCGGCCGGCGCTTAAACCCGATCCGACTTTTTTCCAGAGCAGCGGTGAAAGGCTGTAGCCGACGATACGGTCGAGGATGCGGCGCGCCTGCTGCGCTTCAACGCGGTGGACATTCACTTCGCGCGGATGGTCAAACGCGGCCTGCACGGCCGCCGGCGTGATTTCATGGAACTCGGCGCGGTGGATCTTTTTACCTTCGCCCAGAATAATGGCCAGGTGCGCGCTGATCGCCTCGCCTTCGCGGTCAGGGTCGGTGGCCAGGTACAGTTCTTTGTACTTGGCGGCCGCCTCTTTTAATTCGCGGACCAGTTTCCGTTTCTTAAAAATGACGATGTAGTGCGGGGCAAAATTATTTTCCAAATCAACGCCAAACTTGCTGGCCGGAAGATCCATCACATGACCCTGGGAGGCGATTACTTTATAAGAACTGCCCAAAAACCGGTCCAGCGTGCGCGCCTTGGTGGGCGACTCCACAATTACCAGCGCCTTGCCTTTTTTCGAACCGGCTGCCGCTTTTTTCGTTGCCATCGGCTTAAACTCCTCCTCCCACGAAATGAACGATCTCGACCTGATCGCCTTCCTTTAATACGGTACCCGCAAGTTCATCCCGGCGCAAAATGGTCAGATTGTATTCAATGACCACCAGTTCCGGTTTCAGCTGGACCTGCACGAGCAAATCGGTCAGCGTCGTCCCTTCGTTCAATTCCATCGGATCGCCGTTGACGGTCACGCGCATTGTTATGCCGTCCGGCTGAACCCATGGCCCGGCATCTGCCGCACTACGCCTCTCAATTCCAGTTCCGTCAGTGACGACAATAGATCGGATGCCGGTATTTGAATTTGCGCGGCCAGCTGTTCCAGATTGACCGGACTTCCGACCGGAATAAATTTTATAATCGCCGCTTCTTCTGGAGCCAGCGCTTCTTTCAACGGAACTCTGGCTTCAGCCGTCAGATCGCCACTCCATTGCGCGATCCGGTCTTTTAAGGCCGGGGCCAACTCCTCAAAAATATCACCAACGGTCGTTACTAATTTCGCGCCATCTTTCAGCAATGCAAACGATCCCTGCGACTGCGGCGATGACACCGGCCCCGGGATCGCAAAAACGGCCCGGCCGATTTCGCCCGCTTCACGCGCGGTAATCAACGCGCCGCTGCGCGACGGGGCTTCCACGACTAAAGTTCCTAGACTTAATCCGGCAATCACACGATTGCGGCGCGGAAAATTTCCTGCTTCCGGTTCAATTCCCATCGGAAATTCAGAAACGATGGCTCC
Organism: Candidatus Omnitrophota bacterium; assembly: GCA_023248155.1. Classification (GTDB taxonomy): domain Bacteria; phylum Omnitrophota; class Gorgyraeia; order 1-14-0-20-64-10; family 1-14-0-20-64-10; genus JAHFFE01. The sequence continues at coordinate 170,916 of JAHFFE010000002.1, read as the reverse complement.
CTGTTGTGCAATTTTTTCAGCCAGACCCCGGTGATGCGGCGGATAAATCATCGAGAGACCATGGCCCACCACGGCGATCGTCCGGCCGCCGGCTTCCAGCGCGCCTTCATGCGCGGCCCGGTCAATCCCTTCGGCCAATCCTGAAACCACCGTAATACCGGCTCGCGACAACGCTTTGGCAAACTGTCCTGCCGTCGATAATCCATACGGCGTCGCCCGGCGCGTTCCGACCATCGCGACGGCCGCTTCATCTTCAACCAACAACGATCCTCGAACATAGAGCGCCGCCGGCGGATTGATCATCTGCTTTAACAGCGCCGGATAATCGGCATCGTCGACGGTCAGCCAGCGCACATTCTGTTGGTCAGTCAGACGCAGCTCTTGTTCATAGAGAGCGTTGAGTTCTCCCGAATTTCTTTGCCGGACAAATTCCGCGGCGCGCGCGGGAGTCAGTACCGGTCTCAGCGCCTCTTCCGACGCAGCGAATACTTCTGGCAGATTTGGAAAAACTTCGCGCAAACGGCTGATCGCAACGGATCCGATTCCCCGTGCCAATGTCAGTCGCAGAAGCGCTTCCCGTTCAGTCATCATGACAAATTCAATTCTTTCTTTATTTTTTCTGCCGCCTGTTTGGCCGTAAGACCGTCCGTCGAGATGGTGCAATTGGCCTGTGCGTAATAAGGTGCGCGCTGGGCCAGCAAGTCCTCGACGCGGCGGCGCGGATCTTCGCCGGCCAGCAAAGGCCTGCGGCCGCGCCCTGCTCCGATCCGGCGCATGATTTGATCGACGCCGGCCGTCAGACAGACCAACGTTCCGGCGCCTTTCAGCAACCGAAGATTTTCTTCCTTCAATAAAACACCGCCGCCCGTCGCAATCACAACACCCGGTTTTTTGACCGCCTTGCGAACCGCCTCTGTTTCGAGCTGACGGAATTTCCCTTCACCCTGCTCCGAAAAAATCTGGGCGACGGTGCTGCCCGCGCTTTTCTCGATCATTCGGTCCAGGTCAATAAACGGCCGCTTCAACTTATCGGCAAGCAATTTGCCGACCGTTGATTTACCCGTTCCCATGAACCCGACTAGAATAATACTGTCCACTTTTAGAATTGGGCAACCTGCCGCAGGTATCCTTGGTAATTGCGTTTGATCTCAGCCACGCTGTCTCCGCCGAACTTCTCGATCAGCGCATCGGCCAGCACAAACGCCATGACCGATTCGCCCACGATACCGGCGGCCGGCACGGCACTGACATCGGACCGTTCCACAGTCGCCTTGAATGACTGTTTGTTCTTGATGTCGACGCTCATCATCGGCCGGCGCAGCGTGGACAACGGCTTCATATGGATCCGGACCACGACGGGCCCGCCGACCGACATACCGCCCTCGATGCCGCCGGCGCGGTGCGTTTTACGGAAAAATCCTTTTTGTTTCGAATAGAAAATCTGATCGTGCAGCTGTGATCCGAGCAGTTCGGCCACTTTCGTTCCGGCGCCGATCTCAACAGCCTTGATCGCCTGGATCGACATGAGCTGCATCGCCAGTTTTGCGTCCAGTTTTCGGTCAAACTGCACATGCGAACCCAGGCCGACCGGAACATTCAGCGCCACGATTTCAATGCTGCCGCCGACGGTATCGCCCGCTTTCTTGGCTTTGTCGATGAAGCGGATCATTTTCGCTTCGGCCTTCATATCGGCGCAGCGCAGCGGAGAAACCTCGGCCTTCTTGCGGATCTGGTCGAACGACAGCGTATCGGTCTTTGCCACACCGTCGCCCATCTTGGTCACATGGCTGAAAACCTCGATGCCGAACTCTTTCAGGAACAGTTTCATCAACGCGCCGACGGCCACGCGCGCGGCCGTTTCACGCGCGGAAGCGCGCTCCAGAATGGTGCGCACATCATCGAGATCATATTTCAAAACACCGGAGAGATCGGCATGGCCGGGACGAGGACGGGTCACCTTCGGCAGTTTGTCGATGGAAGTATCTTTGTTGAGCACCTGCAGCGTCAGAGGAGAACCCATCGTTTTTCCGGCACGGACGCCCGACAAAAAATTCACTTTGTCGGTTTCAATCGAGGTCATGCGCGCGCCGCGGCCGTAGCCGAGCTGGCGGCGTTTCAGTTCCAAATCGATCGCCGCCTGATTAATCGTCAGGCCGGCCGGCATCCCTTCGACGATGGCTGTCAGACAAAGTCCGTGTGATTCTCCCGCGGTCAAATACCGAAGCATTTTTCCCTCCTTTTTTAGGGGACCGGTTCTATCCGAATAACCAATGCGCGTACCAGTTTAAAATCGCGTCGCCCCAAAAAATGGCAATCAGCGTTCCGGCCGCCAAAAACGGCCCGAACGGAATCTCTTCGCGCCCATCCCTTAATTTTAAAGCCAAACCGATCAAAGCGCCAAGAATCGGCGCCAGAAAAAAATCGACCAACCCCGCCTTATAAACGCCGATGAACGCGCCCACCATCGCCATCAGCTTTAAATCGCCCAGGCCCATCGCTTCGCGCTTAAACGCCAGCCCGCCCAGCCAGCGAATCACCGTTAAAATACCGGAACCGACCAACGCGCCTGCGACAGCGGCCCAGAGCCCGGCCCACGGCGTAGCGGCCCCATGCAGCTGCGGCAGAAAAAAACTGACAATCACGCCGATCGAAATACCCGGCAGTGTAATTTCGTCGGGCAAAAACATTTCATGAAAATCAATGACCGTCAGAACGATCAGCGCCGCGCCCAGCAGCGCATACACAACAGCCAGCGGCGTCTGCCCGAACCGCGCGACGCAGGCCACAAACAAAATGCCGGTCGCCAGTTCCACCAGCGGATAACTCCACCCGATGCGCGCCTTGCAATGCCGGCAGCGCGCCTTTAATACACAAAAACTGATTACCGGAATATTATCAGTCCAGCCGATCATCTTTTTACAGGAGCGGCAATGCGACCGCCCGGCCCAAATCTGTTCTTCCGCCGGAATCCGGCGAATACAAACATTGAGAAACGATCCGAACAGTAATCCGAAAACAAACACCAAGCTGAAGACAAGCCCTTGATCCATTATCACGCCTGGGCCTTTTCGCGATGCGCGAAATGCTCATCCAGCGCTTTCTTCATCACCGGCAATGTCTTGGCGGCCGGCACTCCGGTCCAGAGCTCAAACGCCGCGGCCCCCTGGCCTGCCAGCATTTCATCACCGGTAATCACAATGCAGGCGCGGGAATTCGCGGCCTGAACCAGCGGCGTTTCTTTCGGTTTATAAACAATGTCATAGACAATTTGTCCGGGCCGCAGCTGGCCATAGTCAAATAACGGCCCCTCGCCCGGGTTCATGCCGACCGGCGTCGTATTAACGATCAGATCAAATTGCAGCGCCTCGTTTCTTTCTTCATTCGAACAAACCTGAATTTCAGAATGGCATTCGGCCGGCTTTGCAGCCGTCATCTGCGCGCAGAGATCGGCCGCTTTTTTTGCATCGCGGTTGTACAGATAGATCCGCATCCGTTTCCCGGAATGCTTGGTCAACAGCGCCCAAATCACGGCGCGCGCCGCGCCGCCGGCGCCAAAAACCAAAACTTTCTTGTCGTCAAAACCGGCCGGAATTTTTTCATTCAGTGAATTCACGAAGCCGATGCCGTCGGTGTTATCCCCTGCAAAACCGCCGTCGCGAACAACCACCGTATTGACGGCGCGCATCTGCGCGGCTACCTGTGAAAGAACCGCTTTTCGGGATTCGCTCGTGTCCTGCATCCAGAGATAGAGCCCTTCTTTGTACGGCATCGTCACATTAAAACCGTCCAGTGTGGGTGCAACCGTCAAGAGCCAGTTCTCGAGATCTTCGGGCTTTACCTTATACTCCAGATATTCGCCCTGCAGTCCGCTGGCCTTCAACGCGGCATGATGCATCACCGGCGAAAGCGAGTAGCCGAGAGGCCAGCCGATTATCCCCAATTTCCAGAATTTTTTTTCGGTCATTGTATTGTTTTAAGAATGAACGGGGCCACACAACTTGTGGCCCCGTCCTGGTCTGCTATCAATTTCCAGAAAAACGCTTGTTACGGACGAGTCCGGTTCCCACCCTTAAAAAACAGAAGCCGGTTAATCGCGTTCAGATAAGCTTTCGTTGACGCCTCGATGATGTCGGTTGAAGCGGCATTGCCGGTTTCGACGCGCCCCTTCAATTCCAATCGCACCTTGACCTCGCCCAGCGCATCTTTGCCGGAAGTGACCGACTGGATGATGTAATCCTGCAGTTTCCCTTTAAACGGAATCAGCTGGTCGACCGCGTTGAAGCAGGCATCCACCGGCCCATCGCCGCTGGAAGCGCCCTGCACGACCTTTCCATCGGGCGTTTTCAGGCGCACCGTGGCCGTCGGGATAACGCCGGTTCCACTGCTCACATGCAGATACTCGAGCGAATATTTCTTCGAAGAAGCAACGGCATCGTCTTCCATCATCGCGATCAAATCATCGTCGAACAATTCTTTTTTCTTGTCGGCCAGCACCTTGAATTTGTCATAGGCCGCCACGAGCGCCGCCTCATCGGCCAGCTTGAACCCGAGCGCCTTGAGCCGCTCGTTGAGCGCATGCCGCCCCGAGTGCTTGCCCATGACCAGCTTCGATTCGCCGTAACCGACTTCTTTCGGATGCATGATCTCGTAGGTCTTGCGGTACTTCAGCACGCCGTCCTGATGGATGCCCGACTCATGCGCGAACGCGTTGCTGCCGACGATCGCCTTGTTCGGCTGCACGACAAACCCGGTCAGCTTCGAAACCAGCCTGCTGGATTTGTAAATTTCACGCGTGTCGACGCCGACCTCGGCACCGAACAGATCTTTGCGCACTTTCAGCGCCATCACCACTTCTTCGAGGCTGGCATTGCCGGCGCGCTCGCCCATACCATTAATCGTGCATTCCACCTGTCCCGCGCCGTTGGCGACGGCGGCCAGGCTGTTGGCCGTGGCCAGACCCAGGTCGTTGTGGCAATGAACCGAAATGACCGCTTTGTCGATATTCGGAACATTCTCGCGAATGCCGCGAATCAGAGACCCGAACTGGCTCGGAATCGCCCAGCCGACCGTGTCCGGAATATTCACGGTGGTCGCGCCGGCGCGAATCGCCGCTTCAATGACGCGGTAGAGAAATTCGGGCTTGCTGCGCGCCGCATCTTCCGACGAAAATTCGACATCATCGGTATATTTCCGCGCCAGCTTGACCGCATCCTCGGCGATCCGGATGATTTCATCCTCGGCCTTGCGCAGTTTGTACTTCATATGGATCTCGGAAGTCGCCACGAAGGTGTGGATCCGTTTTCGCTTGGCCGGCTTGAGCGCCTTCGCGGATGCTTCAATATCTTTCGGCATCGCGCGCGAGAGGCTGGCGATCACAATCGGCTTCTTAATCGCTTTCGCGATCCGGTTGACGCCTTCGAAATCACCGGGCGATGAAACCGCGAATCCGGCTTCGATCACATCCACATTCAACCGCTCCAGCTGCAATGCCACTTCCAGCTTTTGCGTAGGATTTAAAGACGCACCGGGGCATTGCTCTCCGTCACGCAGCGTGGTGTCGAATATAATAATTTTTTTGCTCATCGTTTGCTGGCTACCTTCTTTGAATTTGTTTTGACCGGGGCTTTCGTCTGAATAGCCGTCGGTTTTTGGGCATCCTGCTTGGTGATCCACGGCATCATCGCGCGCAACTTCGCGCCGACCAGCTCAATCAAATGCCGGTCACGCTGCGCCAACAACGCCTTGAACACCGGGCGGCCCGCCTGGCACTCGGTAATCCATTCCTTCGCGAACTGGCCGTTCTGGATCTCGGCTAAAATGCGGCGCATCTCGGCCCGCGTTTCACCGGTGATGATCCGGTCGCCGCGCGTGATGCCGCCGTACCGCGCCGTTTCCGACACGCGCGACCACATGCCCTGGATTCCCTTCGAATAAACCAGGTCGACGATCAGCTTCAGCTCGTGCAGACACTCGAAATAAGCCACCTCAGGCTGATACCCCTTCTCGACCAGCGTTTCGAACCCGGCCTTGATCAGCTGCTCGGCGCCGCCGCACAACACGGCCTGCTCACCGAACAAGTCGGTCTCGGTTTCCTCGGCAAACGTCGTTTCCAGAACGCCGGCGCGCGCCGCGCCGATTCCCTTGGCATAGGCCAGCGCGATTTTCTTGGCGCTGCCGGAGGCATCCTGATAAACGGCCACGAGCGCCGGAACCCCACCGCCCTGCTGATAGAGCTGGCGCACCAACGCGCCCGGCCCCTTCGGAGCGATCAGGAAAACATCGATCTCCTTCGGCGGCTCGATCTGATGAAAATGAATATTGAATCCATGCGCGAATGCCAGCGCCTTGCCCTTCTTCAAATGGGGCAGGATCGCCGTGCGGTAAATTTCGGGCTGCAGCGTATCCTGCAGCAGCACCATGATGATCTGCGCCTGCGCGCAGGCTTCGGCGACGGAGGTCGGCTGAAAACCGTCCTCGACGGCCTCGTCATAATGCACGCCGCCCGGCCGCTGCGCGACCACGACATCGAGACCTGAATCGCGCAAGTTCAGCGCATGGCCGCGGCCCTGGATTCCGTATCCGAGGATCGCGATCCGCTTGCCCTTGAGTGTGTTTAAATCCGCATCATTGTCGTAATAAATTTTCGCCATGTTATACTCCTCCCGCGATATCGCGCGTCAGGGCAATCCGTCCGGTCCGGACGATCTCCTTAACGCCGTAAGGTTTCACCAGTTCCAGCAAAGTCTTGATTTTCGCCTGATCCCCGACGAGCAGCAGCGTCAGCGTTTTTACGCCGACATCGGCCACTTCCGCCTTGAGCGTTTCAGCGATTTCCACCACTTCGGGCCGCGTCTTCGGACTGACCGAAATCTTGACCATGATCAACTCGCGGTCCAGATGCTCTTCTTTGGTCAGATCCTGCGTCGAGATCACATCGATCAGACGATTCAACTGTTTCTTGATCTGTTCGATTGTTTTCTCGTCGCCGTCAAACACGATCGTCATGCGCGACGCCGTCGGATCTTCCGTCTCACCCACAGCCAGCGAATCGATGTTGAACGCGCGCCCGGCGATCAATGACGCCACGCGCGCCAGCACGCCAAACTTATTTTCCACGAGTACTGAAATGATATGTTTTGCCATGTTATGCCATGTCCATGATCATTTCGTCGATCGCCTTGCCCGGAGGAATGATCGGGAACACTTTCTCATCCTCGTCGCAAATGCAGTCGACCACCCAGCAAAATTCGTCCTTGAGTATCTTCTCCAGGATCGGCTTCAAATCTTCCGGCTTCGTGATCGTGATGCCTTTGGCGCCGAATCCTTCGGCCACTTTCGCAAAGTCCGGCGGACGGATGCCGCTGTACGAAAACCGTTTGTTGTAGAACATGTCCTGCCACTGGCGCACCATGCCCAGGTTCGCGTTGTTCAGGATGATCGTCTTGATCGGCAGTTTCTGATCGACCGCCGTCGCCAATTCCTGAATGTTCATCACGAACGAACCATCGCCCGATAGGCAGATCACCAGTTCCTTCGGCTTGCCCATCTGCGCGCCGATCGCCGCCGGAAGGCCGTAGCCCATCGTGCCGAGCCCGCCCGACGTGATGTAGGTGCGCGGCTGCGTCCAGCGATAAAACTGACAGGCCCACATCTGGTGCTGGCCCACATCGGTCGTCATCAGACAATCACCGCCGGTCAGCTCCGAGAGCACCTCAAGCACATGCTGCGGCTTGATCTTGGCGCCCTTACGCGACGGAACATAGTTCAGTGGATGCTTTTTCTTCCACTCTTCAATCTGCACCCACCAATCCTTGTAATCCGGCTTGGCGTTGAGCGCCTTAATCTCTTTGATCAGTTCGCGGACCACTTTTTTCACATCGCCCACGATCGGAACATCGACGGCCACGCTTTTGCCGATCGACGCCGGATCGATGTCGATATGGATCTTCTTCGACTTCGGCGAAAAAGTCTCGACCTTGCCGGTCACGCGATCATCAAACCGCGCGCCGATGTTGAACAACAGGTCGCAATACTGCACCGCGTAATTGGTATAAGCCGCGCCATGCATACCGAGCATTCGCAGCGAATACGGCTTGTCTTCCGGATAAATTCCAAGCGCCATGCAGGTCGTCGTGACCGGAGCGCCGACCAAATCAACCAGCTCGCGGATTTCCGCGGCCGCTTCCGAAAGCACCGCGCCGCCGCCGATATAAATCACCGGCTTTTTCGCCTCGACCAGCATCTTCGCCGCCTTGTCGATCTGGCCGCGATGGCCTTCGACGAACCGCTGCGGCTTGTACCCGCGAATCTCAATCTTCTCAGGCCAGACAAACTCAATCTCGGCCTGTGAAATATCAACCGGAATATCGACCAGCACGGGGCCCGGCTTGCCGGTCCCGGCGATCAAGAACGCCTCGCGAATCGTGCGCGCCAGATCGTTTACATTCTTGACCAGAAAATTATGTTTGGTGATCGGCCGCGTAATGCCGCATACATCGGCTTCCTGAAACGCGTCGTTGCCGATCAAATAACTGCGCACCTGTCCCGTGATCACCACCATCGGGATCGAATCCATGAACGCCGTCGCGATGCCGGTTACCAGGTTCGTCGCGCCCGGGCCTGATGTGGCCAGGCAGACGCCGACCTTGCCGGTCGCGCGCGCGTAGCCGTCGGCCATGTGCGCGGCGCCCTGCTCGTGCCGCACTAAAACATGCTTGAGTCCGGAATCATACAGCGCGTCGTAAATCGGCAGGTTGGCCCCGCCCGGGTAACCGAACACCACATCGGTTCCCTCGCGCTTTAAACATTCCACTAAAATCTGAGCGCCCTTCATCTTCGTCATTCTTTTATCTCCTTAAACCGTCAGCCGTCCACAGCCATTCCCCGAAAACCAATGCCCGGCCGCTTGGACCGGACACCCGTCGTTCAGAGTGTTGGTGCCGTGTGACTGTCCAGTTTTTGTTATAGAGCTCGTCTCGAAACCTAGCGCTAGCCGCGTTTCGAGTGCCAGGCCGTCGTATCCAAGAAGCGATGACGACGGCGTATTCACAGTAATACGTCAAGGAAGAGCGCCGACGGAGACGGCGGCCTGCCACCGAAACCCAAAGGGCTGGCCGAATTTACTTCGCCGTGCGACGTTGCTCGTCGTCGGAATAGCGCCTATGTGGCTATGCCTCCTCCTCTCGCCTTGCACGGCTGGTAACTTCATCCAGCGCGGCCGCGCTAGGTTTCGAGACGAGCTCTTACCGCTTCCAACTGTGAAAGCGGCTCGTACGCTCCCTCGGCCGTAAACTCCCAATGGGAGGAGCCGTCGGGATATCCCTGACTTAACACAAAGACAATAAATTTCCGGTCACGCAGCGCCAATAAATCAGGCGTCTTATGCGTTGACCCGTCGAACCCGACATATCGGGGCGCCCACGCCTCGTCGGTTTTGGCCGGTTCGACCGGTGCCGGAGTGACCGGCGCTGCTGTCGGTTTTTCGAGCGGCTCGCCGGTCTCCTCGTTATAATCCGGAATCGGTATCGGCGGCAGCTTCGGCCGATTAAAATAACCGGCTTCGCGCGCCTCAATCTTTTCACCCGGATGAAACTCGGAAAACCCGTCCGAATAAAGCACCGCGACGATCTTCATTTTGTAATTCAACGGATCAGCCGGATCCTGAAACGGCATGTCCCGCTGCACCAGTAAAATCTGATGCGATTCTTTCGCTAATTCATCAAATGATTTCTTCTGCTCGACCGGCGCAGCGGCCATCAACCCCAGCGCCATCGCCAACATCAGTCCGGCTTTCATCAATGATTTCACAGTGCCGCTCCCTGACTGGCCGAACCGACCATTTTCGCGTAGCGCCCGATCACGCCGCTGGTATATTTCGGCTTCGGCGCTTTCCACCGTTTGAGCCGCGCTTTTAATTCCGCTTTTGAAATTTCCAAATTCAATTTCCGGTTCTTCACATCAAACGTGATCAGGTCTCCGTTACGCACCGCCGCGATCGGTCCGCCGACAGCCGCTTCCGGCGCCACATGGCCGGCCATGAACCCGTGCGTGGCGCCCGAGAACCGTCCGTCGGTCAACAACGCGACCGAATCGCCGAGCCCTTCCCCGACGAGCGCCGCCGTCACGGCCAGCATCTCGCGCATTCCGGGTCCGCCGCGCGGTCCTTCGTAGCGAATCACGACGACATCACCCTTCTTGATCCGGCGCCCCTTGACCGCGGCGAACGCCTGTTCTTCGCTGTCAAAAACGCGCGCCGGTCCGCTGACCCGCAGCGCCGTCTGTCCGGCCACTTTCAAAACGCATCCTTCCGGAGATAAAGATCCTTTGAGAATCACCAGTCCGCCGGTCGGCTTGACCGGCTGATTCACCGGACGAACCACTTTTTGCCCGCGCGTTTCTTTCGCTGTGCGCGCCTCGGCGCCGATCGTCTTGCCGGTCACCGTCAACGCGTTAGCGTGCAGTAGTTTCGCGTCGAGCAGCCGCTTCGCCACCAGGCGAATCCCGCCGGCGCGATGCATATCGGGCGCCGTGAATCGGCCCCATGGTTTCATATCGGCCCAGATCGGCGTACGCCGGCTGACAACATCAAAATCTTCAATTGATAATTTCACGCCGGCCTCGCGCGCGAGCGCCAGCAAATGCAAAACGCCGTTCGTCGATCCGCCGGTCGCCACAACGCCGGCAATCGCATTCTCAAAGGCCTGCTTCGTCATGATTTGTCGCGGCGTGCGGTTCTTAAATACCAGTTCCACGGCCAATTTGCCGGCTTCAAATGCCGCTTTGTCCTTGTCGGGATCCATCGCCGGAATACTGTTCACGCCCATCGGCGAAATCCCAATCAATTCCATCGCCGTCGACATCGTATTGGCGGTAAATTGTCCGCCGCAGGCGCCCGCCCCGGGACAGGCCTTCTTTTCAAGTTCGGTCAACTGCGCTTCGGTGATTTTCCCGGAGGAACAGGCGCCGACCCCTTCAAAAACATCCTGGATCGTCACATCTTTTCCCTGAAAACGGCCCGGCGCGATTGAACCGCCGTAAACCACCAGCCCCGGCAGATTCAGCCGTGCCAGCGCCATCGCCATTCCCGGAATCGTTTTATCGCATCCGGAGATACCGACAACGCCGTCAAATAAATGCCCGCGCACGAACAATTCCACCGAATCGGCCACCAGATCGCGGCTGATCAAAGAGCATTTCATTCCTTCCGTTCCCATCGAAATACCGTCGGAAACGGAGATGGTGTTGCATTCCACCGGCACGCCGCCGCCGGCGCGGATGCCGGCCTTGATCTTCTCGGCGATCCGCCGCAAATGAATGTTGCACGGCATCACCTCGGTCCAGGTGTTCGCCACGGCAATCATCGGCTTGCGGAAATCGGCGTCGGTAAACCCGACGGCGCGCAGCATCGCCCTGGCCGGCGCGCGCGCGTACCCTTTATTTAAAGCGTCGCTTCTGAGTTTCATAAATAGGTTACGGCCGCTGAAGAGGAGGTCACCGTCATCGAGGAACGAAGCCATTGTTCCAGCTCGGCTCGATGAAACCGGATCGCCCGCCCGATTCGCAAAGCCGGTAATTCGCCGGCCTTCGCCTTGCGGTAAACCGTCTGCGGATTCAACCGCAAATAATCGGCTACTTCCGAAACCGTCATTACATCATTCTGATTCATCAGAACTCCTTGAATTTTCAGTATAAGAATAAGGAAGCCAGGCACCCTTTCCATTGCGGGAAAAGACGCCTGGCCTCATTTAAGACCACGCTTCCTATATTAGGGGATCATTCACCCGTTGTCAACGGGCTTTATACTTCTTTATACTTCTGTAACAGCCCCGATTACCGAATCCAGGAGTTGAAAATTTCAAGAAACAGATCGGGCTGCTCCAAATTGAGCAGATGCCCTGCCCTGGCAACCAGTTCCAGCTGGGCCGACGGAATAATGGCAGCCATTGCCTCCGCTTCCGCGGATGGAATAAAAGAATCTTCAGTGCCGGCCATCACCAGCACCGGACAACGGATCTTCGCCAATAACGGCGTGGAGTCAACGCGGCCTGCCATCGCGCGCAGCGCGGCAATAATGCCGGCGGCGGGCGCTTTTTCCAACTCGGCTTTCACGCGCGTAACCAGCGCGGGATTGGTTCCCATCGTTGTCTGACCCAGTAATTTTGGAAGCACCGCTTTTTCGAATGTGGCCCGGTCACCCGCTTCAATCTTTTCAATGGTTTTAAGGCGGCTGTCGCGCGCTTCCTGCGTGTCGGCCGACGCGCGCGTGGAAATAAGCGCCAACCCGGCCACGCGCTGCGGAAACTGCCGTAAAAATTCAAACGCAACATAACCGCCCATTGAAACGCCGGCCACGATGACCGGTCCCGAGATCCCCTGCTTGTCGAGCCGCGAAGCGACCTCGGCGGCCATGCCGGCAATCGATGGGTCGGTCTGCACCGGCGCCGAACCAAATCCCGGAAGATCGGGCACTACGACGGAAAACCGTTTGCCGAGCGCTTCTTTTTCCGCCGACCAATACGAGGAAGACAACGGAAATGGATGCAACAGAACCAGCGCTGAATCGGCCACTAGGAAGACTCCTTTTTGAATACCGCGGATTCCGGCACCAGATTAATCTCCTCCCGCCGGATCAGCTGCCAGGCGGTCCGCGAAGTGGTCATCCAGCCGATTTGGCCCTCCGTCTGGACAAAAAGATATTCCGGATCTCCAAGCACTTTCCACGGAATCAAAATGGCACGGCGCGCTCCGGAAAATTGAACGGTTACCGACGGATCCTCAAAACTTTCCCCCTGGTTTTCCAGCCGGATCGCGTTGCCCATCAGCCAGCGCAATTGCAGTTTTGGCATTTCCTGAAACGGCTTGTCGCTGCGGAATCCGGCGATATGGACATACAACCCGATTTCCAGGTCGATCAACTGGTCGGGAACAATCTGAACCAACAACCCTTCGGTGGCCACCTGATAAGAAATTTTTGAGATCGGACGGACCGTTTTATTCTCGGCATCCTGCGGAAGCGCCAGCGCTTCTTTATCGGACCCGGACAACAGCTGCTGATCCGACGCCCACTGCCCGCGCCGCAGCACGGCCATCGGATAGTCGGCAAACAGTTCATTGCGGCGCGCGAATGAAGCCATCCACCGTTCTCCTTCCACCTGCTGCGTTTTATAAAAATCGAGCGCCGTCCGTTTCAGGCGAATCTCATCCTTCGAGAGCGGCAGCGAAAACCATCTCGCCTGATCTCCGCGCAACCGGAGCGGAATCGAAAGCCAGCGGTCAGCATGCAGACCATACGGAAACGGCCAATTCTGCACATGCACCGGATAAACCAACAGTTCCAGGCGCGGGTTAACTTTCGACTGCAAAACCGCCGCCCAGGTAAACAGCCAGGCGGCCGCATGGTCGGGATGGCTGTCAAACGGACCGGTCACCAAAATTCGCGTCGGGCGAAACTGTTCGATCTCTTTTTGCAAATCGGCGGTGATCTCCTCGCCTTTATGCGGATGCCCGAATGAAGCGGCCTGTTCGTATGGAATCTCGGTGGTACGCGTCGAACGACTCCTGAACGGTTCCTGCGTTCCCCAATGCGCGTTCCAGATATCCATCAAACCGCTGTCAGGATAACCGAGAAAAACCAGATCCTCCGATGAAAGCCCCAGGTGCGTCATCGCTTCCTGACCCTCAGCCTGGCGCAATTTTCCCATTTCCCGGTTGACCACCGGTGAAAGCCCCAGCCGTTTGCGGAATAAAATAAACGCCAGTTCATTGTAATCGCCGCAGGTCAGATAAACCACACGGACCGCAGCGCCGGCCGCCAGTGCCTTTTGCAAAAGTCCGCCGGCTCCCAGCGCTTCATCGTCGGGATGCGGCGCAACGATCAACAGGCGGTCTGATTTCGTGATCGGCCGCAGATCAGGGGCTTCGGGCGGAGCCGATATCTCAAAATTGGGGCTCAACGAACCCATCGCCGATGCCAGCGAAGGAACCATCAACAGGACCGCTAAAAGTGCGGCCGCAACCCGGAAGAAATTTTTCACGCGGCGCCTGCCGATAAACGGGGAATGTTCGCTGAAAGTCCGACGAGAATTTCGTACGGGATCGTGCGCGCATGCATGGCCAGTTCTTCGGCGGTAATCCGTTCATTCCCCTGCCGGCCGATCAAGACCACTTCATCACCAATCGCCGCTTCGGGAACTTCCGTCACATCAATCATCAGATCTTCCATGGTGATTTTCCCAATCACCCGAACGCGCCGGCCGCGCACCAGCAGTTCGGCCTTGTTGGAAAGTGTGCGCGGATACCCATGCGCGTAACCGACGGGGATCGTCGCCACGGCCGTCGGCCTCTCGGCTTTAAAAGTGCCTCCGTAGCTGACCGTTTGTCCGGTCTGAATTAGTTTAATGAAACGGATCCTGCTTTTTAACGTCAGCGCCGGTTCCAGCATAAACGGCTGATTTTCTTTGACCGGAGAGGCTCCATACAGCAGAAGGCCTGTGCGGACCAGATCCCAGTGCGATTCCGGAAAACGGATCAACCCCACGCTGTTGGCCAAATGCCGAAGTCCCGGCGCGTAATGCCGCTGCGCCATTCGTTCCAACAACCGGTTGTATCGTGCCATCTGTTCCTCGGAAACCTGCACGCTCTGGCCGGCACTGCTGAAGTGCGTAAAAACACCTTCCCGCTTTAATCCCGGAAGATCGGTCAGCCGTTCCAGCAACGGCATCGCTTCTTCATGCCAGACACCGTAACGGCCCATGCCGGTATCGATTTTCAGATGGATCGCAACCGTTTTTTGAAATCGGACGGCGGCAGCGCTTAATGCGCGCGCGCTTTGTTCATCGCCGAGCGCCTGCGTTAAATCATAATGAACCACCAGCGGCGCTTCGTCGGGCAGCAACTGGCCAAGCACCAGAATTTTTCCGGCAATGCCGGCCTGGCGCAGCGTGACCCCTTCGACGACGCTCGCCACGGCGAGCAGATCGGCGCCGGCCTCAACCAATGCGCGGGAAACCGGTAAAATTCCATGCCCATAGGCGTTGGCTTTAACGACCGTCAGAATTTTAACGCCGGGGCTGACCCATCGGCGGATCTGTTTGAAATTGTGCACGATCGCCGAACAATCAGTCTCGATCCAGACCGGAGGCGCCATGGCGCCCGTGAGGTTTTCGGTGGGTCTGTCCATGGTTCTATTTTGCGGCAATATTAAGCTCTTGTGAATAGAGATAATTCGGTTGGATCCGGTGCCAATCGGTCACCTGGCCTTCGGGCCAGCGCCTTTGCGCGATGCGGCAGAGATGGTCGGCGCGCGGAACCCACGCAAACGGAGGGACCGGCTCGCACCGGTCCAGTCCGGCGGACCGGATCAAGTCGGCGTATTTATCAAGCGCGTCACCCATCATAAATGAATCGGGATTTATTTTTTGAAGCGCCTCTTCCGGCTTCAGCCGCTGATCGGGCTCCAGCCGCGTCACTCCGTCGGGTCCCGGACCAAAACGGGCATAATAAACATTGCCGCGGCGCGCGTCAACCATCAGATGCAGTTCTTTCTTAATGCCTGCCAGATTTTGCGCGGCCACTTCCAGCGATGAAACCGGAACCACCGGAATCTTTAAAGCCCAGCCCATCGTTTTCGCGGTCACTGTCCCGACGCGCAGGCCGGTAAAAGAACCGGGGCCGATCGACAGCGCAATCGCGTCGATCCGTTCCAGTGTCAACTCCGCTTTCTCCAATGCATGCGCGATCAAATCGGTCAACAGCCCCGATGGACGGCCCAATCCTTCCACCTGCAAATAAGAGCGCAGATCGGGTCCCGAGGTAACGGCTGCTGAAAAAATAGGCGACGATGTTTCAATGCCCAATAAATTTATTGCCATCGCAGCGCCTCGTATCGTTTCCCGTGCGGAACCAGCAACAGTTTACGGGTTTCGGGATCGACCACTTCAAAACGGATTTCCAGATACTGTTCGGGTAAAATGCCCGGAATTTTATTGGCCCACTCAATCACGGTCACGCCGCCGTCTTCATAAAATTCTTCCAGACCCACATTGACCGTTTCGGGAAGCCCTTCGAGGCGGAACAGATCGGAATGATGAATCGTCAAGCGGCCGCGGTATTCGCGAATCAGAACAAACGAAGGGCTGGCCACCGATCCGTCGGGAACCTGCAGTCCGCGCGCCAGACCATGCACAAACTGTGTTTTTCCTGCGCCCATCTCTCCGGCCAGCGCAATCACTTCGTTGCCTTTTAACTGGGCCGAAAACCGCTCGGCCAATGCCTGCGTTTCTTCCGGAAAACGGGTTATCACTTCCAATATGCCGCTCATGAAAAATGTTGGAATCCTTTTGGGGTCATTTTTAATTTCTGATTCATCCGGTCAAACCATTCCACTTCCGGCGTTCCCTGCTTGCGGGCACTCATCAACCCGATCGGCGTCAAGCCGCACGGCAGCGAACGTTTGGCCCAGCGCAACAGCGGACGCAGATGTCCGGGGCGAACCGTCAATAACAGTTCAAAATCTTCGCCGTCCGTTAACGCCTGAAGCGTGGAACAGTTCCGGTTTCGTGGAACCAATTCGGTTTCCACCTCGGCGCGAACACCGCTGGCCTTGCAAAGCCGCGGCAGATCAATCCATAATCCGTCGGACAGATCCATCATCGCCGTCGGCCGGCAATGCTTCAGCAATGCGGCAGCCTCTTTCAGCCGCGGCTTAAACGACAAATGCCGTCCCGATTTCAATGACCCGCCCAGACGGCCCGTTACCAAAATCCAGTCGCCGGGCCTGGCGCCGGTCCGCAAAATTGCTTTTCCGGCAGGCACCTCGCCCAAAATTGAAAGGTCAGCCACACGCTGGGGCGCACGCACCGTATCTCCGCCGACAATGCTGACGCCATAGGCGCGCGCGCATCGCCCCAATCCGCGATAAAGTTTTTCCACCCAACCAACCGGCGTCGAAGGCGGAATCCCGATGGAAACAACGGCGGCCCGCGGCGTTCCGCCCATCGCGGCGATATCGCTGAGATTTACAGCCAGCAGTTTCCAGCCCACCTGCTCAGCCGGACTCTGCGAAGAAAAATGAACACCCTCCACCAGCATGTCCGACGCTAAAAGTCCGTCGCGCCGCGCGTCGATGCGAAACACCGCGCAATCGTCGCCGACGCCGCGCTTCACGAAAGCGCCCGCCGGCAGCTGCCGGGAAATTTTCGCGATCAGCCGGTCCTCGCCCAACTCCGCCACCTTCACGCGAGAACCCTCGCGGCCACTTTGGATCCTGTTACCAACGAGTCGGCCCGGGATATCATCAATCTCCGTCGCTTCGGGTCCTGCCGCTCGGGGACACTCTCCGCCGTCCGTGCTCGCTTCGCTGCGCGCGTGGCGGCGAAGGCCTCTCCCGCCCGCGTCACCCGAAGCGCCTGCGTGATAAGAGGCGGTTCGGGATATGGGGCCAGTGGACCTTGGCGAAGGCCGAATCGAATTGTTCTTCGGCAAGGCCGCAGACAGAGCGACGGAATCGGTAGTCGATTCCGAGCGTGTCCACGGCTCCCATGCCCGAGCCGACTCGAAAAAAACGCCATCATGAAAGGAGTTCCTTGACCAGCGACGCGAAATAAAGCATGAACCCGTTATGCAGCAAATGAATGGTAATCGGGGCCGCCAGCGATCCGGTCTGCTCGTAAACCCAGCCGAACAACAATCCCAGCGTGAAAATCGGGACGAATGCGACCAAGTCCATATGCAGCGCCGCAAATAACGCCGCCGATAGAATCAACGCTCCGCGGATTCCGGCGCGCGGTTTCAGCGACCGGTAAAGCGCTCCCCGGAAAAACAATTCTTCCGTAACCGGTCCCACCACCACGATTAAAATATTCAACAGTCCCAAAATCGGTCCGCGGCCTTCCGAAAGATAAATCTGAAAAATTTCCTGACTGGGCCCTTCAATGCCGGCCGCGCGAAACGCCAGCACCGACAGGATAATCACCGCAAATAAAACCGGAACCAATGCCAGGTACCATCGAACCGCCGTCACGACCGCCAGAAGATGGCGCTTCCATTCTTTTTCCATTGGAGGAAGCAGTGCGGCTCCCCAGAACCTCCAGGCCAGCAGCAAAAACAAAAACGCATTCACGCAGAGCGTCATCAGAATCGATTCAACGCGGCCTTGCGGCAACCACGCTGCGGGAAACAGCCGGTGAATCGCGGCCGCTATCCACGGGAATGACAGCAGCACCGTCAACGATCCGGCCACCGCGCGGAACACCACCAAAAACCCGTCATCCAGTTCAGCCGGCGGCGTCTTTTTCAAAACCAACCGCTTAAAAATGAGCGCTGCAAACAACTGCATGAAATAAAAGAGCGATAAAAACATGAAAACAAAACTAACCGTCGACGCCTGCTCAAACCGGGCGCGCAGTACGGGGTTGTCGCGCAGTTTTGCTTCAACCGCCTTCTGGCTCATCTCTACCGGCATTTTCTGCTCTACCGTTGTTTCATTCGACAGCAACAGTTCCGGACGATGCGCACGGCGCGGAGAAACCACCGATGCCAGCGAAAGCACGACCACGGCGGCCAGCAAGAAACGGTCGACCGGCTTATCCCACATCGTCGTAACCCCGCACGCGATAAATCACTTTCAACTCCTCTTCAGCCACTTTTCGGCAGGCCTCGACATCAACGCCGGGCATCGCCACCACAGTCGCCACCACGCGGATCCCCGCGTCGCGGCAGTCGCGGATAAACTGTTTGATCGATTCATAGGCCGGCAGGCCGAACGACGGCCGGCAGATTTCCAGATATTGTTCTGCGTTCGGTGTATTTAAGCTGACTGATATTTCGTCGACGATCCCCTTCAACTCACCGGCCACCGGCCGTTTATGAATTAAGTTGCCGTGCCCGTTGGTATTGATCCGGATCGACTTCGCCCCTTTTTCACGCAGGCGCAGCGCGATCTCGCGCAGTTCTTTCAACCGGATCACCGGTTCGCCGTATCCGCAAAAAACAATTTCTTTATACTGAGATGGATCTCCCGCGGCGGACAGAACTTCCTCGACCGACGGATCTTTGGCCATTCGCAGATGATGCCCCTTCACAAACGGTGAAGTTCCCTCGCCTTTCCAGAACTGATCGTCGCTGAGCGCGCAAAAAACACAGCGGTCGGTACAGGCATTCGTCAGATTGATGTAGAGCGAATCGCGGATCGCATACGCCACGCGCCCGCGCACGGGGGCCTGGCCGACACCGAACAACTGATACGCATTCACCGAGGTCACGCGGCGGACATCCTCTTCCGACAAATCTTTGATTTCCGCCCAGGTTTTAATCAGCGCGTCGAGAAAAGCCGGTTCATTCCGTTTTCCGCGGTACGGCTGGGGCGATAAAAACGGCGCGTCGGTTTCCAGCATCACACGGTCGAATGGAACCTGCCGGGCCACCGCGCGCAGCGCTTCGGCTTTAGTGAAAGTTAAAATACCGGCGAACGATAAATAAAGACCCAGGCCGATCGCCTCATTGGCCGCTTCGAGATCACCTGAAAAACAGTGCAAAACACCGCGCACCGGCGGCTTCATGCATTCGCGCAAAATTAAAAAGAGATCCTGATACGCCTGCCCGCCCTGGCCGGCCAGTCCGCCGCTCTCTTCCTGACGGCAATGCAGAATAATCGGTTTGTTGGTTTCTTGCGCAAGCGCCAATAAACGGCGCAGCGCCTGCTGTTGAACAGCACGGGGCGTCGATTCACGGTAATAATCAAGACCGATCTCGCCGATCGCCACAATTTTCGGAGCCGTCGCCAGCTTGCGTAGCTCTTCCAGGCCTTCGTCGGTCAAACCGGCCGTGTCTTGCGGATGAACGCCGACGGCGCCGTACAGTTCGGGATATTTTTGGACGGTCTGCGCAACAATCCGGCTTGAAGCGACATCGGTGGCCGGATCAATCAGCGCGGTCAAACCGATTTGGCGCGCGCGCGCAAGGATCGCGTCGCGGTCGGCATCAAATTCGGCGCGGTGCAGATGGCAGTGCGTATCAACAATTCCAGCGGTGGTCACGGTTACGCTTTCGGGGTCTTACGCATCTGGGCAATCACCGGAGGAATCCGCAGCAGCGCTTCGTCAATCTGCGCCTGCGTCGATCCCCATCCCAGCGACAACCGGATGGCTCCCTGCAAACAGTCTTTCTGAACATCCATTGCCTTGAGCACATGCGACGGCTGCATCGATCCGGCCGAACAGGCCGACCCCGTCGATACGGCGATGCGGGCCATGTCCAGCGCCATCAGCAGCGATTCGCCCTCGCATCCCAGAAAACTTAAATGCAGCGTGCCGGGCACGCGATTCGCCGGATCTCCGTTCAGAACCGCATCGCTGATCGACGACAGCAGCTCCTGCTGCAGACGGTCGCGTAAAGTCCCGATGCGCGCAATAGTGCCGTCGTTCAATTCCGCTACGCTGATGCGGGCCGCTTCTCCCATCGCCACGATTCCCACCACATTCTCGGTGCCGGCGCGCATATTATGCTCGTGCGGCCCGCCGACGATCTGCGGTTTGAGTTTAAGGCCGCGCCGCAAATAAAGCGCTCCGGTTCCTTTCAGGCCGCCCAGTTTGTGCGCCGACAAAGAAACCATATCCACCGGCAGCTTCGCCATATCAACCGGAATTTTTCCGAACGACTGCACGGCATCGGTATGGAACAACACGCCCTTCTCGCGGGCAATCGCGCCGATCGCTTCAATCGGCTGAATGGTGCCCACTTCATTATTGGCATGCATGATGGAGATCAAAACGGTTTGCGGCGTAATCGCGCGGCGGACCGCCTCGGGATCAACGCGCCCCAGCTTGTCCACCGGAAGAAAAGTCACTTCATACCCTTCGCGCTGAAGCGCCTGCGCCGGCTGCAATACCGCGCTGTGCTCGACCGCGGAAATAATCAGGTGATTCCCTTTGGCGCGGGAATTTTCCATCACGCCGCGTAAAGCAAGGTTGCCCGCTTCCGTGCCGCCCGAAGTAAACACCAATTCTCCGCGCGGATCATTCAACAGTTTTAAAATCAGGGCGCGCGCTTCCTCTATACCGACGCGCGCTTTGCGGCCCGCCGCATGCAGGCTGGAAGCGTTTCCGAACGCTTCTTCCATATACGGCCGGATCTTTTCACGCACTGCAGGATGAACCGGGGCGGTGGCGTTGTAATCCAGATAAATCAGTTCCATAAATATATAGTATACTACTGGAAGCTCCAGTAACGGAGGATACCAAATGACGATGTCCTGGGGATGGCTATTGGCTCAAATTGCACTAATCACGCTCTGCATCGGCGCACTTATTCTAATTTTCTATTTAACGCGCCAGACGCGTGACCAGGCGCAGCAACTCGAAGAAATGAAGGGCCAGGTTCTGGAATGGAACCGCCGCCTCGAGGAGAAAGTCGCCGAACGAACCCGCGAACTGGAACTGGCCCACCGCCGTTTACAGGACACCTACCTCGAAACCGTCACCGCGCTGGTTGAAGCGATGAGCGCCAAAGATACTTACCTGTTCGGCCACTCGCACAATGTGGCCACCTATGCCCGCTCCATCGGTGAAGAGATGGGTTTCTCCAAAGAAAAAATCGACCGTCTTCTGCACGGCTGCGAGCTGCATGACCTTGGAAAAATCGCCATTCCCGACTCAATTTTAATGAAAAAAGGTCCTCTGACGAAGGAAGAGTTCGAAGTCATCAAGCAGCATCCGATCTGGGGCGCGCGCATTTTGGAACCGCTGACCTTCATGAAAGATATCACCGAGATGGTCCATCAGGAACATGAACGGTGGGATGGAAGCGGTTACCCGCAGGGACTGCGCGCCGACCGGATCCGTCTCGAAGCCCGCATCATCGCCGTGGCCGACGCGCTCGACGCGATGGTTTCAAACCGCCCTTACCGCGAGAGCACCGATATGGACCGCGCCTGTCGTGAAATTCAGCGCTGCGCCGGAACCCACTTCGATCCGGCCGTCGCCGAAGCCTGTTTACGCGCGCAGAAAAACGGCAAGCTCACCGCGCTTTACAACGAACAAACCCACTACACCATCAAGCATTCCCACTAATCTGCAGTAAGTTGGATACGGGGGAAAAGCGGCGTACCTTTTGCAATCGCTTGTCCGATGGGAATCGGCCGCGAAAGCGTTTCCGGCAATCGCTCAGCCGCCAAATCAGAACTCATGCCCAACTGTTTCCAGGCCGACTCAGCCGCCGTCGGCATGAACGGCCAGGTCAGCAGTAAGATCGCGCGGACCGTGTCGGCCAGCTGATACAAAAATTGTTCGAGTTCCTGCCGCTTGCCTTCTTTGGCCAGCGTCCAAGGTGCGTTTTCTTCCACCTGCTGGTTGGCCCAGCGAATCAATTCCCAAAGTGTTTTCAGCGCCTCGGACGGAGCGACCTGCTGAAGATATTTCCAGGTGCCCGCATCGGCCAGCGCAATCTGCTCCATCATTCGCGCGTCCTGCTTCCCTGCCGGAATTTTTCCGCCGGTATGTTTCTCGATCATCGTCAGCGTCCGGTAAACCAGGTTGCCCAGGTCATTGGACAGATCGGAATTAATCCGCTTCACGAACGATTCTTCCGAAAAAACACCGTCGTCGCCGAACGGAACATCGCGCAGCAGAAAATAACGGAACGCATCGAGACCATAGGCATCAACCACGGCGCCCGGATCGACGATATTCCCCTTAGACTTGGACATTTTCTCACCTTTGACCAGCCACCAGCCATGCGCAAAAATTGTTTTGGGCGGATCGATGCCCAGCGCATGCAAAACGATCGGCCAGTAAAGGCAATGGTGCCGGATAATATCTTTGCCGACCAAATGGATGGCGCCGGTTTCTTTCCAGAATAATTTGAATTTCTCGCCATCGGGCCAGCCCAGCGCGCTGATGTAATTGAGCAGCGCGTCAAACCAGACATAGGTCACATGCGTCGTCGAGAACGGCACTTCAATGCCCCAGCTGACCCGCTCTTTCGGCCGCGTGATGCAAAGCGCCGGAAGTTCATTCGCCAGCATCGCCATCACTTCGTTGCGGCGCGACTCGGGCTGAATAAATTTCGGATTTTTTAGAATATACTCTTTCAGCCAGGCGCGATGTTTTTCGAGTGGCAAATAATAATCTTCCTCTTCGGTCTGCTGCACCGGCCGCTGGCACTGCGGACAAACGGCCTTGGCCGTTTCAATTTCGGTCAGACCAAAACTGGTTTCACACGGCACGCAATACCAGAATTTAAACCGGCCCAGTTCCAGCTGCGGACGCAGCGTTTCAAGAATTTTCTGCACGGTATGGATATGATCGGCATCGGTGGTTCGGATGAAATGATCGTACGAAATACCGAGTTGCTGCCAAAGCGAATGGAATGTCCCCGAAGTTTTGTCGACAAATTCCTTGGGCGTGATTCCCTGAGCCTGCGCGGCCTGCGCGATTTTTTCTCCATGCTCGTCGGTGCCCGTCAGCAGAAAAACCTGCTCGCCGCGCTGACGGTGCGCGCGCGCCAGACAGTCGGCGATGATCGTCGTATAGGCGTGGCCCAAATGCGGCTTGGCATTCACATAATAAAGCGGTGTGGTCAGATAAAACGCGTTCATCTTTTTATCCATGGCTTAACAAAACCGATAACGCGTTTTTTACGGAAGCGTTCTTCTTGATCGCCTGCTCGACGGCATAGACGCGGTCGAGCCGCTGCAGCAGCGCTTCGGTTGAGAGTGTTTTGGAAGCAGCGCGCAGTTCCTGCATCCGGTCCTGATGAATAATCCAGGACGGGTCGCCCTGCAGCTGCAGAATCAGGCGGTCGCGCAACCAGGCCGCGTACCATTCCAGATTCTCGCTGATTTTATCGCGTGAAAGCTTGGCGACCGGAATCTCAATATCGCCGCGCTGTATCGCCTGAATCATCTGATCCAGGTTCTTGTTCCGTTCCTGCAAATGGTCGGTGCGCAAAAAATCAAGCGCCATGCCCAGCCGTCCGCTCGACGCGACGGCAACCATCTGCGCCATGGCCGGCTCTACTTTTTCTTTCTCGCGCAGATAAACGGCAACGCTATCAACTCCCTGCGGCGAAAGGCGCAGCCGGTGGCAGCGCGACACGATCGTCGGCAGCAATCGGTTGGGCGCCGTGGTCAGTAAAATGAATAGGCTGCTCGCCGGAGGTTCTTCCAACATTTTTAAACAGGCGTTGGCGGCCTGATCGGTCATCGCTTCGGCTTGGTCCAAAACGCCGATTTTCCATTTTCCTGAATGCGGCGTCAGCGACATCCAGTTTTCCAGTTTGCGGATCTGATCGATTCCAATCTGCCCATTTTCCGATTCAGGCCCCACTGTCAAAAAATCCGGAGAGGTTCCCTGCTCGATCTTGCGGCAGCTGTCGCAGGCATCACAGGCGTCGCCATCTTTGGTGGGCTGCGCGCATTCGAGCGCCTTGGCAAACGCGCGCGCCAGCGCTGCCTTGCCGATGCCGGAAGGCCCGACCCAAAGCGCCGTATGCGGAATGCGCCCCTGGCGAATCTGTCCCTTCAAGAGACGGATCACCGCGTCATGCCCGGTCAGACTAGCGAACGACACGGCGCATTACCTCCTGAATTTTTTCCTGCACTTCATCGGCAGAGCGGTCGGCATCAATGCGCCAGATTCTTCCTTTTTCGCGGAGGGCCAGCGTTAAATAACCCTGCCGCACTTTTTCATGGAACGCCAGCGGCTTGGCCTCGAAACGGTTCGGGTGCCGAACGCGCGCCAATCCTTTACGAACCGGCAGGTCGAGCAAAAAAGTAATTTGCGGCTTCAACCCGCCCAGCGCTTCCTGGCCGAGACGATCAATCAGTTTCAAATCCATTTTGCCGGCCCATCCCTGATAAGCCCAGGTGGAATCCTGGAACCGGTCGACGATCACAGTCCGGCCCTTTTTCAGCGCCGGAAGTATCACCTCAGAAACCAGAATGGCGCGGCTGGCTTCATACAAAAACAGTTCCACGGCCGGACTGATTTCATGATGATCTTTGTTCAGCAAAATCTTGCGCAGCTGACGGCCGATCCGCGTGCCGCCCGGTTCGCGTGTCAGTAGAACGGAATAGCCGCGCCGTTTCAGCCAGGCAGCCAAGCGGCGGCATTGCGTCGACTTGCCCGCCCCTTCCGGCCCCTCGAATGTAATGAATAATCCTTTTTTCATCGTCAGATCTTTTTGCGCACCACGGTTTTTCCGGCGGTATCTTCTACCAAATAGCCAAGATCGTTGAGTTCTTTGCGGATCCGGTCGGAAGCGGCGAAATCTTTTTTCGCGCGCACCTGGTCGCGCTGATCAACCAATTGTTGAATCGCATCGTCTACGCCGGCATCGGCCTGAAAAAATCCGAGCGTTTTCGCCAACGCGCGAAGAAGTCCAGCCGCTTCTTTCGGCGATGGATGCCGCGTCAAGTCATGCAAACAGGCCAGCGCGCGCGGTGTATTAAAATTGTCCTCGAGCGCTTCATAAAAATCTTTTTCAGGACCGGAAAGATCCGGTGCAGCAGTTGCAGCCGGTTTCGATTCCGCATGCGCAAGAAAAGCGGTCAGGCGGCCGTACGAATGTTTGGCTTCTTCCATGCGCTCCCAGGTAAAATCAACCGGCGAGTGGTAATGCACGCTTAAGAAAAAGAGCCGGACCACATCGGCCGGATATTTACTCAGCACTTCTTCGAGCGTGACAAAATTCCCCAGCGATTTCGACATCTTCTGCCCGTTGATCGTCAGCAGGCCGTTGTGCATCCAGGTTCGCGCAAACGGTTTTTTGGCGCCGAGCGCCTGCGCCAGTTCATTCTCGTGATGCGGGAAAACAAGGTCCTGCCCGCCGCCATGGATATCAAACTGATCCCCCAGCAACCGAGTCGACATCGTCGTGCATTCAATATGCCAGCCGGGCCGCCCGGCTCCCCAGGGACTGGGCCACTGCGGTTCGTCCGGCTTCGCTTTTTTCCAGAGCGCAAAATCGAGCGAGTCTTTCTTGCCGTCGCCTGTTTCCGCGCGATGGTTCTCGAGCATCTGGTCCGGCTTCTGATGCGAAAGCCGGCCATATTCCGAAAGTTTCCTCACCGAGAAATAAACGCCGTCAGCCGTTTCATACGCCATCTCACGCTTAATCAAATCGCCGATCAACGCGATCATCTGAGGAATAAATTCGGTGGCTTTCGGTTCCTGCGTAGGCGGCAGCAGTCCAAGTTTCTTGAAATCGGCCTGAAAACGGCCGGTATATTTCTCGGCCACCCGTTTAGTGCGCGCGTTTAAATCACCGGAAGAAGCATCTTCCTTGCGGGCGCGATCAATGATTTTGTCGTCGACATCGGTGATATTGCGAATATGCGTGACGCGCAGTTTCCGGCTTTCCAGAAAACGGCGGAACGCGTCAAACACTACAGCGCCGCGCGCATGTCCGACATGGCAGTCGTCATACACGGTGATGCCGCAGAGATACAACGAAACTTCACTCGGCTTCAGCGGCTCAAACGGTTCTACTTTGCCGGTGAGCGTATTATGTAAGCGCAATCCCATTGAAGGTCAGTCGGTCACTCGCTTGCCGTTCTGCCGGACAATTTTGCCTGGAACACCGACGACGACCGAATCGGGAGGAACTTCTTGCACCACCACGGCATTGGCGCCGATCTGCGAATTATTTCCGATCGTGAAACTGCCCAGCACTTTCGCGCCGGCGCCGACCACCACATTATTCCCCAGCGTCGGATGCCGTTTGCCTTTTTCCTTGCCGGTACCGCCAAGCGTGACACCCTGGAACAGCGTTACATTCTCACCGATAATCGCCGTTTCACCGATCACCACGCCCATGCCATGATCGATAAACAGTCCCTTGCCGATGACGGCCCCGGGATGAATTTCAATGCCGGTCCAGCCGCGCGCATATTGCGACATCCAGCGCGCGATAAACCGGAACCCGGGCCAGTTCAATTGATGCAGCGGGTGCGCGATGCGGTAAAAACCGATCGCCATGACGCTCGGATACAAAAAGAGGACTTCCCATGTCGAACGGGCGGCCGGATCGCGTTCCATCGCAGCGCTGATCTCATGCCGCCAAAACCAGCGCAGCAAAAGAACCTTCGCAAACAAAACCGCAGCGACGATAAGAACTAACTGTTTTAATGGCATTTTATTTTTTCTCCAGCAGCACGACCGCGTAGGCCGACATCGCCTCACCGGCGCCGATCGGGCCCAGTTTTTCCATGGTGCGGGCTTTAAGGTTTACCGACGATTCCGGCACGCCGAGAATGCCGGCGATCGACCGGACAATTTCGCCGCGGTGCGGAGCCAGCTTCGGTTCTTCGGCAATCACAGTCAGGTCGGCATTGGAAATTATCCAGCCGTCTTTGCGAACCAGTTCCATCGCTTTCTCAACGAAAATCCGGCTTGAGGCACCCTTCCATTTCGGATCGGTATCCGGAAAATAACTGCCGATGTCGCCGGCGCCGGCCGCGCCCAGCAGCGCGTCGCAAAGCGCATGCAATAAAATATCGGCGTCCGAATGGCCCAGCAGACCCTTGCCGTGCGGAACCTGAATGCCGCCGAGCCACAACGGCCGGCCTTCGACAAGCCGATGAATATCAAACCCCATTCCAATCCGACCCATCAATAAAACTCCTAGTGTTTAATTAACGCTTCGGCGATTGCCAAATCTTCGGGCGTCGTCACTTTCAAATTCCGGTGCGATCCCATCACGATCCGGACTCGGCGGCGGCTTAACCGCTCCACCAGCATCGAGTCGTCGGTCGCCTCAATTCCATCCGCGCGGCCCGAAAGATGCGCCTCTTCCAGCAAATCGCGGCGGAATACCTGCGGCGTCTGCACTTCCCACAAACGGGTCCGGTCCAGCGTCGCAACCACGGCCCCTTTATCGACTTCTTTGATCGTCGGGATGACCGGCACCGCGGCAATCGCCGAGCCAAACCGAATGCCGCCGCGCACCACCGCGCGAATCAAGTCGCCGGTGACAAGCGGACGGGCCGCGTCATGCACCAGCACCCATTCCATCTCCGGCGCAAGCGCCGCAAGACCGCAGGCAACTGACTGCATGCGGGTGTCGCCTCCGGCGACGATGCGTGACACTTTACGGAACCGCTTGGCCGCCACGAGACGACGGGCCGCCGCCAGATCATCCGGATGAACCACCAAAACAATCTGATTAATCTCGCGCGTCAAATCCAGCGCGCGCAGAGACCAGACCAGCATTGGCTCACCGGCCAGCTTCACGAATGATTTGTGTCCCTTCGCGCCCAGCCGTTTTCCGACGCCGCCTGCAGGAACAATCGCCCCTACCATCGTTTAGCGGCCACGGGGATTGTTGGAACCGGTTCTAGGATCTTCATCCGGCTTGGCGAAAATCATCCGGCCGGCGGCCGTCTGCAAAACACTGGTCACTGCCACGCGCACGGTCTGCCCAATCAAATGGCGCCCCTGCTCGACAACTACCATCGTGCCATCATCCAGATAAGCGACACCCTGGTTGTATTCTTTGCCTTCTTTAAGTACTTTGGCTTCCATCAGCTCACCGGGCAGCACCACCGGCTTGAGCGCGTTGGACAGCTCATTAATATTGAGCACCTGCACGCCCTGCAGCTCGGCCACTTTGTTCAGATTAAAATCATTCGTCAGCACCTTGCCGCCGACGAGCTTGGCCAGCTTCACCAGTTTGGCGTCCACCTCGCGCACATCGGTGAAATCTTCTTCCTGAATGCGCACATCGATGTGCGGAATTTTCTGGATCCGTGCCAGCACATCCAACCCGCGCCGCCCGCGGTTTCGCTTGATCGGGTCCTGGCTGTCGGCGATCTGCTGCAGTTCTTTCAACACGAACCGCGGCACGATCAGTTTGCCTTCAATAAACCGCGTGTCGCAGATATCGGCAATCCGTCCGTCGATAATCACGCTGGTATCGAGAATCACCAGTTCTTCGTGCTTGTCCTGCCGGGTAAACTTTACATACGGAATGATAATGTTGAATTCATCGCGCCCGCGCACCGCGACGGCCATTCCGAAATAACAGAAAATAACCAGCACGCTGGAACGGAACGATGCCGTCAGCTGCGGCCCCATCGGAATCAATTCCAGCGTTGAGATCACCAGCCGCGCCATGATCATGCCGAACAACAGCCCGAACACGGCCGCCGAAAGCCCCTGCGTGGAAATTTTCTTCATCACGAATTCCACGCCGATCAAGGCCGACGCCAGCGCCACGCCTGCCAGCGCCCCCATCAATCCGGCCGACGCGCCCAGCCACGGCAACGTGTAGCCGATCTGATACCCGAACGCCGCCGCAATCGCCATAAAAAAGAAACGGACAAACCAAATAGTCATGATAAGAACCCTCCATTTATCTATAGGAACCCGGATTTATAAAAAAATTATTTCTTCTTGGATTCCTTCGTTTTAATAAACAACTTCCACGGATGCGCCTTGACGTCGGACGAGAGTTCTTTGAGATTATTATAAATTTCGTCTTCCATCAGCAATTTGCCCACCGTACCTTCGCCCCGATTAATTTTATTGATTAAGTCGTTGGTCTGCGCCATCATTTGCGTGAACTGCGCTGTCGCTTCCTTTGAGTTGGCCAGCGATCCCTTAATTGCTTCACGGTTTTGTTCGTCCGAGACGATTGCGTTGACCGACACGAATGTTTTCTGTATCTGATCCAGCGCGCGGACGCTGGAATCCATCAGCCGTTCCATCGAAACCGATTCCTTGCCGACTAAAATCTCGCCTGCGTTAAGCAGGCGGGCTCCGGGCGTACCCGGCATGATCTCCACATATTTCTCGCCCAGAAACCCCAGGCTGGTAATCGTGGCGGTTGAATCTTCCTCGAGCGTTACCTCTTTCGAAAGCCGGATCCCGACCTCAACCAGCATTTTTTGCGTGGCTTCTTCACGGTAGACGCGCACCGACTTGACCTCGCCGGCCTTCACGCCCGACACGCGCACCGGAGCGCCGGTGTCAATGCCGCTGACCGACGAAAAACGGACGCGCAGCGCGTAGGTATTCTGTCCCTGCACCGTGTAAAAATCGCTGATGGAAAAAACCATCACCGTCAAAAGAATAAACGCGATAAAGACAAACAATCCGACCTTCACCTGCTGCGTCGTTCCGGTCATGCCATGCCTCCCTTTTCCGATTGTCTCGATAAAGCCGGCTCCAAAAATTGTCTCACCACAGGGTTGCCCGATGAACGTATTTCCGCCACGGTGCCGACCTGCTCGATGGCGCCCTCATGCAGCATCGCGATCCGGTTGCCGACCGTGTACGCGCTGACCAGATCATGCGTCACGACAATCCCCGTCACTTTTAATTGATCCCGCAACCGGACGATCAGCCGGTTGATCACATCCGACATCACCGGATCAATGCCGGTGGTCGGCTCGTCGTATAGAACGATCTTCGGCTGCATCGCGACGGCGCGCGCCAATCCAACGCGTTTGCGCATACCGCCCGACAGCTCGGCCGGACGGCGGTCTTCAATGTCCGGCATGCCGACCAAGTTCAGGCATTCACTCACGCGATCCCGGATCTGCGCCTCGGTCATCGTGGTATGCTCGCGCAGCGGAAACGCCACGTTCTCGCCGACCGACAACGAATCAAACAGCGCAGCACCCTGAAACAGCATCCCGAATTTCAGCCGCGCGCGGCTCAGTTCTTCTCCGGTCGCGCGTGAAATCTCCTGTCCGTCGACGAATACCTGCCCTTCATCCGGCCGAATCAGCCCGATAATATGTTTGAGCAGCACCGACTTGCCGCAGCCGGACCGGCCCATGATGACCATCGTCTCGCCTTCCCGAATCGAAAGGTTCACACCCGACAGCACCGGCCGGCCATCGAACGATTTGGATAAATTAATCACTTCAATCATGGAAACACGAAATAAAAGAGCGCCGTGAAAAAACAGTCGGCCGTAATAATTAAAATGAACGAGATCACCACGGACAGCGTCGTTGAACGGCCCACGCCCTCGGCGCCGTCGCGCGTTTCAAACCCTTCATGGCAAGCCACCGTCGCGATAATCGCCGCGAAAACGGCCGACTTGAACAACCCCGTAAACAGATCTTTCAGTTTCAGCGATTCCCAGGTCATCCGCATATACAGATTGGATCCCAGCCCCAGCTTGCAGACGCCGACGATATACCCGCCGAGAATTCCGATGATGTCCGCGTAGGCGGTCAACAGCGGCAGCATGATCAACAGAGCCAGCAGCCGCGGTACCGACAGATACCGTATCGGATCGGTGCCCAGCGTTTCCAGCGCGTCGATCTGCTCGGTTACGCGCATCGTGCCCAGCTGCGCGGTAATGGCCGCGCCGACGCGCCCGGCAATTACCAGCGCCGTCAGCACCGGGCCCAGTTCACGCGTAATCGAAAGCGCCACCAGCGAGGCGATGTAATTCTCGGCGCCCATCCGCTGCAGCTGATAAGCGCTCTGCAGCGCCAGCACCATGCCGGTAAACAGCGCCGTCAGAAAAACCAGCGGAAAACTGGCCACGCCGATTTTTTCCATCTGATCGACCAGCAGATTCCAGCGCCGGTCGCGCGCCAACAACGGCCACTTCCACGGTAAAACCATCCACCCGGCCCAGCGCAGCCACGGATAATAACACATCTGCAAAAGCGTCTGGCCCAGCAGCGCCATCGTCGCGCCGATATATCCAAAAACCGTCAGCGCCGATTCGCCCAGCGGTTCAAGAAAACTTTTCTGGGTCACGTTTTTTCTCCATCGGAAACAGACTTCGCTCCGGATCCGGCAGAGGACGCCACACCGATCGGGTTGCCCGCCGCTGTGGCCGGCTTCATTTCCAGCGCAAGCGGCGGATTACCGGCTAAGTTCATCTGCCATTGCGCCGTCGTGATCGTCGGATCGGTCGACAACATCCGGACATTCCGAAAGAAATCAGGCTTGCCGGTCTGGTTTAAATCGAGCGTCCCTTCCAGATAGGTCGGCCCGATCGGCTGCTTCAAATGTGAATTAAAAATGCGCAGATAGGGGCCGACACCCTGGAACCGCACCGTAATCCCTTCAAAATTGAACTCGCCGAATTTTCCATCTTCACCGAAAATCTCGCCCTGGCTTTTCAGATCCGGCCAGATACCGGCCAATTCCAAATGGCCATTAAATGTTCCGGCCAATAATGGTGAAGCAATGGTCCTTGGAAACCAGGGGTATATTTCTTTTAAATCAAACTGCTTCAGATCAATCGCCATTGAGAGTTCCGGCCAGTTCTTTCGGGAAATCCGTCCCCATCCGGACAATTGACCGGACCCGGTCCGCGCGCTCCATTCAATACCCTCGTCGGCCGGCTTCCAGGCCGCCATCAATTCCTGCGGAGGCAATCCCTCACGGTAAACCCAAAGGCCGGCCTGCATCGCTCCCTCCCCGGAAGGACCCATCTCCAGCCGGTACCGGTCGATGTCATGCATCAGTTCCAGTTCGGCGCGCCAAAACGGATGCGTCGAGTCGCGCCCGGTCCACTGTCCGCGCGCCAACCAGCCGCCCTGAACTTCCAGACGTTCAATGCCAACCCATTCCGCCTGACGCGACAATTGCGCGATAAACCGGTGCGGTCCCATTTTTTTCCCGTCGACCCAGCCGATTAAAACTGGCTTCACCGATGTTCCTGCAATTTCGGCCTGCGCGTGAATCCACGGATGATTTAACTGCATCTGCCCTGAAAGGAACGCGGGCGCGCGCAAACGGTGGTCCAAATGAAGAACCCCGGTGGCGCGCAGCGGAACACCGGCCACCAACACCGCCGCGCCGCGCAGCGTAAATGTTTCCGACGACGGCATCCGGCCGACTTTCAGCAAGCGGGTCTTTAAAAGTTCAAAAACGGAACCCTGCCATTCGACGCGCTCAATCACTACCGGCGATGATTCGGCGGAATAAGCAATTTCAATATGATGCAGCGTAATCTGATCGGCGGAAAATGTAACGCGGCGAATAGAAACCGGCTGATGGAAGAAACGGGAAAGCGCTCGTTCAGACGCCAGGCGGGCCGCTTCGGTGACTCCCCACGCGGACGCGCTGACGGCCAACAGGCCCGCCAGCCCGATCGTAACCAGAGAACGCCTTTTCACGATCCGTTTCAAACGGTTAGGAACGCGGCGCGGTCGGCGTGGAAACTTCGGCCTGCCGGAAGGTCAGATTCTCCTTGTCGGCGGCATCAACCAAAATAACAGCGCCTTCCTTGAAACGGCCGGCGATGATTTCCTGAGCCAGCGCGTCTTCCAGATATTTGGAAATCGTCCGCTTGAGCGGACGCGCGCCGTAGTTCGGATCAAACCCTTTATCGATGAGGAATTCCTTGGCCGCCGGCGTCAATTCAATCGAGATTCCCTGCTCTTTCAGCTGTTTCTGCACATTCTGAAGTTCGATCTCGACGATCTTGTGCAGATCTTCGCGGTTGAGCGGGTGGAACACGATGATGTCGTCCACGCGGTTCAAAAATTCCGGCTTGAAACTTTTCTTCATCTCCTCGAGCAGCCGCGTGCGCATATCCTGATACGTCGCGTCGGCCTGGGCTGTTTTAAAGCCGAGCGATCCCTGCCGGTTCAGCAGTTCAGCGCCCACGTTGGAAGTCATGATCAACACCGTGTTCCGGAAGTCGACCTTCCGCCCGAAACTGTCGGTCAAACGCCCTTCCTCGAGGGCCTGCAGCAGCAGATTGAACACGTCGGGGTGCGCTTTTTCAAGCTCGTCGAGCAGAATCACCGAATACGGCTTGCGGCGGACCCGCTCGGTCAGCTGGCCGCCCTCTTCATAGCCGACATATCCGGGAGGAGCGCCCACGAGACGCGACACATTGAATTTTTCCATATACTCGGACATATCGACCTGAATGATCGATTCGGCGTTGCCAAACAAAAACTCAGCCAGCGCGCGCGCCAGCAATGTTTTGCCCACGCCCGTCGGTCCCAGGAAAATAAACGACCCGATCGGCCGCTTCGGATCTTTCAATCCGGCGCGCGAACGGCGGATCGCATTAGCGATCGCCTTGATCGCCTCTTCCTGCCCGATCACATGGCCGCTGAGGTCCTCTTCCATCCGCAGCAGTTTCTGCGTTTCTTTCTCCTCAAGACGGAAGACCGGGATGCCGGTCCATTTCGAGACGATCTGCGCGATATCTTCGGCCGTTATCACCGGCTGAGATTCCGATTTCGACTTGGTCCATTCGCGCTTGGCTTTTTCCAGGTCAGATTTGGCTTCCCGTTCCTGGTCGCGCAGAGAGGCGGCCTTCTCAAAATCCTGCCCCTTGACCGATCCCTCTTTTTCCTTGCGCAGCACTTCGATCCGCTCTTCCAGCTGTTTTAAATTCGGCGGCGTCGAGAGCACCGACAACCGCGCGCGCGATCCGGCCTCATCAATCAGGTCAATGGCTTTGTCCGGCAAAAACCGGCCCGAGATATACCGCTCGGAAAGTTTCGAGGCCGCTTCCAGCGCAGCATCGGAATATTTCACCTTGTGGTGCGCTTCGTACTTGTCGCGGATTCCCTTTAAAATCTCGATCGTGTCGTCTACGCTGGGCGCTTCGACAATGACAGTCTGAAAACGCCGCTCCAGCGCGGCGTCTTTTTCAATGTATTTGCGGTATTCGTCGAGCGTCGTCGCGCCGATGCACTGAATCTCGCCGCGCGCCAAGGCCGGCTTTAAAATATTCGAAGCGTCAATCGCGCCCTCGGCGCCGCCGGCACCGACCAGCGTATGCAGCTCATCAATAAAGATAATCACATTCTCAGAGCGCTTCATTTCGTCCATGACCGACTTGATCCGCTCTTCAAACTGGCCGCGGTACTTCGTGCCGGCCACCATCAGCGCCAGATCCAAAATAATCACGCGCTTGTCTTTGAGCATCTCCGGAATTTCGCCGCTGATCACCTGCTGCGCCAGGCCTTCGACGATTGCCGTCTTTCCGACGCCGGCCTCGCCCAACAGCACCGGATTGTTTTTCGTGCGGCGGGATAAAATCTGAATCACCCGTTCGATCTCGTTCTTGCGGCCAATCACCGGGTCGAGTTTCTTCTCGCGCGCCAGCGCCGTCAAATCGCGGCCGAACGCGTCGAGCGCCGGTGTTTTCGTTTTACCGGAAGCCGCCGCCGGCTGACCCGACGGAGCAGATCCTCCCTGCGCCGGATAATTACTGCCCGATGAAGAACCGAGCAGTTCCATAACTTCCTGCCGAACCTTGCCCAGGTCGAGTCCCAAATTCACCAATACCTGAGCGGCGATTCCTTCCCCCTCACGGATCAAGCCCAGTAAAAGATGTTCGGTGCCGATGTAGTTGTGTCCCAGGTTACGTGCCTCGTCCATCGCCAGCTCAATGACTTTCTTGGCTTTCGGCGTGAACGGAATATCCCCGGAGACAATCGTGGAAGGCCCCAGCTGAACCAATTTCTCAACTTCCAGCCGGATCTGATCGGAAGAAAGCCCCAAATTCTGCAAAACCGCGGCGGCAACCCCTTCGCCTTCGCGGATGAGTCCCAATAAAATATGCTCGGTACCGATGTAATCGTGATTAAATCGCTTGGCCTCTTCTTTCGCCAGCAAAATCACCTTCCGGGCCCGTTCCGTGAACCGGTTGAACATATTCATTTGGCTTACTCTCCTTCCTCTATATGGCGGTAAACCGCCTTTGAATTAATGATAATAATAATCCAATACCCCTACTAATAATTATCGCACAAAATAGGTGGGATGAAACAAGAATTGGAACAGGTAAAAGCGGGGGTATTTATCCCTACACTCGGTGAAATCCAATTCGTCGGCGACGCGTAGGTTCAGGCGCCATAAGCTGGCGGATTGCCTCAAAAACCGAATGTATTTGTTCATCATGGAGTTCCCACTTACGCTCCAAATCTGAAAGCTTTCGAGCAAATTCTCGATGGGTCGATAGAATCTTCCGCAATTTGACAAAAGCTCGCATGATGGCAATATTCACTTGGACTGCTCTCTCGCTGTTTAGCACGCTGGAAAGCATGGCGATCCCTTGTTCGGTAAACACGTAGGGGAGATACCGCCGGCCTCCATGCTCCGAACTTGAGGTCGCAAAATGCGACCTCAAAAAGCGGGCCTCTTCAGGCGTAAGCTGAAACATAAAATCTTTTGGAAAACGAGCGCGATTTCGTCGCACCTGTTCATTTAAACGCTTTGTAGAAACACCGTAAAGCCGCGCCAAGCCTTCATCCAACATTACTTTGTGCCCGCGGACGAATAGGATATGATTCTCAATTTCTTCCATTCGTATTAAATTTCTCATGAATACTCCTTTTGGATGAAGCGTACCACGCTGCTAAATTCATTTCAACAAATTTGTTGCAGATTATAGAAATACGCAGGAACGACGGGTGAATGAATTACGCGGCGGTAGAGGCGGCTAATTGCTCTTCAAAACCGGCCGCATTGATGCTGTTTAACACCGCGGAGGGATAGCCCAGAAAAAGCATCATTTTTTCGAGGGTTGGAGAACCCAACGGAATAACTACCATACTGGCCGGAAGAATCCGCGCAAGCAGACCGGCGGTTTCTGAATTTCCAACATAACCGATCCGGTTGGCGCGCTCTTCCATGCCGGCCAAACGAAACGCCAGATCGGCCGGATCGTCGCTATCCACAACAGAAACACCATTGCGCAGTGCTAATTCTTTAATAGCAGCGCTGTCACTGCCGAACAAAACTATTCTTGTTTTTAATGCCCCAATCCGCCCGATAAATTCTTCCAACCCGCCGCGGTTGGCAAATGCCCGCGCCTCGATCACCAAAACACCGGCCCCCTGCGGCGCCGCCTCGTCGAGAACAGTCATTCTCTGCCGCGCTTGCAATTCCTCCGCCCCGGCGGAAGCGGCCAAAACCTCGGCGATGGATTTGCCTTCCAACAAAGCGACCCGCTCTTCGTCGGTCCAGAAATTTCTTCGGTAAAATTGGTCTACCCATTCATACGCGGCCCGGCCAGGCGATGGCTGACGCATAAAGGACATGAGAATTTCCGTTGGCTCCTGAATCCCCAGAGAAGCAGAAATCGCTTTTTGGTACATATAGGCAGTAAAGAGATCGGCAGTATTGGAATGCCCTTGATTGACCGCTCTCATCTGCCGCACAAAATCCAAAGCGAAGATCAAAAATGCCTGCTGATCTTTTCCATCCAAAATAAGTTCATTCATCTGTTGCCGCAAACTGCCCATATTGCCGGCAAGTTCGCTAATGGCATCGGCCCTGGCGGAAAGAGCTTCCAGGTTTTTTTGGGTTTGCCTGACTTGATATTTTCCTTTTCCGAGCGACCAAACTTTATCGATCAAGGAATCCGGCCGAACCAATGCGTCGGCAACGAGCAAATTAGCCTGGTTTATAAG
This sequence comes from Candidatus Omnitrophota bacterium, assembly GCA_023248155.1. Classification (GTDB taxonomy): domain Bacteria; phylum Omnitrophota; class Gorgyraeia; order 1-14-0-20-64-10; family 1-14-0-20-64-10; genus JAHFFE01. Next base: position 133,562 of record JAHFFE010000002.1, on the reverse strand, counting down.
ACGCACATCGACCCCGTGGTAAAAAGACGCCCAGAGCGCGTCTTGCGCGTGCCGGGTTTCTTCCAGAAACGCGGAGCGCTCCTCTGCCAATCGTCTTTGGGACTCCTCCATCGCCAGGTAAATGCGATCGATCAACAACTGTTTCTCAAGCACAGACCAGCCGCCTTGTCGATAACGCTCTGCTTGCTTTTGATCCGATAAGCGGACAGCCTCTAAATCCATAAGCGCGTACGCCGAGTTTGCCGGATGAGTTCCGGCCCATTCAAACGGAAGTTCACGATCAACGGTGCCTTGGTTCAGATAGATGATCCCGTTCAGATATGGTATTTGCTCCCAATTTTGAGCCCCTCCAAACTGATACCTTGCCCAAATTCTCTCTCCTTCAACAGTTTGTCTTAACAAAAGATGTACGCCTATTTGATGAAAATAGCTGATGTTCAAAGACTCTACCCATCCGATGAATTGCACCAAACTCATTGTGTCTGAAAGACGAAACACTTGTGACTCCGGATTCAGCTGACTGATTGCCTGCTTGATGGCAGAAATATCAATGGGATCCGCCTTGGATTGATAGGCCTGAACAAGAAGCGTTTCCAAGTTGGAAAATTTGCCCGATAATACCGCGGAAATTTCCGCTAATCTCTCGGCGGGGGGCTGAACAACAACTGTTTTCCCGTATCCGGGAATCCGGCCAGCCAACCCTTCTCTGCTCAAAATAGGCTGCCCCTGGTCGTTAACTCGAACAACTATTTTTTCCTCCAGTCCAGCGGAACGCTTGTCTCTTCCTGAAGAAATCTCTCTGCGGATTGCCCCGATGGAACCGACCAACCCAGCCAACCCGCCGCCAACCATCCAAGGATAATTGCGAGCATCAGATTCTGGCGGGCTGACTGCCGGTTTTTTGGTTTCATCAGCCCGATAGTAAGTTTCAGCCGCGTGGTAACCAGCGCCGGCGCCAATCACAGTGCCTAATCCGGTTAACACAAATCCCAGCGTAGCGGATGCAAACCACAATGTGATTCTCTGCCCTCTTGATAGAACATATTCCGATTTTTTTTCCTCAGCGCCGGCGGAGGGATTCGTCGGAAGCCAGAAATGGAAGGTACTGCCCGGCTGGGCTGCGTTCGCATCACCGGCATGGACACTTTCGGCCAGCTCAATGCCGCCGCCCAATTTTTGCAGTTCTTCCCTGGTCGCCAGACCCAGCCCGCGAGAAACACCGGCTGACGATGTTCCATTGGTTGCTCCGCGTTCAAAAATTTGCGCGCGCTTCGCTAACGGAATTCCGGCGCCGTTATCGCGAACGGTAAGATCAATCATTCCGCTTGATTCCTGATATTGCACCGATACCCAAACTTCCAACGGAACATCCGGCCGCCGGTTTTTATAGGCATTCACCAATAACTCGCCCAGCATTCCCGATACGAGATCACCGCGCGCATCGGGCACTCTTAAGGCTGCCGGCAAATCAGACGAAAAATGCAACTGCATCAGGCCGGAACGGGTCTCGATAATTTCCCGCAGTTCGGAAACAAGATCAACCTGATCCGAATACGGCGGAGGCAATTCAGAAACAGTCAAATCATCACTCAAAGCGTGTTCCAACTCATCTAATATCCGCAGCATTGAGCGGCGGGCTCTGATCGTCCCCGAAATAATCATGCTGATTTTCTTTTGGGCTTCTAAATTATCCAACCGGCCGGCGGCAGTTCTGAGTTGAGCTTCATGGGTTTTCAGTTCAAGAAATCGTTGTCTTAAAACAGGAATTCTGCGCAGGAAATCTACCCGTTCCTGTTGCAACTCATACACCACCATCGACGCGGTGGAAGCCAGCTGTTCCCACCGATCCAGAACCGCCTGGGCGGAGCGACTGGCGCTGAATCGATCCCGGACAGGTTTCAATATTCGTGTACGCATATCTTCGGCATCCATATCCTGGCGGACGGCATTTAACAATTGCGCTGATAGGTCATGGAAAAGCGCTTCCAGCAGAGCCAAATCATCTGCGGAAACGAGCGGCTCCGTCGGAGGCGCTGCCGAACCATTCTGCTGCGACGAAACTCCCGGATTTTCAACCCGTCCCATCGTCTCAATCACTTCGGCCATTAACTCCGCGACGTTCCGGTTTAAATTGGTCATTTCTTCCAAAATCAGATTTTCCCGCTGGCCAAGAAGTTCGATAAATGTCGGCACAAAAACAAGACTGTTTTTAACATCGTTATGCAGGCGGTTACCAATAATGCTTCTTCGCGCGCCCAAGCGGTTAAAAATATCGGCCCGCTCATAGGAATGCACATTCTCTCTGGCCAACAAGGCGGCATACCCCAAGCTTTCCAGAACGCCGCGCAGGTGCGTCTGGAACTGGCGCTGCTCTTCCGCAGTGCCCCTCGAGAAAACCGGTTCGTTGACAGCCCACCGGTTTAAATGGATCAACATTCTCGGTTCACGCGTTACCGGATCACGGACAACAAGATAATAAACCTGGCGCACGCGATTTTTGTCGCCGCCGCCATACTCATTCGCGTCCCGGGTAAAGAAACTCTGGCTGACATGCGGAAAAACATCCGCCGTATTATCCAGCCGGTCAATAAAGAGATCGGGTTCGTTACTTGCAAGCGCGTAGGCAATCTCATCCTGGGCCGGCTTCCAATCCGCCGCCGATGATTCGCGAGGAAGATTACGATAAACATTCCTGATATCGTATTGCCCGCCCGCAGAGGGACGGACCAGATACATCGCAAAACCGCTGTAGCCCAAAGCTGCCACCGCGTCGTAAAGCGCTTCCGCGACATCTCTGTCATTCCGGGCGCCCAGCAGATTCTCCATCACAGCCACAAGTTTTTGCAACTCAGACTGGATGGCTGGTTTTTCATAAACGCGAACGGATGACAACGCCTGAAAACGGGCTGCGGCTGCTTCCGCATTCCAAAATTCTATATGGTTTGGCGGATCTATCAACACCAGGTCTCCGGAAGGAACAACACCGGCATGCGCGAGATATTCCTCGGAAATTTCCACAATCCCGCCCTTTTTAAGCGCTGCGATATAGTAGGTCTGATCAAAAGCGGCCTTCAAATGTTGCTGCGCATGCGGAAGACCTCTGAAGCCTAATTGAATATGGCTATGAACCCGTCTTTTCCGTCGAGCAAATTCATCGAGCGTAACAATCTCCAGATGAGGCCCTGTCGTTTCGTCCCGGTCTATTCTTTGAACGACAACTTTTCTTTTTCCATTCAAATTCAGCCAGCCGGCCGGCAACCGCAGCAATCGCCCATCTAACGTTCCCCGAGCTACCGGAACAGAACCCCGTTCCTCCAGCCCGGCGGAGGGAACCACAGAAGCGTTTTCGAGATACCGCAACAATGCGTCACGGTCGCCAGCCGGGCGGAGTTGATTGGCATTTGTCGTATGCGTAATGGTTTTCAGCAAATCGGATTCTTCCGTCGATAAAGGCCGCGTAAACGCTGTTACGGCAGAATTCAAGCGCACACGAAAATTTGCGACGGTATTCACCAGGGTGAGATTGCTTTGAACACTTCGGTTTAATTCCAAAATCGCGGCATGGATCGCATCTTTCGCGCCCGGTTCCAAGCCCGATGGGAATTGAACATTCGAAACGACCTTCTCTTCCTGTCCGGCTTCCGGTTTTTTCTCTCTCAATGAGCGGTACAGCCAGTAGGCGGCGCCGGCGGAAATCGTAAAGCCAAGCAGTGCTCCCGCAAGTCCGTAAGAAAAATTGCGCCAACTCCGCCGTTCCTGGATTGTTTTGTATTTTTCGTCGCGAGCGGCGTGAAGCGTATCCATGTGCACTTGCGCGGAAAACGGCTTGCTCAGATCGCTCCCGGCAGGGCGATTAAATGTCCACTCCAGTTCCACGGAATGAACCTGTTCCCACGCAGGGTCTTCCTGAATATACAAAACAGTCAAGGTGTTCTGTGCCACATAAGCCGCTCTGTATTTTTTCTCGAACGTTTGATCGGAAGAAACCGCTGACATTTGAACGGGCATCTGCGGATCGGGATAAACACCGGTATAAAGATCTCCATAGACGCGCGAATCGAGAGGACTTCCATCGGGCAAAGACGCTTTCGTACGGATCGTCACGCTGGATTGGCCCGCCGGAATTTCCAGCGTAAAATCGTATCCGCTGATCCAGCCGCCCTTTTCTATGAATCCGGTCGGGCCTGGTTTATCGGTAAATAATTGCGGCTGATCGGGATCGGGCTCGCTAAACAAACGCCAATTGCGCACCTTCTCGCGATCCGAAGGAACCACTTCCAGCGACGCATCTACCTCCGGCCATCGAGTATCGTTAGTCGGATCGGGTGCAATAGCCGCGACAGGTTCAATAATTTTTCCGGGAGGCGCCGAAACAACCGACCGGCGTTCCACTGGATCATATTCGGTGTTGCGGGCCAGCTGCAATCCACCGCCCGCGCCGCCCAGCGTAGTCAATGAGACAAGCGTCAGCCCCAGCAATCCAAACCCAACCTTCGCCCATCGTTTCTGCGTCGGAGAAAGCTCCTTCTGCTCCTCCTGCCCGGCTTCTGGTTTTTTCTCTTTCAATGAGCGGTACAGCCACCATACCGGAACCGCGGTCGCAGAAAAACCAAGCAGAGAAAAAAGAATTTGAAAAGCCCTTTGAGCAGTCTGGGCTTTTTGATATTGCAGGGTTCGAACAACTTTGGCTGATCCTATAATAATTCTCGTAGAACTAGCTTTTGAAAGGTCATTCCACCAAGGGGGTCTTCCAACTGTAAGTTCTAGTTCAAAACTACCGATATTTTCCCATTCCGGATGATCTGCCGAATAAAAATATCCGGCAGATGAAAGTTCTGCCAGATTCAGGGCTTGTTCTGAAATTGGAATTCGGGTTTTATTATCTTTATCTACAGCAACAATATTCCATTGGACATTCTCTGAGTAAATAGAGTACATACCCTGACTAACTCGAATGCCGTCGTAAATATGAGTACGAGGCGCAGTGCCATCGGGTAAAACCAATTGTATTCGGACTGTTGCATTGGCCTGGCCAGCTGGAATCTCTATATCAAACAAATAAGGATTTTCGGTCTTCGCGCCATACTGTGTCCAACCACTTACTTTTGACTCATCCTCAGGCCGAACTTGAAGCCGAGCATTTATCAAAGGTGCCGGGACATCTTCAGCCAATTTCTGCAGATCCTCATGTTTATAATCTTTGTTCTTGGAAAGCGCTGCGGGAGACCGTTCCCAGGTTCGAGCAATTTTTAATCCTAACGGCCACCCACCCATGGTTCCTACTGAGATAACCAGCGCCCCTAAAAGACCAAGACCAACCCTTGCCCATTGCTTCTGTCTTGAAGAAAATTCCTTCCGCTCCTCCTGCCCGGCCCCTTCGCCTAGTTGATTCAGAATCTGCCGTTTCGCGGGAAGATCTTCCGGCTGGTCGAGACGGCGAAAAATAACATCTCGCTGACGATCTCCGAAAACAAAATAAGGGCCGGATTGCGCCATCCATTCCAGCTGGGGACCGGGACGATCCGCTGTCTTTCTCCGAAGCATCATATACAAACCGGGTTGATCGGAATTGATGGATGCGGCTATCACGAACAAAGTTTTTCTTTCTGTCTGGAAACGCGTGAAAGACTTCCGGAATCCGTAAGCCGGCCGGTTCAACATCTCGGTAATCTCATGCTGAAGTGCGCTGCGAATCAGTTCGTCAAAAACTGGCGGCAAATTATTCGCGGGGTCACCTTCTATATCCAAGAAAAACCGCCGCACCTGGCTGTGGGTAGATGGCTCAATGAGAATACGACCCGGCTGAAGACGGGGCGACGCCGAATCAGAGGCATCTTCCCTGAGCTCAACCAAAAGTCCGTTCATCAAACTATTCGGATCGGCACGATCACTGAACAGATGCAGATGAACCCACACCTGGCGGTCTGCTCCTTCAACCAAATGCATCCAGGGCGGAGTCGGATCAGCCGGCCGCTGATCCGGATGTTGCCGCACATATTCCGTTTCGATATCCGTAAACCATGAGGGACTGTTTCCCGTATTAACAACGCGAAGAAACGCGGTTTCTCTTAAAATTTCTTCCCGTATTTCACCGGCCAATCCATTGTCCGAAAGTGCGGAAGGTTTCAACGATTGGGTGAGTTCTTCTTCGGCGCCAGATTCGACTGCCGAAAGAGACCGCAGCGCGTAAGCAGATGAAGGCGGCAGCGCGATGCTAATAATCAGCAAAGCGCTTAGAAAGCGGAGAAATAAAAACTCCGCCGGTCGAAAAATCCGTTGGGTTTTAGGCTGTGAACTATTCATTTGTAGGTGCTATAAAAGAAGTATAACCTATGTGACGGGATAAATAGCAGAAAAATTATCTAAGTTATTCTATTGCTAACTATCTGAGGCTGTGGTTAAAACGCTTCGCGCAGAAGCTGCGCGCGGCGCTTGTCGCGCTCATCCGGAGAGAGAATCTTCCCTTCCAGTTTCTGCAGATAGGCCGGCTGAATCTGAACAAAAAGACGGTTCATCAGCGCCGGGTCTTTAACGGGAATCCGTCCGATGTCGGTGCCCAGCCGGACCAGCGACAGCAGTTTTACCGCTTCGCCGGAGCTGATCTGCGCGGCGCTGCGCAGCGTGCCATAGGCGCGCCAGATTTTATCTTCCAGAATTTCACGGTGATTTTTCAGCAGCACTTTGCGGGCCGCTTCCTCCTGCTCGACCACCTTCTGGATAATCCGGTCCAACTGATTGATTGTGTCAGTCTCGGAAATACCGAGCGTCACCTGGTTGGATAACTGATAAAAATTACCGGAAGCTTCGGTCCCCTCGCCGTAAAATCCGCGCGCCGTCATTCCCAGTTTGGAAATCGCGTTGAGCACGCGCTCCATTTGCCGCGTCATCACCAGGCATGGCAGATGCAGCATGCACGATGCGCGCATACCGGTCCCTACATTGGTGGGACAGGCCGTCAGATAGCCCCAGTCATCGCGAAACGCGTAGTCGAGTTGTTTCTCAAGTTCCTGATCAATCCGTTGCAAAATCGCCCAGGCTTCATCGAGACGGAGCCCTGACTGCATCACCTGCAGCCGCAGATGATCTTCTTCGTTGATCATGATGGACACAATCTCGCGGTCGCTGATGACCACCGCTTTTTCATCGGGCGGCTGCGCGAAATCGCGGCTGATCAAATGCCGCTCGACGAGGAATTGCTTGTCCAGCGCCGATAGTTTTTTCATCGGCAGAATAAGCGACCCTTTCAAAAAACTGGATTTCCCGACGGCCGCCACCACCTTGCGAACAATTTTGGTGCGCTGGGCCGAAGAGGCCCAATGCGGAAACGGCTGGCCGTTTAAATTACGCGCGAGGCGGATGCGCGACGAAAGAACAATTGTGTGATGAGGGCCGGTACTTCGCAGCCACTCCCCGGTTTGATGCAGAAGGCTGTCAAATGTCAGCGGCTGTTTCATTACTTCTTTTCCAGCAAGCGGATCTTGTCGCGCAAAGCGGCAGCTTTTTCAAACTCCTCGGCTGAGACCGCCGATTGAAGTTCCGTCTTCAGACGGAGCAGACGTTCTTTCGCGGAGATTCTTTTCGGGGCTTTGCGATTGGGAGACTTTCCAGAATACTGAACGGCACCGTGAATCCTGCGCAGCAGCGGCGTCAAATAACGGGAAAAAGCGCCGTAACAGGACGCGCAGCCAAACCGGCCTGCCTTGCGGAACTGCGCGAAGGTCATGCCGCACCCGGAACAGGTTATTTTGGGCGTGACCGGTTTTTGGCCAGGCGGAGTTTTAGTGCCCAGATCAGCCAGGCCGGCGAGCAATGAAGCCAAACTTCCGGCGGCCGTTCCGGCGGGGTCAATAAGCGGGGCGTTTAACGCCAGCTGCTCGGCGCCTTTTTCGCGCGCGCAGGACTCGCACAAATGCAGTTCCCTGCTCTTGCCGTTAATGACCTCGCTTAAATGGAAAACGGCTTCATTCTTGGAGCAGAGATCGCACTTAATCACAGCCGATTAAACGCGATAGCGGACCCCATCCAAGCGGGTCGCTTTATGGAATGCCTGCATCAGCTTGAGTGTCCATTTGCCCGGCTTCTCATCGGCAATCGCGCGCCCGTCGATCTTGACGATCGGCGCGATCTCGGCGGCAGTTCCGGTCAGGAAACATTCGTCGGCATTGTAAAGATCGTGCCGCGTCATCATTTCTTCGCGCACCGGCATCTTCATTTTGCGCGCCAGGTCCATCACGCAGGCGCGCGTGATACCCTTGAGCAGTCCGGCATACGGCGGCGGCGTAAGCAGCGCGCCGTCACGGACGATAAAGATGTTGTCGCCCGTACATTCGGCCACATATCCGTGCGCGCTGAGCATCAGCGCTTCGGGCACGCCGGCGTTGATCGCCTCGATCTTCGCCAAAATGTTGTTGAGGTAATTCAACGACTTGATCTGCGGATTGAGCGCCTCCGGCAAGTTCCGCGGCGTCGGGACCGTCACGATTTTCATCCCCTCGCGATAAACTTCTTCCGGATAAAGCACAATCTTGTCGGCAATGATAAAGAGCGTCGCCTTTTTGCATTTACGAGGGTCCAACCCCAAATCACCGGGGCCGCGCGTGACCACCAGGCGGATATACGCATCTTTCAATTTGTTGGCTTGCAGCGTTTTGATAACCGCCTGCGCCAGCTGCTGCCGCGTCAGCGGAATCGTCAGCATCAGCGTATGCGCCGATTCAAACAACCGGTCGATATGATCGTTCAGCTTGAACACGAGTCCGCCATAGGAGCGGATTCCCTCAAAAACACCGTCGCCATATAATAATCCATGATCGTAGACGGAGATCTTCGCTTCGGAAGCGTTCACCAGTTTTCCGTTTAAATAAATTTTTAACTCCATGAAAATCCCCTTTCTAAAGACTACAAACTACGAAGTATGCAGCGCCCCGTCCTGCAAAGAATAAACTTTTTTCGCGAGCCGCGTGACCGACGCGTCATGCGTCACGATGACCAGAGCGGTCTTGCGCTGGCGGTGCTCTTCCAATAATAGTTCCAAAACCGCCGCGCCCGATGCTGAATCCAGGTTGCCGGTCGGCTCATCACAAAACAGTACGCGCGGCCGGTTGATCAGCGCGCGCGAAATCGCCACACGCTGCTGCTCTCCGCCCGAGAGTTCCGACGGCAAATGCGGCGCCCGGTCAGCCAGGCCCACGCGCTCCAGCAACTCCATCGCGCGGTTGCGCAGTTCCACCGCCGAACCGCTGCCGGCCATCTGCGCGGGCAATAATACATTCTCCAGCGCGGTCAGCTCGGGAATCAAGTGATAAAACTGGAACACAAATCCGAACGCCCGGTTGCGCAGCCGCGCGATTTCTTTCTCGCGCAAACCATAAAGATTTTTCCCCTCAAACCGCACTTCGCCCGACGACGGCTTATCCAATCCGCCCAGCGCGTGCAGTAATGTTGATTTGCCGGAGCCCGACGGACCGACGATCACCGCCAGCTCCCCCTCGCCCACCGATAGGTTGATGCCGCGCAAAATATCGAGCGTGCGGGCGCCGATGCGGTACTCTTTCCTGACGGCATTCGCTTCAATAAACATTTTATTCATACCGCAGCGCTTTCGCCGGCTGCATTCGCGCCGCGACCCAGGCCGGATAAAGGCAGGCGGCCCAGCTGATTAACAGCGCCGCCAACAGCACCGACCCGATATCGTTCCATTTCAACAGTACCGGCAGATGATCAATGTAATAAACATCGGCCGGCAGTTTGATGAACTGATATTTTTTCAGCGCCAGGCAGATCGCCGTGCCGATCCCCATTCCCAGCGCGGTGCCGGCCGTGCCGATCATCAGTCCGGCCAGCGTGAAAACGCGCCGCACCGACGATTGCGTCGCGCCGACCGATTTTAAAATGCCGATCTCTTTGGTTTTCCCGACGACCAGCATCAGCAGCGTCGCCACAATGTTAAAACAGGCCACCAGAATAATCAGCGTCAGGATAATGAACATCACCAGCTTCTCGAGTTTCAGCGCGGCGAACAAACTGCTGTTCATATCCATCCAGCTGGTGATCCAGTACGGGTAGCCCAATTGTTTGCGCAATGTTTTTTGCAGCTTCGGCGCCTGAATCGCCTGCTCAACGCGGACACCAATGCCCGACACCACACCCGGCTGATTCAAAACCTGCTGGACCGTTTCGATCGACGCCAGCGACAGGTACATGTCGTACTCGTACATGCCGGTCGTAAAAATGCCGCCCACTTTCGCCGGGAACGATTTGGCTTTTTCTCCACCGACCACGGTCAGCGGATCACCAACGCGCAAACCCCAGCGGCCGGCCATCTCCGAACCGATCAACAGTTCGCCCGGCCCGATGGCCCAATTTCCTTTTTTCAATAATTCGGCCAGCCGCGTCACCTGCGGCTCGCGCACCGGGTCGATGCCGCGCAATAACGCGCCGACGCTTTCATCGCCGCGTTTGATCAGCACCTGCGTCTGCAGTACCGGTGAAGCGGCCACCACACCGGGCGTTTCGAGAATCCGGTTGATCACCGCTTCCGGATCGCGGATGCCGCCCTCCACCTGCACAAGCAAGTGCGGGTTGGCGCCGATAATTTTTTCTTCGAGGTCGGCGTCGAACCCCGACATCACGCTGATCACCACCAGCAGCGATGCGACACCCAGAGCGATTCCCAATACCGAAATAAAAGCGATGACGGAAACCACCGGCTGGGAGCGGCGCAGCCCCGTTAAATAGCGCGCCGCCAAAAATAATTCGTAGTTCATTCCGGTTTCAATGTGGGGAATAAAATGACATCGCGGATCGTGGTCTGCCCGGTCAGCAGCATCGTGAGCCGGTCAATGCCGATGCCGAGACCGCCGGCCGGCGGCATCGCATATTCCAGCGCTTCCAGAAAATCGTCGTCGACGGGCTGGGCCTGTTCGCCGCCCAGTTCCTGCGTGGCGGTCAACCGTTGGCGTTGTTCGATCGGGTCGTTCTGCTCGGTATACGCATTGGCCACTTCCATGCCGCCGATGAACAGTTCGAACCGATCGGCCACGCCCGGCTTCGTCGGGTGCGCTTTGGCCAGCGCCGAGAAGATCTGAAAGAAATCGGTCACAAAAACCGGCGCCCCTTTATCGTGCACCAACAGTTCATCCAGCCAATCCAAAACCAGCTTGGCTAATTGATTCTTGGGAAGACCACTCCCCTTATTCAATTTCCCGGCCATTATTTCGAGAGAATCGGTCGGTTCAATGCCTGCTTTTTGTTTTGCCAGATCGGCAAATGAAACGCGCTTCCAGGGCGGCTCCAGATTAATTTCCTGATCGCCGAATTTAACGACATAGCTTCCGTGAAGTTCTTTTGCCAATCCGGAAATCATCTTCTCCGTTAAATCCATCATCGACGCGCAGTTGCCGTAGGCCTCGTACACTTCCAGCATTGTGAATTCAGGATTATGCCGCGTCGAAATTCCTTCGTTGCGAAAATTGCGGTTGATCTCGTAGACTTTGTCGAACCCGCCAACGAGCAGACGCTTTAAGTAAAGTTCCGGCGCGATGCGCAGATACAAGTCCATTCCCAGCGCGTTGTGGTGCGTTTTAAACGGACGGCCGGCCGCCCCGCCGGGGATCGGCTGCATCATTGGGGTTTCCACTTCCAAAAACCCGCGCTCATCGAGCATTCGGCGGATGCCCGACACGATCCGACTGCGTGTTTCAAACAACTGGCGCGTTTCCGGGCTGGACATTAAATCGGCGTACCGCTTGCGGTATCGCAGTTCGGCGTCTTTGATGCCATGCCATTTTTCCGGCGGCGGACGCAGCGCTTTAGAAAGCAGGACGATTTTTTTAACCTTCACGGTCGGTTCGTTGGTGCGCGTGATGAATGTGGATCCTTCCACGCCGATGATGTCGCCTAAATCATAGCTATGCAGCGCGGCGTAGCCGGCATCGCCCAAAAGTTCCGCCGAGAAAAAGAGCTGGATCCGCCCGGTCTGGTCACGCAGGTCGGCAAAAGTTGATTTCGCGTGCGCGCGCCACGCGGTGATCCGTCCGGTCAGCCGCAGTTCAACGCCCTCGGCAAAACCGGGCAGAACAGAAGCGATCGGTCCCTGCGGCTGAAACACCGTCTGATACGGGTTTGTGCCGGCCGCCTGGAGGGCTTTTAATTTATCAATTCGCTGTTGAATTAACTGTTCGAGCGTTTCCATAGTCCACCTATTATAACAACGACTATCCAGCAGAGCCATGGGAACCAGTCGCCGGTACGCGTGTAGATTGACCGCACGCCCGATGCCCAGACCGGCTGAATCGAAACACCCGGTTTGAATAATTTTACGGCGCCGTACCGCCGGCCCACCGGATCAATAAATCCGCTCCAGCCGGTATTGGCGGCGCGCCCGACGCAAACGCGGTTTTCCACGGCGCGGAAAACAGAGGCCTGAACATGCTGTAAAGAACCGGCCGACCGTTCAAACCAGGCGTCATTCGTAATTACCAATAACGATTGTGCCCCGCGCAGAACAAACTGCCGCGCCAGCTCGGGAAAAAGATCTTCAAAACAGATCAAGACGGAGAACGAAATGGGCGGAAGAGAAAAAACGGTCCATTGCCTGCCCGGCGAAAAATCGGCGATTGGAAAATATTCCTTTAACCAGCCAAGGATCGGACGGAGCGGCATAAATTCACCAAAGGGGACCAGATGAATTTTACTGTAACGGGCCTGCTCGACACCGTCGGCGCCGACCCAGACGGCGCTGTTGTAAACCTGTTCGGTCTGCAGATCAGCCGTTGGAATGCCGGCCAACATCGGTACTTTATTCGTACGGACCCATTCGGCAATCCGCTCCGGAACACGCGGTTCTTCCCAATAAACAGGAAGCGCCGTTTCAGGCAGAATAATGGCATCCGGTTTTTGCCCGGCCGCGTCATGAACCACCACCTTGTACCGTTTCCAGATAGCATCCATAAACGCGTCGTCCCATTTCTCGCGCTGAGGAATATTCCCCTGCGTTACGGCGATTTTGACGGAGTCGAGTTTTTTCTGGGATGACATCCGGAACGCACCGTAACCGAGCACCGCGGCAAAAATCAGCGCGGCAACAACCAGTTCTTTACAGAGACGGCGGCGGATAATCGCAGCCGCTAAAGCGGCGTTAACCAGAACGATCAGAAAAGAAACGCCCCAGACGCCGGTACTGTCGGCAATTTGAATGACCGGAAAGAAATTCCATTGTGTATGCGCCAGCAGGTTCCAACCCAGGCCGCTGAAACAATGCGCGCGCAGATATTCCAGCGCCACCCAGCCGGCCGGCAGAATAAAGAGAGATTTCTTCCGATTGGCGAGCCAGCTCCAGGCAGCGAAATAAAGCGCGAGGTAAAGCACTAGAAGAAGTACGCCGGGGATTGTGACCAAACCAACCCACCACATCGATCCGCCGAAAAAAATCAGACCGGCCACATAGCCCCGCAAAAACGATTGACGCGGAGTAGCCCGCGAAATGCTCCAGATCCAGGGAACCAGAGCGATCCACGCCAGCCACCCCGCGTCAAACGGCGGGAAACTTAAAACAAGAAGAACTGCCGAAAGCGCAGTCCAGAGCAACGGTTACTGCTTTCCACCCATGCTGGGAAGACCGCTGGAAATAACAATTTTCAGCGCTTCTTCTTCGGTAAAACCGTTCTTCACGAGCGCCAGGTAATAGTTGCGCGTAAACATTGCGAAATTATCGGCAATCTCTTGTTTGGCAAAAGTTTTCGACATCGCTTCAACCATCGTGGTCATCATCTGCGCCATCATCGGACCCATCATCGCCTGCATCGCCTGCTGGGCTTCTTGCTGGCGGGCCTTCGGATCGATCGATTGGGCCGGAGCATCTTCAGCGCGAGCCGATAGAACCGGAGCCAGAATGAAACCTGCGATCAACGCCGCTGCGATAATTTTACGATTCATCGGTTTTCTCCTTTATGCTCCATGGCATTTCTTGTATTTTTTGCCGCTGCCGCACGGACAGGGATCATTCCTTCCAACCTTCGGTTCGCCGCGGTGGACGGGCTGTCCGGATTCAGCGGCGCCGAAAACAGACTTGGTAAAATCTTCCGGATCCAGAACCGGCGGAGTGCCGGGTGCCGGATCGGGAATTGCCGCTGTAACCGATTGCGCTTCCGGATGAATAAACTGCGTGGGCGTAAGCACGCGCTGCATCGTTTCCGAGCGAACCGGCTGGATGCGGTAGATCAGTTCAACTGTCTCGGTGCGAATTCCCTGAATCATCTCGGAGAACATCTGGTATGCTTCGTGCTGGTATTCAACCAGCGGATCCTGCTGCCCGTAAACGCGGTAGCCGATCCCCTCGCGCAAATGGTCCATCGCGTACAAGTGGTCCTTCCATTTAGAATCGATCACCTGCAGCATCACCCATCGTTCCATCTTGCGCATTGAATCGGCTCCAAACAGCGTCTCGCGCGCCTCATACGCGCCATGGGCCATCGCTTCCAGTCTATCGCGAACCTCTTCGCGGCTTAATTTCTCGAGATCGGACCGGACCGGCTCGGTCAACTGCGTACCCAAAGTCGCCTCGATTACTTCCCAAAGTTGTTTGTAGTTCCACGATTCGGGATCCTGATGTTCGGGCAGATGCAGTGTCAGAATCCCGTCGACGGTTTCTCCGACCATCTCGGCAATTTTATCCTTGAGCAGCTGCCCTTCCAGCACCGCGCGCCGTTCCTTGTAGATCACCTCACGCTGGCGGTTCATCACATTGTCGTATTCCAACAGCCGCTTGCGGATATCAAAGTTGTGCCCTTCCACCCGCTTCTGCGCCTGCTCGATCGCGCGCGTCATCATGCCCATCTCGATGACTTCGCCTTCCTGGATTTGGCTCTTGAGCATTTCCATCACGCGGTTCTCGCCGAAAATTCGCATCAGGTCGTCTTCAAGCGAAATATAAAACCGGCTGGACCCGGGGTCGCCCTGGCGGCCGCAGCGGCCGCGCAGCTGGTTGTCGATGCGGCGCGATTCGTGGCGCTCGGTGCCGACCACATGAAGCCCGCCGGCAGCCACCACTTTTTCGCGCTCGTTCTGCACTTGCTCTTTTTTCTGCTGCAAAATGGCCAGCTTCTGATCTTCCGAGAACTCCAGCGGAGTCGCGTCAGATTCATCCTGCTTTTTCTTCATTTCGGTCACAGCGAGAAATTCGGCGTTGCCGCCCAGAATAATGTCGGTGCCGCGGCCGGCCATGTTGGTGGCGATCGTCACGGCCTGATAACGGCCCGCCTGCGCGATAATCTGCGCTTCCTGTTCGTGGTAGCGCGCGTTCAGCACATGATGCGGAATCCCCTGCTGTACCTGTTCCAGCGCTACGAGCGTCCGTTCCAACCGCTCGAGCGGATAAACCAATTCCGATTTTTTATCGAACTGCTGCAGCGGTCCGATAAGCGCCTGCATTTCCGCGCGCGTCGCCGAGGAGGCTTTTTTCATCAACGCAATGCATTGTTCTTTCCATGACTCGGAGGGGATTTTTGTTTTCCCGTCGGCCAGATGCTCGACCAGTGCGCGGCGCTGCTTTTCATACCAATCCAACAGCGGTCCCGGCTGGCGCAGCCACTGCGACAGTTTCTCCGACTTTTCGATCGAAATAGTGCCGACCAGCACCGGCCGTCCCAGCGCGTGCATTTCAGCAATCTCCTGGACGACATCAATCAACTTCTCGCGCTCGGTTTTGTAAACAACATCCTGAAAATTGGCGCGGATCAACGGTTTATTGGTCGGAACCGTTGCCACATCGAGGTGATAAATCTGATGAAACTCGCTGGCTTCCGTCAAGGCGGTGCCGGTCATGCCGGCCAGCTTGTCGAACATGCGAAAATAATTCTGAAATGTGATGGTGGCCAGCGTCTGGTTCTCGCGCTCGATCTTGACGCCTTCTTTGGCTTCCACGGCCTGGTGCAGTCCGTCTGACCAGCGGCGGCCCGGCATCAAGCGGCCCGTGAATTCGTCGACGATCACCACCTGCCCGTCTTTAATCATGTAGTCGACATCTTTGCGGTAAAGCGTGTGCGCGCGGAGCGCCTGGTTAATATGGTGCACCAGCGTCACATTGCCGCTTTCATACAGATTCTCGACGCCCAGCAATTGTTCTGCTTTCTGGACGCCCTCTTCGCTGAGCACGGCGCTGCGCGCTTTTTCATCAACCTGATAATCAGTCCCGCTTTGCAGCTTCGGAACGATCTGGTCAATTTTGTAGTAGAGGTCGGTGGATTCTTCAGCGGGGCCCGAGATGATCAGCGGCGTGCGCGCTTCGTCGATTAAAATCGAGTCGACCTCATCGACAATCGCGTAGGAAAGGCGGCGCTGCACGCATTCGTCCATTGAGATCACCATGTTATCGCGCAGGTAATCGAATCCAAATTCGTTGTTGGTGCCGTAGGTAATGTCGGACCTATACGACGCGCGCCGGTCAACGGAACCCATGCCGTGTTGAATAACGCCCATCGATAAACCCAGCGCTTCGTAGAGAGGCCCCATCCAGTAACGATCGCGCCGCGCCAGATAGTCGTTTACGGTAACCACATGCACGCCGCGCCCCAGCAATCCGTTCAAATAGGCCGGCAGCGTGGCGACCAGTGTTTTTCCTTCACCGGTAGTCATCTCGGCGATCTTGCCCTGATGCAATACCATGCCGCCGATCAGCTGCACATCAAAGTGGCGCATGCCCAATACGCGGCGTGAAGTTTCGCGCACCAGAGCGAACGCTTCGGGTAAAATTTCCCAGAGCGCCTGCTCCTCGTTTTTCAGCAGCCGCTTGCGTTCGTCTTTAACGGAATCTTCGTCGGTCGGATGGCCGTCGGGCAGCGGCACCGACCCGTCGGCGTTCAACCCGCCGCCGAGCTGCGTGATCCGCTGGTGCAGCTGTGTTTTAAGTTCACTGCTCTTGGTGCGCAGCCCTTCCATTGAAAGCGGCTGCAGGGCAGGCTCGAACGCGTTGATTTTTTCGACCATCGCCTGCAGCGGTTTAATGAGACGGGCATTCTGCGATCCGGCAATTTTACTGGCGATAAATTTAAGCATGTTTGGTGTTGGGTTGCGCCTTCCAGCGCAGATACGCATCCATGAACAAATCGAGTTCTTCCCCGTCAAGCACCGCCTGCGTTTTACCGGTTTCGGTATCGGTGCGGTGATCTTTTACCATTTGATACGGCTGCAGCACATACGAGCGGATCTGGGAACCCCACTCGATCTTCCGTTTCTCGGCGTGCTGCTTGGCCAGTTCTTCTTCGCGCTTCTGGCGTTCCATTTCGTACAGCCGCGCCTTCAGCACTTTCATCGCGGTGGCCCGGTTCTTGATCTGCGAGCGTTCGTTCTGGCACTGCACGACAATGCCGCTCGGAAGATGCGTAATCCGCACGGCCGAATCGGTCGTGTTCACGCCCTGCCCGCCGGGACCCGACGAACGGTAAACATCGACGCGCAAATCTTTTTCCTGAACATCAATCGCGATGTCGTCGGGCAGTTCCGGAATCACATCGACCGCCACGAACGACGTATGCCGCCGCTTGTTGGAATCGAACGGCGAGATCCGCACCAGCCGGTGCACGCCCGACTCGGACTGCAATTGGCCGTACGCATAATCGCCGCGGACCACCATCGTAACCGATTTGATGCCGGCCTCTTCGCCGGCCAGATAATCGAGCACCTCGATGCGAAAACCCTTCCATTCGCTCCAGCGGTTGTACATGCGAAACAGCATCGATGCCCAATCGCATGATTCGGTGCCGCCCGCGCCCGCCGTGATCGAAACAATCGCCGGGTTCGGATCGGCTTCGCCCTGAAACAGCGTCGAACGCTCCAGCATGCCAATCTGTTTCGTTACCAGTTCCACTGATTTCTGGAACTCAGCCTTCGTCGCTGTATCGCCTTCCTCAATCAGCGGAACCAGTTCCCGCAGCGACTCAATTTCCTTATAAGCGGCGGCCCACGGTTCGGTACGGGAACGCAAACGCTTCATTTCCTGAATAGTGGCGTTGGCTTTGGTTTGATCGTTCCAGAAACCGGGAGAGGCGATGGCCTCTTCTAACGCTTTGACTCTCGACTCGGCTGAGTCGAGGTCAAAGATACCTCCGCAGTTTGGCGAGAGTATCGCGCAGACGGGTGAGTTCTTCGATATAAATGGCATCCATAGTTTTCAATTATACCATTTTTGCCCCTTCGCGCCTGAGTAATCGAAGCTTGGTTTTCAGGCCGCCCGGGGCGGAATAACCGCGCAATGCTCCATCGGAAGCGATCACGCGGTGGCATGGAATTTGCGGCGCCCAGCGGTTTCTCTTCAGCGCCTGACCGACCGCGCGCGCCGCGTTCGGCTTGCCGATCATGCGGGCCACCTGGGCGTAGCTGCGCGTCTGGCCGGCCGGGATTTTCAGGATCGCTTCGTACACTTTGCGCTGGAACGGCGTCACCTGTTGTTTCCAATTTGATTTATTCATTAATATCTCCTTTTGATGAGTCGTCTCGGGCATGGGAGCCGTGGACACGCTAGGAATGGCCTACCCATTCCGTCGCTCTCTCTCCGGCCTTGCCGAACAATAATTCGATTCGGCCTCCGCGAAGGTCCACTTGCCCCATATCCCGATCCGCCTCTTACCGATTCTGCGTGAGCGATTCCGTGCAGGATAAGGCTGAGCAGGCACTGGAAACCCTGAGCGGGCATGGTTCTCCGCCAACGGCGGAGAGAGCGAAGGGTTGACCGTAGTGCAGTCAGACTCGCAGGGGCTGACCAACGGCCTGCGAACGCCTTGCCTGACGGAAGCGGGAGCGCAGCATTTGCGGCTCTCGAATAACCATGCCCAGGCCGACTCGGTTGTTCATTGAAGCGTTTCTAAAATTCGTTGTGCAAGGACCGGCGAAAAACCGGGAACTTTCGCAATTTCTTCGACGGAGGCGGCCCGGACTGCTTTCACTGATCCGAAATGGTCCAGCAGCGCTTTTTTCCGAAACGGGCCGATGCCCGGGATTCCGTCAAGGGACGATCGCAGTGCCGCCTTGCCGCGCAAAAGCCGGTGATACCCAACGGCGAACCGGTGCGCCTCATCGCGCACGCGCTGTAATAACTGCAGTGCTTTCGACTGCGGCGGCAGTTCAATCGGTTTCTCGCGGCCCGGCAGAAACAACTGTTCGAACTCTTTGGCAATGCCGACGGCCGGCAGATCCAGTTTTAATTCGCGCAGAACTTCCAGCGCGGCATTTAAATGTCCCTTGCCGCCGTCGATCAGCACCAGGTCGGGCAATGGAAGTTTCGCGGACAACTCTCCCGGCCCGTACCGGCGCCGGATCATTTCCTGCATCATCGCGTAATCATTGATGCCGCGAATCGTCTCAATTTTAAAACGGCGGTAATGATCCTTGAACGGCTTGCCTTCTGAAAATGTCACCATCGACCCGACCGGCTGCCGGCCATAGATGTTGGAAATATCAAACCCTTCAATGCGCAGCGGCGGCCGCGTCAGGTGCAGCACCGATTGCAGATCGGCCAGCGCCTGATCCAGGACGCGCCCCGCGGGGCGGACCGTCATCTGCAGCAGTCCGTCGATCTGGTTGCGCAGCTGCGTAGCCTCTTCGTAATTGCGCGCCTGGGATGCCTGCTGCATTTTCGCGCGCAACTCTTCCATCACCTGCTCTTTTTTTCCCGACATCAGCTTCAGTACTTTGGAAACGGTTTTTGCATAGGCTTCCGGAGAAATCCGCCCTTCGCAGGGCGCCTCGCAGAGTCCCATATGATAATCAAGGCAGGCGCGCTTGGGCATTGTTTTGCAGGTGCGAAACGGCAGTATCTGCCGGACCGCCAAAAACGCCTGCTTCAATAAATACCCGCCGATGAACGGGCCGATGCGGCGAACGCCGCGCGCCGGTTTTCCGCGCGCCACGAACAGACGCGGATATTTCTCGTCGGCGGTGATATTCAGGTAGGCATACGATTTGTCGTCGCGAAGCAGCACATTGTACTTGGGGGTCTTTTCTTTGACGAGGCCCGATTCCATCAGCAGCGCCTCGGCTTCGGAACCGGTCACGACCCAGTCGAGATCGGCCACGCGCTGGACCATCTGATCGATTTTAGCGGCGTGCGGGCGCCCGATCTGAAAATAACTGGCTACGCGCTTGCGCAGAGAAAGCGCCTTGCCGATGTAAATGACGCGGCCCTGCTCGTCTTTAAATAAGTAAACGCCCGGTTTATCCGGCAGGTGCCGGAGTTTTTTCTGAACCGGATATTCGCTCATAAATCCATCGTAGTAATTGGCCGGCTTCTTCAATTTTCAACAGAAGCGCCAGTCCGAAAAAGACAGACACACCAATCATCAGCGTAACCGCCAATAATCCCACGGCCGCCGCCGGATGCGATGGAATCCGGCCGATGCCGGCCTCCCAGCAGAGCCGCGACACAATGCCCATCGCGGCAGAAGCAGCCAGCATTTTCACAACAACCCGCTCGAAACCGGCCGGCACGCCGTTGAGGCGGCGCTTCATTAAGCCGTAAAGATGCGCCGCGTTCCAGGTTCCCGATAACGAAGTGGCCAATGCCAGCCCGCCCAGTCCCATCGGGAAAATCAGCGCCGCATTAAAAATAATGTTCAACACCAGCGCAATCGCCGCCGACTTGACCGGCGTCCAGGTATCGTGAAATGCGTAGAACGCGTTGATCAAAACTTTCGAGGCGCACATCGCCGCCAGGCCGGTGGCATACCAGGTCAGCGCGGAAACGGTTTGATCGGTCGAATGCCCGGTGAAATGGCCGTGCTCCAACAGCGTCTGAATAATCGGGCGGCCCATCGCCATTAACCCGATCGCCGATGGAAACGCGATAAACAGGCTGGACCGCAGTGCCATAAAAACGGTTTTCTTAAATGGCTCGATTTCGTTGGTGGCCGCATGCGCGGACAACGTGGGAAGCGCGGCCTGCGCCACCGAAATACCGAACAGCGCCAGCGGCAGGTGTAAAAATCGCGTGGCAAAATACAGCGCGGCAATACCGCCACTGCCGACCAGGCTGGAAAATGACGCGAAGATGTTATCAACTAAAACGCTGATCTGGTAAACGCCGCTGCCGACGACGCGCGGGATCATCATCCGCCCGATCTGTTTCAAACCCGGATGCGGTTCCCACCGGAAATTTAAACGGAGGCCTGATTTCCTCAAAAACGGCAGCTGGATTAAGATTTGCAAAAACCCGCCGACTAAAATTCCAACGGCCAGTCCCAGCGCGTTCGGCCGCCAGGCGAACAACCCGGCGATCATGCAGAGGTTCAACACCGAAGGCCCCAGGCTCGGCAGCGCGAACTCATGCAGACTGTTGAGCAGACCCATCAAAAAAGCAGTAACGGCCACCAACCCAATGAACGGAAACAGAATGCGCGTCAGCAGTGTGGTCTGCCGGACCAGTTCCGAATCGGAATAAAAACCGGGGGCGATGAGCCGAACCAGCCAGGGCGCCGCGATCACGCCGAGCACCGAAATCACCAGCGTGCCGGCCAGTACGCGCATCCAGACCGCCTGCGCCAGTTTCGCCCAGGACTCTTCGCCTTCCAGCGTCCGAACGCGGCTGAACACCGGGACGAACGCCGTATTCGCGGCACCCTCGCCGACTAAGTCACGCAGCAGGTTCGGAATCCGGAACGCCACGACGAACGCCTGAGCCGTCACCGAGGTTCCATAAAAAACGGCAATCATCCCGTCGCGGACAAATCCCAGCACGCGGCTGACGGCCGTCAGAAAACCCATGATGCCCGCCGAATGGATCAGCGAGCGGACGACCGGGCTGCCGGTTTTAGTTTTGTTTGACATCCCCACGACCCCCTGCTAAGATATCGAACTATGCCTAATAAGAAAGCTGCAGAAAAACGGGTGCGGTCTGACGTTAATCGTCAATTCCGCAACCTCAACGCAAAATCGGAACTTAAAACCCTGACGAAGAAATTCGTTACAGCGCTTCAGGATAAAAAACTGGCCGAAGCCAAAGCGGCCTTTATGTTGCTCGTCAAGCGGTTGGACCAGGCGGGGAAACGAAACATTATGCACAAGAACACCATTTCCCGCAAACAGTCCCGCATGGCCAAGCAGCTGGCGAAGCTAAAGTAACTCTCCTACCCGGACAGTTGCAACAATAATTGATCGGCTAAAAGTTCCGGATGCGGGTGTCCCTGTTTAAACCGCAAATCCGCCTGAAGCAGGTGCGCCATATTCCGCTGTAACTTTTCCTTCGACCATTGCCGTGTACGGGCCAGCGCCGCTTTACGGCGTGGAGAAGCCCATCCCATTGTTTCTTTTCCGGTGCGCACATTCCAGAGCATCCGGTAATACCAGCCCAGCGCTCCCATAAACTGATCCATCGGCAGTTTCCCTATTTCCATCGCCTGGCGCAGCGCCTCGGCGGCACGCGCCGGTTCTCCGGCGGCGGCCGAATCCAGAATATCAAACGCCGTTTCCTGCAGTGACGGGCCGATCTGCGATTCAATGTCCTGAACCGTAATCATCGGCCGGTCGCTCGCGAGCAAATTTAAATTTTCAATCGCCAGCGCCAGCGCCTGCAAACTGGATCCGACGCGCGTGATCATCAGCGTGACAGCACGCGGCTCGATCGGTTTCCCGGTTTCCTGCGCGCGCTGCGCCACCCACTGCTCGAGCTCGCGGCCTTTCAACGGCGTGCATAAAATAACCTGCGTCCGTCCGGCGCGCGCCAATTCAGCCGGAATCGCACTGGCTTCGGCTTTATCGACGCAGAGCATCAGGCACGATTTCGGATGCGGGTTCGATAAATAAGCGGCCAGCCAGGGAATCGTATCGGCGGTAAGCGCTTCGATGCGGTCGACGACCACCAGGCGGATCGGCGATCCAAATGGCCCGGTTTGAACCGCTTCTTTCAGAGAGGAGGTTTCGTCGGGAAGTTCGGAAAACCGGACGAAATCGGTTTCTTCAAATCCTTCGGCAACGCAGCGGCTTTTGATCTGGGCGACTGCCCGTTCACGCAGCCAGCGGTCGGAGCCAATGCATAAAACAAACGGCGGGACTTTCGTTTCCATTAGAACCGGTCTACCAGTACTCAATCACCCACTCCACCACGCGGCGCGAGAAATCCCGAACGAGCGTATCGACGGCAGCCGACTCCGCCTGCGACGAACTTCCGCTGGTGAAATAGGTGGTGTCACCGGTGATGGCATCTTCCAGCATAATCTTGCCTTCCCTGTCACGCAGCGTCAGCGAAGCGGTTAAGTTCAACCGGTACTCGGAAACAACCTCATTGTCGGAGTGGCGGATGGCTTGCCGGTAAAAGTCGGTCAGCTTGGCGGTCATCTTCAAGTCGGCTTCGTCCGGCCGGTTGGTCACGCGCAGGTTTCCGTCGAACAGGAACTGATCGATCACGCCGCGCGTCACTTTTTCTTCAAGCTGCGGCAGGTTCGTAAAAATACCTGTTTTTTCGTTCATTTCCTGCGTAATCGGGATCGCGTTCTCGAACGATTCGATATAAATGGTTTGATATTGGGCGGGAAGCAGCCGGGCCGAACTGTAACCGCAACCGGTCAATACCAATGCCAGAACGGCGCAGAGCAATTTCATTTCTTTGGAATGGCTTTCGCTTCAATTACGCCCAGCTTCGCCGCGGCCTGCGCGGCCGTATCGGTATCGGAGTAGTCGCCGATTACCTGCTTGTAATAAACGGAGGCGGCGTCCCACTTTTTTTGAATTTCATAAAATTCGGCAATTTTCATCAGCCCCTCGGCCTTGATCGTATGCAGCTGTTTCAGGCTTTCTTTGGCCTGATCCAGCAATTCCGGGGACGGCTGGGTAGCGATGAATTTCTCGTACCAAGTGATCGCCTCGTCGGTGGCCGACTGATCGTAGCTGGCTTTCAATGACAGCTGGCGCGCGCAGAACGCTACCTTAAACTTGGCCTGCTCGACCAGCGGTGAATCGGCGTATTCTTCGGTCATTTTCTGAAACGCGCGATTGGCTTCTTCATACCGTTTCTGACGAAGGTAGCTGTCGCCCAAACGGAACTGCGCTTCGTCGCCGTATTCGCCGTATGGCGCGTGTTGAACGATATGGTCGTAGATTTCAATGGCCTTATCCAGCCCGACCACCTTCACGGGGCCCAGAACGCGCATTTTTTCTCCCGAAAAAAGCGCCTCAGCAACGGCGAATTCGCGCTCGATGCTGTCCTTGAACCGCCCGCTGAACGGATAGATTTCAACCACCTGCTTGTAAGCGGCAAATGCGTGCGACAAACTGCCCTCCAGCTCAAACGAAACGCCGGCCAGGTACTGCGCATCAGGCGCCAGTTCCGAACGGGGATAGGTCTTCACAAGTTTCGTGAACTCTTTGGCTGATTTGGCATAATCGCCCATCTCAAAATAGTTCAAAGAAACCTGCATCTGCTCGGCCGGGGTATCTTTGGCCGCGCTTTTAGGATTAATCCAGCGGCGGGTTTGCGGCGTCCAGATCCAGGCGGCATCCGCATGCGAAGAAACAATGACCATTAAACCGACAAACGCGATTGAAATACGGGTGAGTTTATTCATGAAAAATACTTTTTTCCTCTTCGAATAACGATACCACAGAGGAAAAAAAGGCGCAATCAGGCGGCGGAGGAAACGATGCCGCGCTCGACCCATCCGGCCAGCGAGTTCTGATCATCGGAACCCAGCTCAACAAAATGAAGGCCGTGATCATAGGTGCCGGTAGTTGGTTTTGGTTTAATCCAAACAACTTCAGAAACAGCGCGGACTTTGTGAGGATTTTTCCCGGGAAGCGCAATCTCCACGACCAGTCTGGTTCCCATCGAGAGAGCGGCGGTGGTAGTCACGCGGACTCCGCTGGCGCTGACATCTTTGCCCAGCGAGCCGGAGAAGAGATCTCCGGGATTTAAAAGTTTGCGGAAAGAAACAGGAAAGACGCACTGAAGGCGCGGAAACAATCGCCGTTCTGCCGAATCACCCTCGCTGGTAGAGATGCGTGCTGGATCCATACCGGCACCCCCACTCTGAGTTTTATTGGTTTTCCTGGTTCTCCACATGAAGTGTACTCCATGGTTATACGGTTTGTGTAAATATATCAATTGCATAAATAATGTAAATCGAATCTAATCTAGCAAATAGAAGAGATCTTGTCAACTGTTTTTATGAATAGCTCCCCTCCCCATTCAAAGGCGGCCGCGAAAAGAGCGGCTCCCGGCCAATGGATCAAGCCTGCGGCATACACCAAAAAGCCGAGCGCGGTTAATGCCGATGCCCAGGGAACCGCCGCCAAATTAATCAGCGGCGCGATCCAGGAAAACGACCGGAAATGGATCCAGAGAATCGGCGCGGTCGCTACCCAGGCGGCCGTGGAAATTTCGAAAGCATGCCGCGCGCCGCGAAGCAACCGGCCCGCCGGACGCGACGTATTGGGTTCCGTTTCCGGTTGATTTGCCTGCCGCTGGCCGACGGCGATAATCGCCATGACGGATGCAAACGATAACTGAAATCCCGGATCGGCTAATAGCCGGGGATCCATCCAGAGCATTATTAGCGCGGCCGCTCCCAACAGATTCCAGATCGAAACGCCCACCCCGCGCCAATAAGCCACGCAGACAAGAATGCCGATTACCGCGGCGCGAACAATCGGCGGATTCAATCCGGCCATTACCGCGTAAGCAGCCAGACTCAGCGCCGTCGCGGCATTCATCGCGGCGCCCGACAGACCGCACCATCCCAATAGCAGACGAATCCAGAAGCCGACCAATCCAACCTGTAACCCGGAAACCACCAGCAGATGAATGGTGCCGGTCGCCCGGAACGCTTCCCAGGTTTGCGGCGAAATACCGGATGATTCTCCAAGCAAAAGACCTTCCAACAGTCCTGCCGAAGTTTCGCTCAGCCGTTCCCGGCCGATTGATTGCAATTTTTGTTTGAAGCGTCCCGTCGCGCGCAAAAACCGAGCCGGCAACGACCGGTCAATGCCGATGATCGATACATTTTCCATTTCAGAAACGGTGATAACGCCGCAAGCGCCTTTAAGCCAAAGCCATTGCCGTTCATTGAAACGAGTACGCCGATTTTTGCCGGCGGGATCGGCTTCCTTGCCGGCGCGAACCATGCCGCGTAATTCCAATTGCTGGCCGCTTTCCCAATAAAGCGCCTGCACCGGCAAGCGGAGCAACAGACGGCCGGGAATCGATTCGACGGCAATCCATCCGATAGCCGATCGGCGGTCGCGTGAAAGCGCGGGAGAATTCTCCAGCCGGCCGCGCAGTTCTATCCACCCGGGATGGTGAGAAACGCGGGCGTTCAACGCGGCGGCGGAACAACTATCGGTCTGCGCCCGAACCATCCCTAATAAAACCAACCCGGACAGCAGACCAATCCATAATATCCTTTCCGCACGACGCAAACAGAGAACCAGAACGACTACAGCCAAAACGGTCGCCCAGAGAACAATCGATGGCAGACCGATGAACCACTGGGTAATAATTCCGAGTGAAAATAGAACCGCCGCAATAGCTAACGGAGCGCGCATCAGTCGAAGCAGATTTGAAGGCGGATTCTCTCCAGCAGTTTTTTGGAGACCCCTTTCACACGCAAAAGATCATCGGCAATCAGATAAGAACCGCGTCCACTGCGGTCGCTGACGATCCGCTGCGCGACTACCGGACCAATTCCGGAAAGCGCGGCCAACTCGGCCGCGGAAGCGCGGTTGATTGATAATCGTTCGGGGCGGACAAACGGAACTTGTTTTATTGAATTTTCTCGGACCATCGCGATCGTCTGAACCCCCAACCCAACCAGCGCCATCGCGCAGGTAAACAACAACGCGGCTCTTTCCTGACGGGTAAACCATCGCTCTAAAAACGGCACTTTACCGGAGACCTTATCCATAACAATAGTTTTGCATATTAAACAAATACACGGCAATAAAAAAAGCAACGGGTTTATACGAATAGGTAGTATTCGTTACCGGTTTTCGCCTCTTTGATAGTGTAGAGGGCAATCCCCTGTCTTAGCTCAGCGCCCGGCCCTTGCAACGCCATCAGAACCAGCGCCGGCAAATCCGGGGCATCATCAAAAACACTATCCAGCTCTAATTCCGGTAAAAGCGTCTGCTCATAAGGCCGCAACAGTCCGACATCCCACACCAAAACGCCAGGAGTTTTTAATCCACCCGGTCTGGCAGGAATCTCTTTGAGCGCTACCCGAACATTCGGCAGCCGACTGCCCTGGCTTTCGATTACTCGGCTCAGCATGCGTACCAGGCTTTGGTGCGCGTACAGGCTCACCTGCGTTAACGCGGCGGCGGGCACCAAATATCCGGTTTCCCCATCCTGCACCGAAATATCGGCAAACCGCGCGCGGATTTCGTCGGCGGTAATTGCTTGCACTGCATTTTCTTCCTGGCCGGCGGCGGTCTGGCGAACACCCAGGGAAACCAGTTCTCCTCGTTCACTTTTTTCCAGAATAGCGACGCGTTCGGCTTCGGTCAGAAAATTTTCATCATGGAGCCGTTGGGCAATTCCCAGCGCTCTGGATCCGTGAGCGTTGGGCACCATCCGCAGATGATCTTCTATCTGCTGAAGATCGGCGAACCCTTCCCCCTTCAAAAAATCAAAAACTGATTCTGCCGCTGTCCGATCATGCCCCGCGGCAACCGTTCCGGGCCGATGCAACCTTTCCTCCGTTTTTTGGAACAGATAGAGCCAGAAATAACCGTACGCCCAATCTTCCCCCTGATTATCTCTTAATGCCTGCAGTGTATCGACCAATCCCTGCGTCTGCCCGGAGAGTTCTACAATATTTCGAGCAGAGAATACAAGGTCTGAAGCTCTTCGCTTGGAACGATTCCAGACCGTCCGGTCCAAAAAGGAATCGGGTCGAATGACCGCTTCCGCGACAAAGGGCTGCGTCGCCCCTTCTTTAGCGTCAACAACAATCGGATAGAAATAGGCAGCCCAGACAAAATCACGCGCGTGGTTAATTTCCTCTTGTTTCGAGCTGTCAACACCAAATAACCGCTGATATATTACCGGATCACGGTCATGAAGCTGCTGCATCAGCTGGAGAGCCGCCGGTGGAACACCTCGGCTTTTTCCCTTAGATAAAAATTCCTGATACTGGAACTCCATCGCTTGCTGGCCAACCGCGGGATCGTACAGGCTCAGGTTCATGAAGCTAGACCCGTAAATGAACGAGTACGGATCTCTTTGATCGATTTGAAGTTTCGTGGAGACAAGCCACGTGCTGGCACGCCCGCCCAGATATGAAATTTCTTGCCACGGAAGATCCAGCGTAATGTAAGCAGCAATCTTTCCGCCTGCGAATAATTGAATGGACGCGCCAGCCCGAAGAAACAGCCCTCTGTCCAGCAGATCAATCAGATTCATGAAATTACTCTGAGTAAGCATTCCTTCGTATGGTTCTAAACCAGGAATGGGATAAACAGCTCGAATGGCTTCTACGATATTTCTATCCCCCGTTTGAAGCGGATATCCCTGGGCAATATTAGTTTGGAATTGCTGGAACAGAAATTCCGCCAGCTGTCGAAGCCGGGGCTCTTCGACGGCAAGACGCCAGCCTGGATCGTTGGGTAAAATCAATCGTTGAGGAGAAACCGGGGAGAGTGGTGTCCAACTTGTTCCTTGTTCTGCAATTATTTTTGCTCCGCCCTGGTCCGGATAGAATCGAAGAACTTGTCGCTCTTCCTGGCCGGCGGGAGCGATCTCCGGGAAACCTTGTGCCGTTTTAATCAAGACCTCGATCGGAGAACGCCCGCCGGATTCAGCAATCGCATCCGCCAAAGAGGAAATAAAACGGAGTCCCAGTTCATGCGCTGCGAACGGTTCCGCCGACCGCGCTGTTTGATCGGCCGCCCGCTTTCCAAGTCCTTTGGCCAACCCGCCAATGAAAACACCTTGCAAGTACCAGCGCTTTGAATCAGGGAATTGATCTAATTCTCTCAGCATTGACTCCCATTCCGAGGAAGACCCCTGCAAGGCAAGTCGCTCTCCCTCACGATACAAGACAGACAAATAGGGGTCCGGATTCTCGCTGTTTTCCAAAGCGATTCGATCCGCAGCAAGTAATTCTACGGCTTGGGTAATCCAATCCGCCATCGAAGTTCCCGTGACCTGTTCCTTCCAAAACGGACGGCGGATCAACAGAGCATGGGCGTATTCATGGGCGGCATTGCCGGCAAACCGCGGCAATGGATACGCACTGTCGGAATCAACAACAACCAGCAGGGGAACTATTCTGCCGCCTGAAAACCGAGCCGGAAAAAAGAAGCTGTCTGTTTGAAGCAGGCTTCTCAACAGAGCCTTCAGCCGCCAGGGCTCACCCAATGAGAACGCCTGATCCGCCTTAAGGACTTTGGCCATCTGTTCTATGGAGTGAGATGACGTAATGGCCCGAAGATCGGCGACGGTTTCATCTATATTCTGAGATTCAGGGTCCAGAGCCCCCGCCACCCATCGAGCCGCTCTTTCCAAAATAGTTTCCTGCTGTTGTGAATAATCCTTCGGCTGAACCAGCTGCCTCAGCGTCCGGACGGCTGGATCTTCCGAAGAGAGTTCTGCCAATTCTTCGCGGACATTCTGCGCCATTTGCCGGACTCCGCTATCAATATCGGAATCAAGCAGGCTTCGCTCCAAAGAGTCGTAGGCCCTCCGAACTCTTGCCGGCATGGGCTTTTCTGTAACAATTCGAGCGGCTACGATTCTTTGCGCCAGCTGCGTTTGCTGAAGCGCCGGGATCGATACACCAAAAATCCGCGCGTAAAGAACAATCATTTTAGGAGCAGTGATATCGGTTGCCCTTCTTAGCTGATTTCTATCCCGCTCCGATAAGCGCTCCAGAAGCGAATCCTTTGAAATTCCAAATGCCTGCGAAATATCCTCCCAGATACTCTCCTCCTGGCCGGCAGTGCGCACTTCTTTCGCGATGACCACCGATTTCAGCCGCGATGCATGGAACTTCTCCCAAGCCGGTATCAACTGCGGCTCGGAAGGTTGTTCATCCGCTGCCACAATTTCTAACAGTTCATTTATACGAGTGAGAACCTTTGAATTCCTGGACAGAGTCGCTTGGCTGGGTACCCCATTCAAAAGCCGTACTGTCTGTTTTAAAGCAAGCTGCCGTTCTCCGCTGGCCTGCTGCGCAATCAATGCATCCACCAAGCGGGATACCACTTCAACGGGATCGGTGCGAACCGGAACGGGTCCTTTTTGAATAATGACGACTGCTAATTCTGATCCGTGGAACTTTGTCCAAACCGGTTTCAATAATTTCATCCGTGGTTCTTTTACTGCAGCCACTCTTTTCAAGAGGCTGTTCATCTCGGCAACCAGCCCCGGATTCAAAGAAAGCGCTTGCTGTGTTGGCGATCGCTTGAGCAGTGTTGATGTCCGGTCTAAAGTAAGCCTCTGTTCTCCTTTATATCCCTGCGCGATCAATGCGTTCACCAACCGGGTTACCGCATCAACCGGATCGGTCGGCCCCTTCCATGTTGTTTCTTCCTGCCCGGCAGCGGTGGATTCGTAAACCACAGTAATCACAGTGCCTTTACTCACATCGGAGGGTTCCTCGTCCAATTTAAAACGAAGATTATTTGCCTCTTTGAAAAGTCGCCATTTCACATGGCCCGACTCGACTGTCATTTCAGCGGACGGGGCGGCGATATTTTTCCAGCCGTATCCGCGCGGTTCTTCATACCGACTTGCCCGCACGCCGGAATGCGCCTCGATGCTTCGTGCCAGCAATTCACGAGGATCCGCAATCCCGGGGCCATCATCGGCCAGACGGACCGTCACGCGAGAGATGCCGTCGGCATCGGGCTGGGTTAAGAAAATTTCCAGGTCGCCGCCATTTCCATGTTCCATTAAATTAATGACCGCATACTTAAGTCCTCCTAGCGCAGCGGAAGAAAGAATTTTTTCTAACCGGGGTTTGATCCTAGCTGCTTCGTATAAACCATATTGTTTAAGCGCTTCCGAGGTGGTAGCGGCGGCTCTAAACCGATGGTAAAGAATCAGCTGGCCGCGCGCACCATTCACCAGCTGATCAGTTCCGTTTTCTTCCTGGCCAGCGGTGGGGAGATACTGCAGAGCCGCTTCCAAAGAACCGAAACGGGCCTGCGGGCTCATCTCCCCGTCAGCGATCTCTCTTAAAGCATTGAAATTCTTGAACAATAACTGGAACTGCAATGGAACACGCAACCCACGGTTTTGAATGCCCAAAATTACATCCAAAGCCGTTTTCTCCATGGAGCCGACAGGGTCCAATCCGCCCGCAATCTCCGCCGCCATGGAGGCCGGGCTCACCCCCCGCTGGGCAAGGTCTTCGGAGGATGCCTGGTTCAGGTCCAGCGTCCAGAGATGCGAGATCAACACCTCGGCCCGTTGTTGGACCGTGGCGGCAAAGCTGAAATTCATGAGAACCCCGGCCTCCGTCCGATTAAACTTCAAGAACATCCCTCGGTCCAGATCCCCCAGATGTCCCTCGGAAGTCCTCAGAAAATTCCCAACAGAAATATCGGAGAGGATCAGGGTCTCCTCTCTCTGCCCGGACAAAACTTGCTGAACCGAATCCACCACCTGTTGAAAATAAAAATGACTGGCCAACGCAACCAGCTCTCTCTGTTCTGCGTTCTCCAGCGAATCCAGGGACGTGAAGCTCTCCCCGGGCAGGAACTCCGCCCGTCGGATCTCCGGAATGCCAGTGGGCAGGGTTCGCGGGACCACTACCGTTTTCTGGAATCCTTCGGGGGCCCAGCCGTTCCAGCGGCTCCGGAACTCTTGATCATCGGCTTCAAAAGAAGTGTCCTCCAGCTCTTTCGCGATCCACTCCTCCAGAAGATCCACCATGGGAAGCGCCAGCGCATAGCCGGATTGCGGCTGTTCTTGAGCCAGCTGGGTCAGCGCGTCCCGGATCACCTGCACCGATTTGCGCGAGCGATACAGCGCGTTCGGATTGACAACCCGCACCGCCTCACGGACCAGCTCCCCGGCGCGGCCCGGATATTCCTCCTCGGTGGCCACGACCTCTACTTCCCATACCGTGTAGATCGAGCCTCCTCCAAGACGGCGCACAAACCGCTGAATCCGCCCGGCATACTCTGGAAGAAGATTCCGGATCGTTTCGGCGACGGACAGCAAAGACTGCCCCTCTACATTGTCGTAAACGGTCAGAAATTGCTTCCGGTAATCTTCAGGAAGCCGGACCGTCTGCCCCACCAACTGAAGGAACCGCACCCCCGGCGCTCCCAGCTGGCGGGCCGTCTCGAGAGTCATCTCCAGCGGACTCATCGGATGCGTTCTGTTCTGGTAAAACTCCGGCGGAACCACCGAGAAAAGATCCCGCTCCGCTCCAGGGTCGGGCGTCACATCCGGACCGTGTCCCCGCAAGAACCAGGAAAACTTTCTTTCAAGCGCCGGCGCCATCGTCTCCACAAAATTCTGGCGCTGACCCTTCCTAAGCCCGGCACTCCTTGCCAGTCGCAGCGCAATCCGCCGGCTCCAATCTTCCGTCTCCACGCTTGCTTCAGCCGGTTCCGCGGGAGATTCCGGCGGGTTGCCAATCCGATCCATCAACAACGGGGCAACCAGCAAAAACAGATCGTCTTCGGGCATGATCTTGAGAACTGTCCCCAGCACCTCAGAAACCACTTCAGCCGCCCGCTCCTCTCCGCTGGAATCCAGGTGCTGGTTCAGGAAAGCATCCAACAGGTCATGGCGGGCCCTGCGCAAAATACCATCCTCATCCGCCAGCAGCTTTCGAAGCATGGCGTAGCGTTCGGGATCCCCCAACATATAAATCCGGTCCATGGCCAGCTCAAACGGGCTGACACGGTTCACAGAGATAGACGGACTCCTGCCGCTCCAGTCCTCGATTTCGTCTGCGTCGTCCCAATAGCGCAGGTCGCGCTCGAAATTGTTCATAAGCATGGAGTTAATTATTTCGCTGTAAATTCCCGTCCAATAAGAAGCCACCTGCCGGCGCAGCAGCCAATCGTCCTGCCCGCTGGCCATCAAAGATCGAAAAAGCTGGGATCGGTCCCCGACGTCGAGCCAATGCTCCACACCCCCTTCCGCGAGCACCGCTCCACCAGCCAGCAGAGAACTTTGCAGGAACTTCAGGAAATCGGCGCCGGCCTCTTTCAACCGGTCCAGTTCCGGGTAGGTATGTGCCCGATCCAGCAAAGCCCTCAGGGCCCTCAACCCACCGGCCGTTCCCTGCGGTTTGTAGCGCTCGAACAAAAGCGCGTAGGCGTCATCGAAGGAGACCCTCTCTGATTGAACGATTTGAAGCACTGAATACTCGCCCAATTGACGTCGAATGAGCGGGTCGGAGGCAAAGAAACTCAACAGTAATCTCCTCTGCCAAATCAGGGGTTGATCGGTGCTTTTCGAAGCGTTCAGGAACTGCACCCCTTTTCGTACCACCTCAGCATTAGGACGAACCGGCCACCGCTGGGCGTAACCATCCAATAAACCAAAAAACACCTCCTCGCTCTTTGCCTGGGCCATGTCACGCTCCAATACTTCTTGCGCCAAATCGTAAAAAACCTTCCTGATTTCTTCGGAATGGATTTGGGACCCGGCAAGACCGCTGTGGATGACCGTCCCTATGGATTGCGCCGCTTCACTGGGACTCGTCAATGTGTCCGCCAAAGCATTCACTTCCTCCACTCTGGCCACTTTCTTCCAATGATCCATCCATTGTTCCTTTTGTGAGAGGAGCTTAACCCCTTCCTGATACTCCCGACTGTCCTCCGCCACAGAAGCCCACCAGCCAACCAGAAACCGCAGATCATCCATCGAAATCGGATCGGGCAACAGGGCTTGCTCTGGTCCCCAGAGCGTGAAATCTCTATAATTGACCCGCAGCCCCACCACCCTGTTCAAATACCGGATCTTGAATTCAGCCCGATCGATTCTTTTCCGTAGTTCGCCTTCCACAGGAACAATCTCGGGAACACCGTTGAGCAAATTCGCGGCCTCCAGCAACAGGATTTGATAAGGTGCGGAGGCGGCTTTTCGATCCTTTACATCGATTTTTGAAAGGTCTTCCTCAATCTGATCCAACCGTCGAAACAGCGACTCCTGCTGAGTAAACGCATCAAAGTATTTTCCAACCCAGGGTTTCATCTCCGGATGGACTCTAAGCTCTTCTCTGATCCCGGTGACATCCTCCTGAAAACCATGCCGCCGGGCCACCTCCGCAACCGTCTTATGGAACCCTTCTTCCAGGCCCGCTGCTTCGGTATGCAGAAGCGCCGCCTGTCTCATAAAAAGCTGGGTCCAAACCCGGTTCATATGCCGGACCACGGTTTCCTGACGCAGGACTTCGGATCGGCTCATCAGGTCACGAAACGCAGCCAGCAGCTCCCCCGTTTCCGAAAGAAAATCTCTTCCGGGCCGCTGAGCCATAGTGGAAGAGATCTGCTCCACCATAAACGAC
The DNA here is from genome assembly GCA_023248155.1 of Candidatus Omnitrophota bacterium. GTDB lineage: Bacteria > Omnitrophota > Gorgyraeia > 1-14-0-20-64-10 > 1-14-0-20-64-10 > JAHFFE01. The sequence goes on along the minus strand of JAHFFE010000002.1, from coordinate 99,111 downwards.
AAACCGGCGTTGATTCCAGCTCCCATTCGGGACATTCTTCCGAGCCGATCCACCCATTCCGCCCTTGAAACCGGATTTTCCAACACCTCCAAAGCATTCTCCAATTTTGGCAATTCCAAAACGGATAAATAGCTTTCCCGTTGTGCCAGGAGATGGTTTTTGATCTGCAGAAGCTCTTCATCCACCGATTCCCGTTCCGCATCCGTTTCCGATAGAAGAACTTCTTTTAGGCCTTCAAAGGTTTGATCCTCCAGGATGTTATAAAGACGTCCTTCCATATTCAGTTTGTAAAGAAGCTGGTTCAGGAAAATCGCTACCTCAGGAGAAACTCCAGAGAGCATCCCGGAAACGGTTTCATTCCATAAGTGCAAAAAGCGCGGTATAGCGCGCGGGGCATAGTTCACGCGACCCGACACCTCAGAAAGACGGCGCAATTCTTCCTTACTCCAAATCACATCGCCCGCCGCGTTTCTCTCGCTGTCAAGATTAATTACTCTCAATTCCATTTCCGTCAGCGCATGAGCAAACGCTTGATCCATCAGGCCCACCGCATAACCGATAAACTGAAGACGAAGTTCGGGAGAGAGGGCCCGGATTTCCGGCTCCAGCGCCTCCAGATGCTTTTCTTGAACTCCGGATTGCCGGCTCGGAATCCTCATCAATCGATCCATTAACCCTTCAATCGGAAGGGAGGAGAGCGACTGCCGGACCGACGGGTCCATCGGATGCAGGGGTGCGTCTAGATATTGCATATGCACCAATGGGATCAAACTCTTCATATTCAGGATCCGGTCCCGCATTGTCCCGTGCGCGAGATCCCAATCCACCATGATCCTCTTTTTCTCCAGGCGTTCCTTTTCCAGACGTTCCATAAAAATCACGGCCCCCAACCCGCTGCGCCGGCGATCGAGCAACCCCCAGAAAGCGGCCATATCCGACTCATACTCCTGGTACCTGTCTAATCCCAACGAGCGCACTACGGCAGTGAGAATTCCTCCGCTTTCCAGAAGTCGCTCCGTTTGCTTAATATGTTTTCGATGCCAGTGGTTGATTTCATGCAGGAGGACAAAATCCAACTCCTCTTCATATTCGACCACATCTACCAATTCTGGGCTTACCACGAGGGTGCCATCCTCAAACATCAGGGCCTGGATCCCCTGGCCGCGGGAAGCCAGGACCCGCAATTGAGGCCGTTCATCCGGTTTCAGATCAGGAAGAAGCGCGTTCAGCCGCTCGGATACAACCCGAACTGCCGGATGGTCATCCGACAGAAAACCTTCGTTCAGCTCGAAATCACCCGCTTGTTTCGGCAACGGCATTCTCCATTCAAACTCATTTTCGTCTTCGTCTTCCTCGGAGACTGCTTGTTTTATGGAAAGAGAAGTTTCAGCATCCGCCTTCTGGTCGGCGGATAATTCGGTTTCCAGAAGGGTGCGAACTGGATTCTCTTCCTGACCGGCGTTGGAAACGCGCAGAGTGTCGGCATAGGCATGCGGGATCGTCAGCACCATGCTAATGATTAGCAAAGCGCTCAAAAAACGGCCAAATAAAAATGGGGTTCGCGGCCCCATAGGGTGACTAGATTGGTGTTTCATGATGATAGAGAAACTATACCTTATAAATTACAATAAATCAATGCAAGTTTATCTATTTTTTACATCACCCGCGTCACCAAAGCGCCTGCGTGGGTAGAGGCGGATCGGGATATGGGGCAAGTGGACCTTGGCGGAGGCCGAATCGAATTGTTCTTCGGCAAGGCCGGAGACAGAGCGGCTGGCGATAGCGGAAGTTACGCCACCAGGCGCCTCGGCGCACCGATGGAATGGGTAATCAATTCCGAGCGTGTCCACGGTCCCCATACACGAGCCGACTCGAAAAAGGGTTTGCCTGACGGAAGCGCGCGACGGTGACGTTAAATGACGAGGTTGACGAGGCGGTTTGGAACGATGATGATGTCGCGCGGGGCTTTCCCTTCCAGCCATTTCTGAACAGCAGGATCGGCCAACGCCGATGCCTTTACCTGCTCGGCCGGCGCATCTTTGGGTAGTGTAATTTTAGAGCGAAGTTTGCCGTTGACCTGAAGGATGATTGAAACTTCCGACTGCGTCAGCAATGTCGGATCGTATGCAGGCCAAGTGCGGATTGCCAGTAGGTCGGAGTGGCCCAACTTCTGCCAAAGCTCTTCGGCGATATGCGGCGCGAACGGATTCAGTAAACAGACCAGCGCTTCGACCGACTCGCGCGCGGCATCGGTGGGAACTTTTCCCCATGATTTTTCAATTGCGTTACGCATCTCCATCAACGCGCTGATGGCGGTGTTGAATTTGAACGCGTCGACCTCATCGGTTACCCGCTTGATCGTGGCGTGCGTAATGCGGCGCAGTTCTTTGGTTTCAGTACCATTGGATTCGGTCGGCGCATAACCATCCAGACGCTCAACTAAATTCCAGACGCGATTTAAAAAACGATCGACGCCGTCGATGCCGCTGTCGTTCCATTCGAGCTGGTCTTCGGGGGGCGCCGCAAATAAAATAAAAAGGCGCATCGCGTCGGTGCCATGTTTTTCAATGACACCGTCAGGGTCAACCACATTGCCGCGCGACTTCGACATCACCTCGCCGTCTTTGAGCACCATGCCCTGCGTTAACAGGCGCGTGAACGGCTCGTCGACAGACAACAGGCCGATATCTTTCAGAAACTTGGTGAAGAAGCGCGAGTAAAGCAGATGCAGAATCGCATGCTCGATGCCGCCGATGTATTGATCAACCGGCATCCAGTGCGCGGCTTCTTTCGGATCAAACGGCAGTTGGGTTTCTTTCGGCGAACAAAAGCGCAGAAAATACCAGGAGGAGTCAAAAAAGGTGGCCATCGTATCGGTTTCGCGCCGGGCCGGTTTTTTACAGCACGGACAGGTGGTTTCGACAAACTCTTTGACCTTGGCCAACGGAGAGCCGCCCTCTCCGGTAATCGGAAGTTTTTCAGGGAGGCGGACCGGCAGTTGATCTTCCGGCACCGGCACCACGCCGCAGGCCGCGCAATAGATCATCGGGATCGGCGTTCCCCAGCAGCGCTGGCGCGAGATCAGCCAGTCGCGCAGACGCCATTGCGTGACCCGCTTGCCGTGCCCTTTTTCTTCCATCCAGAGCGCGATTTTCTTTTTGGCGTCGGTATTTTTCAGACCGCTGAACTGCGCTGAGTTGACCAACACCCCTTCGCCTACATAAGCCCCCTCACCCCCGCCCTCTCCCCCCTGAATAACGACGCGCATTGGAAGTTTTTGTTCTTTGGCAAACAGAAAATCGCGCTGATCGTGCGTCGGAACCGCCATGATCGCGCCGGTGCCGTACTCCATCAGCACATAATCGGCGATCCAGATAGGGATCGTTTCGCCGTTGACCGGATTCACGGCATAGCCGCCCGTGAAAACCCCCTGCTTGTTTACGCCTTCGGCGGTCCGCTCTATTTTGGAACGGCGTGCCACCGCTTCAGCAAACGCAGCGACCGGTTTTTCCTGCGGCGTTCCGGCGCTTAATTTTTTGGCCAGTGGATGTTCGGGCGCCAGCACCACATAAGTCGCGCCGAAAATCGTATCGGGGCGCGTTGTGAAAACCGGCAATTTCTCGCCGGTCCCTTTCACCGAAAAGAAAATCTCAACGCCTTCGCTGCGACCGATCCAATTGCGCTGCATGGCTCGGACGCGGTCGGGCCAGTGGGCTAATTTATCAAGATCGTTGAGCAGCGGTTCGGCATACGCGGTGATTTTTAAAAACCATTGTTCGAGCAGTTTCGGGTCGACTTTGGAATGGCAGCGCCAGCATTCGCCGTCGATCACCTCTTCATTGGCCAGCGTTGTCTGACAGGAGGGGCACCAGTTGACCGGCGACTTGGCGCGATAAGCCAACCCCTTCTCGGCCATTTTCAGGAAGATCCACTGGTTCCACCGATAATAATCGGCGTCGCAGGTGGCCAGCTCGCGGTCCCAGTCGTAGGAGATGCCCAGTTTTTTAAGGCCGTCGCGCATCTGCGCGATGCAGTCATAGGTCCAGGCGGCCGGATCAACGCCTTTCTTGATGGCGGCGTTCTCGGCCGGCTGCCCGAACGCGTCGAACCCCATCGGGTGCAGCACCTGGCAGCCCTGCGCCTTGCGAAACCGGGCCATCACATCACCGATGGTATAGTTGCGGACATGGCCCATATGGATGCGGCCCGACGGATAAGGGAACATCTCCAGCAGATAATATTTTTTGGAAGAGGCGGACTTGCCCATAACGGCACGGAAAGCGCCCTGTTCTTCCCAGCGCTTCTGCCATTTGGATTCGATATCGGAGAATGGATAACTCATGGTCAAGAAACTGATTCTAGCAGAGGGGGGTATGATTGACAACCAACGCCCTGCTGGGTAGACTGGGAGTTCTAATCGGGGCTGTAGCTCAACCGGTAGAGCGCTTGCATGGCATGCAAGAGGTCAGGGGTTCGACCCCCCTCAGCTCCATAAATTTTCTCTTCATTCTCCCGCCGAGGTGGCGAAATCGGTAGACGCACAGGTCTCAAAAACCTGCGGGGGCAACCCCATGAGAGTTCGATTCTCTCCCTCGGCATAACTTTCCGAATCTACTTTTTCAAGTCAGTCCGGGCATTCAACTTGATTCGATCGCCGCAAATTCTGCGCTCCCGCTTCCGTCAGGCAAGGCGTTCGCAGGCCGCTTGCTCGCCCCTGCGAGTCTCGCTGCACTACGGTCAACCCTTCGCTCTCTCCGCTTTTAGCGGAGAACCATGCCCGCTCAGGGTTTCCAGTGCCTGCTCAGCCTTATCCTGCACGGAATCGCTCACGCAAGAATCGGTAAGAGGCAGTTCGGGAGATGGGTCGCGTGAACCCTGTTGAGGCCGTTTCAGCGGGGTTTTAGGTAAGGCCGAAACCGGAGCGAGAAATCGGTAGTCGATTTCGAGCGCGTTCACGGACCCGCTCCCGAACTGCCTCGAATCACAGTTTATCGACGGGAAGCGCGGGGTTTAGAAGTCGATGCCCTGCTGGGCGGGGATTCCCTTTTTCATCGGATGTTTGATCTCTTTCATTTCGGTGACGAGATCGGCCATTTCGATGATTTCAGGCAGTGCGTTGCGGCCGGTCAGAATGATATGAACTTTCGGCGGTCTCTGCTTTAAAAACTCGATGACATCGGACGGTTCGAGCAGTTTAAAATCCATATAGCCCAGCGCGTAGTTGACCTCGTCGAGGATGATCAGATCGTAATCTCCCGAGAGCATTTTTTCGCGCGCGATCTTGAGCGCTTCGCGGGCGGCGTCGACATGGGCATCAAATGGTTTCTTGTCGCCCATGATTTTTACGAAGCCTTTGCCCAACTGCAGAACTTCAAATTGCGGATAGAGTTTTTTGGCCAGTTCCAGCTCGCCGTAAACCACCGGCCAGTCACCCTTGAAAAACTGGATGATTAGTACGCGCCAGCCGTGGCCCAGCGCGCGCATCGCGGCACCGAGTGAAGCGGAGGTTTTACCCTTGCCGTCGCCGGTATAAACAATAACAAGTCCTTTACGGGCGGCCATACTAAGAGGCTAGACTTCGGTGAATAAACCGATGTTGCGGTATTTCTGGTCGCGGTGCGCCACTAGTTGATCGGGCGTCATTTTTTGCAGCGCGCGCAAATTCTTCAGAAGCGCCGCTTTCAAATTGGCCGCCGCGGCGTCGGGATCTTTATGCGCGCCGCCGAACGGTTCCGGGATAATCTCGTCGATGATTTTCAGCGCCAGCAGATCTTTGCCGGTCATCTTCAAATTAGTCGCGGCATCGGGGGCCTTGGCGCGATCTTTCCACAAAATAGCCGCGCAGCCTTCGGGCGAGATCACCGAGTAATAAGCGTTTTCCATTACCATCACATAATCGCCCACGCCGATGCCCAGCGCGCCGCCGGAACCGCCCTCGCCGATGACCGAAACGATGATCGGAACCTTGAACCGCGCCATTTCGCGCAGGTTATAGGCGATCGCCGATGACTGGCCGCGCTCCTCGGCGCCGACGCCCGGGTAAGCGCCCGGCGTATCGACAAAACAGAGGATCGGCAGTTTGAACTTGTCGGCCATCTGCATCAGGCGGATCGCTTTGCGGTAGCCTTCCGGGTGCGCCGAACCAAAATTGCGGAAAAGGTTTTCTTTGGTGTCTTTGCCTTTTTGGTGGCCGATGATCATGACCGGGATGCCGTCGATCTTGGCAAACCCGCCGATGAGCGCTTTATCGTCGGCGAATAAACGGTCGCCGTGCAGCTCGACGAAATCGGTCATGCATTTGCCGACGTAATCAAGCGTGTAGGGACGCTTGGGATGGCGCGCCATCTGCACGCGCTGCCAGGGCGTTAAATTGTCATACACCTGCTTGCGCATCTGCGCGACTTTGCCCTCGAGCAGCTGGATCTCGTGGCCCATGTCGACGCCCTTGGCCTTGGATCCGTTCAAGTTTTTGAGTTCCTGGATTTTTTGTTCCAGCTCGATGATCGGCCGTTCAAAATCCAGCGTAAAAGTGAATGTCGCCATAAAAGTCTCCTTACTCAGCGATGATGATTACGGTTCCGACCGGCAGCAGCGTATAAAGCTCTTCCACATCTTCGTTGAGCATTCGCACGCATCCCTGGGTGACCGGCTGTCCGATCGTAGACGGATCGTTGGTTCCATGAATTCCGTATTGCGGCAGATCAAACCCGAGCCAGCGCGTGCCCAGCGGATTTTTCGGATCGCTGGGAGAGACAAGGCCTTTCCAGACCGGATCGATCATTTTGTTGGCAATTTTAAAATCACCGACCGGCGTAATTCCGCCGCGGCCGGTGGAACAGCGGTAGGTCTTGAATACCTGCTCGCCGTTTTTGAGCGTCAGCAGGTTTTGTGATTTATCGACGAAAACGATGAAGTTGACGTTGGGGATTTTGAGCGTCTGTCCGAGCCGGACTAAGTCGCCGCGCAGGCCGTTGCAAACGCGCAGCAGTTCGACCGTGACATGATGTTTGCGCGCGATTTTTGTGAGCGTATCGCCCGACTGCACTTCGTAGGATAAGTCGCTTGGGCTAAATTGCGTCGAGAAGATTGCCTGGATATTAGCCTGGCCCAATTGCGACTGCGCCTTCGTGGAAGTGGCGGTATCGGGGCTTTTATCGAGCGCCTGCTCGTATAATTTCTGGGCTTGCTGGTAAGAACCCTGGGCCTTGGCCGTGTCGCCGCGCGCTAAAACCACTTTTGCGTTGTCGGACGGAGCCGGAGAAACCGCTTCCTCAGTAGCAACAATGGCCGGGGTTTGCTTGGCCGAACCGCGTCCAATCACCATCCCTAACGAAACGGCCGCGATTAAAACCACCGCGGCGACTACAATCCATCGTAATTTCGAGTTCATCTTTACTCTTTCACTTTAGCGGCAAATGGCCCATGCTGTTAACGCCCCGACCAGCGCGCCGACCAACACCTCGACCGGCGTATGCCCCAGCAGTTCACGCACACGCTGGTTGCTGACATGGCCCTTGGCGTATAACTCTTCAATAATCAGATTAAACGCAACCGCCTGCCGGCCCGCCGCGCGGCGGACACCCTGCGCGTCAAACATCGTAACCAGCGCGAAAATCAGCGCGATGCCGAATGTGGTTGTTCCAACACCGTCGGTCAATCCGACCGACATCGCCAGCGCCGCCACGCCGGCCGAGTGGGCCGATGGCATGCCGCCGGTTTCTGTAATCCAGCGGACATCAAACCGCCGTTTTTGCCGAAAGAACAGCATCATCTTGGCCCCCTGAGCAATCACCCAGGCGGCAAACGTAGACCAAATAATGCGATTTTGAAAAAACTGATCTAAGGAGGTCATCGGCAAACTGTTATTTTACCACGCAGAGAATCAAAAAGAACAAAGAACCGGGCTCCCTGAAAACCTGGTCAGGGAGCCCACTCTTTTTACTTCTTGGCACGAACCAGCCGGGCAACACCCGCCAGCCCCATCAATCCAACAAACACCATTCCGCCGCTGGCGAACGGCATTGCGGATGTCCGGACATAATTAATCTGGACCGACATCGGCTCGTTGACGGCCAGCAACCGGCCAAACCGGTAAACGCGGCCGCTCTGCGGAATTGAAATCCGGAACGGCAGCACGCCGGTTTGCTGAGTTTTACCAACCACCTCCTGAAATTCTTCCTTTACCTTATACTCGCAATCGGCCAACGACTGCGCTGCCGGAGCAGCGGCTAATACTTTTTGGCATCGGGCAGAGTCCCGTCGGAGCGCCGCATTCGCCGAAACATCGCGATAAGCAGCCAATTCGACTGGCACCGTGTTCACCGAAAAACCAGCTTCTACATTGCCGGAATAACCGATCTTTATCAATCCGTCGGGTAAAAGCAGTTTCCAGGACGAAACGGTGACCGGGATATCGAGGCCGGGACCTTCGTAACGGACTTGGCCAAGTAACGATTTCAATGAACCGGTTTTCTGGACATAGACGATTTCCACCGGGAAGACCGTTTCCGGACCATGGTTGTTCATGATCGGAATTTGAATCTGCCCGCGCGGTCCGGCCGACGGCTTCACCGGACGCTGGTCGACCAGCACCGACCAGAGCGTAGACCCCGCCGGCAGTGTGACGCTCAGCGTTGTTTTTTTGTTATTACGGATTTGATAAATCGCGCGCGTAATGGTTTCACCCGTCGGCGCAGCCACCGTGATTAACTCTCCCGATTCAGCGATCGCCACCAATACCGGCAATTCTTCGGGACGGATTAATTGGGTCGTCACATGGTAAGGGGCTTCCATATAACGAAATGCCGCCACGACCGGCGCGTTGGCCATCGCGCGCAATTCGTCGGGCAATTCCCGGACATCGATCCGCTTGACCCCTTCCATCACCGGATCTTTCAATTCCATGGCCGTGGCCGTTGCCAGCGCCAATTGGCCCGTTAACCGTTTTGCGCCGACCGGAATAATACTCGGCAAAGAAACCGAGGCACTGCCGCTGCTCAGCGGTTGTTCGGCATCAATCAGCAGACGAAGGTTCCCCTCCTTGAACGGCTGGTTGAAAATAACCGTGATCTGCTGATTCGAACCGGCCGCCTCGGTCTTCCAATCCGCAATGCCGGAACCCCCGCGCACCCCGGTAACGGTCCAGCCCGAAGGCAGCTCGAACAAAGCCGTTTTTAATTCGCCCTGCAGCAGATGCAAATCAACGGTGGCCAAACAACGGAATGTTTCTTCTTCCAGCGTGCCCAGCAGCTGCAGATTCGCCAAATAAACCGGCTCCACCGGTTCTGTTGTTTTCGGCGTTTCCTGGATTGGGCGGACCGTCCAGAAAACCTGGGCCTGCCGCTTTAAGCCCAACGGCAGCGTAATGATCGTCTGATCGCCGCGGGTCTGACTGGTTCCGGCGGCCGCATAATTAGGACTTAACTGCACGCTGGCGCGCCGAACCGTGACCGTGCAGAAAGAAAAAACCGCCTGCGGAATCTCGAGATAAAACCCTTCCTGATCCGCATTGCGCGACAACGGCACGATCAACATGGCCGTCAGCCGAACGGTTCCTTTGCGGCTAATCCGAACCGTGTATTGGTCGTTCTCAACCGCCAACACGGCGGATCCTCCGGATAATTTCAGATCCAGAATTTCGGCGCCGCCAAACGAAACCGGAATCTGGATCAGGCCGTCTTCAAGCACCTTGAATTCCAGCGCCGCCTGAATTTTAACTTTTTCCCCGTCGACAACCGCGGAATAACGGCCCTGCTCCAATGAATACGGCTCGGTCGTTGCCTCGGCAAAAGACTGGCCGGCTGTAATCCACGCTACCGCTGCCACCGCAATCGCGAAAATCTTTGTTTGAATAGTCATCGTCGTTCCTCCCTTTTTCTACTAATGCAGACACCGGGCGGAGGAAAAAGTTCCCGGCTAAACAGTCCATTTCCGGATAATCTGCGCGGCCACTTCCATCATGCGCGGATCAAATGAGGCGATGTAGTTCTGGTAGGGTATAAAAAGAGGGTCTGTTTTCAGAGCTCTCCAGCGCTGTTCTTGCGAGAGCGGCTGCAGCATAAGCTCCAGCAAGCGGCTTTGGAAATTATCGAGGTTTTTATCTTCGCAGGTTTTATTGTCCATGGACAATCGCCCGAATTTTCCGGTAATCGGCCTGGAATCGAACCTTCGATTCGTCGCTCTCTAATGAATCGCCCAGCTGTTCGAGAATTACCGCTTCAACCGCCGGAGCCCGTTTCAAAATGGACTGCAGCATAGCGAAAAGTTCCTCGGGCACAGCGCCATCGTGCGTATCGCGCCGGATCGGTTCATAGCGGGAAGACGGCTCACCGGCGAACCAGGACCCGCCTGAAAGATGCAGCTCCCGAACGCGATGGAGCGGGTATTGCGCGACTAATTCAGTCCAAGGCGCTTTGAAATTTACCGACTGGCAGTAGAGATTATGAAGATCGAGCAGAAGAAAGCCATCCACTGATTCCAGCAGTTCTTCCAAAAAAGAACCTTGATCCCAAACATCATGAGCGCCAAACGCAAACGCCAGATTTTCCAGCCCGACCGGACATCCGGCCGCTTCGGCCAGCCGGCGCAACCGGTCCTGCCCGAGACGAACTGTATCGGGAGTTTTGGGGACCGGTAATGGAGCCCCTTTCTGGTAAGTTCCGGCCGTCATAAATCCATAATGTTCGGAGATATGCCGGTACCGGTGGCGAGTGGCTTCTTCCGATAATAATTGCAGCCACCTCTGATGGCGGTCGGTCCACTGTCCGGACAAGAGCGAAAATGAAACTCCATGCCCCAGCAGGCGGCCCCGCTGCCCATAAAGATGGAGCAGTTGCTCCATCCATTCAGGCAACGGAGCGCCGGCCCACCCCATATCAAAACTCCATTCCAGAACATCGACTTCCCCCGCTTCAAAAAGAGGGTAGGCCGCCTGACGAAAGGGGTCCTCCGGCATTAACGACAGCCCTACGAGAGGAATCCCCATTTTTATCCCATTCCGCAGGCACGACACTCATAACCGGCAGAACGACTCGGGCGATTCGGTGTTTCGGGTTGGGGGTTGGCAGCCGGCTCAACAGAGTCCGGTTTATTTTTGGGTGCTTTTTCAGTCGGAGTCTGGTGCGCGGCACAGCCCATCACGCCGACGCTTCCCAATCCAACCAACATGACCGCTAACACTGACGCTGGAATTTTCATTGGTTTATTCCTCCCTTTTCTACTGATGCAGACACCGGGCGGAAGAAAAAGTTCCCAAAAATTTACGATGTTCGCTGGAGAACAATAATGGTTATTGTTTCGATTGTGGAATCTTCCGAAGATACTTGCTGAAGATCGCCCAGTTCATTTAAATACTGTTTTAAAGAATCGCGTTGGCCGAACGAGACCTGAAATTCGGTTATGTAGGGCGAAATCGACCGAATATTGAAAGCATTCATTTCTTGGAGGATATGCCTAACCAAAACCTGCGTAGCCGATGGATCTTCTACTCTTAAAAACCATCGCTCAGATTCGCCATAAGCAGAATCGAAACTGGATTTTTTATCTTCCAAACCATCGGCAACCAAGCTGGCTGCCGAAGAACTATCGGCGGACATTTTCCTCCCAGAAACAAGTTCTCCATCTTCCGTTTCCAACATTTTCATAGAAGCCCTGTTTTGTTGCGGCGCTAATTGAGGCGACGCGGCCGCTGAAACCGATTGGGATTTTCCCAATGTTTCTTCGGATCGATCGGCTTTGTCTTTTAACTCCATTTTGTTTTTATCTTGATTAATGACCTTTGCAGATACTGATTCTTCTTGTTCAGCAAGCGGAGCTGCCTTCTGCTGTCGCATAGTCGGCTCGGCAAAACGAGCAGCGGCAACATCGGAAAGCACGGCCTGTTCCTTCATTTGCGGCATGGTATCTTGCGAAACCCGCGCGACCAATAAAATAACGGCCGCCGTCGCCAAAGCGCCTACCGGCAATTTAATGAGCCAGGAATCGAGCGGCCGTCCTTTCCGGTCGATCTCAGACCAGACACGGCGGCGGAAATTTTCCGGAACCGGCGGCTGCGGCAATTGAGGAAGCGCTATCAGGATTTTCTGAAGATCGGCGAGTTCCGCCGCGCACCGGGCGCAGCCGGCGCAATGGCTCTCCAGCGCCTGCCGCTCAGAGGCCGACAGCAGTCCGTCAAGGTACGCCGAAAGATGTTCGCTGCACTGCTGACAGTTCATGGATAAATTCCTTTTAACGCTTCCCGCAGCAAATGCCGGCCGCGGGATAACCGCGACCGGACCGTTCCAACCGGTTGTCCGGTCGCTTGCGCGACTTCCTCATACGACAACTGTTGAATATCCCTTAATATCACCGTTTCCCGAAATTCCGCCGGAAGTTTTTCCAACGCCTGCCGCACCGCTTCCTGAAACTGACTCGCCTGCGCCTCGGCACGCGGATCCGTCGAGGGGTCAGCGATCGGTACAACCGGCGCAGGGTCCCCTTCTTCGGTCTCTTCGTCGGACGGGCTTAATGAAACCATCGAAGCAATCCGATGGCGCGCGTACCACCGGCGTTTGTTGCGCGCCAGATTGAGCGCGATCCGGTAAAGCCAGCTGCGAAACGACGCTTCGCCGCGAAACTGGCCGAGCCCGCGCCAGGCGCGCAAGAACACCTCCTGTGCCAAATCGACCGCGTCTTCGGAGTGGCCCAGCATTCGATAGGCCACGCCGATCATTTCGCGCTCATAGCGTTGCATCAGTTGATCAAATGCCTGCCGGTCTCCGGCACGCGCTTGTTCAACCAGCTCCGCGTCACTCATAAAGACCCCTTGTTCAGGAAAAAGTTCCCCCCTTTATTTCACGACGCGGTCGATTAAAATATGCAGAGAATCGGCGGGCAACTCGAATGATCCTTCGGCAGGGCTCCCCTCCAAATCCCCGGGACTCGCAGACACTTCTCCGTCGTGGTCCAGCCGCGCCGCCAGCGAGATTTTGCGGCCGGGACTCAGCGGTTCCGACGCTTCTCCGAGCATCCGGTCTTCGGGGCCAATCGCGTATGGCAGAGGAAAAGAAACCGGGGCTATTTTTTTAACCGCGTACGGAACGGCCTGCCCTTCAAGACGAACCACGAGAAATAAAACATCGGACTGCTTGACTCTTTTTTTGAATTTCGGATGGATATCGATCAGGCCGTTGATGCGAAACTGGGTTTGGGCCGGAAGCGCCGGAGCGGGTGCCGGCCGCGATTGGCGGTGGATCCAGCCGATCCCGGCGCCGATGGCAAAACCGGCCGCCAGCGCGGCGATCATCGTGAGAACGGGTCTCCAGCGGTTCATTGTATAGGAAGCTACCACGCTCTAATTCACGCTGTCAACCGCCGCTGTTCATACTCGTTTTTATCGGGTATACTTATTCGAACAGGGAGATTGTTTGATAAAAATTAAAAGCAGGTTTTCCAGCGGCAACGCATTGTTTTTATTCCTCATCATTGGCATCCTCGCCGGTTACGCGTGGGCGGAAACCGTCGAACTGGTCACCTACTACCCCTCTTCGTCCAACACAGGCAATCAACATCTCCAAAGCTTAACGGTCGGAACCGATTTTGAGGCAACGCCAACCCCTCCTCTAAACAATGGCGCGGCGTTCATCGTAGGTCCAGTGGGTATCGGGACTACCAACCCGCAGGGACCGCTGCATGTGGTGGGGGCCGATGACGCCATCAGTAATGTCATTTTCTCGTCTGGAGCAGACAACGCTGGAGTGCCGGGAACTCCGGGAATACGGGTTGGGATTGGGACGGCGGCCCCCGCTTACGCGTTGGATGTAGCTGGGGCCAGCGGGGCGCGGATTTCAGCGAACGGGCAAAGCGGCATTTATCTGAACACGCCGAGCCTCGCTGCGGGGAATGGAGGCCTAGCGCTGGGGTTCAACCGGGATTACGACAGCACCAACTTTACCAATACCGGCTACATTCAAGCGGAGTCACAGAATGTGGCTTTCCGAAACCTGGTGTTGAACCCTCTGGGCGGGAATGTGGGGATCGGAACGGCGGCGCCGGCCGCATCGGCGGCATTGGATCTGACTTCTACGACAAAGGGGTTTCTCCCTCCTCGAATGATCACGGCCGAGCGGAACGCGATTGCCGGTCCAGTAGCCGGGCTGATAATTTACAACACCACTACGAACCAATTAAATCTCTACAACGGAACAGCATGGACTACTATTTTAGCCTCCGTAAGCGGAAGCGTAGGCCTGACAACGCAAGTGGTATTTGGCACAGCCGGAGCAACGAACTGGACTGTACCGGCCGGAGTAACAGGAGTCACAGTTGAAGTTTGGGGAGGTGGAGGTGGCGGTGGCGGAAGCCCCAACGCTGGCGGCGCTCAGTTTGGTCACGGAGGTGGAGGTGGAGGTTACGGCAGACAACTCGCGACGGTAACACCTGGAGCCGTTTTGACCATCACGGTCGGTGCCGGAGGAACAGGTCAGAAAACAAATTCAAATACCGGAGGCAACGGCGGCACCTCCTCCGTAACAGGACTGAATGTTCCCCCTGCTGTTAGCGCTACAGGCGGAAGAGGCGGAAGCTCTGGAGGAATTGAAGGAGCTATTGTAGGACGAGGCGGAACCAGTACGGCAACATTTAATATTTCGGGCCAGGATGCCATAGCGCCGTTTTTTACATTATACCAACGGGCGGGAGGAAGCGGAGGAAATGGTGGCGCCGGAAGCGTTGGTGAATTGAACAGTTCACGCTTTATCGGAACAGACGGCGTAGCTCCCGGAGGCGGAGGATGCGGCTGGTTTGCCCGATCTCCGTCCGGATCCAATAACGGCGCCGTCGGGCGGGTGGTTATCACCTATTCAAGCTAAGAATGTTTCCGTGCGGTTTTTTTATTTTCGCTTGTCAAATCCGGTTTCGTTCGATAGCATACTAATCAACCGAGTTCATGGCGAACACTACTGAAACATCGCGCGCGTATCGCGCCCAACTGGCCTATGTGGCAGCGTATCAGCTGCTGAAAGACGGTGCTCCTTTCGGAGTACTGCTTCCCTCCACCACCGTTAATGTCAGCTCAACCGGCGCGCTCATTAACACCGCTTCCCCTGTGGAAATCGGCGCGGCGATACGGTTGCAGCTGCATGTTCCCGGGTACAATCAAACATTGCTGGCCAACTGCCGCGTCATTCGCGTGGAAGAAAAAATCCCGGCGCAAAAATATTGGCTTGGCCTGCAGTTCGAAAGAATCGATCCTTCCAGCGCCATCGAAATCTTGCAGCGGCTGGAAACGATGGATATCCGCAACCTGCTGGAAGAATTAATCAAAATGGGCGGTTCCGACCTGCATTTAACCACGAACAGCCCGCCGATCGCGCGCGTGCGCGGACGGCTCAAGCCGATGAAGTTTCCAATTTTGAAACCCGGCGAGATCCGTTCGCTGGTCTATAGTGTCATGTCCGATGAGCAGATCTGCATGTTTGAGAAACAGCGGGAGATGGATCTGGCCTACTCGATCTCGGTCACGCAACGGTTCCGCCTGAATGTGCATTGGCAGCGCGGCCAGGTCGAGACAGCAATCCGCAGTATCCCGGCGAAAGTAACCCATTGGGAAAAACTGGGGCTTCCGTCGGTAGTCATTGACTGGACGCGCAAAAACAGCGGCCTGATTCTGGTGGTTGGCCCGACGGGGTCCGGAAAAACAACGACGCTCAACAGCCTGGTGGAACAGATCAACGAAGATCGCGATGCCATCGTCATCTGCCTGGAGCGGCCGATTGAATATATTCACCAAAACAAAAAAGCGGTGATCAAACAGCGCGAGGTGGGTTCCGATACGCTGTCATTCGCCGAGGCCGTGCGCCGCGCGCTGCGGCAGGACCCCGATGTCATTGTCGTCGGTGAGGTCGATGACGCTGAAACGGCGCAGGTAGTTCTCAACGCGGCTGAAACCGGCACGCTGGTGCTCGCGTCGTTCCACGCCACCAACACCGTGCAGGCGATCGACCGGTTCGCGACTATTTGCTCGCCGGAACAGCGCCAGCAAGCAACCTTCCAGCTGGCCAGCTGTCTTCAGGGAGTCTTGACGCAGTACCTGATTCCGCGCGAACAAGCGCTTGAGGGCGGGCTGGCACTCGCCACCGAGGTATTCGTGCCCACCTCGGCCGGCCGGAACATTATCCGCAACGGCACTCTTTCCCAGCTGCCTTCCGTGATTGAAACCGGTGGAAACGCCAAGATGTACACGCTGGAGCGTTCCATCATGGATTTGATCCGCAACGGGCAGGTGGCCGAAGATGTGGCCGAATCGTTCTTCGCACTGGCGCGCAATACCGGCGCCGGTAATTAACTCTTAACTAACCGCAAACCTCTCTAATCTCTTCCAATATCGTCCGGAATTTCCGGTTTTCAATCACCGGCTCACCGCCATCCACTGAAACCGGCCTCTTTAAATTCACCCAGGATTTACAGCCGGCATAGTCCGGTTCCGGAGAAACGTTCACCGTCTTGGGCAGATGATAAGCGCGGATGACCGCCAGCAGCGTGGGTGATTCCGGATGGTATTGCGCCCGGTAGGCAAAAAATTCGGGCGTCCAGATATGGTATTTTTCGAGCCTCGTGAAAACAGAAAGGTTTTTAATTTCGGTGTGGTACGCTACGCCGGCATAAACTGAAAATGGGACCTGGGCCGGTTCTTTGGCTTCTAAAACAGCGCTGTATTTCTGCTGGAACGGCGCGCGAACCCATTCTTTTTTCTGATGTTCCCAGGTAGGGTAAAGCAAAAATTCGCGGTGTTCGAGAGCAAAGAGTCCCTGCGGGTCGCGGATCCCTCCCTTTCGCAGCAAAATCACCTGTTCTCCGGCACCCGCGGCCTGAGTGATAATCGCCCATTCTTTTAACGCAATTGCGGTTTCCATTAAAACCGATTATAGCATGAATTGTGCGCCCAAACGATACCCCCCGACGGAAACGATTTGTTAATATATACAATAGTTGATTGTTGAAATTTTTTCTGCTTTTAGACTTGACAAAGCGCCACATATTGCGGTAAAACAATCTCTGCCCGCAAGATGTTGTGGAGGGGGGTGGGTGCAGTTGAGAGGGCCTCGTCGGCCTAAGTGAGAAGGCAGACTAGGTTCTGTTCAGCAAAAAGCACCAATTGTACGGAATGAATAGGGCTTCATCCCCATACTCCCCGAAGGGGATTCCCTCCCACCGCAAACGCTGCAGGGCAAGCGGCAGTATGAGCAGTTTGAAACAACAACTTTTTTGATTGCCTGTCCAAGGGTTTATTTTCTCCCTTGCATCAGGTAATCTATTTTGGAGAGCTTTCATGTCGAACGATTCCGCCTTGGGAGAGGCTTCCGCCAAATCGATGACCACACGAGGACAAGCCAAGAGTAATGCGTCTTTGAAAGGTTTGGAGATTCCGCGGTATTTCACTACAGCCGGGACGCACCCCTACGATGAGATTTCGTGGGAGTTCCGCGCCGCCTCAATCACCAATGAGCATGGCGAGGTTGTCTTTGAGCAGAAGCAGGTGGAAATGCCTATCTTCTGGTCGCAGACGGCCACCAATGTGGTGGTCTCCAAATATTTCCGCGGCCAGTTGGGAACCCCGCAGCGCGAATCGTCGGTTCGACAGCTGATCAATCGCGTCGCCAACACCATCACCGAGTGGGGCATCAAAGACGGCTATTTCGCCAGCGCCGAAGATGCTGAATCGTTCCGCGCGGAATTGACGCATATGCTGGTCATGCAGCGCGTCGCGTTCAACTCCCCGGTCTGGTTCAATGTTGGAATCGAAGCCAAGCCGCAATGCTCGGCCTGCTTCATCCTGTCGGTCAAAGACACGATGGAGTCGATCCTCGACTGGTACAAGACCGAAGGAATGATTTTCAAGTACGGGTCCGGATCGGGCGTGAACCTTTCCCCGATCCGCGGCAGCAAGGAACGATTGGCCGGCGGCGGAACCGCTTCCGGACCGGTTTCGTTCATGCGGGCCGCCGATGCATCCGCCGGCGTGATCAAGTCGGGCGGTAAAACCCGGCGCGCCGCGAAAATGGTGGTTCTGAATTCGGATCATCCGGACATCGAGCGATTTATCCGCTGCAAGTGGGACGAAGAACGCAAGGCCTGGGCATTGGTTGAAGCCGGTTATGACTCCGCCATCGACGGAGAAGCCTACGGCAGCGTTTACTTTCAGAACGCGAACAATTCGGTCCGTGCGACCGACGAGTTCATGCAGGCCGCCGCCGACAATAAAGCATGGGATCTTCTCGGCACGGCCGACCGCAAACCGGTGCATACCGTTCAGGCACGCGATCTGCTCTACTCCATCGCGGAAGCGACCTGGCATTGCGGCGACCCGGGCATGCAGTTCGATACGACCATCAACAAATGGCACACCTGCCCCAACAGCGGGCGAATTAATGCCAGCAACCCCTGCTCCGAATATATGCACCTCGACGACAGCGCCTGCAACCTGGCCAGTCTGAACCTGATGAAATTCGTCGACGAGGCCGGACATTTTCATGTGTCAGATTTCAAGTCGGCGGTCCGGACGATTTCAACGGCAATGGATATCGTCGTGGACAATTCTTCCTACCCGACGCAGAAGATCGGCGAGAATGCCCGCGCGTTCCGCGAACTGGGTCTGGGTTATGCAAACCTGGGCGCTTTGCTGATGTCGCTGGGTGTTCCTTATGATTCCGACAAAGGCCGCGCCTACGCCGCGGCGATCACCGCGCTGATGTGCGGCGAAGCGTACCGGACCTCGGCGGAAATCGCCGGAGTTAAAGGTCCGTACGCCGGATTTGCCGCCAACCGCGACGCGCAGTTGAAAGTAATCCGAATGCACCGCGACGCGCTGGTGGCCGTCGATGACCGCCTGGTTCCCGAGGCAATGTTCAGCGCCGCACAGCAGTCCTGGGACGAAGCTCTCAAGCTGGGCACGGCCCAGGGCGTGCGCAATTCCCAGATGTCAGTGCTGGCGCCGACCGGAACGATCGGGTTCATGATGGACTGCGATACGACCGGCGTGGAGCCTGACATCGCGCTGATCAAATACAAGAAGCTGGTTGGCGGCGGGTTGATGAAAATTGTGAACCAGACCGTTCCGAAAGCGCTTTCACGGCTGGGCTATTCCGAGGACGAGGTTACCGCGATCTGTCAGCACCTCGACAAGGAAGAAACCATCGAGGGAGCGCCCGGGCTCAAAGACGAGCACCTGGCGGTCTTCGACTGCGCGTTCAAATCAATGAAAGGGACGCGGTATATCCATTACATGGGCCATGTCCGGATGATGGGAGCCGTTCAGCCGTTTATCAGCGGCGCCATCTCCAAGACGGTCAACGTTCCCACCGACATCACGATTGATGAGATTATGCAGACCTACATCGAATCGTGGAAACTGGGCGTAAAAGCGGTGGCGATCTACCGTGACGGATCCAAGAAAGTTCAGCCGCTCTCGGCCGGAAAAGAAGAGAAGAGCGAAAAATCAGAAACCGGTGAAGCGATCTCGCGGGAAATCGCCGCGCAAATCAAGACGCGCGCGAAACGCAAGTACCTGCCGGATGAGCGTCAGGCGTTCACGCACAAGTTTTCGATCGCTGGCCATGACGGCTATTTAACGGTCGGCCTGTACGAAGACGGCAAGCCGGGTGAGATTTTCATCGTGATGTCCAAGGAAGGCACCGTGATCTCGGGACTTCTGGACGCCTTCGCGACGGCGATCTCGCTGGCGCTGCAGTACGGCGTGCCGCTGGAAGCGCTGGTGAAGAAATTCACCCATATGCGGTTCGAGCCGGCCGGCATCACTTCCAACCCGCAGATCCGGTTCGCGCAGTCGATTCTCGACTATGTGTTCCGGTGGCTGGCGTTAAAGTTTCTGCCGACTGCAGAGCAGCCGCAAGCCCCGGCAACGGTGACTGACCTGGCCGCCAAGCAGGCGGATATCACGCAGCCGGCATCAACGGACGGGACCACCTCCACCATAACGCCCACAACCCGGCAAGGGTTCCAGGGCCAGGTGGATGCCCCGCCCTGTCATAGCTGCGGATCGATGATGGTTCGCTCGGGAAGCTGCTACAAGTGCTTCAACTGCGGCGAAACATCCGGCTGTTCGTAAAAACCTGGTATTAGGCGTGTAAGATGCCGAGCAGAAACGATCTCGGCATGACAGGTTTTTTAGATTTCCAACAGGGGTCTCTCATGCGAAAATTTATCCTAATCATTAGTCTATTATTCACCGGAGGATTTTTTCTGATGTCGAATGCCAACGCAGCACCCGCAAATCCCAAAGCAACGATCGAAACGACAAAAGGCAAGATTGTCGTAGAGCTGTACAAGGACAAAGCGCCCAAAACAGTCGGGAATTTCGTGACGCTGGCCAATAAAGGTTTCTATAATGGAATCATCTTTCACCGAGTTATCCCCGGTTTCATGATCCAGACCGGAGACCCGGCCGGAACCGGCCGGGGCGGCCCCGGATACAGCTTTCCGGACGAATTCGGGCCGGGGCTCAAGCACACCTCTGCCGGCATGCTTTCAATGGCCAACGCCGGACCGAACACGAATGGAAGCCAGTTTTTCATCACGGTAGCTCCCACCCCCTGGCTGGACGGCAAGCATGCGATTTTCGGTAAGGTCATCGAAGGCCAGTCTGTGGCCGATGCGATCGCCAATGCCCCCCGAGATTCGGGCGACCGGCCGCTTTCCGAAATCAAGATGGAGAAAGTGACAATTACGGAGTAATCCGGCGCAGTGCTTTGCCGCGGTGACCGGCTCTTCGGGCCACCGCGGCCCATTCCCATCGAGGATGAAGCTTCCCGGCAAGTTCTTTAAAGGACTCGGCCTGATACGAAATCAGTTGATCCACATTGATGACATTGTATCGGCCATTTTGTTTAAACGCGCAGACCGTATGCGCGTACCCGCCCGGGCCGTAGACCGAAAAAACCCAGGCCGGAATTTTCTGCCGGCGCAACAGCGCTTCGGCCAACAACGCGTAATCTTCGCAATCGCCTTTTCCGCTTCGCAATGTTTCGGCCGGAGACTGCCAGTAATCGTCGCAGCCGAACAATTGCCTGTCGGAAACCAGCACGATTTTTTTTCTGAGAAATTGGGCGATTTGATCGGGACCGCGGTAATAGGCAGACAGCTCCTGAAGCGTCCACGGAACATCGGCGGCACGCGCGCACGTTCCGGAAAACAAAACAATCTGCGTGAAAACCAGAAAAGCAGCCAAACAAAAAAAGGGATGGCGGCTAGATTTCAAGAGTTTGGGTGGATTGTCCATCGGAAAGACTCACGCGGTCTTCCCTGATTTCAACCACTTTCCAGCCGCCCACGGAAGAACCGACCTCAACCAGCGTGTCATTAATCAGCGCGGCCGGTTTGCGGGCATCCCATAAAATCCCCTCCAGGCGCAGAGGGGCGGCCGGCTTTGCATTGGCCCCCGACGACAAAGTTGATTTCTCCGGCCCGGAAGACAGTACTATCTCGGAAACAGCGAACGGATCACGTTTCCATCTCAGGACAGGCGGTTCTTCATCCGGCGATTCTTTGGCTAAAGGCCGGGGCGCAACAACCCTGCCGGAGGCATGAAAAGAAACCGGCGGCGGATTATGGCGATAGACCGGCTTCATCATGAACGCCCGCGTCCAAACCACGACGAGCACAATCCCTAAAACCGTCAGGATAATTTTTTGTTTTGGATCACGCATTGCTATCGGCTTTCAAACAAAACTCTACCACGACGGACAGCCGCAGCTGTCCGTTATTTTCGCCATCGGGAACCATATCGATTCGGCGGACGGAAACAATCCCCATTTCCGGATCCGTCGTCAGCTTTCCGATAAAGTCTCCCGCGTCGGAATAAGCGGCCTCCATCTGAATATCGATGGGAAGAACGGCCGGTTGATCGGCCGTTCCGGGCAAAACGATGCGCGGCGAGAACTCCATCACGCGAACCCGGTGCCGTTCAGCCAGCCGGTAAAAACGCTTAAACAACTCCGGAGTTTCTTCTTGTAAAGGCAGTTCACGGAATTCAGAACCGCGCGCGGGACGGACGGCGTCAGTTGCTTGATCCACGGTCATTTGAATCTGTTTTTTCTGGCGCAATAGAGCCTGAATGTCGGCCGCAGGCAGCAGATAACCGATCACCAGAATCAGTATGGAAAAAATAAGACCCGCGGCGGCGGCCGGCTTCGGGTTTTTAAGTTTCATGGCAGTAAGCGGCCTCCGATTTCAAACTCCGCCTCAGCCGAATCATTATCCGTACGGCGGGTCCGTCGCAATTCGACCTGAGTTAATGAGCGGCCATGCAGCACGCGCAAATAATCGGCCATCAGATCTTGCACGGAGCGCGGCCCGGCATGAATAACTCCGCGCAGCGTGACCTGGCGGGTTTCATCCACTGTCAACGAAGAGAGCTTTATTTGAGCGGGGGTCGCTTGGCTTAACTCCATTAAAAAATCACGCCAGCGCGGTTCGGAGATAATGCGGTTCCGGGCCGACAAATATTCTTTTAAATCAGCCCAGCGCTGGTTAGTCGAAGCGGCTTCGATTTCCATCGCGGCGATCTGTCCCCGTAAATTACGCTGATACAATCGCAAGCCTACGCCGCCGACGATCAGCGCCACCGCGAAAGCGGCGCCCAGCGCCGCGGCCGCCATCCGTTGAACCGTCCGTTTTGTTTTTTCGCGTATTTCAGCCGGTAAAAGATTCAGGCCTTTGCCTTCGCCGTAAACAGCACCCAGAACGGCCGCGTAAGCGCATTCCACGCCCCGGACAGACGGAAATTTTCCGAAAACGGCCTGATCACCCGTTAATCCGGCCGGAACGCTCACGCGGACCCCGAGCCGTTCCGAGAGCCATTCGGGCAATCCGCGCAGATGGGCGCCGCCGCCCAGCAGAATAATTTCGGCAACGGCATTGCGGCCGGAAGTCTCACCATAAAAAGTGACCGAGCGTTCGGTTTCAACGGCCAGGCGGTCCAGCCAGGCGCGCATCAGCGAAAAAAGCTGCATGCCGGAAATCCCTTTGACGCCCAGGTCTCCGGCGTCCCTTGAAGGGATCCCGACGCGGCGTTTTAACTGTTCGGCTTCATCGGCCGTAAGCGCCACCTGCCCCTGGCCCGAAACGATCATGCCGCTCATCTCGCGCGTCAGCCCCTGCGATCCGCCGGGAATTCTGCGCGCAAACACCGGCCACAGCCCTTCCTGCACGACGCATTCGGCCGAAGACGACCCGATATCCAAAATAACGCGGGGCAGATCGGCCGAAGACGGCTGTAGCTTTTCGGCGCAGAGAGCGAGCGCTAAATTTTTCGGGATCAGTTGCGACGGACGAATGCCGGCCGACGCCAGCAGCGCGCAATGATTGCGGACCGCCTCGACGGAGACCGCCGCCGCGATATGCCTCTGTTTGGTAACGCCGCCTAAATCAACCGTGCCCAAAGAAATTAAATCAACCGCCGTTTCTTCCGGAGGGATCGCCAGAAAATTCTGCATTTCCCAGCGGACCGCTGAAAGCAGTTCCGATGCCGGTATCGGCGGCGTGTAAATCTGGCGCACAGATGAAAAAGAATCGTCCAGCACGCTGACGACGGTGCGGAATTGTTTTAACTGAATCTCGCCGATTAATTCTTTTAAGGCCTGCAGACGAATCGCGTCATTGGCGCCGGGAGGAATCTCTTTGGAACCCAGATGCGTGATGACCCATGAACCAGCCTGCTCCTCAGCCGTCAGCAGTTTGAACGATTCGGTTCCCAGATCAAGCGCTAAAATTCGTTCGGCCATCGCTACTGCTCCGTCCAGTCGGGCTGGTAATAAGCCACTTGATTTTGAGGAAGCGCGTCGTCGGTGACAACCGTTTGGCGGACAGTCCTGGCAATGGTAACCCCGCCGGTCGTAATCCGGCCCGTGGAAGTAATCCGCCGGCCGTTGATCTCCAGAGCAATGACACGCGCGCGCGCGGGAGCCCCGACACCATCCCGCGTCGTCCGCAAACGGACAAACCGCACATTCGTCTGAGCGGGAAAAACATCCGCCGGCCCGCCCACAGCTAAAGCCGGTGGAACGGCAAGATCACTGTCAGCACTGGTGTTGTTGGTAATCGCGGGTAAAGCAGGCGTCCAAACCGCGTTGTCTGGGGAAACAGCCCAACTATAATCCCGCGGAATGTAGTTTTGTGGAAACGCTGGAGTACTAAACGCTAAGAACCGCAACCGATTCACGGTAATCGCATAAGGCAGTGTGATGATTAAATCTTGTTGAGTGATTACAGGTGATCCACTGGACTCCCAGAAAGTAGCGCCGTTGCCATCAATCGCATTAGAAGCGGGATTGACAACAGTGGGTGGTACGGACACCGCAGTGGCCCCATTGGCGGCAAGTGCGTAATCCCAGGCCTCAACCACCATCGTATAGTTCCCATTGGCCAAATTTTCCAGAGTTCCAGCCGTTGTCCAGAGCTCACCCCGCCCACCGCTGGCAACCGGCGTTTTCAAATTCCAAATCGCTTTTTGCAAACCGGCCTCCGCAATCCAGAATACCTGGTGGTCCACCTGCTCCCAGCCGCTGTTCTTTACGAAAACAGAGGCCGTGAAAACAAAAAATGTCGCCATCGTCGCGAACAGAATCAAAAAAGCCATCACCATCACCAGCGCCACTCCGCGCTGCGCAGAGGCGCGCATCAACTTCTGCGCCTGACCTGTTTAACCAGACGGTAAGTTTCGTTTCCCCGCGTCACGCTGAGATCCAGCGTTGCCAATGTTCCGGCAACCTGAATAACCGATGCCGGCGGCGGCTGAACATCGCGCACCAACAGCGTGCCGGCGCCATACACAAACGCGCCGCCAATCGCGCCGGCGACGGGCGCCTGCCGAAGTTCATACGTCGGCTGCGTGTAAGGCGGCAGAAACGGGTCGGCCGCGTTGTAGAGATATAAAATAAACGAATTCTGCGCAGCGCCCTGTTGAAGCGTGTACCGGATCGCGTTGCTCGGATCGTTCTGCAGCGCCACCGCGGTACGCAAATCGCGGATCGCTTTTTCAAGGCCATGCTCGGCGCTCCGCTGCAGCTGCATCCGGTCCTGAACCGACGTGGTCGAGATAAAAATGATCCGGTAAACACCGAA
Source organism: Candidatus Omnitrophota bacterium (assembly GCA_023248155.1). Classification (GTDB taxonomy): domain Bacteria; phylum Omnitrophota; class Gorgyraeia; order 1-14-0-20-64-10; family 1-14-0-20-64-10; genus JAHFFE01. Next base: position 73,998 of record JAHFFE010000002.1, on the reverse strand, counting down.
CAGCGCAATCAGCAGTACAGAAAAAAGACCAACCGCCAAAATCAATTCAAGCAGACTGACGCCGCGCGACCGCCTAGTTATTGACGACATTGCAGACATAGGTGGTTAATGTCAGGTTCTGCTCGCCGCCGGTCGTCGGCCAAAATACCGTAACGGTGACCTGGCGAATCTGATTGCTCACACCGGTACCGGCCGGCTGTGCTACAACCACCTGGCGGTCGAAATTAACCCAGCCGGCCACGGCGGCACGCGGTTCGTTGACAATCGCGGCATAAGCGCCCGAGCGAAGCGCTTCCATCCGCTGCTGCGCCAATGCCAGCGCCTGCTCGGTGGACTCGGTATCATTCGTCGCGGCAATGCCGCGGCTTACCAGGTAGACCGTCGCAAGAACACCCGTCATTAAAATGCCCAGCGCGATCAGCATCTCGAGCAGCGTAAAACCACCGGCATTCCGACGGATTTTCATGCCGGTTCTACCGCCGGAACAACCGGCTTCGGAAGCGAAAAGAAAACGCGCGTGCCGCGGCCCTGTTCGCTCTCAACCCAGACCGATCCTCCATGAAGCTCGATAAACTGCTGCGAAAGCCACAGTCCCAGCCCGGTCCCCTGCTCGCCGGGGCCGTCTTTGCGCCCAAACTGCTGGAACCGGCGGAAAATTTTAGGCAGATCTTCGCGCGCAATGCCGATGCCGGTATCGGATATTTGGCAGATTAAACGGTCCGGTTCTTCGGTCACCGACAGCACGATGGAACCTTTACGTGTGAATTTCAACGCATTGCCCAAAAGGCTGGTTAATATTTGTTCGACGCGGATCGGATCGGCTTCCATCATCTTTTTTTCAGAAGGGATCTGCACTGAAAATTCGATGCCCTTCTCGCGGATTTTTGGCGCCAGCTGTTCGGCTTTTTTTCGGATCAGATCAAAAATATCGATCGGCTGAATCTTCAGCTTCATGCGGCCGCGGTCCAGTTCCGAAACATCCAGCAGGTTCTCGATAATACGCGCGAGCCGGTCGATGTTGTCCTGGGCGACTTTCAGGATTTTATCCTGGTCGGCGGTAAGCGGACCGGAAACTCCGTCGAGAACCAGGCTGACGCCTTCCTTGACGATCGCCAGCGGCGTGCGCAATTCGTGCGAAACACTGCTGACGAATTCGTCTTTCATCCGCTCGACCGCTTTGCGCTCCACCGCGTAACGCAATACGCGCGGAAGAACCGACGATTCCCATTTTCCCCTGATTAGATAATCCTGTGCGCCAGCCAGAACGGCCTGCTGGGCTTCTGTTTCCTGCGCGGCCGATACCAGCAGCACGATCGGCAGATGCGACGCCTGCGCGTGGACGCGCGCGAACAGATCCGCTCCTGACGAGTCAGGCAGAGAAAGCCCAAGCGCGATCAGATCAACGGAATCTCCCGAAATACGGCTCAAACCCTCGGCCATACGATCGGCCCAGGTGACCGGAAATAATTTCTCTCCCGCCTCGGAGAGTACTTCTTTAAATCGGCGGACTTCAGCCAGGTCGTTTTCGATCAGCAAAACGCGGATTTCCCGCGAAAACGGATTGACGGCAAATGGCGACTCGTTCATCGGATGGCGGCGGACGGCTCCCTGTTTTCCCCCTTGGGGATGCTGAAAATAAAACGGCTTCCTTTTCCGTAAGACGACTCGGCCCAGAGACGGCCCTGATGCAGATCGATTAACCCCCTGCAGATGGCCAGGCCCAGACCGCTGCCTTTTTCACCGTTGCTGAGACGCGTAAACTGCTGGAATTTCTGGAACAGCTTGGGCATGTTCTCGTCCGAAATGCCGATGCCGCTGTCGGAGACCGCGCACCGGATCTGTTGCGCGTCCTCTTCCACGGTCACGCGCACCTCGCCCTGATCGGTAAACTTTATGGCGTTGCTGACCAGGTTCGTTAATACCTGCGCCAGTTTCGCGCGGTCGGCCCGGACCCAGAGATGCGGCCCCGGCAAATGCAATTCAAGGCCGATCTCTTTCTCGCGCGAACGGGGCAAAAAAGAATTCTGGATTTCCCGAACCAGTTGAATAAAATCGAATTTTTCATGCTGTAAAACAATTTTTCCCGCTTCAATTTTGGAAATATCGAGCATATCCTCAACCAGCTCGCGCAGCCGCTCGAGATTTCTTAATGTGATCGCGATGGTTGCCTGCTGTTCCAGAGTAATCGGACCGCAAACCCCTTCCTGCATCTGGCAGATCCCCTCGCGCATCACGGCGATCGGCGTGCGCAGTTCATGGCTGACCACCGCGACAAATTCATCCTTGATTTTTCCCAACTCAAGCAGACGCAGGTTGGCCGCCTGCAACTCAGCGGTCCGTTCAAGAACCAGTGTTTCGATTTTAGAAGCGTGCCGAAAGCTGGAAATCAGATAGGCCAGCATGAAAAAAATAACGCCCACGCCGAACGCGTAGATGCGCCAGGCATCAAAACGCTCGGGCACCATCAGCGCGGCCATTGACAACGCGATCCCCACGCCGCAGGTCAGGACGGCCCCAAGCACCAGCTGGAGCCGTCCCTTCCCTCGCAGTAACTCCACTACCAATTAAAACCCGCCGTTACCCGGAGTGCCGTTCGAGCTGAAGATATCGTCTCCGGTAGCTCCCGCAGGAGTGACCGCGCCGGTGTTATCAATGCCGATAATCGTTGCAGCCCTGTTGGGGCCGAACGACGAGATTACATAAAACTGGCCGTTGGCCGATAGCGCGTACTGATATTGAACAGCCCCGTTAAACGGATCGAGCAGCGCGGCGCCAATCAGCCGCGGGCTCGCGGCCACTAACGCGTTTTCCCAGGTCGCGCCGGCCGCCGGATAAACGCGGGCGTTATGGATAAAGAAAGACTCGACTGCCGCCTGCAGCGCGCGGACTTCGGCAGCGGCGCGGGCGGAGTTGCCTTCGTCAATCATGCCGCGCAGCCGCGGAAGCGCGATGCCCAGCAAAATCGCGATCACGGCGATCACGATGATCAACTCGACCAGCGTGAACCCTTTGCTTATTTTACGTTGCCTCATTTTCATCAGCGTAACCCTCCATTTTGTAAGACCTTGACCATATCAAACATCGGCAAGATCAAAGACGCCATAATTAAAACGACGATGCCTCCCATCCCCATTAATAAAAGCGGTTCCAGAAAAGTAACCATTTGTTTCAATGAAAAATTAACGCGCATCTCATAAAAATCGGCGACCTTGTCGAGCATCGCGTCCATGCGGCCGGATTCTTCGCCGGCCTTGACCATCTGCACCACGTCGGGATGAAAAATTTTCCCGGCAGCCAGCGCCGCCGACAGTTTCTCGCCGCGCTCGACGGCGCTGCGCACGCGCTTGAGCTCGGCTTCGATCATCTGGTTGTCGACCATTTCCCGGGCGGTATCCAGCGCGCTCAAAATCGAGATGCCGCTGGCCACCAGCGTGGCCAGGCTGCGCGCGAAACGCAGGATGACCGTCTGATAAATCACCTTCCCGAATATCGGAACTTTCAGAATCCATCGGTCGCAGAACGCGCGAACATCGGGACGGCGCATCAGCAGAGGAACCCCAACCCCGGCCGCCGGCACCGAAAGAATCATGAGCCACCAGTATTGCCGGATCGATTTTCCGACGCCGCATAAAAAGAGCGTGGGCGCCGGCATCCGCACGCCGGCCTTGACGAACAACTCGGAAAACTGCGGCACCACAAACGTCACCACGAAAAGCACCAGCACGATGCTGGCGCAAAACAGCAAAATCGGATAACTCAGAGCCGACTGAAGCGCCCTGCGTTCGGCCATGTCCCGTTCGAGAAACGACGAGAACCGCATCAGCACCAGGTCCAATTTTCCGGTCTGCTCGCCGACCATCACCATGCTCACCATTAATTTCGGGAAAATATGCGGATGCTTTTTGAGCGCCTGCGAAAATTTCTCGCCCGATTCAATGTCGCGCACGACGGCGCTGAGCGCCTCTTTCAGCGGACCGTCGGCCCACTGCTCGCAAACGGTATTGAGCGCCGTTAACAGCGGAAGTCCGGCCTCGACCAGATTCGCCAGCTGTAAAATAGCCATCAGCAGGTCCTGCCCGTCGACCCTTTTTCCAAACTGAAGGTCAGGCAGCCAGCTCGTACTCTGTTGTGTCTTTTCTTCCAGCCGCGTGATTAAATAACCGGCCTTGCGCAATTGCTGCAGCAGCAGAGTCTGGGATTCCGCCTCCTGAAACCCTTTCACCAGCCGCCCCGCTTCATCGCGCGCCTGATACGCAAACGTCGGCATCGGTTTACGCCTCCGAGACGACGCGGAACACCTCGTCGATCGTCGTGATTCCGGCCGCCGCCTTGGCCAGCCCGTCTTCGCGCAGCGCTTTCATGCCGGCGGAATGCGCGTGCGTGGCGATATCGGACGCCGACGTTTTGGCCAGCGTCATTTTCTGAATCGTTTCATCCATCGGCATCAGCTCAAACAGCGCGATCCGGCCGCGGTATCCGGTTTTTCCGCATTGGCGGCAGCCGGCCGCTTTCATCCAGTGACCCGTCCCGGTGAACCCCATCTTGCGCGCTTTTTCTTCCTGCGCCGGATCGTCGGTTTTGCATTCGGGACAAAGTGTGCGCACCAGCCGCTGGGCCAACACGCCGATCAAGCTGGAACTGACCAGGAACGGCTCGATGCCCATGTCGAGCAGCCGTGTAATGGCGGTGGCCGCGTCATTGGTATGCAGCGTCGAGAAAACCATATGACCCGTCAACGCCGATTGAATCGCGATCTCGGCCGTTTCGCGGTCACGGATTTCTCCGACCATGATGATGTTGGGGTCCTGACGCAAAATCGAACGCAAGCCGGTGGCGAACGTCAGCTGCACGGATGAATTCACCTGAATCTGCCGGATGCCGGACAAACGATATTCGACTGGATCTTCAATCGTGACGATGTTGCGCTCGACGGCATTGAGCGACGCCAGCGTCGAATACAGTGTCGTCGTTTTTCCGGAACCGGTCGGACCGGTCACCAGCAAAATTCCCCAGGCGCGCTGAACCAGCTGCTGGTAGCGTGCCAACATGTCGGCATCCATGCCCAGCTGGCTCATGTCGAGGCGCAAGCCCTGCGTATCCAGCAAACGCATCACGACCGTTTCTCCGTCCATCGACGGAATCACCGAAATACGCAGATCGACCTCGTGCCCTTCCAGCGTCGTCCGGAAACGGCCGTCCTGCGGTTTGCGCTGGTCGGCAATGTCCATGCCGGCAAGAATCTTGATGCGCGAAACAACGGCCGGCTCCAGCGATTTGGGCAGCACCGTTTGTTCGCGCAAAATTCCGTCGATGCGGAACCGGACGCGCATCCCCTCATGCTCGGGTTCCAGGTGAATATCTGACGCGCGGTAACGGGCCGCGTCGGTGAGCAGCAGATTAACCAGCTGCACCACAGGCGGGTCCGACGCTTTCTGCGCGGCAGCGGCGCCGGAAGGAAGTTCCGCCGCGGCGGTCTCGGCCGGCATCCCCGACACCAGCTCATCGACGCGCCCTTTCGTGCCGTAATAATCGGCCAGCGCCTGATTAATTTCCTGATCGGTGGCGACAACCGGTTCGATCGTTTTGGCGGTTTTCAAATGCAGTTCGTCGAGCGCGATTAAATTCAGCGGATCGGCCGTGGCAACGGTGAGCGAATTACCTACCTTAAACAACGGGATGACGCGATGCTTGCGGGCCAGCGCCTCGGGAACAAGCTGCAGAACTTTCGAATCGATCACGTACGATTTTAATTCCACGCGCGGAATCTGCAGCTGCTGGCTGAGCCAGTCGGCCATGCGCGACGGCTCGACAAACCGCATTCGCAGGATCGCTTCGCGCACGGTGCCTCCGCCGCGCAGCGCTTCCGAGCGGGCCTTCGCCAGCTGTTCCGGCGTAATCAGCCCTTCTTCAACGAGCCGTTCATCGGTCTGCTTGGTCGATTTCATACCGCCGGCGCGCTCTCCTGCCCCAGCAGTTTTCGGATCGTCTCCAACAGCTGCTGAGCATCATATGGTTTACCCATGACGGCATATTTTCCCGTCAACTGCACACGGTGCTTCGCCGAAGCGATAATCGCCAGGCTTTGCTCGGTCATCGTTCCACCGGCCGACAATGCGGTCAGAAAAAGAACCGGAATCTTCGCGGTGTCCGGATCCTGGCGCAGCCGCTGATAAACCTGGATTCCGTCGATCTCCGGCATATTCAAATCAAGGATGATCAGTTCGGGCTTCAGCTGTTTGGCCTTTTCAAGGCCGACCTTGCCGTTCTCGGCCTCCTGCGTTTCGTAGCTGTGCGCCTGCAGGCGGCGGCCGAGCAATTCACGGACCTGCGCTTCATCTTCAATGATTAGAATGGTCATCGGCTTTTCGCGGCCTCCAATTTTTCTTCCTGCGCGCGGCGCTCGGCAATCGGCAGCACCATGGTCAGCGTCGTTCCCTCTTTTGGAACCAGCGCCCACCCCCAGCCTAAATCGCGGGAATTGACCGCCGGCAAATTCGCGGCAAATACCTGATCGATTCTTTTTCGCATCGCCGCGAACCCTTCCGGGTCGACGACCGACAAAATCACCAGGCCGCCGTCGGGGTTTTCCAAAATGCGGTCTTCGCGCGACACATGCTTGACCAGCATTTCACGGATTTCATTGAGCGTGGCTTTCGGATCTTTTTTCAGGCGCAGCAATTGAATCGCCAGATCCCGCCCTTCGCGCGACGATTGCTCGCGCATCACACGGAACTCTTCCGAGAGCGCCAGCGTCGACGAATACAGCGGCAGCGTCACCGAAAAGCGGGTTCCCTTGCCCGGTTCCGAGTCAACGCGTACCGCCCCGCCGTGCATCTGCGCCACTTCCTTGACGATCATCAGCCCCAAACCGGTGCCGCGCACATTAATGCCGGCGGCCACTTTGAGTTTTGAAAAACGCTGGAACAGCAGTTTGAGTTGCTTGTGCGGAATGCCGGCGCCGGTATCCTGCACGGAGATCTCGGCCGTTTTGCCTTTTTCGCGCAGTCCAATGGTAATTGAACCCTCCGGCGGCGTGAATTTAACGGCATTGCCGAGCAGGTTCTCGACGATCTGCGCCAGCCGCGTCTTGTCGCCGTAAACCAGCGGGACCAGTCCGATTTCCAAAATCAGTTTGCGCGGCGAAACCAGCATCTGGTAACGGTCGGCCACGTCGCGGATGGCATCGGCCATCGACATCGGTTCGCGGTACAGCGCCATGCGGCCGGCTTCGATGCGCGAAATGTCGAGCAGTTCCGAAACCAGCTTCAGCATCCGCTGGGATTGGGATTGAATGATATGGACCAGTTTTTTCTGGTCGGGTTGAAGCGGTCCGGCGAGTTCATCAATCAGCTGCTGCGACGCCTCAGTGACCAGCGTCAGCGGCGTGCGCACTTCGTGGCTGACCTGAGCGACGGTCTCCGAGGTGGCCTTGGCCTGCCGCCGGAACCGTTCTGAAACGGCCTGCGATTCGCGCAGCAGCGCGGCCTGGTAAATCACGCGGGCCAGCCGTTCGATAAACAGTTTGACTTCGTCCTTGCGGATCCAGTCGAAGCGGGTTTTTTTGGCGTCAAAGCTGGAGAAATTGATCACGCCGACGGTTCGTCCGTCGACCACCAGCGGCGTGCAGCAAATGCCGCGCACTTCTTTGAAATTGCGCGGTTGCCCCGATTGCTGCGCGCGCGGCATGAAACGGACTTCTTTCGTGGCATCCAAAGAGCAGAATGATTTTTGCGAACGGGCCACCCATCCGCACAACCCTTCACCGACGCGGAATTTCATGCCGGAGCCCTTCATCTGCACCCGGTTTCCATGCGCCCAGCGGACGATCAGGTGGTCGGTATCGCTGTCGAGCACCATAATCGAACAACGGTCGGCTCCGGTCAGCTTAATCAACATCCCGCAGCAGCCTTTCATCAGCGCTTCCAGATCCAGCTGCTGATCCAGCTGAGCGAGCCAGCTCCGCAGTTCTTTTCGGTTAAGCTGCTTTTTCGCGGTGGGCATTCGTTTCCCTCGCCGGATTATTTTGGTTCCGCGTTTTTCTTGCCCAGCCCGACTAAATCCTGAATCTTGGTCAACAGCGTTTTCGCCTCGAACGGTTTGGTCAGGTAGGCGTCGGCCCCGCACTCAGTCGCCAGCGTTACATCTTCCACCTGCGCGCGCGCCGTGAAAATCAGGATCGGAATTCCTTTCGTCCGCTCGTCGAATTTCAATAGCCGGCAGACCTTGTAGCCATCGAGCTTCGGCAGCATCAAGTCGAGAATAATCATGTCCGGCCGCGTCTGCTTGACATAATCGAGCGCCTGCTGCCCGTCATACGCAACGGCGACATTGTATCCGGCCGCTTTCAACCGAACCGAGACCATTTGGACCAAATCCGGTTCATCATCCACCAATAAAATATGAGTGTTCTGCGTTTCTTCCATTCCTTGCCTCCCTCAATTAATGGTGCAGCCCCAATTCCCCACTATCGGATTCCATACGATTAACAATTTTAAGTTTTTTCAACAGTTCTGACAGAAAGGCCCACTCTCATAATGGCTTATCCCCTCTCAAAATACAAGGGCAATCCCTAATTTGAGGCGGTTTTTATGGCCCGTGCTTGGCGAACCGGCGGAAGACCGGAACGGTAGGTGCCGACCAGCCAAGTCAGCAGCAGCGCCATGCCGGCAAAAACGAAAACGGAACTGTTCAATGTTTCAGTAAGCAGCGTCTTGGAGCAGGCCAGGATCGTCGTAATCCAGACGAAGAATAGAAATATACGGCGCAGGTGGCGCGGCATCCAGGAGATCACGAATAACCGGCCGCGGCGCATTTCAGACCAGCCCCAAACCGCCAGCCCAACGAGAATCAGAATCATCAGCCAGCTGATTGCATGGCCGATACCGGCCGGAAACAGCGCTCGCTCCTTCACCCAATAATCGACATTATTGGCCAGCAGCCAGGCCGGCAAAAACCAGAGCAGCCAGACCATGCCCGACCACCGTTCCCACGGCTTGACGGCCAGCGGCAACTGCCAGGTTGGTTTCATCGAAAGAACGGTAATCCCCAGACTTAACCCGCCGCACAAACCGATTAAATGTTCCGAGATGGCCCACCAGTCGGCCTGAATTCCGGTTAACTGGCCCAGGCCCTGCACACCGGCCGCCAGAGGAAATCCGACGGCGAATCCGATCGCGCCGGCCACGGCCAGTTTTAACGAAGTGGAATCGCCGCGCCAGACGCCGACATAGGCCGATACCAGCGACCAGACGCCCAGCAGGATAATGGCCATTAGTTCGCGCGTCCAGAAATCATCGGGGCCGGCCAGCCACCCCCATAAAAGACGGTCGACTAAAAACCAGACGAGAAACAATCCGCCGGCGATGACGACGCGCTCCCACAATTTATACCGGGGCAGTGCCAGCCCCAGACCCAAACCGAGCGCGCCCAATCCGCCCCAGACGAAACCGATCAAGGCCAGCGAGCCGATCGCTTCCCAGGATCCTTCATACGCGGCCTGCACAAACCGGCCGTAGCTTAATGATCCGCCTATGGCAAACGTCAGCGACCCGATGACGGCCGACCCGATCCACGGAGCTCCGCCGGTCACGGCACCCAGCGCCAAACCGATCATCGCACCGGCAGCGGCAGCACCCCGCTCATGCCCCTGCTGGCCGCGCAAACCCCAGGACAGAGAGACCGCCACCGCCACAATCAGTAAGTCGCGCCACCGGATATTTTTCATAAGAATTTCACAGTAACAGACTCTTCAACGCGGGTCAATAGGCGGGCAAAAACAAGGCCCGATTTACTTTGACACAGCGCTTGTCCGGTGCTAACCTATTCTTATCATGCAAGAAGAATCAAAGACTCCTACCGATTTACTCAAACCGGTGCGCATTAAGTGGGACAGCGTTGCTGTCTTCGCTGTTATGCACATTTTGGCGGTGGCCGCTCTCTTTTGCTTCAGCTGGAAAGGGTTCTGGGCATTCTTTGTGCTGCAGTGGCTTACTGGCGGGATCGGGATTTGCCTTGCGTATCACCGGATGCTAACGCACCGGTCGTTCCAGCTCTGGAAACCGCTGGATTATTTTATTACCTGGTTAGCCTGCTTGGCCTGGCAGAACGGCCCCATCAAATGGGTGGCTGTTCACCGCATGCATCACGCGCGCTCCGATATGCCGAACGATCCTCACAGCCCGACGCGCGGTTTCTTCTGGGCGCACATGGGCTGGCTCTGTTCGTTCAGCGACGAGCTCGACCGGTACGAAAATTACCGGCATTACGCGTCCGATCTTGACCGCGATCCAGTCTACCGTTTCATCGAAAAAACTTTTCCGTACTATCAATTGATTTTGGCAGCCGGCCTGTTTCTCTGGGGCGGATGGTCCGCGTTTCTTTGGGGCTTCGCGTTGCGCACCGTATTCGTCTGGCACTCCACATGGTTCGTCAATTCGGCTTCGCATGTCTGGGGCTACCGCACCTGGGCATCCAACGATCAGTCGACGAACAACTGGTGGGTTGCTCTGCTGACCTACGGCGAAGGCTGGCACAATAACCATCATGCATTCCCCCGTTCCGCGGCCCACGGGCTGCGGTGGTGGGAGCTGGACATAACCCATGGCACAGTCCGGCTTCTCTCGTTGCTCGGGCTGGCCTGGAACATCCAGCTGCCCACACCCCAACAGCGCCAGCAGATGGCCGTTAAAGCGCCCGCCGCTCTGGCTGCGTAAACAATCACTCCGGTAATCGTCTAGCATCTTCCAGTAACGCCTCTATATCGGCAGGACTCGCTCCGAATTCTTTGGCAACCGCCACGAACTCAGGGCAATTCTCGTACCGTTGGTTGATTAAAGCTTCCCGCAGGTAAAGCAGCGCGGTCAGCTGAACCGCGTTTTTCCGGCTGCCCCGGCCCAATTTCGGCGGGCTGCTGCTGCTTTCACTTTTTCGTTCATTCACTCTTGGCATCTTCATTCCTCCTGGTTAACCTCGCCCCAATGGCGGGTTCTAAAAGAGAAAGGCCCACGATCGTTTGATCATGGGCCTTTAAGGTTTTTGACTCTGTTTATCGACTACTTTGGAACTAGAGAACGCCTCCCTTAAGGCCCATCGGACGCAAGTCGTGCATCGGTGCACAGACAAAAAGATCCGTCTGCCACACGGCTGCTACAGCCGTCATGGCACAAATGGCCTTCTTATACGAGGTATAGTTCTGATTCATTTTTTTCTACTCTAATAAACCGTACAAGTACAATACCTCACCTATACGGTTTTGTCAAACGAAATAAACTTTGGATGTGCTCAATTCGGCTCGGGCATACCAGAAATCTCCGTCGCTTCGGGTCCTGCCGCTCGGGGACACTCTCCGCCGTCCGTGCTCGCTTCGCTGCGCGCGTGGCGGCGGAGGCCTCTCCCGCCCGCGTCACCCGAAGCCGCTTCGTAGCTGAGTAAGAGGCAGTTCGGGAGATGGGTCGCGTGAACCCTGTTGAGGCCGTTTCAGCGGGGTTTCCGGTAAGGCCGAAACCGGAGCGAGAAATCGGTAGTCGATTTCGAGCGCGTTCACGGACCCGCTCCCGGACTGACTCAAGAAATGAGAAGAATTTTAGGGTTGTTCGTCGGCCGGATGCTCGGCATGGCCCGTGAAACATTCCGGGCACAGGTACAAAATCTGTCCATTTTGATCCGAAATCTGCATCAGCACATCATCGAACGCGCGCTCGCACTGGTCACACTTGATCTTCATTATTGATGGCTCCATTCCATTAATTCAATTATAGCGCGCGGGGCACCGGGGCTTCCACCCAGCGGCCCTTCATAGCGAACCCACGCATAGGGCGCTTCCTGCCGGCACCAAATGGTCATTTTCGGGGCAAACATTTTTAGTCCGCCCGGCAACTTGGGTGCAAGCTCCATCCGGTAGCAGGCAAATTCTCCGGCCGGCACTTTAACGGTTTCCACTTTCGCAACGCGGGCCTGCATTGTCACGGCCCGGCCGGCGGATAGAATAAAAAGCGCTTCGCGCACCGGCTGCGGCAAGGGTCCCTCTTTCGGAACCATGCGCGCCCAATGAAACAACATCTCGTCGGGCAACACATCGGGACCGCCCGGGAAATTTCCCTGCTTTTCTTTCTTTCCCTTCTCGGCATCGTGGTAGCTGATTCCGCCTGAACCGCGGGTGACCGTCGATGCATCCACAAACTCTCCACTCTGAAGCGAGCGGGTTGATTTCATTTCATCAAAAGAGAGCGTGCCGCCCTCCGATTCTTTAAATGAAAATTGTTTTGTCCATTTGACCGGCTGTTTATATTTCGGGATTTTTCCTTCTCCGGTTTCCGTAATCTGAATTTGCGCATGTCCGGACGACTGCGTGACGGTGGTAGTCCAGTCAATCGTCCAGAGAATCGCGTTGTTGGACAACTGCCGCACCTGATACCGGCCCGATTCTTTCGGATAGGGCCAGCGCGTTGATTCCGCGCCCAGCGCCGTTGATGCCATGCCAAAAATAACCAAGCTAATCAGGATTTTTTTATTCATGGGAGCAAAGCCGCGTAATCCCTTCCCTGAACTGTTTGAGTTCGCACAACAAACTGACGACGACAAATCCTTCCTGTTCAAAATCAAAAAAGAAACCGGGATGCACAAAAACATTTTTCTTTTCCAGCAGCGAAACAGCCCACGTTTCTTCATCGGCCAGCGCCGGGTTATGCAGCACCGCGCTCCAGCCGCCGTCCGACGGCAACAAACGCCAGGATCCAGCGGCTGTTTGTTCGCGCAAAAATTTCAGATTCTCAGACAAACGGCTGCGGATCGGCTGCTGGATTCTGTCGGCCTGCGTAATCCAAGCCGGCGCCGCGCGCTGAACCGGCGTATTGACCGAGAGATAGGTGTCGGCGATCAGTTCCAGCCGCGCCAGCGCTTGCGCGCAATCCTCCGCCGGACCGTTGCAGGCGATCCAGCCCATTTTCATCTGCGGCAATGCCGCGAATTTGGACAACCCGCCCAGCGCAAAGGTCAGCGCGCCGGAATTGCCCAGCAGTGTCGGCGGAATCTGCGGATCGGGCGTGTGCAAATAATCGGCGAAAACCTCGTCGGAAATCAGCGCAACTCCGCGCTGGGCGCAAAAATCGGCCAGCCAGCGCGCTTCATCGGCGCGCAGCGCCGAGCCGGTCGGATTGTTTGGATGCACGGCAACCACGGCGCAGGTTTTTTCATCGAACGCAGCGACCACCGATTCGCGGTCCAGGTGCCATGGGCCGTCGCCGGTACGGCGTAAAAAATAAGGGACGGCTTCCAGATCATTCAAGCCGGCCAGATAACCAAATAACGGATAACTGGGCGTAGGAACCAAAACATTACTGCCGGGATCGCCCAACAGTTTAAACAGCCAGGAATACGCTTCGCTGGTGCTGGCCGTTAAAACAATTTGTTCTTCAGTAACCGGAACCCCTTTTTTCGAAAAGAGAGCGGCGACCGAGCGGCGCGCGAGCGAAAGTCCTTTCGGGTCGGGCGCGTACGAAAAAACAGCCGGATCGGCCAGTTCGTCGACCCATTCCGGCGGATAGGTTAACCCAATAGCCGTCGGATTGGAAACGGTCAGATCAATTACCGGGGTGCCTTGCGCCGATAATTGCGACCGCAAAAGAGCGAGCCGGTTTTGAGTTAAATCCCAGCGGGACCGCTCGGAAAAACGGGAAGTAAGCTTAGGGGTTATTGGAGACCTTTAACCAGTAGAGAATCTGTCCCATCAACGCGCCGATGGCGTCAGCCGACCAGTCGAGAACGCTGCTGGAGCGCGTCGGCGTGAACTGCTGATAATATTCATCGAGCCCGCCGATAATCATGGCGATAAACCAGCCGGCCAGAATCAGCTGACCCCATTCATATTTGGACGGCCAGGATCCGTTCAGCGCGCGCAGCAGCAAAACACCGAGGCCTGCATATTCAACGGTATGGAACGCCTTATCGCCGCCGGGCCATTTTAAAAAAGAGGGCGCGGTCCGCGGCGCCGAGGAGAGCCAGAAAATAAACGCGATGTAGGCGATAACCGGCAGCCATAGCCCAACAAACCGCAACCGGTTATCGACGCTCAACAAGCGCCGCTCCGCCGAGACCGCCGGCCGTGCAGATGCCGATCAGCGCGCGGCGGGACTTGGTCTCCATCAGATAGGTAATCGCCTGGTTGAGCATCCGGGCGCCGGTGGCGCCGAACGGATGGCCGTAAGCGACCGAGCCGCCCCACGAATTGATGCGCGCTTCGTCGAGCGTGCCGGCATCATAATCAATGCCGTAACTATTTTTGCGGTAGACCGGGCTGTTGATCGCCTCGATGTTGCAGAGGACCTGCCCGGCAAACGCTTCATGAAATTCGACATAATCGATTTCGTTCCAGCGCAGTTTACGGCGCTGTAGAATGCGCAGCATCGCCTTACCCGGTCCCATCAAAAGTCCGTCCTTCGGTTCCACGCCGACAAATTCAAAATCAGACAGGTAGGCCTCGGGGGGAACGACCCGTTCCAGCGACGGAGAAATGCAGAATAACGCCGCCGCGCCGTCGGTTAACGGGCTGGAGTTGCCGGCCGTCAATGTTCCCGCGCTCGAGCGGTCAAAGACGGGAGCCAGCGCCCCCAGCGCCTGCAGTGAGGTGTCCTGGCGGATCAGCGTATCTTTCGCCGTGCCGTCGATGGTGACCAACTGCGACGCCAGAAACGGCCGCGCTTTCACGGCGTTCTGATGCGATGCAAGCGCCAGACGATCCTGCCGTTGGCGTGAAACTTTAAACGCTTTCACCATCTGTTCGCAATGCTGGCCCATAGTCAGGCCGGTCGAATATTCCTTGGCCGACGGCGCTGTCGGCATTAATTTCCAGAACGGCGTTTTAATAAAAGCGCCCAGCTTCTGAAATACCGAGGCCTTGGACGCCATCGTCTGAAAAAATGCGGCCGCTTCGTCGGTAATCACAGGACGGGCCGTTGAAAATGATTCGACGCCGCCGACCAGCGCGATCGAAGCATCGCCCGGAAAAGTCTGGTAATAGGTAACCGCATTCGCCGCCGCCTGCAACGATGTGGCGCAGGCGCGCGTGACGCTGTAAGCCTCGACGCGATTGTCCAGCTTCGATCCCAGTACCGCTTCGCGGCCGATTGAATAAATATTCGGGTCGGCCACTACACTGCCCCAGATCAGGTGCTGAATCCGGTCGGCCGGAACCAGCTGTTTCTCAAGAATGGCGTCAATCAGCCGGGTTGAAAGTTTAACCGCGTTAAGGCGGGCGAACTCCTTGCTCATTTTCACAAACGGGGTTCGAAGGCCCCGCTTTAATCCAATGGGTGTCATCGGTGCTTATCTCCGTTTCCATTCGGTCATTGCCGCACGAATCGCCTCATCAATCACGCGCGCCTGTAACGGCGGCGGCAATTCGCGGCTGACCGCTGTTAATTCAATTGCTGCAAGTTTCTCCACCAGGGCATCGGCTGTCGAAAACTGTTTCAGCGAGAGCGTCTGCCCGTCGGTAAATTGATACCGGCCGGGACCCAGCATTTTCCAGCCAAGCCGGCCGTCTAAAAACAAATTCCATTGTTCCATCGGAAGCGATGCCGTCGTCAACAAACCGCGCTGACGCATTTTCGAATGCAGTGCGCGCGCGAACGAACGGCCATTTCTTTGACTCATCCAAACTGCAAACCGGACCGGCCATGGTTCCATGCCGGTTCTAAAGAATCCCCTCGAGTTTTTCAGAAAGCGCGTCGATCTCTTTCAACAGTTTTTCCGGAACCAGATCGCCGGTCGTCAACTGCTGGCGGATCGATTTCAACGTTCCGACCATGCGGCGGACCGTCGTACGGGTCCGCTGATCGCGCGCTTCTTCCGGATCTTCGTCGTCGGTCCGGGACTCGTCTAAAATGGTTTTAACTTCTTTGCGGATCTCGGGCGCTTCCTTGCCCTTCTCAAGCACATAGCCGCGCACTTTCTGATAACTTTGCTCGGTCACCTCGGGCTTGTTTTTAAGCAGGCGCAGCAGATTCACCGAATCGGGCGACGGCATTTTTTCAGGCGTCGTCTCTTCTTTCAACTGGCGAAGAATGGTCGGCTCTTCTTTTTCCAGAAAGTAGTAGGACTGCAGAAGTTTTTTGGCGGTCGCTTCGCGGATGCCGACTTCTTTGGAGCAATAGGCATCAAACGCGAGATAGCCCCATTCGCGGAATTTCTTGTCCTTGTAGACGGTCCACAGCATCTGGCCCAGTTCAATCCAGGAAAGTTTAAACTGTTTGGCCGCTTTCAGTGTCTGGTACCGCAGCGACTCCGGCTCAAGGCCGGACATCTTTTCTTCCAACCGCTCAATATTTTTAGAACTCATTTTAAAATTCTACCTTACCTGTACTCTATTTACCATGACCCGCCGCCGCCGCCACCCCCACCGCCGCCGCTGAAACCGCCTCCGCCGGAAAATCCGCTGCCGCTGCTGCGCGGCGCAGAAGCCAGCACTGTATTCATCCGTTGCTGCGCCAGATCCCAGCGGTGATAAAAAAGCATTGGAGAATAGCCGTTTGAAAAACCGTACCGGGCCGGATCTTCCTTATATAATTTCTCGAAGGTATGCGCCCAGGCCCCTGCTACGCCAAACACCATCGCGTACGGCATCATCCGTTCAAACAAAATTTTAGGGTCTTTTTCCCGGCGGATCCGATCTTCGTCGGTACGCGATAAAAATTCTTTCAGGCCCAGCAATTCCCGGCGCGCTTGAACGCCCTTCCATGTCCGCCGCGGCATAAACTGGCCGAATAAGCAAATGACCCCTGCGGAAGCAACTGCCGGAAACAGATCCCACAGATCGGACGGCTGAGTAATAAAAGTCATGATCCCCAAAAGGTAAAAAGCTGTGATGTTCCAGATGGAACGCACATTTCCGGGACGTCCGTACCAGTACGACTGCGCAGTCAGTTGATTATAAATCGCGCCCTGAATACCAGGCAGTTTCGAATAAAATTTGTTTTCAAGCTCGGATAAAAGCACAATGCCGGAAGATTCTGCAAAGACATCTTCCAATAAAAATTTTTCGTGCGGTTTGAGTTGGGACAATGATCGTGGGGGGGATGCCAAGCTGAGGCGGTAATCATCTCCCCGAAACGGCTCAATCTGCAAAAAACCACGGCTGGAGAGATCGACCAGCGTGGCGGTCACCTGCGAAAGTTGCTCCCGTTCACTCAACAAAAATCCGGCTTCGGCCGGACTGATGTTTTCAGGCGGCTCATACCGAGTCGCCACCGATCCCGGCGACATATCTTTTCCGAACCGCCACCAAATCGCGAACATGCCAATCGCAACCAGAAATGGAATAAACCAGAGCCGGTTCTCCGAAAGCAGCCAGCCCACCCGCTGGGCTTCCGATGGAAGCGGAACCAGCCCCTTCGGCCATCCGGCCACGACCGTTAATCCCTCGCCGGGAGCGAATGAACGGGTCGCTTCATACCGCACGGTGGCCGGATCAACACGCGTCATTTGTACCGACTGTTCCCTGGAACCATAAGCACCGGTATACGCGGTGAATTTTATCTCTCTGGCGGAAATTGCGGGAGGAAAATGAATCGCGGCGGATGCATGCCGGATCGCAACCTGCCACTGGTTACCGGTCACGTTCCAGTAGAGTTCATCGTAATCGGGATAGGCGTCGAACGCATTCTGGACGGTGTAAGAAATCGCAAACAGTTTGCGGCCGGAATAAGTTCTATCGGAAGAACCCAGGCGAATGTGGCGGAACTCGCCCTGCCGGGAAACCTGCGCACCCCACGGAGTGTCCTGTTCATCGGAAGCGCCGAGAAATTCGATAAAGATCGGCCGCGATTTTCCGGAGGTATCGGTCGCGCGGATCGGAATGTCGCGGTAGATGCCGTGTTTCTGTTCGCCCTGAAAATCAACCTGAATATGCTCGGTGACCAGCAGAGAACCGTTTTTCTCGACGGTCAGATCGGCATCAAACGATTCAATTTCCCAGGCCCAGGCAACAGGAACTGCCAAGAAAAAGAATGCGCTAAAGAAAAACCCCAAGATTTCTCGGCGGGAGGGGAACCTCCCCGCCAAAACGATCGGCGGGTCCGCCTCTGGCGGAGAAATGACAGCACTTGTCATTTACGAAACCAGCTCTAGAACGAAACCTTGGTGTTCTGCCGCTCTTCCGCGCTGTCGGGTTGGAAAAATTCCTTGGCCTGAAAACCGGCCGCACCGGCGACAAAACGGTCCGGAATCACGCTGACCTTGGTGTTGTAATCGCGCACGACGGCGTTGTAATAGCGGCGCGCGCTCTGGATCGCTTCTTCCGTCTGCGTCAGTGAACTTTGCAGGCCCTGAAAATTTTCACTGGCGCGCAGCTGCGGATAACCTTCAGCCACGGCGAACAGGCTTTTCAGAGCGCCGGATAATCCGGCTTCGGCCTGTCCACGGGAAACCGGGTTTTCGGCCTGCATCGCGCGGGAGCGCGCTTCGGTAACCGCTTGAAAAACTTTCTGTTCATGCGCGGCATAGCCCTTCACCGTCTCGACCAGGTTGGGAATCAAATCATGCCGCCGCTTCAACTGGACATCAATGTCCGACCAGGAACCGTCGGCCCGGATTTTCAACTGCGTGAGCTGATTGTAAACCGACACCGCCCACAACACGATTACTGCGACGAGCGCTAAAACAATCCATCCCATCATGGTCTTTTCTCCCCTTGCTAAGAACCGTCTTCCAGAAAATAGAGCCGGCTGTCTTCGACTTTATAGAGCATCGGTGCCACGGAGATTTTCGGATAACGGGCACGCAGCCGCATCACTTCGCTCACAATAAATCGCTGCACCGATCCAATTTCAAACATCATACAAAAATTCAGAAAATGTTCTTCGGCCTGGCGCTTGTTCCAACCGGCCCGCTTCACGAGTCCGCGGATGAACGCCGCTTTTTTTCCGGCCAGGTTCTGCATGCCGCACTGCGTATGACCGATCAACGCCAGATGCGAGACACCGCCTACACCGATGGCATACGAAATTTTAAATTCGCTGTACCGCAGATTCGCGCCCGCCGCGCGGATGATATAGGCAAAATTATCCGGGATATTCAAATGCTTGCGGTTATCCATGCACATGCCGACCAGCATCTGCGCCCCGGTGAACGGCTTCACCGGCAGGCCGAGGTTATGGTATCCGGCAAACGATCCGATCGGCGTACCGCGGTATTTGGAAGGAATATCGCTCTTCTTCTCAATCGGAAGAATGCGCGGGTTTTTGCTCATAGGGATACTTTATATGAATTAAAAACCGTCCGCAACGCTATTTGGAATTGATCTCCTGCTTCAACATTTCCGGCAGCCAGGACCGCGCGCCGAAACCGCGTGCCACATCGGCGACTGAGTAATCGCGCGTAACGACAATGACGGAAAAACGGTCTTTGCTTTCATAGACCATACGCTCGATCAGCGTATCGGCCTGCCGGCCGTTACCGTACTGAACGATCAGCGGGCCGGTTTCACGCGGCAGATACCGCGCCGGGCCGTCGAACACCACCATCACCTGCCAGTCTTTTTCAATGGCAGCCATTTCCAGTTCCTGCAAAAAACCTTCAGCCGCGGGATCTTTCCAGACGCCCAGCGCGCGAAAGACATTATTCCCATCAATGATTACGGTAATCATAATTCCTCGGGCGGCTTGATAGAACGGAACGAATAATAGAGCATGCCGTCATAAACAATTTTCATGCCGCCGCCCAGCACCAACGGAACGCTCATCGCGGCCGACTGCATCGCCAGCCCGGCCAGCGTCGGCGCCACGGTCCAGGCGCAGAGCCGCGTCATGTTGGTAATGCCGGCGGCCATCGTCCGTTCGCCGGGAGCCACCACGGCCATCACATACGACTGGCGCGTCGGAACATCCATTTCCACCAGACATTCGCGCAAGAAATAAAGCAGAGCGGCAATCGGCAGGCTGGGCGCGAACGGAATTGCCATCAGGCAAATGTTGCCCGGGATATGCGTGAAAACCATCGTCTTGACCAGACCGATCCGCCTGGCCAGCCGGACCGCCACCAGATACGAAACCGCGTTGGCGATGTGCGAGAAGAAAAATAAAGGCGCCGCGAGTTCTTCCCCGACGCCAAACCGTTTAAAAAACCAGTAGGCGATCAAACTGCTGGGCAAAAATCCGCCGGCCAGACTATCGAAGCCGAATAAAAGACTTAACCGGGTAATGATACTACGGGAATTTTTGGAAACCTGATGCCAGGGCATAGGCCCATGAATTTCGACGGCGGTGCTTAGCCGGGTGTAGAGCAGCAGGCAGCCCAGCGCCAGAGCAAGGTAAATCCACCAGAGCGTTTGATACGACTGCACCTCGGGAACCGCCCACTGCCGGCGCAGTAAAAACGGCAGACCGCCCATCAGCGCGCCGGTCGCCTGGCCGGCGTCGATCATCACGTTGTACCAGGCCAACGCGTGCGTGCGGCCGGCGGCATCGATCGACTCTGGAAGGATCGCCTGTTCCAGCGTAAAGAAAGCGCCGCGCTCCCGCCCCATGGCATTGACCATGCCAATGAAACAGGCTGCCAGCAAAACGATGAACGATTGGGAGATCAGCAGAAGAATAGCGCCGAAAACCGACAACGCGGAAAGCAGCAGCAGCGTATTGCGGCGGCCGAACGAATCGGCCCAGAATCCGACGAAGAATGTGCCGCAGGCGCATCCGGCGATGCCGACGGCGACCAGCGCTCCGATTTCACCGGCGCGCAGTCCGCGCGCGGCCAGCGTCAAAGCGAATAAAACACCGAGAAGGCCAATGGCGAGCGCGCGCAAAAACGCGGCCGCGTAAATCAGGCCGCGATCAGTCGGCGATTTTAATGGAGAGAATTTCAAACGGGCGGGGCCCGGCCGGAAGAGCGACGGTTATTTTTTCACCGACTTTATGGCCCAGGAAAGCGCGGCCCAGCGGCGCCTGAATGGAGATTTTTCCGGCGGCGGCATCGGTCTCGTCGGGGCCGACCAGCGTATATTCATCGGTCTGTTTTGTGGTGAGGTCTTTTACTTTGATGCGCATACCCAGAACAGCCATATCGGCTTTTTGCTGCGATGGATCGACCACCGTGACGTCAACCATCTTGAATTGAAGGTCGCCCAGCTTTTCGACCACCTGTGTTAATCGTTCCTTGGCCGCATGGTATTCGGCATTCTCGCGCAGGTCGCCATGTTCGCGCGCTTTGCGGACCTCATCGGTTAATTCCGCTTTTTGTTTGCGAAGCTGTTTGATTTCCTCCTCAAGCTTGAGGATGCCGGCTTTCGTCAGATAAGTGGTCATCTAACCGATCATCTCGGAAGGAACGCCGGCCGCGTGCCCGGGCACGACGGAGCGCAGCGTATAAGCCACCGCGATTTCACGCGAAGCCGGATACGGTTCCATGGTGATCGTATCCCAGGGGCAGATTTTCGGGCAGAGTCCGCAGCCGATGCAGCGGTCCTGGTCGATTTCAACCAGCCGTAAAACAGCCGGCTGTTGAGCATCAGGCCCCGGAACCGGTTCGATGCAGTCGACGGGACAAACGGTCAGACAGGCCTCGCAGCCGGTACACCCGTTTTGATTGACGACGGCCGCAATGCGCGGATCGCGCGCGCGGGTCGGTTTGTTAGGATTGCCCATATAATTATTGTACCTGATCGGCCGAAGGAAATTCAAACCGCTGTTTCAACGAATCCAGTTCCCCGACAGGCGCCTGGCAGGTCCGGCCCTCGCAGAGGTAGGCGGCCGTCTTGCCGGCCGGCGCAATTTGCGGTTTTACGAACGGAGCGACCTTCTCGAGCGCTTGGCCCTCGGCATCGGCCGTGTGATACAAGACGATCGTGTCCGGCAGGAATGTGCGGTCGGTCCAGGCGCGCATCCGCTGGAAAACAGGATCGTCGGCAGAACCGGCCAGCACCAGTTCGCGCGTCGGCCCCCACAAAAAATCGAGCGCGGCCAGCGCCTGCGGATAAGCGGTCGGGTTGCGCGTGATCGCGGCCGACTGCGCGCGAAGCATCTGCTCAGCCCGTTTCTCAAAATCAGATTCGCCGGTCATCCGCCCGAGGCGGAGTAGATTAACCGCGGCCATCGAATTGCCCGATGGGATCGCGCCGTCGGTCCATTCCTTCGGACGGAGCAGCAACTGTTCGGCATCATGCGCGGTGAGAAAAAATCCGGCCGGTTCCTCCTGCCAGAACAGTTCAATCTGGCGGCGCGTCCAATGGACGGCTTTGGCTAAATAAGTTGTTTTTCCGGTGGTCTGATACAGCTCAATCGATGCATGCGCCAAAAATGCGTAATCATCGAGCATTGCCGGAATGGCCGCTTCCCCGCCGCGCCAACGATGGAGCAGACGCCCGTCGGAGCGAACCATCGAACGCAGAATAAACTGCATCGCGCGTTCGGCGGCCTGCGTATAGCGCGGCTCCTGCAAAACGCGGCCGCCCAGCGCGAATGCGGCAATCATCCAACCATTCCAGTCGGCAAGAATTTTATCGTCTAAATGCGGACGCGGCCGGCCGGTGCGAACCTGCAATAGTTTCACGCGAGCTTCCTTTAATATGGACTCGATTTCCGGCTCCGGTTTTTTGAAATGCTGCGCCGTCTCGGTTAGAGAGCGTGCGCGGTACAAATGATTTTTACCGGGAAATTCGCCCGTCGGATCTTCGGTCACATTACCGTGCAAGCCGATACCATAGGCGTAAGAAAAAACAGCAGCCGATTCGGAATCCAGCAGCTGCTCGATCTCTTTCGCCATCCAAACATAAAAAGCCCCTTCATGCTTGCGCTTCGGTTGGCTGGCATCAACGGCGCTGTCCGCATCTTCGGCCGAATAAAACCCGCCCTCCGGAGAGGTCATATCGCGCAGAACATAATCGAAGATAGCGCGCGCCGTTTGGGCATACTCTTGTTTCCCCGTAATCTGATAGGCCTCCAGATAGGCGATGGCCAGCAGCGCCTGGTCATACAGCATTTTTTCAAAATGAGGCAGGTGCCAATGCGCGTCGGTGGAGTAGCGGTGAAAGCCGCCGCCCAACTGATCGCAAATCCCGCCGGCAGCCATCGCGCGCAATGTTCCCTCGACCATTTCGAGCGCGCGCGGATTTTTGGCGCGGCGCGCGTAGCGGTTCAGAAAAAAAAGCAGGTGCGGGCGCGGAAATTTGGGCGCATCTCCAAAACCGCCGTGAACGGAATCGTAAACCGATTCCAGCGCCATGAATGCACGGTCAAAAACAGCGCGCCCGGCAGGTTCTGATTCAGGCGGGTGCGCCTGCCCTTCTTCGCCGAGCGCCAACGCTTTGGTCATGCCGCTGGCCGATTTTTCGATTTCAGCGCGCTTGTTTTCCCAGGCGTTCATCACGCCGCGCAGCAGTGATCTAAATCCGGGCGGGCCCCAGCGGTCTTCGGGCGGAAAATAAGTTCCACCATAAAACGGTTTCTTGTCGGGTGTCAAAAAAACAGAAAGCGGCCAACCGCCATGCCCGGTCATCTGCATCACGGCCTGCATATAAATGCCGTCGATATCGGGCCGTTCTTCGCGATCGACTTTAATGGAAACGAATGACGCGTTCAGAACCGCGGCCAGATCATCGTTCTCGAACGATTCGCGCTCCATCACATGGCACCAATGGCAGGTTGAATAACCGATCGACAGGAAAATAGGTTTGTTTTCGCGGCGGGCTTTCTCGAACGCCTCGTCGCTCCAGGGATACCAGTCGACGGGGTTATGGGCGTGCTGAAGCAGGTAGGGACTTTTTTCGCGCGCTAACCGGTTGGAATGCATTTCCGCCTCAGGATTCACCGGCGTTAGTCCCGCAGTGCGGCAGCCGGCCGTCAAAATCAGCAGAAAAAGAACCCGGCCAACGGAACTGCGCCATCCGCTCGGCCGGGGCATAGTAAATTAATCCTACTTCTTTGCGCTGGGGACACAGCAGGCGCTCGATGAGCTGTTCATTTTTTTCGGATCGCACGATTTTTTCTTCATCGAGCAACAGCCGCTCACTGCAACCGCCGCCACTGCCAAAACCGCCACGAGTGCCAGAATTGATTTTGTCATTGTGATTCTCCTTTATTAATGAAACGTTTAAAAACAGACAATCCCCCATCGGTTTTATTTTCTTAGAGAGCGCGAGAAAAGATACAACGGAATTCCCAGCAGCACCAGCAGGAACCCGATACCGGCATCTTTTGGCGATGTCAGCGCCGCGTTGCCGATAAAGAGCGTCATCGCCCCCGTGAACAGCACTGGCGTTACCGGATAACCCCAGACTTTATACGGGCGCGGCGTCTGCGGATCTTTCGCGCGCAGCACAATCACCGAAAAAGCGGCCATCGACGAGAAAATGGCGATGGCGACTGTCGAATAGGTGACGATCTGGTCGAACGTTCCGATCCAGAGCAGCACAACCGCGCCCACTCCGTTAAACAGCAGCGCGCGGACCGGCGTATGCGTTTTTTCTGAAATGGCGGCCATCGGTTTCATCAGCGCATGATCGCGTCCGACGGCCAGCAAGATGCGGCTGCTGGTCATCACCATCGCGCTGAGCGCTCCCAGCGCCGAACAGGCGACCATCAGCGAAGTCCCCTTTTCACCCCAGGGACCGAGCGCCTGTTTCATTACCTCGGCGGCCATCAGCGGCTTGCCCGGCATCTGCGACAGAGGAACATAAAGCATATAAACCATATTCACCGTCAGATAGAGAACGGTGATGATCAGTAATCCATAGAGGATCGACCAGGGCAGAACGCGGGCAGGATCGTTCACCTCCTCAGCGACATAGGCCGAGGCTTCCCATCCGCCGTAGGTCCAGAAAACAAAAACCAGCGCCATGCCGAACATTTGGATCGACTGCGCATTGATCCGGACAACGGTGCTGGTGCTTAAATAATCCCAGTGCGCGCCGCCGGAAAACAACCCGACGCCGATGATCAACAGCAGCGCCGCGATTTTAAGCGCGGCCAGAAAATTCTGCAGGTTTTTCCCCAGATGAACGCCCAGAATGTTCACGCCGGTCAGCAAAAGGATCGCGGCCGTGGCCACCGCGCGGGAAACATCGGGGCCGTAATGAACCAGCCGCGACAGGTAATCAGCAAAGACGATGCCCAAAATGGTGATGGTGCCGATCCGTTCGATCAATATTTTTGTCCACCCGAACAGGAATCCGACGCAGGGGCCGTAGGCGCGCGACAGATAAATATAATCGCCGCCGGCCTGCGGATAGGCGGCGCCCAGCTCGGCATAGCACAACGCGCCCAAAAATGAGAGCGCGCCGCCGACGACCCAGGCCAGTAGAACAACCCAGGGGGCTTGCGCATGCGCGGCGACGGAGGCAGCGGTGCGGAAAATTCCGACGCCAATCACGCAGCTAATCACCAGCGACGTGGCGTCGACCAAACCGAGCGACCGTTTTAATTGACCGTTATTGCTCATAATGCCAGTGCCAGGGTTCGAACGCCGATTTTCCGCCGCGCGGATATGACAGATAAAAACCGAAACTTTTCGCGCGGCGCTGCAGCCAGCGGTATTCTTCAAGCGCTTCGAACTCTTCGGGATGATCCTCGCCGTTGATGCCGCCCGGCGTAATGAAATCGATTGCCTGCCGCGCCGGACTGCCATGCTCGCTGCAACCGGGCAGCGCCACATGGCGGTTCGTCTCGCGGATCGAGAAATCATGCTTCGGCATATAGAACAAAAATAGGTACAGCTGATAGGCCGGCGAACGGTATCCTGACTCGACCAGCAGCCGTTTGCCAATCTCTTTTTCCATCGCGGCCATCATCGCCTGATACGCATCGTAAACGGCCCTCGGCAGATATTGCGGATCCAGCTTGATCGATTTTCCGTCGCGAATCGTCACTTGCTTACCCAGCGGAACAAATTCCGTATCGGGCGCGGGCGGCGGCAATGGGCGGCTGGCTCCTTCGATTTTGTCCGGATCCACGGCGCGGATTTCGTCCAGAAAAGCCCGTTCCTTCTTGTTCAACGGCGCGTAAAACTGCCGGTAGGTAAATAACGGCGCAGTCCCCTTCTCTTTTTTCTTGGCAAGCACCGGATCGACTTTATTGAAGATGGAAATGCGCAGTTGTTTTTCGGAGTCGGTCAGGCTTTCCAAAGAAACGGCCCGCGCCGGCAACGCAGAAACGAAAAATGCCAGCAGAAAAAGAGACGCGGATTTCACGACTGACCGGAACATGGCTTCCACTATACCAGAATAGAAGCGTGAATGTTTTTCGTGGGATAATAAATTTATGGTTCGCATTCCGGCGTTTATTTTATTATTTTTTTTCGCGCTGACGGCAGCGGAGGGAGCTTCGTTCCCATACAACGGACGGATCTGCGTGCCGGTAGCCGATGTAAGGACAGAACCGTCGGACCCGCCGGCTGAACGGAACCATGACCCGCTTGAAGAAACCCAGCTTCTCTACGGCGATCCGGTACGCGTTTTGGAAGAACGCGGTGATTGGCTGCGCGTTCTCTGCCCCGAACAACAGGAATTCACGCACCATCAGCGCTGGGAAGGATACCCCGGCTGGATCCGCAAAACGGCGGTGGTGAGCGATCAAAACAACTGGTTTCCAAAAATAACGATCACGGCGAAACAAGCGGACGCCCGTTTAAAACCATCGGACAAAGAACCGGTCTTCATTCGTTTCTCAATTGGAACGCATCTGACTGGAACAAAAGAAAATGGCTGGTGGAAACTGCGTCTGCTGGACGGAACGCAGACCTGGATCCATGAAAATCAGGCGCTCCCCCAGCAGCGGATTGAGGAAATTCAATCATCCCAAGAACTGCTTTATCCGAGAATTGTTGAGACCGCGCGCCTCTTTTTGGGAGATCCTTATTATTGGGGAGGCCGCAGCGGGTACGATCCGCAACAACCGTCTCCTCCGCATACCGGCGTTGACTGTTCGGGGTTAATCGGGCTGATCTATCAGGCAAATAACCTTCTCCTGCCGCGGGATGCGCATGAACAATGGATGAACTGCGATAAAACCTCACGGAGTCTACTCCGGCTGGGCGATCTTGTTTTTCTATTTGATCCGAAAAATTCCAAAAAAGTCACCCATGTGATGCTCTATAGTGGAAACAACCGCGTGATTGAAGCGCCCAACACCGGAAAAACGGTGCGCGAAATCGATCTGGATGAACGGCTGCGCGAAGAGCCGGACCGCCAGGTTGACTATGGAACTTACTTAAATTGGGAATAACCCCACCACCTCTATCTATGAAACTCCGTTTCATGTTTCGGAACGAAACCGTACTGTTGGTACGGATGGAGGTGGTGGGGTGACCCCGCGCATTATTAAAATCCAGCTTCTCCGCTGGAACCTGCCGATGAAACAGATTTTTATCACGGCGCGCGGACAAAAGACTGAGAGCCGGAATCTGCTGGTAAAAATCAGATTGTCCGATGAAACCACCGGCATCGGCGAAGCGTCCGCCTCATTGGCCTGGCCCGACCAAACGCAAGCGGCAATGAGCCGCGCACTGTCCGGATTAAAAAAAGATCTCATCGGAAAACCGATTTCAAAATATCCCAAATTGATCCGCAACAGCTGGAAAAAACTGTCCCATTATCCGACGGCAGCGGCCGCGCTGGAATGCGCGCTGCGCGATGCCTTTGCCCTCACAAACAAAACTTCTCTCTGGAAACAGTTCGGCGGAAAAAAACGATCGGTCACGACGGCGTTAACGATCTCGGCCTGGCCCACCGCCGATGCGGCCCGAGCGGTGCGATCCGCTTATCAGCGCGGATTCCGTACATTTAAAATCAAGCTGACCGGCCGAGATGCTGACGGTGATCTTCAGCGGATTCAAGCGGTGCATGCGGCAGCGCCCCGCGCGCGGTTATGGCTCGACGCGAATCAGGGTTTCCGCAACGCCGCGGCCACACTTGCGTTTATGAAACAACTGGACCGATCATGGCCGGTGGATCTATTGGAACAGCCGGTGCCCAAAAAAGCGCTGACGGAATTGAAAAAAGTGACGCAGGCGCTGAAAATTCCGGTCTGCGCCGATGAATCAGCTCGCAGCGCGGCCGATGCGCGGAAAATTATCCGCAAGAAAGCGGCATCGGCGGTTTGCGTAAAACTGGCGAAATCGGGTCTTTCGGGAGCACTGGAAATTATCGCGATGGCGCGCAAAGCCCATCTGAAATTAATGATCAGCTGCATGGCAGAATCGGCGATCGGGCTTTGGCCCAGCGTGGCGCTGGCCTGCGGAACCGGCGCATTTGATTTTATCGACCTCGATTCGCACCTGCTGGTAAAAAATCCAGGCGGGAACCCGGGCTTCAAAACCGAGGGCTCCCGATTAACTGTGCTATCGCGCAACGGATGATTCATTCCCCCGTCGTTTTAGGAATTCTGCTGGCCGGACTTGTATTGCTGTTGATGAAACAGCGCTGGTTAAAGTGGGCGCCGGTCCCGTTCTGGTGTTATTTTCTGCCGATGCTGGCCGCCACCGCAGGGCTGATCCCGCACGAAAGCAGTCTCTATCTATTCGGCTCAAAACAATTACTGCCGGTCTGCCTGATTTTGCTTTTGATCGAGACCGATCTGCCGGCGCTGCGGAAATTATCGGGATCGGCCATCGGCGTGATGCTGGCCGGATGCGTAGGAACAATGGCCGGCGGGTTGATTAGTTTTTGGATTTACCGGCGATGGCTTCCCGACGGAAGCTGGGCCGCAATCGGCGCATTAACCGGAAGCTGGACCGGCGGATCGGCCAATATGCTGGCCGTAAAAGAAGCGCTGAATATGCCCGACAGTTTGCTGGGACCACTGGTGATCGTCGATGCGGCGGTCGCTTACAGCTGGATGGCGCTGCTAATCTACAGCGCAAAATGGGAAACAACATGGGGAAAAATCGTTCGGAGGGGAGAAGATGAGCGGGCATCGGAAGGCCTAAGCGGGCACGGTCCACGAGTAGTAGCGAGTGGGAGCGAAGGACTTCCAATAGTGCAGTCCCGCTCGCTGGGCGGGACAAGCGGCCCGGCCATCAGCTCCCCTTCGGGCGATTTTATTCTATTGATCGGACTCAGCATCGCGCTATCAATCAGTGCGCAAAAAATTGCGCAGCGTCTGCCAATCCTAGGCAATGGTTTCAGCGCAACCACCTGGACAATTCTTCTGGTTACAGCACTCGGATTAATGTTATCCGCCACGCCGTTGCGAAAACAGGCCGGCACCCGGACTGCGGCGGCCGCGCAATTTCTGCTCTACCTGCTGCTGACCACGATTGGCGCGCGCGCCGACCTGGCCTCTGTTTTCCAAACACCGGTTTTTTTGGCAGTAGGACTGACCTGGATTGTTATTCATGGACTGATTTTATTTTCAGCCGGACGGTTTCTGTTCCGGGCGCCGCTGGGACTGGTGGCCGCCGCCTCGCAGGCAAACATCGGCGGAACCGTCTCCGCGCCGATGGTCGGCGCGGCATTTTCTCCGGCGATGGCAACGATCGGCCTGCTGATGGCAATCCTGGGAAACCTGCTCGGCACTTACCTGGGCGTTTGCACGGCGTTGATCGCCCGGAAATTCGCCGGATAAATTTGTTATTTGTTATACTGATTCTCTAGTCCGATGAAGAATATCCTCGACGCAATTCAAAAACGGATCCTGATTCTCGACGGTGCCATGGGCACGATGATCCAGGGCTACAAACTGGATGAAGCCGGCTACCGCGGTGATCTTTTCAAAAATCATCCGTCGTCGTTAAAAGGCAACAACGACGCGCTGGTTCTTACGCAGCCAAAAATCATTCAGGAAATTCATGCCAAATATCTGGCGGCCGGCGCCGATATCATCGAAACCAATACCTTCAACTCAAACTGGTTCTCGATGGCTGATTACGGATTCGAGAGCCATGTTTATGACCTGAATGTCGCCGCCGCCCGGCTGGCGCGCGCGGCGGCTGATCAGGCCACCGACCGGAATCCGAACAAACCGCGGTTCGTGGCCGGTGCAATTGGTCCGACGAACAAAACCGCGTCAATCTCCCCCAATGTAAACGACCCGGGTTTCCGCGCCGTCAATTTCAATCAGCTGGTAGAAGTGTACGCCGAACAGATCCGCGGACTCGACGATGGCGGCGCCGATCTGCTGCTGATTGAAACGGTGTTCGATACGCTCAACTGCAAAGCGGCGATTTTCGCGGCGCTCTCCCATTTTGAAAAGACCGGCAAGAAACTGCCGTTGATGATCAGCGGCACGATCACCGACCGCAGCGGCCGCACATTGTCGGGACAAACACCGGAAGCATTCTGGAATTCGGTCGCGCACGGCAACCTGCTGGCCGTCGGCTTGAACTGCGCGTTGGGCGCCGCTGAAATGCGGCCGCACATCGAAACATTGTCGCGCGCGGCCGATTGTTTCATCAGCGCTTATCCCAACGCCGGCCTGCCGAACCAGTTCGGCGAATACGACGAGACGCCCGCGTCGATGGCCGCGCTCGTCGGAGAATTCGCCGCCAGCGGTCTGGTAAATATCGTCGGCGGCTGCTGCGGCACCACGCCGGATCATATTGCCGCCATCGCGCAGGCCGTTGCCGACAAGGCGCCGCGAAAACCGGCGCACCCGGAACCGGTCACCCGCTTAAGCGGACTGGAACCGCTGGCGCTGCGGCCGGAAATCAACTTCACGAACATCGGCGAGCGGACCAACATCACCGGTTCTCCCAAATTTTCGAAAGCAATCCTGTCGGGCAATTACGAGGAGGCGCTGCGCGTCGCCAAACAGCAGATCGAATCGGGCGCATTCATCATTGATGTAAACCTTGACGAAGGCCTGCTCGATTCCGAAGCGGCGATGACGCGGTTTTTAAACATGGTCGGATCCGAACCGGAAATCAGCCGCGTCGTGGTGATGGTCGACTCGTCGAAATGGTCGGTGATCGAGGCGGGGCTTCAATGCCTTCAGGGAAAATCGATCGTTAACTCGATCAGCTTGAAGGAAGGTCCGGAACCGTTTCTGCAGCGGGCGCGGCTGATCCGCCGGTATGGCGCCGCCGCCGTCGTGATGGCGTTCGACGAAAAAGGCCAGGCCACCACTGCTGAGCAAAAAGTGGCGATCTGCGCGCGCGCCTACAAAATCCTGACCGAAGAGGTTGGTTTCCCTCCTCAAGATATTTTCTTCGATCCGAATGTGCTGACGGTCGGGACCGGCATGGATGAGCACAACAACTACGCGCTGGAATATATCGAGGCCTGCCGCGAACTGAAGAAACGGTTTCCGCTTTCGCATATCACCGGCGGAATCAGCAACATCTCCTTTTCTTTCCGCGGCATCAATGTGGTGCGCGAAGCGATCCACGCCTGCTTTCTGTACCACGCGATCCGGGCCGGCATGGACACCGGCATCGTCAACCCGGGATTGCTGACGATCTACGAAGAAATTCCGAAGGACCTGCTGGAGCTGGTCGAAGATTTGGTGCTCAATCGCCGTCCCGACGCGACCGAGCGGCTGCTGAAATATTCTGAAGGGCTGCAGCAAGGGGCCGGCGCCAAAGCGGAAAAGAAAGAGGCCGAGTGGCGCAAAAAAACAGCCGAAGAACGGCTCTCCTACGCGCTGGTCAACGGCATCACCGACTTTATCGACCAGGACCTGGCCGAAATTATGCCGCGATACCCGCGGGCGCTCTCGATTATTGAAGGACCGCTGATGGCCGGCATGAAAATTGTCGGCGACCTGTTCGGCCAGGGAAAAATGTTTCTGCCGCAGGTGGTCAAAAGCGCGCGCGTCATGAAAAAAGCGGTGAACTATCTGACGCCGGCGATGGAAAAAGAAAAAGCCGCATCGGGTGACCGGCGGACCGCCGGAAAAATCCTTCTGGCGACCGTGAAAGGCGACGTGCATGACATCGGCAAAAATATCGTCGGCGTGGTGCTGGGCTGCAACAACTACGAGGTGATCGATCTGGGCGTTATGGTGCCGCTGGAAAAAATTCTTGAGGAGGCGGCCAAACACGAGGTCGATGTGATTGGTTTAAGCGGCCTGATAACGCCGTCGCTGGATGAAATGATCTATGTGGCGGCCGAGATGCAGCGGCGCAAGCTGACCACTCCTCTGCTGATCGGCGGAGCGACCACCTCAGCCATTCATACGGCTGTGAAAATCGACCCGTCGTACGGCGGCCCGGTGATCCATGTAACCGATGCGTCGCGCAGCACTGGCGTAGTCGGCCGCCTGCTCAGCGACGATGCGCGCCAATCATACATTGAAGAGAAAAAAGAAGAATACTCGGTAATCCGCGAGGAACATGCCTCAAAAACTTCCAAGGTGGCTTATGTTTCGCTGGAACAGGCGCGCGCTAACCGGTTAAAAATCGATTGGGCGACCGTGCAAATCACTCCTCCGGCAAAGCCGGGACTGACCGTGCTGGAAAATTATCCGCTGGCAACGCTGCGCCGCTATATCGACTGGTCTCCTTTTTTCCACACGTGGGAGCTGCGCGGCCGGTTCCCCGACATTCTCGACGACAAACATGTCGGCATAGAAGCGCGCAAATTGTACGATGACGCGCAGCAGATGCTCGATACGATCATTCAAAAGAAATGGCTGACCGCGCGCGCCACGGTGGGGTTATTCCCGGCCAACAGCGTCGGCGATGACGTCGAGGTGTATGCCGATGAGAAACGGGCCAAACCGCTGGCTGTGTTCCGGATGCTGCGTCAGCAGTCGGAGAAAACAGACGGACAGCCGAACTTGTGTTTGAGCGATTTTATCGCGCCCAAAGAAAGCGGCCGGGCCGATTACATGGGTTTTTTTGTATCGACAGCTGGCATCGGCATTGATGAACCGGTCCGCGCGTTCGAGAAAGCCGGTGATGATTATAACTCGATTATGATCAAGGCGCTGGCCGACCGGCTGGCCGAGGCGTTCGCCGAACACCTGCACGAAAAAACGCGCAAAGAATTCTGGAGCTACGCGCCGAAGGAACAATTAAGCAATGAGGATCTAATCCGCTATAAATACCGCGGCATCCGCCCGGCGCCCGGCTACCCGGCCTGCCCCGAGCATACCGAAAAACGGACGCTGTTTGACCTGCTTTCGGCCGAGAAAAATGCCGGCGTAAAACTGACCGACAGCTTCGCGATGATGCCGGCCTCTTCGGTATCCGGGTTTTATTTCGCCAATCCGGAATCGAAATATTTCCCGGTCGGGAAACTGCAGAAAGACCAGGTCGACGACTACGCGCGCCGGAAAGGAATGCCGGTCGACGCGGTCGAAAAGTGGCTCTCCCCTTACCTGACCTACAAGTAAGCTCTCCTTCCCGAAAGATTGACAATAGGCACACAATGTGATATCTTTCCATTGTGGCACCTTATCGATGGGATTTGTCCAAAAACAACCAGCTCGTTCGAGAACGAGGGGTTTCTTTCGAAGAAGTTCTTGCGGCCATTGAACAGAGTGGGTTGCTCGACATTCTCGATCATCCCAGCAAGGAGAGGTACGGCCACCAGAAAATCTTTGTGGTTGAGATTCGCGGATATGCCTATATCGTTCCATTTGTGGACCAGGGAGATGAGTTGTTTCTTAAAACCATTATTCCCAGCCGAAAATTAACCAAAAAATATCTGCGACTGAATTAACGGGGGGGGACTTACCATGCGAAAACTTGACAAAGAAGAAGCTGCCTTGAAAAATTCGGTTGAGCGAGGAGAGTGGCGCTCGGCGCATTCAACCGGAAAAGAATTGCAGCGCTATATTCAAAGCGCTCGAATGACTCTGCGGAAAAACAGCCGGATCAATATTCGGCTGTCGGAAAACGATCTGCAGGCCATTCAAACCAAAGCGATTCAGGAGGGGCTTCCATACCAGACATTGATAGCCAGCGTACTGCACAAGTATGTAACAGGCCGACTTAAGATCGCTTAAACAAGATCCCCTTACCTGACCTACAAGTAAGCCCCGGTCTTGAAACACCCTGCCAAATCGGCTAGAATAAGTCCTTTATATAATAGAGGAAGGGTCTAATTCGTATGGTAAATAATCGTTCGTTGGTTGTCAGTTTGGCAATTCTGCTTTCATTCGTACCGTCTGCATCCGCGCTGGCTGAGAAACCGGCGGTGGATTTAGCCGAAGGGGCCCGGCTTTTCGAGGAAAATTGCGCGCGCTGCCACGGCGCCGGCGGCGCCGGGGATGGCCGCGACGCCAGCAAAATGCTGCCGCGCCCGCGCGTACTGACCGACGGCGTTTACAAATTCCGCACCACGGCCAGCGGAACGATCCCAACCGACGAAAATCTCTACAAAACAATCTCCGAAGGACTTCCCGGCTCGCGGATGCCCAACTTCGATAAATTGCCCGAGGAATCGCGCTGGCAGCTGGTCTATTACATCAAGAGTTTGGCCCCGTCGGTTTTTACGCCTGATCAAAAAACGGAAGTTCTGAATATGGGAAGAGATCCCGGCGAATTTAAAGCGGACATGACCAAAGGCAAGGAACTGTACACGCAGCTGGGCTGCAACGCCTGCCACGGCGCCGCCGGCCGCGCCGACGGACCTTCGGCCCCGACGTTGGTGGATCAGTGGAATAATCCGATCCGCTCGGCCGATCTGACCTATGGCTGGAATTACCGCGGCGGGTCGGAACCGCGCGACATCGTAACGCGGCTGATCGCCGGGATTGATGGAACGCCGATGCCTTCCTACGCCGATGCGGTGAAAACGGAAGATGCCTGGAATCTGGCTTATTATGTCCATTCGCTGCAAGTCAAATCGAACTGGAGCCGCACGCTGAATGCCGCCGCTGTTGATGCGCTGCCGGAATCGGCCGATGACCCGCTCTGGCAGAGGGCCGAGCGGACCGATCTGCGGATGGCCAGCAACTATTATGTGAATGGCGAACTGGTCCCGGCGAGGATCATCGCGGTTTCAGCGCAGGCACTGCACGACGGAAAGACAGTGCTGCTGCGATTACAGTGGCACGATCTGAATGAAACGAAAGAAGGAACGCCCGACGCGCTGGCCGTCGCGTTGATGGCCGATGCGCGCGCGAAATGGGCCGGCGGATCACTGCGCGGCTGGCCTTCGACCGGATCGCCTGAACTTGACTTGATCTATTGGGCAGCCGGCTGGCCGGAAGCGAAAGAAACCGCGGGACTCTCGCTGGCGGCACCTGAAAAATGGAACGGCAGCCGCCCGACCTCGGCAAGTTATGCCGACGGAGAATGGACTTTAATGATCCGGCGGCCGTTGCAGCCGGAGTTTGAAAAAGGCGTATCACTTATGAAGAACGGACGGGTCGGAATCGGGTTTATGGCCTGGGAAGGCAGCAGTAATGAACAGGGCCGGCACCGGTCGAACTCGTCCTGGATCGATCTCGTACTCAACTGAACAAGGAGTATTACCCATGAAAAAAATTACGGTTGTTTCTTTGTTGGCGTTATCGGTGGTGGCGTTCTCAGGCGCGGGAGCCAAACCGGCGGCCGCCGCCGGCGGCGCGGAAATCAGCGGAAAAGTGATGCTCTCCTCGGCTGCTCCTGTTTGTGAAAAAATCAAGATGGCCGCCGATCCGGTCTGCCTGAGTCAGCACAAGGATACGGTCGTCAAGCAGGATGTCGTCGCCAACGGCGGAAATCTGCAATACGCGGTTGTTTATCTCGACGGCGTGACCGGCAGCTACCCGGCCCCGGCCAACGCGGTGCAGCTGGTGCAAGTCGGCTGTATGTATGAACCGCATGTCTTCGCGGCGCAGGTCGGACAAAAAGTTGAGATCATCAACAACGACGGAACGCTGCACAACGTGAACTGCCAGGCGAAAATGAACAAGAAGTTTAATCTGGCGCAACCGACCAAGGGAATGAAAAGCGCCAAAGTGTTTGATCAAGCGGAAGTCGGAATCCCGATTAAGTGCAATGTGCACCCCTGGATGATGGCCTGGGGCAACATTTTCTCGCACCCATTCTTCGCGGTAACCGGACCGGATGGTTCGTTCTCGATCAAGGGAGTTCCGGCCGGGAAATATACGGTGAAAGTCTGGCAGGAAAAACTGGGAACCAAGTCTCAGGAAGTCACCGTCGCCGACGGCGAGATGAAGTCGGTCAGCTTCAGCCTGTAATAAAAAAGGAACGGACTGCCGCGCATGGGATGGATGCCTGAAAGCGTATCGACGATCGGCCCGAAAGTAGACCAGCTTTTTTGGGCTATTGTCTGGATCACCGGGTTTTTCTTTTTCCTGGTGCAGGGCGTTCTGCTGTTTTTTGTTCTGAAATACCGCGCGCGGCCCGGCCATAAAGCCAGCTATGTTCACGGCAACACGGTGCTGGAAGTGGTCTGGACCGTAATCCCGGCGATCATTCTGCTGGGGCTCACGATCGCCAGCCAAAAAGTCTGGGCGCAGGTCCGTTTCCCCAAGCAGATGCCGGCAACGTCCGTTGAATTGAAACTGACGGCCGAACAGTTCGCCTGGAATGTGCTGTACCCCGGCCCCGACGGACAGTACGACACGCCCGACGACATCAGCACGATCAACCAGCTGCATATGCCGGTCGGAACGCCGGTCAAGCTGATCGTCAGCTCCAAAGATGTCATCCACAGTTTCTTCGTTCCGGAATTCCGCATGAAGCAGGACGCCGTTCCCGGCCTGAACATCACTATCTGGCTGGAAGCGGTGAAGGCGGGTGAGTTTGAGATTCGCTGCGCAGAACTGTGCGGACTGGGCCATTACCGCATGAAAGGTTTTGTGACTACGGAACCGATGGCTGATTTTGAGAAATGGCTGGTCGAAACGAAGGCAACCGAATGAGCGCACCCGCACACAAACAAAGTTTCTGGACGAAATATGTTTTCTCGACCGATCATAAAGTGATCGGCATTCAGTTCCTGATCAGTTCCCTGCTGTTCATGGTGGTCGGCGGCCTGCTGGCGATGCTGATCCGCTGGCAGCTTGGCTGGCCGGGTCAGCCGCTGTCGTTCATGGAAAAAATCGCGCCGGACGGATACCCGGGCGGCGTGCTGGTCCCTGAATTTTACAATGTGCTGTTCACGATGCACGGTTCGATCATGATTTTCTTCGGCGTGATTCCGCTGCTGGTCGGCGCGTTCGGCAACTATTTGATTCCACTGAAGATCGGCGCCGGCGACATGGCGTTCCCGCGGCTGAACATGCTCTCCTACTGGCTTTTTGTTCCGGCAGCCGTCATTGTGCTGGCCGGTTTCTTTGTGGAAGGAAGTGCGGCCGCTTCCGGATGGACCGCTTACCCGCCGCTCTCGGCGCTGACCCAAACTTCAGGCGCCGGACAAACACTCTGGGTGATCGGCGTGATCGTGCTCGGTTTCTCATCGATCGCCGGCGCCGTCAACTATGTGGCCACCATCATCAACCTGCGCGCGCCGGGGATGAGCTTTCACCGGATGCCGATCTCGATCTGGGCGCTGTTCACGACGGCCGTCCTGACGCTGCTGGCCACGCCGGTGCTGGCCTCGGCGATGATCCTGCTGCTGCTGGACCGCACGCTGGGAACCAGTTTTTTCCTGCCGGCCAACCTGATCGTCAGCGGAGAAACGCTGACGCACGCGGGCGGCCAGCCGATTCTCTGGCAGCATCTGTTCTGGTTCTATTCGCACCCGGCCGTTTACATCATGATCCTGCCGGCGATGGGTTTTGTGTCGGACATTCTGCCGACGTTCGCGCGCAAACCGTTGTTCGGCTACAAAGTAATCGCTTATTCGTCGGTCTCGATCGGCGCCGTTGGTTTTCTGGTATGGGCGCACCATATGTTCCAGACCGGCATGAACCCGGCGCTGGGCACCACATTCATGGTTTCAACGATGCTGATCGCGGTTCCGACCGGCGTAAAAATTTTCAGCTGGCTCGGCACGCTCTGGAAAGGTTCGCTGCGGTTAACCACGCCGATGCTGCACGCGCTCGGATTTATCTCGATGTTTTTAATCGGCGGGCTGACCGGCATCTATCTGGCCTCAACGCCGGTGGACATGTATTTCCACGATACCTATTTTGTCGTCGGACATTTGCACTATGTGCTGTTCGGCGGGTCGCTGTTCGGCGCGTTCGCCGGCATCACGTTCTGGTACCCGAAAATGTTCGGCCGGATGCTGAACGAACGGCTGGGCAAATTGCACTTTCTCCTGACATTCATTTTCTTCAACGGCGTCATGTTCCCGATGTTCGCGCTGGGCATCGGCGGCATGCCTCGCCGCATTTACGATTACACGCAGTACGCGGGCCTGGTCCATTTCACCGACTTAAACCGGTTCATGAGCATTTCGGCCTTTTGCCTGATGCTTTCACAGTTGATTCTGATTTTTAATTTCTTCACCAGCATGGTCAAAGGCAAAAAGGCCGGTAATAATCCGTGGGAAGCAACCACGCTGGAATGGGTCACCACGTCCCCTCCTCCCCACGGCAATTTCCCGGAACCGGTCACGGTCCACTCGGATCCGTATGAATTTTCGGTGCCGGGAGCCAAAAAAGATTTTATCCTTCAAACGGAAAAGGGTGGCGGAAAAGGAGGGCACTAATGTCCTCTGCTTCCAATAAAGCGCTTTATCGTTTCTCGCTGGCCACAACGCTCTGCGGATTTATCCTGATCATCGCCGGAGCGCTGGTCACTTCCACCGATTCCGGCCTGTCCGTTCCCGACTGGCCGCTCTCGTTCGGCACGTTGTTCCCGCCGATGGTCGGCGGCGTCCGATTCGAACACAGCCACCGCGTCATCGCCGCCGGAGTCGGGCTGCTGACGCTAATCCAACTGATTTGGATCTTGCGCGTGGAGCCGCGTAAACAAGTCCGATGGCTGGCGCTCGCTTCGTTCGGCATGGTCGTCCTTCAAGGAATACTGGGCGGCATAACCGTCCTTCTGAAACTGCCGGCTCAAATTTCGATCGTGCATGCCGTGCTGGGACAAACATTTTTCTCGACGCTGGCCGTGCTGACGATGGTACTCTCCCCTGCCTGGCATGAAGAACCGGAACCCTCCTCGACAACGCACTATTCACCCATTATTCTTTTTCAATGGACGTTGATTACGCTGATGACGCTTTACGGCCAGTTAATCCTCGGCGCCTCAATCCGGCATATCGGCTGGATTCCGCTGTTGATAATCGCCCACCTGTTTGGCGCGGTTGCCGTTTTCATCGCGGCCGGTAAAACAACCGGAGAAGTCCTCGGCGTGCTGCGATCTCAATCTCTTTTCCGAAAACCGGCCACGCTGATTGCGTGGGTGTTGCTGGGCCAGATTGGAATCGGACTGGTCATCTTAGTGACGCGGGCCCACCCGCTGGTCGCCACGGCGCATGTGGCGTTTGGCGCGCTGCTGCTGGCCAGCAGCTGGAAACTATTAATCGCCATTTATTGGCGTTTAGTCCGGCCCTCCTGATCTCCAATTCCCCCATGGCCGCGCAGTTTCTCGCCTACCTTGAACTGACCAAACCCCGGCTGACTTTGCTGGCGCTGATCACCGCGCTGATCGGATTTTTGCTCGGAACGCCGCATCAGTGGAACCGCAGGGAATTCTGGTTTGTGCTTTTGGGAACGGCGCTGGTGGGGGCCGGCTGCGGAATTCTCAACCAGGTGATGGAACAGGACCCGGACCGGCAAATGGAACGGACGAAACAGCGCCCAATCCCGTCGGGCCGGGTTCAGGAACCGAACGCGATGGCGTTTGGAGTGATCGCCGCGACAGCCGGACTTTTAATTTTGACTTTCGGATGCAATGCGCTGGCAGGAACGCTGGCGGCGCTGACGCTGGTCAGTTACCTGTTTATCTACACGCCGCTGAAAAAAACAACGGCGTTCTGCACGCTGGCCGGCGCGATCCCGGGCGCTATTCCGCCGTTAATCGGCTGGGCCGCGGCGCGCGGCAGCATCGGCATCGGGGCCTGGTTTTTATTCTGGATTATTTTCATCTGGCAGCTGCCGCATTTCCTGGCGATCGCCTGGATTCATCGCGACGATTACGCGCGCGCCGGGTTTAAAATGCTGCCGGTTATCGATTTAAACGGCGCCGCGACGGGCCGCCAGATCATTGTGTACTGCGCGGCGCTGGTTCCGGTCAGTCTTCTGCCGGCGGCTTATGGGTTTTGCAGCTGGATCTATTTTGGCGTGGCACTGGCAGCCGGGCTTCTCTTCCTGGCGGCCGGAGTTCACGCGGCGCGCACGCGCACCGAACAGGCGGCACGCCAATTATTTATCAGCTCCATTCTCTATCTTCCGGTGATTCTGATTACGATGACTTTGGATCGGCTCTTGTTATAAAATAGAACTATGACAACTCATTCCATCGAACATAACGCGACCGGCATTCCGACCGGGAAACTGGCGATGTGGCTTTTCCTGGCGTCCGAAGTAATGTTTTTCGCGGGACTGCTGGGCGCCTACATCGTGTTGCGCGCCGGCGTCAGCTGGCCCAACCCCAGCGAAGAACTGAATGTCGCCGCGGCCGCGATCAACACTTTTATTCTGCTTTCCAGTTCAATGACGATGGCGCTTGGCGTGGCAGCCGTCCATAAAAAGGATTTGTCGCAATTGCGCCTGTTCCTGCTGGCGACGATCATTCTCGGAACAGCGTTTCTCTGCGTAAAAGGGTACGAATACCACCTCAAATTTGAGCATGGGCATTTGCCCGGCACCGGCCTGTTCTGGGACTGCTACTTCACGCTGACCGGCGTGCATGGGCTCCATGTGATCATCGGAATTCTAACGAATGTCTGGGTGCTCTGGCTGACATTCCGCGACGGATTCTGGGCGCGCAAAAGCCATTTGGTCGAAATCTCCGGACTCTACTGGCACTTCGTGGACTTAGTCTGGATTTTCCTGTTCCCGCTGGTTTATCTGATTTAAGGAAGGAGCATCGCGCTATGACGAGCAAGGCGGTCAGTTATAAAAAATACGGCGTGATCTGGGCGGCGCTAATCGGACTGCTGGCCGTCAGCACTTT
The DNA here is from genome assembly GCA_023248155.1 of Candidatus Omnitrophota bacterium. Lineage (GTDB taxonomy): Bacteria > Omnitrophota > Gorgyraeia > 1-14-0-20-64-10 > 1-14-0-20-64-10 > JAHFFE01. The sequence goes on along the minus strand of JAHFFE010000002.1, from coordinate 33,108 downwards.
CTTTTCACATCTGCCGATTTCCAAAACCGCCATTATCGGCCTAATCATGCTGGTCTCTCTGATCAAGGCCGGCCTAGTTTCGTGGTACTACATGCACCTCGACGGTGAAAAAGCGCTTCCGCTCTGGATTGTTGTGATTTTCCCATTCTTCCTGATTGCGCTGGCCGTCGCGATGATGCTGATCGGCCTGGCTGTTTTTTCTTAACCAAGCAGAACAAGCAGGTTTCCCTTCGCATGAAAAACCGGGTCTGGTGGATTCTCCTTTCAGCCGCACTCTTGTTGCCACCTGTTTATCTGGTCCGGACGCAGGCGCATGAGAAAACTCCGGCACCGGTTCCCACAGCGCCCCGCGTGAAAATTCCGGAGTTCAAACTGACCGATCAGGAAGGAAAACCATTTTCGAGCGCGCAACTGAGCGGAAAAATCTGGATCGCCGATTTTATTTTCACGTCGTGTGCGGGCACCTGCCCGCAGATGACGCAAAAAATGGCGCGACTGCAGGCAACTCTGCCGGCTGAAATCGAATTGGTTTCATTCAGCGTCGACCCGGCGCGGGACACCCCGTCCGTACTGAAGAAATACGGCAGCCAATGGGGAGCCGATTTCAAGCGCTGGCATTTCTTGACCGGACCGGAAATGGAAATCGGCCGGCTAACCAAAAAAGGGTTCCGCCTCAGCTATGCCGAGGGAACCGATCCAGCTGAGCCGGTAATCCACAGCATCCGGTTCGTGCTGGTCGATAAAACCGGAACGCTTTATGGTTATTACGACTCTTCTGAAGAAACGGCGATGCGCCAGTTAGTGACCGATGCCTCCGCTCTCCTGGCTGCCCGCGGTTAACGCCTGCCTCAACAGCGCCAGCGCGCTGTTGCTGACGGCCGGGTTCTGGTTTGTGCGCCGAAAACAGATCGAAGCGCATAAGCGCTGTATGATCGCGGCGTTTGGCTGTTCGGTTCTGTTCCTGACAAGCTACCTGACTTATCACTGGTTTCACGGCAGTACGCGATTCCCCGCAACCGGACCGATTCGCGCGATTTATCTGGCAATTCTCGCAACGCATACGCTGCTGGCGATTTTCGTGGCGCCGATGGCGATCCGCACGCTTACTTTGGGACTGAAAGACCGGGTTGAAGCCCACCGCAAAATCGCGCGCTGGACGCTGCCCATCTGGCTGTATGTTTCAGTCACAGGTGTGGTAGTCTACTGGATGCTGTACCGGATGACCTGGAAATGAAAAAATATCTTATACCACCCGTAGTTATAGCATTTCTGTTCTTATTATTAATCGGAGCGGGAACCGCTACCGCCTGCCCAATGTGCCGTGAAGTGGCCTCGAATCAGTCGACGGCGGCCGGCGCTTCCAAGCTGATGAACGGTTTTTCCGTTTCGCTCTGCCTTCTGCTGGCCCTTCCCTATGTGCTGATCGGCGGTTTCATCTTTTACATTGTCCGCTCGGTCCGCAAAAAAAATCGCACCGGTAGAACCGGTTCTCATGCGGCTTGACCGGCTCTATCAATCCAGGCAAAAGCCGGACATTTCGATCGAGCTGTTTCCTCCGAAAACACCCGAGGGAATTTCAAAGCTTTTTGAAACCGTCGAGCGGCTGAAAGCGGTAAATCCTGTATTCTTTTCAGTCACATTCGGCGCCGGCGGCAGTACGCGTGATCTGACCATTGATCTTTGCCGGAAACTCAAGGAAAGCTCCGGCGTCGAGGTGATGTGCCACCTCAACATTGTCGGTCAATCGCGCGAAGAAACCACCGCCAACCTGCAAAAAATCAAGGCATCCGGCATTTACAATCTGCTGGCGCTTCGCGGCGATCCGCCGCAGGATCAGCCCAATTTCAAGCCGCATCCCGACGGATTCGATTCCTCCTATCAACTGGTGGAAGAAGCAGGAAAAGATCCCTGGTTTTCAATCGGCGTCAGCGGCTTTCCTGAAATTCATCCGGATGCAAAAGGAAACCGCGCCGATGATATCGCCTATCTGAAAAAAAAGGTCGATGCCGGCGCCTGCGTGATTTTCACGCAGTTATTCCTGGATAACCGGTTCTTTTTCGAGTTTCTGGATTTTGTCCGCAAAGCCGGAATTTCCGTGCCGGTCATCCCTGGCATTTTGCCGATCCTCTCGGCCGCGCAGATCCGCCGGTTTACGGCGCTCTGCGGATCGACGATCCCCGCCGATGTGGCCAAAAATCTTGAAAAATATGAGACCGATGATGCCGGTGCGGCCGAATACGGTGTTGAGCTGGCAACGCGGCAATGCTCCGAACTGTTGAAATCCGGCGTGCCGGGCCTTCATTTCTACGCGCTCAACCGCGACGCTTCAGTCCGGAAAATCCTGACAAATCTCCGCCTAAAAACAGAGTAGCTCCGATGACCGATTCCCTGCCGCGGATCGAAACGCCTTCTTCCGAACAGGAAGTGGCGCAGATTCTCAAAGAAGCAAACCGCGCCAAAACGCCGGTCACCGTGGCCGGCGCGAAAACCGGACTCACCGGCGCCTGCACAGCTGACTCTGGAATCATCCTCTCCACGGAACGGTTCAACCAGATCGGACCCGTTCTGTGGGATGACGAAAGAAATTCAGGCAGCGTGACTGTGGAGCCAGGAGTCACTTTAAAAGCGCTGGAAGCCGTATTGGATATGTACGGCTATTTCTACCCGCCCGATCCCGGAGAGAAAGCGGCCTCCATCGGTGGAACGGCCGCAACGAACGCATCAGGGCCGCGGTCGCTGGCGTACGGGCCGACGCGCGCCTGGATCCGCCGCGTAAAACTTTTACTGGCCGATGCAACGCCGATCGAAATCACGCGCTCCAAGCATTTCGCGCAAAACGGAATCTTGTCGATGAAAACCACATCGGTAAAACCGGTTTCATTTCCGTTGCCGACCTATTGCCAGCCAAAAACAAAAAATGCGGCCGGCTATTTCTGGGCGCCGCAAATGGATTTGATTGACCTGTTCATCGGCTCCGAAGGAACGTTGGGCGTTTTTACGGAGCTGGAGCTGGAAATCCGGCGGCAACCGGAAGCGGTGATAAGCGGAATGCTTTTCTTTAAATCGGAAACGGACTGTTTTGATTTTTCTGTGGCTGCAAAGAAAACGCTCCAGCCGCGGACGCTGGAGTTTTTCGACGGAAATTCATTAAAAATACTGGGCGATCAGCCCGGCGCAGCGCTGCTGTTCGAACAGGAAACGACAAAAAAAACCGAAGCGGCGCTGGCACAACAATGGCTCGCGCTGGCCCGGGCGCACGGTGCAATCGTTTCCGAAGAATTAATCTCTTCGGAGCCGGAAGATCATCAGGCGTTTCAACAGTACCGGTACCAACTGCCGGTGCGCGTCAACAAACAAGCCGCCGAGAATGGGTTCCGAAAACTGGGCACCGATTTCGCGGTGCCGGATGAATCAGCCCGCGCAATGTTTGATTTTTACCGCACTGAATTACTGGCGTCCGGAATCGATTATGCCCTTTGGGGGCATATCGGAGAAAATCATCTGCATGCCAACCTGCTTCCGAAAAACAAAGAGCAGTTTGATCAGTCCACGAAACTTTACGCAACGCTGGCAAAAAAAGCGGTTGAACTGGGCGGGACCGTTTCCGCCGAGCATGGCATCGGCAAACTGCGGATCCCTTATCTGGAAATGATGGTCGGCGCTAACGGATTAAAAGAGATGGCGCGCATCAAAAAACTGGTTGATCCAGGCGGAATTTTAAACCGAGGCAATATTTTTCCTTATGAGCTCTTTTTATCTGCTGTATGACAACCAGTGCCCGCTCTGTGTCGGATTCCAGCAACGGATCCGGCGCTGGGACACGCGCCATCGCATTGAACCGGTCGGTTTCGACGATCCGCGCATCCCGTCGCTGGTGCCAAATATGACGCGCTCCGAATTGGAGAATTCGTTCCACCTGGTTTTTCCCGACGGAAAAGTGCTCAGCGGGGCCAAGGCATTTCCTGATCTTCTTGAACAGTTGCCGCGCTGGAAATGGCTCGGCTGGTTTTTGAAAAAGATGCCCGGCTCCGGGCCGTTGTCTAATTGGATTTACGAAAGAATTGCGGCTTCGCGAAAGAAACAACACTAATGGCTTACTCGCTGTTTCAATTTTACAAAACGGGACGGTTCTGCCCCCAGTGCGGACAGCGGCTGGTGACGATGACGCTGGTAAACAACCGGACAACGCAGGGACCGCTGCAATCGATGGGAATTCCCTGCCACTGCCTCGGATGCGCGACCCGCTACCGCGCAGTCAGTAAAGTTCCGTTTTCAAAAATCAGCTGGCTGGGACCTCTGGGCCGCTGGCTCTGGTGGCAAACCACGGAACTCGAGGTTACGCTTCAGTCCTCGGAGTAGTTTTTCTTCAGTGATTCGACAACGGCCGGATCAGCCAGCGTTGTAGCATCTCCCAGTACTCTGCCCTCGGCAATGTCACGCAGAAGCCGTCGCATAATCTTTCCTGAACGCGTTTTCGGAAGCTCGGACGTAAACAGAATTGTGTCCGGACGGGCCAATGAACCGATCTTTTTGACAACATGGTCTTTGAGTATTTTCCCCAGTTCCGGCGTGGCCGAAACGCCGTTTTTCACGGTCACAAAAGCGACGACGGCATTTTCCTTGATCGGGTCCTGGCGGCCGATCACAGCCGCCTCGGCCACATCGGTATAATCGACCAGCGCGCTTTCAATTTCCATCGTCGAGAGCCGGTGCCCGCTGACTTTAAGCACATCATCGACGCGGCCCAGCACCCAGAAATAACCGTCGGCATCTTTCTTGCAGCCGTCTCCGGTAAAGTACCATTGCGGATATTTCGACCAGTAAACGGATCGGTACCGTTCCGGATCACCGTAGATGCCGCGCAGCATGCCCGGCCACGGTGATTTGATCACCAGATAACCGGAGTTGGCCGGATTGCCCTGCTCGTCCACCACATCGGCATCAATACCGGGAAACGGTTTCGTGGCTGAACCGGGCTTCAGGGCCGTGATGCCAGGCAGCGGCGCAATCATGATATGTCCGGTCTCGGTCTGCCACCAGGTATCGACAATCGGACATTTCCCCGCGCCGATAATTTGACGGTACCAGATCCAGGCTTCCGGATTGATCGGTTCGCCAACCGACCCGAGCAGCCGCAAACTCGAGAGGTTATGTTTTTGCGGGAACGATTCGCCCCATTTCATAAAGGTCCTGATCGCCGTCGGAGCGGTATAAAAAACGGTAACCTTGTATTTTTCGATGATCGCCCAGAACCGATCGTTCTCCGGATGGTTCGGAGCCCCTTCGTACATCACAATGGTCGCGCCGTTGAGCAGCGGGCCGTACACCACATACGAATGGCCGGTCACCCATCCGATGTCGGCCGTGCACCAATAGATATCGTCTTCTTTCAAATCAAAAATCCAGCGGGCCGTGGCATAACAGCCGACCATATATCCGCCGGTCGTATGAACGATCCCTTTTGGTTTCCCGGTGGTGCCGCTGGTGTACAGCAAGTAGAGCATCTGTTCGGAATCAACCGGCTCCGCTTCGCAGCGAGGACTCTGACCGGCCACCTGTTCATGCCACCAGAAATCGCGGCCTGGTTTCATTAAAACGGCTTGGCCGGTACGCCGGACAACCACCACTGATTTCACAGGAGAGTCGCCGGAAATCGCTTCGTCCACATTCTGTTTCAGCGGAATCGCAGCGCCGCGCCGCCAGCCGCCGTCGGCGGTGATCACTATCTTCGATTGCGAATCGTCAATCCGGCCGCGCAGCGCTTCGGGACTAAATCCGCCGAACACCACGCTGTGCGCCGCGCCGATACGCGCGCAAGCCAGCATCGCGATGGCCAGTTCCGGAACCATCGGCATATACAGCGTGACGCGGTCGCCGGTGCAAACGCCCAGTTTTTTAAGCGCGTTGGAAAAACGGCCGACTTCCTGGAAAAGTTGTTCGTAGGTTAAAGTTTTTTGATCGCCCGGTTCCCCTTCCCAAAGGATCGCCGGTTTCTGGGCCCGTTTCGGAAGGTGGCGGTCGAGGCAGTTGTAGGCAATGTTGGTTTTTCCGCCGACAAACCAGCGCGCATCCGGCAGTTCCCATTCCAGCGTCTTGTCCCACTTGCGAAACCAGTGAAGCTGGCCGGCCCATTCTTCCCAAAATTTGAACCGGTCCTTCGCCGCTTCTTCATAAACAGCGGGATTGGCGCTGTTGGCCTTGTTCTGGAACTCCTCAGAAGGCTGGAACAGCCTCTCTTCGCGCAAAAGATCTTCAATTGTTTTAGGGGGTGTTGGCTTCTCCATACCGCCCTTATTTTATCCCACTCCAGCGTCTTTAGATGTAGAATCATAATTGTTATGTCGATTCCCGTTCAGGTAGAAATTCAGCCGGACGCATCGGCGCCGTCAGTTCCATTCGACGCCGCATCGATCCATGCTTTTCTGTACGACATCAGCGAATACGGCCTCGGCTTGATCAGCAACAAGGCGATTCCGTGGGGTGTCGTGCTGGATATGAAATTCCAGCGCTCGTCACTGCCGCTTCCTCAGCGAACAGCCGGCACCATGTCGATCATCGGCCGCGTGGTTCATTCAATCCCGCGCACCGGCGACGGCCAATACCAGGTGGGGATCTCTTTCACGCGAATGTCCGACGAAGACCGCTCATTAATCCGCCAGATCAACGCGCCGGCTTCCGAGAAGCAGGACGAGCAGCGCCGCGTACAGCGGGTTACGGTCATGAGCGCGGAATGAAGAAAAAAATTCTGCTTTGGATCGTGCTGGGCGGCCTCTGCGTACTGGCTCTCCCTGCCGAAGGCTACTGCCGGGGGATGTCGATCTGCCAGGCCGCTTCCTCCGATGACTATGTCACCAAATTGTCAGGACAATTTATCCGTGGACTTTCAAATGTGGCCTTTTGCTGGGTAGAACTTTTCCATCAGCCTTTCATCGCCGCAAAACAAAACAACGGCGTTATCAAAGGGGTTGGCCGCGGAGTACGCGAAACGGCATCGCGCGCAGTCTGCGGAGTCGGAGAACTGTTCACGGCGCCTCTGCCGCCCGCCAAAGACGGCACCTACCTCCATACCGCTGAAAGCTGTCCTTACGGAGTGCTGGGGCTCGAGGAACGGTAAGAGCCGTGGAAAGCTGGGTCCTTCCGTTCCAGCTTCTGGTTTTAACACTCTGTTTTTGGGCTGAATCGGTCATTCCATTTTTTCCTTTACCTGCACGACAGCCGCGCCTGAACCACGCTGCTTGTAATCTGGGGCTGGGACTTCTCAACGGATTTATTCTGGTTTATGGCATCGCGTTCCTAAGCCGCGCCGCCGCTGTCTGGGCCGAAGCGCAACAGTTCGGCATTCTGCACTGGGTTGTCTGGCCGCCGCTGGTGCGCACGCTGGCCGCGTTTCTGCTGTTGGATCTTTGGGCCTATGCATGGCACCGCTGTATGCATAAAACGCTGTTTCTTTGGAAATTTCATCGGGTTCACCACTGCGAACGAACACTGGACGCGACAACCGCGTACCGTTTTCATTTTGGAGAGGTCTTGTTCTCTTCGTTGATAAAAATTATTGTGCTTCCGCTGTTGGGCGTCGAACTGCGCCAGTGGATTTGTTATGAATTAATTCTGGGAATGATCCTGATCTTTCAGCACGGCAATATTGCGCTGCCGCCGACGGCCGGTTCGCTGTTAGGCCGCATCATCGTGACGCCCGACATCCACCGGCTGCATCACTCGGATCAACCGGAGGAAACCAATTCCAATTACGGGTTTATCTTTCCATTCTGGGACCGGATGTTTGGAACTTACCAGCCCGCCCAGGCGGGCCGGTTCCCGAATTATGGACTGCCGGGACTGGAAGAGTCCGTATGGCAGACGCTGCCGGGATTATTATCTCTACCAACGGCGAAAATACCATGATCAAGGGGAGCCTGCCCTCTTTTCAACAACGGCTGCTGCGCTGGTACCGGCTGAAAACAACGCGGAAAAATCTGCCCTGGCGCGGCACGAAAGATCCGTACGCGATCTGGATTTCCGAAATGATGCTTCAGCAGACCCAGGTGAATACGGTCATTCCCTATTACCATCGGTTTTTGAAGAAATTCCCGACGGTAAAACGGCTGGCGCAGGCTCCGGACACCGCGGTGCTCGACGCCTGGTCGGGCCTCGGCTATTATTCGCGCGCGCGAAATCTGCACGCCATGGCGCGCGAAGTGACGGCGCACTATGGCGGGAAAATCCCGGACACGGTGGAAGGTCTCCGGCAGCTGCCGGGTATCGGCCGGTACAGCGCCGGAGCAATCGCCAGCATCGCCTATGACCGGCCGGCCGCCGTCGTAGACGGCAACGTGATCCGCGTTTTCTGCCGTTACTTCGGCATCACACGAAATCCGCGCGAAACATCCGTGATAAAACAACTCTGGGATCTGGCTGACCGCCATGTTCCACAACGCAACGCCGGCGATTATAATCAGGCGCTGATGGACCTGGGCTCCACGCTCTGCACGCCGAGGCAGCCGGACTGTCCGCATTGCCCGATCGCAGACGACTGCATCGCCCGCATCAAAGGCTGGCAGGAAAAAATCCCGCCTTCAAAAAAACCGGCCGGACGGAAAACAATCCGCTATCTCTGCGGAATCCTGGAAAAGAACGGATCGGTATTGGTCGCGCGCCGGCCGATGGAAAATCTGCTGCCCGGTTTATGGGAATTTCCGGGAGGAGTCCTTTTAGAGAACACTGAGAAACAGGCTTCTCTGCGGCAACTGCTTCAGGAAAAGCTGGGGATTCGCGTCACCGGCCTGACACCGGCCGGAACACAGCGGCAAGTGCTGTCGCACCGCGATCTGGAAATTGAAGCATTCCGGTGTACTGCCAAGAACCCGACCGTTCGTTTAAACGGCTATTTGCAGACACGCTGGGTGGAGATTGATCAACTGCAGAAACTGCCTCTAACGGCTGGAATGAAGAAGCTGGCGCTGAAGCTCTTTTAGAAAACGGTACAGCCCGGCCGAAGTACTCACGCGGTAGCGCGCGCGAGTGGCCACACCCGGCCCCCCCACCAAAATGGAAATTCCTCCCGGCGAGATCGCGCGAAACATATCTTCATCGGTCCGGTCATCCCCGGCGGCAATCACGCAAGCCGGAACAGAACGACCGGGACTCCATTTCTTCAGCAGCCATTGAACCGCCCGGCCTTTATTCCAACCAACCGGCAGCCGGACTTCCAACACCTCTTTGCCTTGGGTAGCCTTCACCTTCCCGGCGGAGACAAACGGACGGACCGTTTCAAAAAATAATTTCCGCGCTTTTTTCTTTCCGGCGGCCGAACCCTGCCGAAAATGCAGCGACAGTGAAAACTGCTTGTCTTCCAGCCAGACACCCGGAATACCGTCGACAGCCGCACGAATTTCACGGGCGATTTTTGAAAGGACTCTTTTCCCTCGACGGACGGCCGGGTACAGATAGCGAACGCCGGCCCCTTCCATCTGCAGGCCATGATTCCCGACATAGCAGATGCCGCTTACGCCGGTTCGTTTCTTTAAATCGGAAAGCGCGCGGCCGCTGACAACCGCCAGACGAACACCCGGGACGCGGGAAAGCTTCTGCAAGAACCGGCGGCTGGAAACCGGCATCGAAACCAGCGAAGGATGTTCGCGGATCGGCACCAGCGTCCCGTCAAAATCAAGAAACAGAATTACCGGAATACGAGAACCCGGTTCTGCCATTAAAAAGAATCGTCCGGATGGATCCGGTTAAGCTCCGTCATGATGTCAGCGGCCCAGCGGTAGACATTGTGTTCTTCAAGAATGGTATGCATGCGGGACATTCGCGAACTTTGTTCTTCGGGCGTCATTGTCAACGAGCGGTAAATCGCCTCGGCGCCCTCATCGACATCATACGGGTTGACCAGCAGCGCATCGCGCAGTTCCTGTGATGCGCCGGCAAAACGGCTTAAAATCAAAACCCCCTGCCGGTCGGTGCGCGTGGCGACAAATTCCTTGGCGACTAAATTCATTCCATCATGCAGCGACGTGACCAGACAGATGTTGGCCGCCTTGTAAAAACGGGTGATCGTCTGCTGACTGTGCTGATCTTTCAAAAAGATAATCGGTTTCCATCCGGACTTCTGAAACCGCGCGTTGATGCGGTCCGCCTCATCCTGCAGCTCCTGACCCAGATCGTTGTATCGCTTGATGCCGGTCCGGCTGGGGGCTCCCAACTCGACGAATGAAAACTTCCGCTGGAATTCCGGATATTTCTCCAGAAACCGCTCGATCGCGCGGAACCGCTCGGCAATCCCTTTGGTGTAGTCGATCCGGTCGACGCCCACGCCCATCCACTGGACGTTCATGCCCAGCTGCTTAAACACCTCTTCGCGCGCAGAGGCCGGAGTTTGTTCCTCGCCGCGGCCGCGCAGCGTACTTTCGGCAATGCTGATCGGAAACGGTTTCACAACGGTTTTACTGCCGGACCGGTTAACGGCAAATTGATCCCAGTCGATGCGCGCCTCAAGCAAGCGCTCAGCCGTTTCCAGAAAATTATTGCAGTGCGACTGAATGTGAAACCCCATCAGATCGGCACCCAGCATTCCCTGCAAAATTTCTCGCGCCCAGGGGCAGATCGCAAACGCCTCCGGACTGGTCCACGGAATATGCCAGAACAGCGCAATGCGCGCGTCGGGCCGCTCGTCGCGGATCATTTTCGGAAGCAGCGCGTAATGATAGTCCTGAATCAGCACGAACGGGTTTTTGGTGCCGGCCAGTTCGTCGAGCGTGGCCCGTGCGAATTTCTGGTTCACCTTTTTATACTGCTGCCAATCCTCGATGCGAAAGATGGGACGCGTATGGGCAATGTGGCAGAGCGGCCAGAGCCCTTCGTTTGAAAAACCGTAGTAGTAGCCTTCTTCTTCTTCTTCGGTCAGCCAAAGCCGCCGCAGCGTGTAGGCCGGATCATCGGGCGGAACCGCCAGCCGGCCGTGCGCGTCGGCTGTTTCCCGGTCGGCATCGCCGGAGGCAGTGGCAACCCAGGTGCCGCCGCAGGCGCGCAGGATCGGCTCCACAGCAGTCACCAATCCGCTGGCCGGCATGATGCAACGGATCTTTCCGCCATCGCGCACATGGGTATACGGTTCCCGGTTGGCGATTAAAACAAACGGGCGGCCATGCAGAAGAACCTGTACATGATTTTTCAGGCGTTCCGGGGTCCAGCGGGACTGGCCCTTCCAGCGCAAGTGGGCCTCCTGCTCGGCAATTCGGCGCGCTTCATAAAGATCTTTGCCCATCTTGGCCGCTTCATTCGCCACCGGCCAGAAAAAACTCCAAAGAGGAACCGGGGCCGGAATAAGTTCCCCGGAGCGCAGGCGCTTGATCCAGACAACCAGACGCCTCAGTACGCGACGAACCCATACCAGCGCGATCAAAAAACCGAGCGCAGAAGCCAGAACCCACTGAAAACCGGTCATCTCAGCCGCCCATCACAAAAAGCGCCTGCATGATCAGCACTTGTGCGAACCAGCCCAATAATGTAACGACGACGGCATGCCAGATTTTTTCATAGCCGAACGCGAGTCGAACCGCCAGCACCGTGGAAGCCAAAATCCAGGTGATCACAATGACATAAATGACGGGCGCAATGTTGAGGAATACCGCAAGAATGCGCAGAATACCGGGAGCATTCACAAAACCGAGCACGCGAAGAAGCGCTTTCTGACCGGGAATTGTCATTTCTGGTTCTGAAAAAAATTTGGGGCCGAGCCAGCGCACAAACCAGGCAAGAAAATACCAGAGCACAACCAGCAGCAGCGTTCCAATCAAAACCCCTTCCGGGCCGACCTGATCCAGGATGCCCAGCCCGGCGCAGAGACCGGATAAAATAACCACGAGCAGCGCCTGCCGGTCTGCCGAAGGATCCGACAAAATCCGCCGGTAAACCTCCGGCTGAAGGCGGGCAACACCGGCCATGCGGCCAACAAGGGAGTCTGTCTTCATGGGTGCCATCCCTTCTATGATAGCCGGGGAAAGGCCCTTGATTCAAGCGACTTGACGACCCGGCCGAACAAATGCTATAGTTCTATTGATTAATAGTTAACTAGGTAAACTATCTACCCAAAAAAAACAGATGAATATCGAGCCGTTCGGACAACGAATGATTGTGCTGCTGCCGCAGCTGATGCGCGGATTTGCGCGACGCGAATCGAACCCTTTATCGCGCGGAAAAATCACGCTGCCGCAGCTCTGGGCGCTGGAATATATTGCCGAGCATCACGGCTGCCCCACCAATGAATTGGCCCGTTTCCTAAAAATTTCGCGCCCGGCAGCCACAGGACTGACGGACCGGCTGGTGGCCCAAAGCTGGGTACGCCGCATCGACGACCGGAACGACCGGCGGATGATCCGCCTGGAAATCACCCCCAAGGGACGCCAGCTGTTCGAATCGGTCTGGAACGAAAAGAAAAAACAGCTGATGCGCGTTTTTGGGCATTTATCAGCGCTGGAACGAAAGCAGTATATCGCCACGCTCGAAAAAGTGGCCGCGATCCTTTCGCGGGAGGCCCGCTGATGCGCAGCCCATCAAAAATAGCGGCCGGATTGATCGCGCTGCTGATGATCGGCTCAAGCGCTGCCGCGGAACCGACAAAGCCGCTGACGCTGGAGGACTGCTACCGGATGGCTATTAAGCAAAGCGAGGAAGTCGCGCTGCGGTCGGAGCGAATCACGGAAACCGAAGGGCGCTTGCTGCAAGCGTTCTCGAGCCTATTACCGCGCGTTTCGTTTTCCTCGATCGACAAACGGCAAGATGGAAGCGGTAATTCCCCTTTCACGCGCAAAAGCCTTCCCGAACGGAAATTCAGTTTCAGTCAGCCGCTGTTTTCAGGATTCAAGGAATTCGCAGCGCTCAAAGGATCCCGCCTTGAAAAGAAACAGTTGGAACAGGAGAAAAAACGGGCTGAACAATTGCTGCTGGTCGATGTTTCGGACGCATTCTACCTGCTGCTGGAACAGCAGGAACAACTGGACATCCTCAATACGATCCGGGAAACCTTAAAAGAACGGCTTCGGGAACTTCAACAGCGCGAAAATCTGGGCCGCTCGCGCGTCAGTGAGGTCGTGGCCGCGCAAGCGCAACTGCACCGCGTGGAAGCCGAATGGGAAACGGTTCAAAATCAGGAAACGGTCGTCGCGCAGCTGCTGCAGTTTTTAACCGGCTTGGATGCGATCGGTGAACTGCAAAATCCCGGCCCTAACCTGCCGGCCGTTCCGGCGCAAGAAAACTATCTTTCGCGGGCCAATCTTCGGCCCGACGTGAAAGCAGCCGAAGAAGCAGTCCAAATCGCGCAGCAGCAAAAAACGGTCGCGCGCGCGCAATATTTCCCGACCGTAAACGCCGACGGTAATTATTACGTTGAACGATCCGGCGCCGCAGAGGATGTCAAATGGGATGCTTCGCTAAATGTGAAAGTTCCGATTTTTCAGGGCGGCAGCGCTTTAGGCGCCAACAAAGAAGCGGCTTCGGAACTGCGCCAGGCCGAGATTACGCTGAGGCAGGCGCGGAGGACCGCCCTGCACGAGATCCTGGATTCGCATGCGCAGTATGAAGGAGCGCTGCGCCGCCTGCGCGCGCTGAGAGAAGCGCTCGAATCAACCGATGAAACCTATCAATATGAGGTTAAGGAATACCGCTTAAATCTGGTGAACAACCTGGAAGTGCTGGCCGCGCTGCAAACACTGCAGGATTCGCGCCGTGAAGTGACGCAGATGGCGTACGAGGCACGGCGCCTTTACTGGAAACTGCAAACGGCAGCCGGCTATTCGCTGGAGGAAAAACCGGCATGACACTTTCCGATCTTTCGATCAAAAACCCGGTGTTCGCCTGGATGCTGATGATCGGATTGATTTTATTCGGCTTGATCGGTTTCCACGGCATGGGCGTCAGCCAAATGCCTGATGTGGAGTTTCCGGTCGTGAACGTGCAGCTGACCTGGGAAGGCGCTGCGCCCGAAGTGATGGAATCGGATGTGGTCGATGTCGTGGAAGATGCCGTCAGTTCGGTGCAAGGCATCCGCGACATTACCTCTACCTCGCGGCAAGGCTCGGCCAACATCACGCTGGAATTCGAATTGGGCCGCGAGATCGATGTGGCGGTCCAGGAAGTGCAAACCAAAATCGCGCAGGCCCAGAAGCAACTGCCGAAAGAACTGGACCCGCCGATCGTCACGAAAGTAAATCCGCAGGACAACCCGATCCTCTGGTTGGGCGTAGCCAGCGAGTCAATGCCGCTGCGCGACTTGATGGATTACGCGCAAAACACGCTGAAAGACAAATTTCAGACAGTAGGAGGCGTGGGTGAAGTAACACTGGGCGGATCGCTCGACCGGAACCTGCGCGTCTGGATTGATGCGAAAAAACTGGAAGCGCTGCAGCTGACCGTTGATGACGTAATGCGGGCGATTCAGACCGAGCATGCCGAGCTGCCGGCCGGCCGGATTGAAACCAGCACGAAAGAATCCAATGTCCGCGCAATGGGAGAAGCCTCCACGCCCGAAGAGTTTGGCAACCTAATCATCGCACACCGCGGCGGGCAGCCGGTCTACAAACCGATCTACCTCAAAGAAGTCGCCTCGATCGAAGACGGTCTGGCCGACACGCGCCGCATCGCGCGGATCATGGGCAAGCCGGCCGTCGGACTGGGTATCAAAAAACAGCGCGGCGCCAACGAGGTGGAAGTGGCCCACCGCATCATGAAAAAACTGGAGGAAGTCAAAAAACAGCTGCCCAAAGGGATCGAGATGGGCGTCAACTTCAACCGCACGCAATTCATTGAAGACTCGATCCGAGAGCTGACATTTACGCTGATGCTTTCGGCCGTGCTGACTTCGCTGGTCTGCTGGCTTTTTCTGGGTTCCTGGAGCGCGACATTTAATATTTTGATGGCGATCCCTACGTCAATCGTCGGAACTTTCATCTTGATGTATTTTTTCCATTTCACGCTGAACACCTTTACGCTGCTGGGCCTTTCGCTGGCGATCGGCATTGTCGTCGACGATGCGATCATGGTGATGGAAAACATCGTGCGCTATCAGGAACAGGGCCTGGGCCGCGTTGAGGCGGCGCGCGTAGGCGCCCGGCAGATTACATTCGCGGCATTCGCCGCCACGCTGGCCATTATCGCGATTTTTCTGCCGGTGGCATTCATGCAGGGTGTCATCGGAAAATTCTTTTTTGAATTCGGCGTCACGATTTCAGTCGCCGTCGCGCTCTCATTGCTGGAAGCGCTCACGCTGGCCCCAATGCGCTGTGCGCAGTTTTTGCAGGTCGGGCAACACCATAACATTGTCAGCCGCTGGACCGATGCCGGATTCCGTTGGATGGCCCGCGTCTATCAATCGACATTACCGTTCTGTCTGCGGCACCGGATGCTGGTGCTGCTGGCTGCGGCCGCGCTGTTCCTGGCGTCGATTTTTCTGATCACGCCGCAGCTGCGCAAAGAGTTCGTGCCGCCCCAGGACCAGAGCATGTTTCTCTGCCGCCTGCAGACTCCGACCGGTTCTTCGATTGATTTTACGAATGAGCGGTTCAGGAAAGCCGAAGATTTCGCCATGAAACAACCGGAATTGCTCCGGTATTTTGGATCGATTGGCGGTTTCGGCGGCGGCGAAGTGAACACCGGTATGCTGTTCGTCACATTCAAGCAGCCGCATGACCGGCCACCCGCCGGCCCCGACGGAAAACCACGCAGCCAGCAGGATCTGATGGCGGCTTTCCGCAAAGAACTGAACAAAATCCCTGATACGCGCGCGATGATTCAGGACCTATCGCTGAGTGGTCTTTCGGCACAGCGCGGATTCCCGATCGAACTGACCGTGCAAGGACCCGAATGGGAAAAACTGGCCGACTATTCCGAAAAAATCAGGGAGATTATGAGCCAAAGTCCGCTGCTCGTCGATGTGGATACTGATTATTTGAAAGGCGTCTCGGAAGTGCGCGTTTTTCCGAATCGTCAGGCAGCCGCCGAACGCGGCGTCAGCGTCGAAACCATCGGCCGGACGATCAATGCATTAATTGGCGGCGATCGCGTTGGAAAATATACGCGCAATGGACGGCGGTACGACATCCGGATCCGGCTGATCCCTTCCCAGCGGGGCCAGGCGCAGGATATTGAAAATCTCTGGGTCTGGAACAACCGCGGCGAACTGGTCCAGCTGAAAGATGTCGTCACCATTGATGAACGGCCCTCGTACCTTTCGATCACGCGCAAAAATCGCGAACGGGCGATCACGCTGTTTGCGAATGTGGCGGCCGGAAAATCACAGGACAAGGCGCTGATTGAAGCCGAGCGGATCGCGCGGCAGGTTTTGCCCGACGGATATCACCTGTCGTTCGGCGGTTCATCACAGGCATTCAAAGAATCGATGCAGTCGCTGCTGTTTGCAATCTGGCTGGGAATCGCCGTCGCCTATATGATCCTCGCTTCCCAGTACAACAGCTACCTGCATCCGGTGACCGTTTTACTGGCGCTTCCGTTTAGCGTCACGGGTGCTTTTCTTGGGCTTTGGATGACCAATCAATCACTGAACATCTACAGCTACATCGGCATTATTTTGTTAATGGGTCTGGTGAAAAAGAATTCCATCCTTCTGGTAGAATTCACCAACCAGCTGCGGGAGGACGGCAAAAGCGTGAAAGAAGCGCTGCTCGAAGCCTGCCCGATTCGCCTGCGTCCGATCATGATGACTTCGATCTCCACGATCGCCGCGGCCATCCCGCCGGCGATGGCAATCGGTCCCGGCGCCGAAAGCCGGATTCCGATGGCAGTGACCGTCATTGGTGGTATGATCCTTTCAACGCTGTTAACCTTGTTCGTAGTGCCGGCGGCTTATTCGTTGTTTTCTCGATTTGAACATCATAGAACCGGTGACTGCTCATGACGCGCCTGCGACAGAACATGCTTAGGACGATCGCGGTAATTATGCTGGTTTGCCTGACGAAAATTTCCGACGCCAAGCCGGCGCTGACCATTGTCGCTTTGGGAGATTCCACGACGGCCGGAACACCTCAATTTCAATCCCCTCTGGAAGCTCCTCCGGACGGTTCCGGCAACCCCGAAAGCCAGTACGCCTACTGGATGATGCAGGCCCACCCCGAATGGACCGTGATCAACCAGGGCATCAACGGCCAGCGCAGCGACGAGATTCTGGCGCGGTTTGATTCCAGCGTTCTGAAACATCACCCGCAGATCGTCGTGGTATTGGCCGGAGTCAACGATCTGTATCAGGGCTACCGCCCGGAAACCGTGATTAAAAATCTGAAAGCGATTTACGCGCGCGCGGCCGCGGCACAGATTCGCGTGGTTGCCTGTACGATTATTCCCTACAACCGGATGTCGGCCGAGGTGGAAACGCGCATGCGCCAGGTCAACGAATGGATCGCTTCCTACAGCACCAGCAACGGTATTTCGTTCTGCGACCTGTTCGAGGCAGTTGAAAATCCGGACCGGCCGGGCACGCTGGTTTCGACGCCCGACGGACTTCATCCCGATATTACCGGCTACCGGAAAATGGGCGAAGCGCTGACTGCAGTTATTGAGCGAGATTTTCCGAAGTCGGCCGGCTGAACCCGAATTTCGAGAATCGCCAGAAACTTCCCGCCGCCGTCAGCAGGAAACAGGCCGTGCGGGCCGCGCAGCGCGGCAGAAACCCCGGCCGGACCTCCGGATAAATAGTCCGAAAAACTTCGCGCGTTTTATCGGGAAGCAGCGGCGCGATTTTTTCGTACGAGGACGAAACGCCGACCACCTCACCCAGTAAAAGAAACTGTTTCAGATGCCTGCGCAAATTGGGGGAATCTCCGGCATGCTGTTGCTCAACCTCCCGTGAAAACCGTTCCATTAAATCGCGATCGTCCGAAAACGCGATCCCCATCAGCCGGTACGCTTTGCTCATGTAGGTCAAATGCAGTTGTTTTTCCCTGGGCTCTGAAACGCCCGCCTCTTTCTCGGCCATTTCCAGCAGATTAAATCCAATGTAGGTCATGACCCACTCCGGAATCTCCAGCTGGCTGTGCTGTTCATCCACGCGGCGGATCCAGGCGCGCACCGTTTCATTGGCAATCCCGCCGGTAGCTTTAAAACCGGAATGAGTCATCTCCTGCATAAACTGAAATGTTTTATAGGAGGCATGCGCCATCGCGTAGAGCGAAAAAAAGCGGGACGGGCGGGCCGCGTCATGCGTCAGGATGATTTCCCGCAGAAGAAAGAAATTCAGATAAGCGGCAATGCCATGCCGGTAACCGGCCGCGCGCCAGATCCGCCGGGTGGCCGCCCGTTCAAAAATAAATTCAGAACCCAGAAGCGCGGGGTCCCATTGAGAAAACGGCGGCTGTAATCGGCCACACCATTGCTCAATATCATTCACGACGATAAAACAGTTTCCACTTTCTGATTTAGTTCTTTGGAATCCGGAGCGGTCATCGAACCCCAATGAACCACCGCTCGTCCGGTCCGGTCCACCAAAAATTTATTGAAATTCCAAGCGATCGCGCCGGGAGCTTCGGAAGACTCGGTGAGGTATTTGTACAACGGGTGGATGTCGGCCCCTTTCACGCTGATTTTCGCGAACATCGGAAAAGTCACTCCGTAATTGAGCGAACAAAACTGCTGAATCTGTTCGTTGCTGCCGGGCTCCTGCCCGCCGAAGTTATTGGCCGGAAACCCCAGCACCACCAAACCGCGGTCTTTGTATTTCTGATAGAGCGCCTCGAGCCCTTTGTACTGCGGCGTGAAGCCGCAGCGCGAAGCGACATTCACGATTAAAATGACCTTGCCTTTGTAATCGGCCAGGGACTGCTCTTTCCCGTCGATTGTTTTCATCGTAAAACCGTACAGCGTTTCGCTGGCCATGGCAGAAGCTCCTATAAGTACCGCACAGACGAAAAAAGCGGCGATTTTAGAAAATTTAACCCAGCGCATTGATCCGGTAAATTAATTGGTAAAGGCGGCCGTAGGTCCTGCGGTCAAACGGCAGCACCAGGCGCGGCAAATCAGACAGTTCCGCTTCATCCTGCTCCTCGTCGAGCGCCTCGCTCTGAACGATTTCCCCTCTCGGAAGAAGAACGTCTTTGAATTCTCTTGAAAGCATCTTGACCGCCGCGGCCGGAAGCGCTGAGTAAAGGCGCAACACCAGACGCTCGCCCACATAGCGCATGGAATGATAGATGCGGTAAAAACCGGTCACGAATTCGGCGGCTTCCTCGGGCGAGCGGACCACGCGGTAAAGCGCCTGATCGGACGGAGAAACCATGCCCTCCCGGATCAACCGCTCGTCAAAAAACTTGATCAACGGCTTCCAGAATTTTCCATCGGGATTATCGACAAAAACGATCGGGCGCGGATCGGCCTTGCCGGTCTGTACCAGCGTCAGGCATTCAAATCCCTCGTCCAGTGTGCCAAACCCGCCGGCAAACAGCGCCGTCGCGTGCGATTCCTTGAGGAATAACAATTTGCGCGTGAAAAAATATTTGCAGGTGATCAGCTTGTCGTCGAGCGCAATGACCGGGTTCGATCCCTGTTCGAATGGAAGCCGGATATTGACGCCGAAGCTGGCCTGCCGGCCGGCTCCCTCGTGTCCGGCGCGCATAATGCCGCTGGCAGCACCCGTGATCACCATCCAGTCGGCCCTCGCCATCTGCCGGCCGAAACGCTTGGCCGCCTCATAGGACGGGCGTCCCGGCGGCGTGCGCGCAGAACCGAACACCACCACCTTGCGCAAATGCCGGTACGGCTGAAATTTGTGGAATGCGTAACGAAGTTCCTTGACAGCGTTGTTGACGATCTTCATGTCGATCATCGAGGCATTGTCCTGCCCGAACCGGTAGGCCGAGGTCATCATTTCGGCGATCAGCTTCTGCTGTTGCGGATCGGAAAATATCGCGGCGATCTTTTTAATCTGGGCATCAACCACCGGTGTTTGCGTGGTATAAAAGCGCGGTGTTTTTGGATTACCAGCCGTTTTTTTTCGCAATGCGCAGCAGCTCCTTAAAATGGTCTACCAGATAATGGGGCCCCGCTTTTTCCAATTCTTCTTTTGGGACAAATCCCTGCGCCACGCCGACGATTTCAATGCCGGCGGCCAACCCCGTCTGCACATCCACCGGACTATCGCCGATAAAAATCGCTTCGCCGGGAACCGCCGAGAAGCGATGCATCATCGCGCGCGTCGATTCCGGCGACGGTTTTTTCGGATAGACCTCATCCCCGGCGACAATATCCAGAAAACGGCCGGACACTCCGAGTTCTTTTAAAATGCGCGACGAATAGGGCTCCGGCTTGTTCGTAATCACCACCTGCGCGCGGTCCTGAAAATAATCGAGCAGTTCGATCACATCCGGATAAAGCCGCGACTTGTCCAATAAATGTTCGGCGTAATGCGCGCGGTAAATCCGGGCTCCCTGCTCAAGCAGTTCCGGATCTGAGCTCTGCAGGGAACTTTCCACCAGCCGCGCCAGGCCCAGCCCAACGTAGGCGCAGACCGTCTCAGCCGGAAGTTGCGGCAGGCCCAGCTGGCCGCGCATAAAATTGGCCGACAGGGCAATATCTTCGCGCGTGTCGACCAGCGTTCCGTCCAGATCGTAAATAATGAGCTTCTTTTTCACGCTTATCGGAAATAAGCCTTGAGCACATATTCGTACATCATCCGCTGCGTATTAAAAAAAGAGCCGTTCAGCGCAATCGCATGACGCATCACCTCAACGAAAGCAGGTCGGTCATTATAAAACAGCGGCAGAATCGTTTCGTCGAGCTTGCCGTACAGCGACTGCAGATCGGCCTGCGTCCGGTCACCCGGTGTTTCCGGCTCGCCGATCGACCATCCGGTGGTCCCTTCCAAATGTCCTTCTATCCACCAGCCGTCAAGAATGCTCAGCGACGGAACGCCGTTGATCGCGGCTTTCATGCCGCTGGTTCCCGATGCCTCCAGCGGCGGCTGCGGCGTAATCAGCCAAAGGTCGACGCCGGACGTAATCAATTTTCTGAGCTCCATCCCGTAATTCGGCAGGTAAACAATTTTAACTTCCGGGGCCAGCGTACCGGCCGACTGAATGATTTTCTGGATGATCTGTTTGCCTTCCTCGTCATGCGGATGCGCTTTCCCGCCGTAAACAATCTGAAGACCGCCATGCCGGGCCGCCATCGCTTTGAGCCGCGCCGGATCATTCAGCAGAAGCCAGGCCCGTTTGTAACCGGTCGCGCGCCGCGCGAATCCGATCGTAAGCGTATCGGGATTCATTGAAACAGCCGTTTCAGCCTGAATGCGGTCGAACAACAGTTGTTTGGCTTCCTGGTGCGTGCGCCATAATTCTTCTTTGGGTATCGTCAGCGCATTCCGCAGACCGAGATTATCTTTCCGCCAGTCCGGAATATATTTGTCGAACAGTTTTTGCATCGGCGGCGACGTCCAGGTGGGTAAATGCACGCCGTTGGTAATCGAATCAATCGGCCGCGAAAACATCTGTGAAGAAACCTCGCCATGTTTTTTGGCCACGCCGTTGACATAATTGCTCAGGCTCATCGCCATGTGCGTCATATCAAGCTTCCCGTCGACAAAAAACAGTTCGGGCATCGTCTTGATTTCAGGGTAGCGCAGTACGCGCTCTACCAGGTCTGCCGGAAACCGGTCATGTCCGGCCGAAATCGGCGTATGGGTCGTGAACACGCATTTCCAGCGGACATTATTGACATCTTCCTGCGTGAATGCGGACCGTTCCGCCTTGCGGGCTTCGCTGGCCAGCAGGTCGAGCGTCAGCAGCGCGGCGTGCCCCTCATTCATATGATAGCGTTTAATCCCTTCATACCCGAGCAGGTGCAGCATGCGGACGCCGCCGATGCCGAACACCGCTTCCTGACAAAGACGGTAATGGTTGTCGCCGCCGTAAAGGTAGTGTGTCAGCGCGCGGTCTTCGGGCGAATTCTCCGGGATATCGGTATCCAAAAAATAAACGGGCACTGAAAAACCTCCGGCCGATCGGATCCGGTAGCGCCAGGCACGCAGATAAATGAAACGCCCTTCCAGTTCAACCGAAGCGCGCTGCGGCAATTCCTGCAGGAATTTTTCCGCCTGCCATTCGACCGGTTCCTCCTGCTGCCACCCCGACGCGTCGATTTTCTGCGTAAAGTAACCTTTGCGATGCAGTAGCGTCACGGCCACCATCGGAACATTCATATCGACGGCGGTACGGATCGTGTCGCCGGCCAAAACACCCAGACCGCCGCTGTAGGTGGGCATCGCCGGCTCAACGGCTATTTCCATCGAAAAATAGGCAATACTCCGGTGAATACCAGGCATCGGCTAACTGTTTCCTTTCGGGGGCTGGGCGGAAGCCGCTTCCAGCTTTGTCCGTTCGGCCGCCTTGTATGCTTTCAATTTTTTGCGGAGCGGCTCGTCGGAAAGCGCCAATATCTGCACAGCCAGAAATCCGGCATTGGCGGCGCCATCCACAGCCACTGTCGCCACGGGAACGCCTTTGGGCATCTGCACTGTCGCGTACAATGCGTCCACGCCGTTGAGCGCGCCGCCGCTTAAGGGGACTCCAATCACCGGCAGCGTCTGATGCGCGGCCAGCGCGCCGGCCAAATGCGCGGCAACGCCGGCGCCGGCGATCAATATCTTCAGACCGCGGCCCTCGGCCTCGCGCGCGTAATCGCCCACCTTATCGGGCAGGCGATGCGCTGAAAGCACTTTCATTTCAAATTCTACGCCAAACTCTTTAAGCACTTCGGCCGCTTTCTCCATTTTGCTCCAATCGGAGGCGCTTCCCATCAAAATCCCAACACAAATTTTACTCATCGTTGAAATTCTCCTATCCTTCGAGACCTTTACCGGATAATTTTTTAAGTGCTTCCAGATATTTCTCGCTCGTTTTTTTGACAATCGCCTCAGGCAATTCGGGCGCGGGCGGGTTCTTGTCCCAGTGGATTGATTCCAGATAATCGCGCACGAACTGCTTGTCGAAACTGGGCGGCGCTCCGCCCGGCGCATAGCCCTCGATCGGCCAGAAGCGGGACGAGTCGGGCGTCAATACCTCATCAATCAGCATCGGCTTGCCGTCGGCGATGCCGAATTCAAATTTCGTATCGGCGATAATAATTCCCTTCGTGCGCGCGAAATCACGCGCCAGCGAATAGATCGCGATGCTGGCTTCGCGCAGTTTGCGCGTCAACTCGGCGCCCACGCGCGCGGCCATTTCCGCCTCGCTGATGTTGATGTCGTGGCCGGTTTCTTCTTTCGTGGCCGGCGTAAAAATCGGTTCCGGCAGCTGTTCCGATTCACGCAATCCGGCCGGCAGTTTTACACCGCAGACGGCCCCGTTCTTCTGATATTCCTTCCAGCCCGAGCCGGACAGATAGCCGCGCACCACGCATTCGATCGGAACCACATTCCCCTTCTTAACCAGCATCGAGCGGCCGGCCAACGATGCGCGATGCGGTTTTAATTGCGGGTAACGGGCCAGAATATCGTCAATATCGCAGGAAATAAAATGGGATGGGATCAGCGATCCAATTTTATCGAACCAGAACGCCGACAGCGCCGTCAGCACGGCGCCCTTGCTGGGGATGCCGGTCGGAATAATCACGTCAAACGCCGAAATCCGGTCGGTCGCGACGATCAGCAGATGCTCGCCCAGATCGTAGACATCGCGCACCTTTCCGCGGCGGAATAATTTCGCTTCCTTAATTTCAGTTTGCAGCACTACGGGGTTCATTGTTTTTACGTTCTCCATCGCTTCTCCACCTGATCCGCCAGCATCTGCACAAACCGCGGGTTGTCCATCACCGTAGAAGCCCGCCGAAAATCCAGACCCAGCGCGTTGGCTTTTTGTTTTGCTTCGATATCCAAATCATACATTACTTCGGTATGGTTGAATAAGAATCCGACCGGAACCACGACGACCCGTTTTTTTCCGTGAGACGACATTTCTTCCAGCACCCGCAGAATATCCGGCTCCAGCCACGGCTGCGACGGAGAGCCGCTGCGCGACTGATAAACCTGTTTCCATTCCGGAACACCGAGCGCAGTGGCCACGCCGGTTGCCGAAACGGCAATCTCCAGTTCGTAGTCCGAGTGCCGCGCCATTTCCTGCGGAATGGAATGCGCCGAAAATAACAGCCCCGTTTTAATCAGTCTCGGGTCAGTCGCCGGATCCCAGACCGCGCGCACCTGGTCGGCCTGCGCTTCAATGAACCCCGGCTGATCAAACCATGGGCCGATATAGTCGTACGAGATCAATTCCGCCGCGCCAACCATTTGCCGGGCCGATTCTACCGCCCGTTGATATTTCCCGAAACTGGCGTCGCAGCGGTGCGGCGCCAAGACCAATGCCAATCCGCGCCGGTATCCGGCCGATTTAATCTGCGCCAGCGTTTCTTCCAACAGCGGGTGCCAGTTCTTCATGCCGATAAACGCCGGAACCGCCAGCCCCCGCGCATCCAATGCTGTTTTCAGCGCATCCAACAACCGCTGCGCGCAGGCGTTATACGGTGAAAAACCGCCCGTTTCCTGATAATGATGCTCTACTACCTTCAGTCGTTCTTCCGGTACGCGGGTTCCTTCCACCACGCGCCGCAAAAACGGCATAATTTCATCGGGTTTCGTCGGTCCGCCGAACCCGATCACCAGCAAATGATCGAATGTCACGCCGCTTTTTCCAAATATTCCATGATCTGCTGTGCGGTTTTCCGCGCATGCTCAATCGTATCGGGAATTCCGACGCCATCGTATGAATTTCCGGTTAGAAAAAAACCCGGAATTTTCGCCTGTTCCCGCTTGATCTTTTCGACACGCTCACGATGACCTACCGTATATTGTGGCATACTCCCCCGCAATCGATGAATGGTAATCTGCTGCGGTTCAGCGGTAATCCCCAGCAATTTCTGGAGCCACCGCTTCACGGATCGGCTCAAATCGGCATCGCCGCGCTCCGCCGCTTTCGGATCGAATGCGCCGCCGATGAATGCCCGCAGCAAATACTGTTCCTGCGGAGCGCGCCCTTCAAATTTCATGCTGGAAAAGGAACAGCCGACCAGATCGTTCCCCTCCGCCACCGGCACCACGAAACCAAGCCCGTTTAATTTGGCCGGAACATCTTCTTTGCGGTAAACCAGATTCATCGTCACCACCGACTCATATGGAATACCGGCCAGCAGACCGGCCAAATCGGCGGAAAACGGCCGGACAAGAACAGCGGCGGCATTCGCCGGAATTGCCAGACAAACCGCGTCGGCATTAATCGTTCGTTGATCCGCCAGCGTCGCTTTCCAGCCGGCTGCCGAGAATTCCAGCCGCTCAATACCACTGCCGAGCAGGGACTCAACGCATTGGAGTACGCCGCTCAACCGCTCAATCAACTGCTCCATTCCGCCCCGCAGCGAAAGAAACAAACTGTACCGTGGACCGCTGGCTTTATCAGCTTGTTCCGTTTTCGCCTTGCGAAACAGCGCGCGGCAAACCGACCCAGCCTGCTGTTCCATCGCGTAAAATTTAGGAAGCGCCGCCTGAACGCTCAGTTTTTCCAAATCGGCCGTATAGATCCCGCCCACCATCGGCTGGGCGATCCTTTCCAACAGTTCCGCTCCAAACCTGCGCCGCACAAAATCGGCCACGCTGCAATCGGTGCCGGACCAGTCCGCCGGAATCACCCACTCCATCGCTGCGCGCAGTTTGCCGCGCCAGGTCAACAGCGGCGTCCACCACAGCGCTCTCCACGACGTCGGGGCCAGCAGATAAAATCCTTCGGGAACCGGATGCAGTTTCTTTCCCCAAACAAAAAAGCTGCGCCGGAATTCAGGATTCGTCGGGATCAGTTCCGTCTCCAATCCGATGCTCCGGCAAAGGTCGGCAGCGGCCGGCTTCTCCGACAAAAAAGCATCGGGGCCTGCCTCCATCAAACAGCCATCGCGGTGGATCGTTTGAATCAACCCGCCCAGCCGGTTCTCGCGCTCGACGAGCGTAATGCCGATTTGAATTCCGCGCGCTTTCGCAGCTTCGGACAAAAACCAGGCCGTCGATAACCCCGCAATGCCGCCGCCGACAATAACGACCTTTTTCATTATTTTCCAGAAGCGGTTCTACTGAGCCGATGCACGATCTCCACGAGTGCCGATGCATTTTCTTCCGGCGTCGCCGGCAAAATGCCATGCCCCAGATTGAAAATATGGCCGGGGCGTCCGTCAGCCTGATCCAGAATTTTCTTCACTTCTTGTTCGATCAATTCCGGCGTGGAAAAAAGTATCTGCGGATCGAGATTTCCCTGGATCGCTTTCTGCGGCCCGATAATATCCCAGGCGGCGTTCAGTCCGATCTGCGAATCAACGCCGATCACATCGGCGCCGGCCGAAGCGAACTCTTTTAAAAACGGAGCGGTGCCGGTTCCAAAATAAATGATCGGCACTTTATTTCCGACGGCGCGGATCAACGCCTGGCTGTGCGGCAGCGCGTAATCGCGGTATTCCTGGGGTGATAAACAGCCGGCCCAGCTGTCGAAAATCTGCAGCGCATCGGCGCCGGCGGCCACCTGCATTTTCAAATAGCCGGCCAGTCCGCGAACCAGTTTTTCCATCAGCGCATGCCAGGCACCGGCATCATCCTTAATCCATTGCTTCGTGCGAACAAACTGCTTCGATCCGCCGCCTTCAATCAAATAAGCGCCGAGCGTAAATGGCGCTCCGCAAAATCCGATCAGAGGAAGGTCCGGTTTTAGGCGGGCACGCGTCAGGCGAACCGCGTCGGCGACAAATGCCAGTGTTTCCTCGGGACGAACTTCCGGAATCCGGTCAACCTGTTCCTTCGTCGAGATTCCGCCGCGGATTGCCGGCCCCTGCGGCGTATCGTACTCCAGCTTCAGGCCCATCGGTTCGGCGATTAAAAGAATGTCCGAGAAAATAATCGCGGCGTCGACGCCCAGCTGTTCTGCGGCGCGAACCGTCACTTCGGAAGCGAGCTCTTTGTTCTTGCACAACTCCATGAACGACACCTTGCTGCGGATGTCGCGGTACGATTTCATATAGCGGCCGGCCTGGCGCATAATCCAAACCGGCGTGTATGGAACCGGCTCTCGGCGGCAGGCTTTCAAAAAAACGGAATCAGTACGCATCATTAGATCAGACATTTCAGCGGGGATTGCCCGCCCATCACTTCAATCCGGTCGCCGTACCGGAACGGGAACTGCAGATGATCTCCGTCGAAACAGAGTAATCCATTGCGCATCAACGACCCGACGCGGATTGTCTTTCCGGCTGCCAACACCTGGCCGGTCAACCGGTGGGCCGACGCAGACTGTCCCTGGCAATAAAGCTCGCGCGGCCGGTACTGAATCTGGCGCGAACCGCGCGGCAAAACCCGGCCGCCCGCTGAACGGACAGCCCCTGTTGAGCCGGCCGCCGTTGCGATCCAAAGCCCGGACGAACGCTGTTCTTCTTTATGCCGGCCGATTTCCAGCCGGTAAAGACTCATCGCCGCCGGACGCTGATCGGTAATCAACAGATCGTTGAGCACCGGGATCGGGATCCGCCGGCCGTTCAGGACAACCCCCATCCGGTAAAGCGGTAAAATTTTCCGCCGGCCCATTCGTGTCTGTTTAAAAAACCGCGCGAACGATACCGCGGAAACCGGACAAAAACTGCCGACGCTGCGCGCCGGATCTGAATTGACGCCCAGTATCCATTGGGAATTTGCGGCGCGGGCCAGTTCCAGAAACGTGCCGTCTCCCCCGACGGAAATGAGCAGATCGCTGCCGGCAATCGCAGTTTTATTGACGCGGTCGGAGCTGCGTACGCGAACCGGCTGGCCGTCCAGGAAACGAAGAATGTTTTTGAGCGCTTCGCGGTGAACGCGCGCCGAATCTTTCGCGTGCAATTCATCCCCCCGGACCCACGCGGGACGCGCGCCGCCCGGAAAAACCGGCGGCCGTTTATAAAGAACAAAAACAGTGCGGATCATCGAGCAGGCGGCGGTTCCTGAACAACCATCTGCGTTGGGAGCTGAATCCGAATTCCCTCCTGCGCATAGCTCAGGTGCAGCCGCTTGATAAATTCATGCTTGATCAGGTATTGATCCACAAAAGTTTTAGCCCGCAAAATCACGGTAAAATTAACGCTGAAATCGGCGAAGGTATGGTACCGGATAAACGGTTCAAAACTTTCAACTCCGCCGGTCACTTCCTTCATCACAGCCCGCCCCACTTCAGCGGTAATCTTTTCCACCTTTTCCAGATCACTGCCGTAATTGACGCGCACCTCCACCAACACAGCCATATCCTGATACGGAAGATCAAAATTCGTAACGATCGCCTGCGCTATTTTGGTATTGGGAATAACAATCCCATTGCTTCCCAACGTCATGATTCGGGTGCTGCGCCAGCCGATGTCAGTGATATGCCCTTCTTCACCGGAATCCAGCTTGATGTAATCTCCGACACGAATCTGCCGCGCCAGCGACACATAAATACCGGCGAAAAGATTGGCCAGCGTATCCTGCAGCGCCAGCGCCACGGCCAGACCGCCCACGCCCAGCGCCGTCAGGATCGGCGTGATCGAGACCCCCAGACTGTTGAGGATCATCAGCGCGCCCATGGTAAAAATCGCCGCTTTTGCCAAATTTTGACCGAGGCTGGTCAGCGGAAGCGTGCCGCCGATTTTCATGCCATAACGGCGGATCATCTGGTCGGCCACGCGCAGCGTCAATATCGTCAACGAAATCAACCAAAGAATCGTAAACAGTTTTCCGGCCAGCTGTTCCCAGCCCGGCTGCATCGGCAGCGCCACCACCACCGCATATAACCCGGCGATCAAACACCAGTAGAATGACGGATTTTTAATTGCCTCAATGACGATGTCGTCCCATTCCCATACGGTTTTCTCAGCCCAGCGCTGAAGACGGCGCAATAAAACCCGGCGAACCAGAAAGGCTGACAGAAAAACAGCCAGTCCCACCAGCATCGGCTGGAGGTACTGCCACCACGGGTGGGTCGTCAGGTGATACAGCTTTTCAATCATTGAGGCCCGCCTGTTTCTGGAAATGCGCGCTTACGGCGCCGGCGACCGTTTCCCAGGTGGGTGTGACACATTTATCGATTAAAATCCGTTCCGGCGCTTCCGGATCGGCCGGCAAACGGGTCATCGTATTGATCAGCACCGACTGCTCGGTTTCCTGCTGCAGATGCCCGTCGAGAACCATCTGCCCGCTGTCGCGCTTCACCAGCTGATACGACAAATCAGAGGTGTAGATAAACCGGCGAGGAAAACCGCTCTGCTCGGTGTAACCGAGCCGCGGAATGATGCCGGAAAGAATATAGTCGCCGTTGGCGTCGACCACATTCACACCGGATGCTTCCAGCTGTTTTTTCAGGAGCTGCGAAAGAACTTCCACCGTCGGGCGGCTGGCGTCGGTTTCCACCGGACGAATCAGGTCCTGATCATCAAGAATCAGCAGGTTGACTTCGACCGACGGGCTTCTTAACTCAGCGGCCGGCGCCACCTGCGGCTCGCGCAAACCCACCGGCCAATTCGCCGGGAATGTATACCGCTTCATCGACCCGGCGCATCCGGACATTGCCAGCGTCAAGCCCGTCACTGCAAAAACCAGAAAAAAACGATTGGGTTGATTCATTTATTTTTATCCCTATTCATGGCATAAAAAATCTTGCCGCCGATACTGATTTCTTTCCAGGAAGCGGGACGTACCTGATAGTCGCCTGCTTCTATTTTCTCGCGCAATGTTTGCAATGCGTTTGGATCCATATATTCACCCTCCAAAACCGCCCGCTCTGCCCAACCCTCTTTTCCCTTTACTAAAACGGGCGCCTGCTGATACGGAATAAAAACGATCGCTTCTTCCTGTGCATCGCCGGTTAAATCGGCCATTAAAACAGTGCCGTTTTCGTTCGATCCGGAAAACAGATTCCGGTAAGGATGCTCTTCTCTTCGCTCAAATAAAAACTGCGCCACGCCGGCATCGGCCGGATGGCCCACAGGGAACCAGCGGATTTTCGCGGCAAATTGTTTGGCATTCAACTCCGGACCATTATGCGGCTTGCCGTATCGCACATAGTCTTTTTTCTCGAGAGCAGCCTGTGCCAGTTTGCGGATTTGCTCAGCCGCAGGATGCTTTTCCAGTTTGGACAATCGTTTCAACGCATGCTGACCGGGTTTCCCAAGATGAAAGCGGAGATAATCAAAATCGAATTTCTCAGGCGCTACTTTACCGGAAGTGAGCCGGGATACCTGGCTTCGGGCGGCAATCAACCGTGGATCCAGCAGCGGCGTATGCAGCAAAACCGCCACCGCCATAATCACAGCGGCTACGCGGATATTCACGCCCTCAATCCCCTGCATCCAGGCCGCCTGCCGGCGCAGCACAGTCCAGCCATAACCAAGAGAATAAAGCCCCGCCACAGCGACAATTAACGAGGCCAGCACG
Source organism: Candidatus Omnitrophota bacterium (assembly GCA_023248155.1). Lineage (GTDB taxonomy): Bacteria > Omnitrophota > Gorgyraeia > 1-14-0-20-64-10 > 1-14-0-20-64-10 > JAHFFE01. Next base: position 2,666 of record JAHFFE010000002.1, on the reverse strand, counting down.
CGGCTGACAGTCCATCCGTGCTGAACGATGCGCAAACCGAGCGAATAAACGCTGATCGTTGAGTAAATCGGAAGCGTTAAAATTCCGAGCAGTACAAGACGTCGAATCCATTGATTATACGGCCGCTCGGCCGCAGAGCCATCCTGGTAAACGGCATTAAAAAAGAAAATCAGGCAGACCTGCAAATTGACCAGCAGCACCGTGGCATGGCCGGTTTTCCAAATCGGCTGCAGCCCCGTAAACGGCAGCGCCGATAGAAACAACAGCGCGATGGCGGCCGCTATCGGCAGCAGATTCTTAAAAACCAGGAGCAGCGTGTTGCGCTGGCCCAGCACCAGCGTTCCATGCATCCGGCTGAACGAAAGGCCGTACGCCAGCGCGCCCGTCGTGACCGGATAAAAAAACGCCGGTTTGATGTAGAGCTTCACAAAAAACTGGATCCCGAGCACCGCGAACAAACTGCCCAAAAGCCCCAGCAGCATCCAGAAAATCCAGCAGAAAAGTACTGAGATTTGCATAGAAACAATATTGTTCCAGGAATATTCGAACAGATGCTTGTACGAAAATCCCGGTCCGCCGGCGGCCAAGCGGGCTTGCGCGAACGCGATGCTGATGTAACAAAGCAACGTTGCGGAAATAGCCAGACAGATGAGCAAGATCGGTTCGCCGGAAGATCCACGCATAAGATCAAACGCCCAGGATTCGGTCCGAACCGTATAAAGCGCCATTCCGGCCAAAACTACCGTCAGACCGGCGATGTATTTCCAGGTCAGCCTCCGCTCAAATTGCTCGGATAAAAGCGCCGCGATCGGAGGAATAACCAAAATCAGCAGATAAAGAGGCACCAGTACAGTTGGCCGGTTAAGTGGCCAGAACGAATGCTCGATCGCTTTCTGCATTCCAAACAACAACAATCCCTGTAAAAGACCTAGTTCCACGCAACGGCGCGTCATCTTATCTAAGGCGATTTTAAACATGATGGGGCAGCGAACCTCCTGCTACTATGATACGATTTTGCGGCGGGAAAAAATAGACTGGATTTAATCGTCCAGATTGGGTTTCCGGCGCAGGTTTTTTTTGGTGGAGTGCTTCTTTTTCTGATCTAAAAGCCGCTGCTGGGCGGAGGTCGAGCGGCGCCGGCGGCGGGCACGCTGCTGATGGCGCTTTTTCTGTTTGTCGAGCAATCGCTGACGCTGGATTTCTTCCAGTTTTTTCAGCAGCAAACGCCGAGCCAGAATCCGGTTGAGGGCCTGCGATCGTTCCTTCTCCACGCGCACCTCAATACCGGTGGGCCGGTGCTTCAGCACCACGGCCGTGGAAACTTTATTTACATTCTGTCCGCCGGGGCCGGAGGCGCGGACGAACTGTTCTTCAATATCCTTCTCCAAAAAAACAGGGCCCAGGGAACGAATCCCCTGGGCCCGTTGTAGATCGGAACTTAATGTTTCTTGCGAAACTTTACGCTTTCCGAACGTTGGAGGCCTGCTCGCCCTTCGGGCCGGAGGTAATGTCGAACTCAACCGCCTCACCCTCGCGCAGAGACTTAAACCCATCGCCCTGGATCGCGGAATAATGGACGAACACGTCCTTACCGTTCTCCGGAGTAATAAAGCCATAGCCCTTCTGATCACTAAACCACTTCACTGTACCCTTAGCCATATCAGTCACCTTTTTTTCTTCTTTCTTATTGATTTGTTACTCTTGCATATTTACTCAGAGACCCTGGACAATAAAAAAACGACCACAGCTTCCATTTAGTTATGGAGCCACAGTCGTTTAACCAACATATTGATCAAGGTTCTGTACTTCCACTTCATATTCACAACTAGTAAGATTTTAACAGCCTGCCCCGCGCGTGTCAACTGTTATTTCAGCCGGTAATCCAGACCAGAAGCGCCACGACGATCCTGTATTTCCCGAACAGCGCCAGCCCATGCTGATTTAAATACCGGATTAGCTGCTGCATCGCCACGAATGCGACCAGCCCTGCGGCGGCAAAGCCGATCAAAATTGAAAGCAGCGGCACTTCCTGGAATAAAACCGTTCCGTCCTGCGCCAGATCAAAGAAAGTGGCGGCGCCCAGTGTCGGGAGCGCCAGCAAAAAACTGTATTCGGCCGCCACCGGACCGGGCAACCCCAGTAAAAGACCGGCTACGATCGTCACCATCGAACGGGAAGTTCCCGGCCACAACGCCAAACATTGCGCCAGACCGATCACCAGCGCTTCTTTCAGCGTCAGCGAGGTCAGCACGCGCGCATCGCCGGGACGAATTGATGGATCGGACGGTTTGCATTTGATCCACCGGTCGACGGCGATCATTAAAACGCCGCCGGCCGCCAATGCCAGAACCACCGGCCAGGTGCCAAACAGATGTTTTTTAATGAACGAGTGGGCGGCCACACCCAAAATTCCGGACGGTAAAAAACTGATCGCCAGCCGGATCAGCAGCTGTTTGCCGTCTTCGTCTTTATTCAAAAGACCGCGGCCCATCGCGCGAATCTGATTACGATAGAGGCCCAGGACTGCGGCAATCGCGCCGGCCTGAATGATGATGTCGAAAGTGTTGATGCCCAAACCGCTCAGGCCCAGCCAATGGGAAACAATGATCAAATGCCCCGTCGAGGAAACCGGCAGAAATTCGGTCAGCCCTTCGACAATACCGAGG
>JAHFFE010000007.1 GCA_023248155.1 Candidatus Omnitrophota bacterium | reverse complement strand
GTGAACCCGCGCGTAATCGGCGCCAGCAAACGAACCATCACGCGCAGCGGCCGCGCGATGCGCAGCGCCACGCGGTCCGGGTGCTGGATCGCCAGCACTTTCGGCGTGATCTCCGCCAACGCGATGATCAATGTTCCCATCACCAGGGCCGCCAGCGGAATTCCCCAGCGCGGTCCGATCAGCGCGATGCAGATGCCGGCGCCGAGACTGGAGACAGCCGTATTGATAAAATTATTGGCCAGCACGATCGAGGTGATCGTTTCATCCATCCGGTGCGTCAGTTTCTGAAGGATCTTCGCTTTCTTGGAGCCGCGCGCGACCAGATGCCGCAGGCGCAGTTTGGACATGGCCACCAGCGACATCTCGGCCAGCGAAAAGAAAAACGAGATGCCGAGCAGAGACCCCAAAATAATCAACGAGGACAATTTCATCGGTACAATTTTTTCTCCTGCAGATAACGGTTCACGGCCGGCGGAACTGATGCATTGACCGTACGGCCTTCGCGTACTGATTGCCGTATCTCGGATGAAGAAACCGCGGCGGTCTGCACCGGAATCCGCTGGACGTTAAACGGCAGCGGTTCACCGGAATCACCGGGCCTGGGAATCGCCACAAAGGTCACTCGGCCCAACAATTCATCAATCCGGTGCCACGACTCCAGCGTCCGCGCTAAATCGGACCCGACCAAAAAAAACCATTCCCATTCCTTCGATGGATGCGCGCGCTGCAGCTCAGTCACCGTGTCAATCGTGTACGATGGCGGCGGCCGGTTCAATTCAACACGGTTAAGCCGGAATTTGGGATGACCCTCAATAGCCAACTCGATCATTTGCGCGCGATCTTCGGGTGACGCCGATGCCGGATCGGCCGGCTTATGCGGAGACAGATGCGCCGGAATCCACCACAGTTCATCGAGATTCAGAAATTTAAGCGCACCCTCGGCCAGCCGAAGATGTCCCGTATGAACCGGATTAAATGTGCCTCCAAAAAGGCCGATTCGCATTCGTTACCGCCGGACCTGCCCCGATCCGGTGATCCGATATTGATAAGTGGTCAATTCTTCCAGGCCCATCGGCCCGCGCGCGTGCAGTTTGTCGGTCGAGACGCCGATCTCGGCACCAAGGCCGAACTGACCGCCGTCTGTAAAACGGGTCGAGGCGTTCCAGTACAAACAGGCCGCGTCAATGCCGTTTAAGAATTGTTCGGCGTTCTTTTTTGAGCGCGTCACGATCGCTTCGGAATGATGCGAGCCGTGCCGTCGGATATGTTCCAGCGCCTCATCGAGCGATTTCACAACGCGAATCGAAAGAATCAAGTCGAGATATTCGGTATCCCAATCTTTCTGGGACGCCGCCTTGACCGGTGTCCCTTTTAAAATTTTGCGTGTTTCGGCGTCGCCGCGCAGTTCCACGCCAGCCGCGCGATAGCGCCGGGCCATCGACGGCAAAAACCGTTTCGCGGCGGCGCGATGAACCAGCAGCGTTTCCATCGCGTTGCAAACGCCGGGCCGCTGAACTTTCGCGTTAAAAGAGATTGCTTCGGCCATTTTCAGATTGGCCGACGCGTCGACAAACGTATGGCAGATTCCCTGGTATTGCTTGATCACCGGAACTTTCGCCTTTTCAACGACGGTGCGAATCAACCCTTCGCCGCCGCGCGGAATCACGAGATCAACCCAGCCGACCGCTTCCAGCAGTTCATCGACCGATTTTCGGTCCGTTGACCAGACCAACTGAACAGCGCCGGCCGGCAATCCGGACTTGCGCGCTTCGGAATCAAGTACTTGGAAAATCGCGCGATTGGAATGAATCGCTTCGGAGCCGCCGCGCAAAATCACGGCGTTGCCCGACTTCAGGCAAAGCCCCGCGCAGTCGGCCGTTACATTCGGACGGGCCTCATAAACGATGCCGATTACGCCGATCGGAACGCGCACCTTGGAAATCGTCAAGCCGTTGGGCCGCTTCCAGCGGGCAATCACGCCGCCGACAGGATCCGGCAGAGCAGCCAACTCACGAAGTCCCTGAGCCATCTCGGTGATCCGTTTCGGGTTAAGCGTAAGCCGGTCGAGCAGCGCCCCGGAAATTCCGGCTTTGCGCGCCGCGGCCAGATCTTTCGCATTGGCCGACAAAATCTCTTTTTGACGGCGGACCAGTCCGGCGGCCATCGCGCGAAGCGCCTTATTCTTGACCGAGGTAGAAGTCTCCGCCAATTTGAGCGCCGCTTGTTTTGCCTTACTCGTCAACAAATCGATGGATGTTTTCATGGAATGAACCAGGTTCCGTTGTCGGTATTTTCCCAATCAATTTCCGCGGCCCGGCCATTCTTAACCGCCATAACAATGTTGGCTTTCATCGCGCTCTTGGCCGCTTCAAATTTCGTGCGGGCCCCTCCGGTGGACGACTCTTTATCCGTTCCGCGGGCAGCCCCTTCCATCTCCGGCGTAATTTCCCGAATCAACGACAATGGACCCTGGGGCCCTCGCAAATGGTCGACATCGGTCAGAAGAACCAATATATCGGCCTTTACCAAAACGGCCACCTGCGCTGATAAAAGATCGTTGTCGCCATAGCGGATCTCTTCGGTAGACACGGTGTCGTTTTCGTTGATAACCGGCACGATGCCGGCTTTCAGCAATGTTTCAAGCGTCGCTTTCACATTGGCGCTGCGCTGGCCGTCTTCCATGTCGCCGCGCGTCAACAAAACCTGAGCCGCGTGCAGGGAGTGCTTTTCTTCCATGCGGCTGGTATACCACTGCATCAATTTTCCCTGGCCGGTGGCAGCAGCCGCCTGCAGCTGAGCCAGCTCTTTCGGACGCGTTTTAAGCTCCAGCACCCCCATTCCGATGCCGATCGCGCCAGACGTGACTAAAATAACTTCCTTGCCCAATTTGCGCAACGCGGCAATGTTATCGGCCGTTGTTTCGACACGCTCGCGCGTGACACGGGACTGGGCGGAATCGGTCAGCACCGAGGTCCCTACTTTTACGACCCAGCGTTTTTTCTTTTCAGTGTTGATGGCGTCATTCATCTTTTACTTTTCTTGTTCATTTTACCCAGACGCGTCGTGATTTTCTGGACCAGTTTATCGACACCGTCTCCGGCTTGCGCCGAAATCTGGATCGGAATAATTTTCAGTTCTTTCTTGAACCGGGCCAGATTCTTTTTAGCCTCCGGAAGATCCATTTTGTTGGCAACCACCAGCACCGGTTTCTCGGCCACTTCTTTTTTATATTTTTCCAGCTCTTCGCGCAGCGCTTTATAGTCATCGACCGGATCGCGCATGTCGAAGCCGGCCATGTCGATCAAATGGACCAGCAGCCGGGTCCGTTCAATGTGCCGCAAGAAATCGAGCCCCAGGCCGCGCCCCTGGTGCGCGCCGCGGATCAACCCCGGAACATCGACCGCCACGAACGGCGCCGAGATATCCGTTTCGCGGATGGCACCGAGCACCGGATGCAGCGTCGTAAACGGAAACGGCGCCACTTTCGGGTGCGCTTCGGAAATTTTCCCAATCAGCGTTGATTTGCCGGCGTTGGGCATTCCGATAATGCCGACATCGGCCACCAGTTTCAGTTCAAGGCGGATCCGCAGATCTTCGCCGGCCTTGCCTTCGAGCCGGGCCGAGTCGAACCGCTGCTTGGGCGAGGGATAGCGGATCGTTTCTTTGGCGGCGTTGCCGACGCCGCCGGCGCCTCCGCGCGCGAGCACCACTTCGTCTTTCGGATCCATTAATTCACGGATCAATTCGCCGGTCTCATCATCATAGACGAGCGTGCCGCACGGAACTTCCAACAGAGAATCTTTTCCGTTGAAGCCATGTTTTTTCTTTGAAGAACCGTTGCCGCCGTTGCCGCCCCGGAAATGCCGCTGCGTCTGGAAATCAAGCAGCGTCGTTTGATGGTGAGTGGCCCGTACAATCACATGGCCGCCGCGGCCGCCGTCGCCGCCATCCGACATTGGATAACGGCGCCATAAATCATGGTAGAAGGAGCGGCACCCTTTGCCGCCATGGCCGCCCTGAACGATAATGGTGGCGCGATCAACAAAGCGGGTAGCAGACATCAGCGGATAATCGCCGGAGAAAAAAGACCGGCAGGGATATTAGCGAGGCTGAATGGCGACCACGCGGGCCTTCGGGAAAACCACCACGCCGTCGCGAAGCGCGAACAGGGTGTCATCTTTTCCGCGCCCGACGTTGACACCCGGCTTAAACTTGGTGCCGCGCTGACGGATGATGATTGAACCGGTCGTAACGAACTGTCCTCCATAGGCTTTTACTCCCAGCCGCTGCGGATTTGAGTCGCGTCCGTTCTTGGTTGATCCTTGACCTTTTGTGTGTGCCATTTTAGAGAGAAATCTCCACGATCTTCAAACGGGTCAGCTTCTGGCGATGTCCCACCTTGCGATGGTAGCCTTTGCGCCGCTTGTACTTAAAGTTGATCACTTTTTCGCCCTTGATCTGCCCCACCAATTCGGCGGAAACAGTGGCGCCCTTGATTTCGGGGGTACCGACCTTGAATGTATCCCCTTTGCGGACCGCTAAAACAGATCCAATAGTCATTTTTTCACCGGCCGTCCCGTCGAGAAGTTCAACTTCCAGAACGGTACCCGGACCGACCTTGTACTGCTTGCCGCCGGTTGAAATGATTGCGTAATCCATAGCTGGTTAGAATACCAGCTTAAGAGGCCGTTTGCAACATTTTTTTGCATACTTTTGCTATACTTATGAATACGGAGGCCGCCATGACTTTCCGAAGAAAAGTTGTTTTTCTGTTATTGCTGGTACAAATCGGCAGCATCGGTACACTGGCTGCGCTGCTTTACCCGCGTATTAATGATGAAGAACTGCGCGGCCTGCGGCAGCGCGTGACCAGCATCGCTTCGACCGCCTCGCTCATGATCGACGGCGACATCCACCAGATGATTCGCCCGGAACGGGCTTCGTACGCCCTGCCCCAGTACCAGGCGCTGCAGCTTCAGCTTAAAAAAGTCCTCTCTGCCAATCCGGGCGTCAGTTATGTCTGGACAATGATTCATAGCGACAAGCCGGGCCGGCTCTGGATTATTGGCGATGTGGGCGGCGGCCAGGGGCTCGACACGCGCGGACCCGGAAAACCGTACGACGCGTCGCATATACCGGACCTGGCGGAAGGGTTTTCATTCCCGACGGCCGACCGTAATCCGGTGCGCGATCCCTGGGGCGTTTCCGTCTCGGGCTACGCGCCGATCCGGAACCGTGCCGGCGAAGTAGTCGGCATTATCGGAGCTGATATTTACGATCAACAGCTGTACGAACTGCGCGGACAGTTCCGGAGTTATGTACTGCTCTGTCTGCTGGCCGCCATTCTCGTTAGTCTGATTTTGGGAGAACTGGCCGCGACTCGGATCGCGAAACCGCTCAAACAGCTGGCGCATGGAATGAAGCGGGTAGAGCATGGGGATCTGACTCATCAGGTTGAAGTAACCAGTCATGACGAATTTCAGGAGACGGCCGAATCATTTAACCGGATGACACAGGCATTGAGGGAAGCGCGCGAAGAGATCAAGCGGGCTTTTTTAAATACGGTGCGCAGTTTGATGACGGCGCTCGAAGCCAAAGACCCCTACACGCGCGGGCACTCGGTTTCGGTCACGCGCTACGCCACGGAAATCGCCAAAATTATGTCAAAATCTCCGGAAGAGATTCTGCGGCTGGAACAACTGGCAGTGCTGCATGACATCGGAAAAATCGGCATTCACGACGTTATGCTGCAAAAGCCGGGCTCACTGACCTCGGAAGAACGGGTCTCGATGCAGCAGCATCCGGTGATCGGCGCTAAAATTCTGGAACCGCTGGGCTTAACCGAAGATGAGCTTTCGATCATCCTGCATCACCATGAACGCGAAGACGGCGCCGGATATCCGCACGGCATCGAACGAGGGAAAATTTCGGACCTGGTGGCGATCGTCATCGCGGCCGATTCCTACGACGCGATGACCACTCACCGGCCCTACCGGAAACCGCTGAAGCCGGCCGACGCGCTGACTGAACTCAAGAAACATTCGGGAACGCAGTTCCGCCCGGAAATCGTGGCGGCACTGGAAATTTACCTCGAGAAAAAAGGGCTGTTGTGCTAGGCTAGGGGTTCTGCGGAAGTGGCGGAACTGGCATACGCGCTGGTCTCAGAAGCCAGTGGGGCAACCCTTGAGAGTTCAACTCTCTCCTTCCGCACTTTTTAGTAGAATTTCTGGGCCTCCCAAAGCCTGAAAAACAGGCCCTTCTTTTCAAGCAGATCATTCAATGTTCCCTGTTCAGCAATGGCTCCCTGATCCATCACCACGATGTAATCAGCGTTTCGAATCGTTGAGAACCGGTGCGCGACGACCAGAGTCGTTCTGCCTTTTACAACCTCTTGGATCGCTTCCTGAATGAGCCGCTCCGTTTCTCCATCGAGAGCGCTGGTTGCCTCATCGAGAATAAGGATTTCCGATTGCCTCAACAAAGCCCGGGCAATGGAAAGCCGCTGCCGCTCCCCTCCAGAGAGCCGTATTCCCCGGTCACCAATCGGGGTGTCCAACCCCAGCGGAAGTTTTTTCACAAAATCATTGAGCCGCGCCTGCTTCAGAACAACGGTGATCGCTTCTTTGGAAGCTTCCGTCGTAAGACCGTAAGTAAGGTTGAAACCGATCGTTTCATTAAACAACAATGTGTCCTGACTAATAAAAGCCACCTTGTCATGATACGATTTTAAGCTGAAATCACGAAGGTCTATCCCATCTGCGAAGACTGAGTTCGGGGCACATTCGTAAAACCGCATCAAAAGATGAATCAGCGTAGATTTTCCAGCTCCGGTAGGACCGACCAAAGCGGTCATCCGGCCTTTTTTGACTTCAAACGACACATCCCTCAAAGCGCGGACTCCGGCAGGATATTCAAAGCTCAGGTTCTTAAAACAAATTTCATTTCGAAGGGACTCGAATTCCCTGTCGCCGCCAGGCACATAAAATTTATTCTCATCAGAAAATATATCATCCAACTGGTCAAGCGCGCCGCGCATCGAGGCAAAGATGGACGGGGTGTTCGAGAAAGAACCCGCCATGGAGGTCGATCGGCGCAAAACCAGAAAAAAAACGAGGTAGGCGGAAATACGCGCCGGATTTTTGTCCACCAGCGTAGGCAGCATCAGCCCTATCAAAAGAAAAATCAGCGCCAGTCCCGAAATTTCCTGAATAGGCTCAAGTAAAAATTTTTTCTTTTCCAGCACAGCCGCTGTCTTCTCAACGGAAAGATTTGGTTTCATAAACCTTTCTTTTTCTAGCTGCTCACTCGAACAGGCTTTGATCAGCGGCACGCACGTCAAAGCGTTGGAGAGCTTCCTGGTCATATCGGCATTGACTCTCGCGTACTGCACTGACGCACTTCGGATATGGCGAATGATGCCGCCAATGGAAAAATTCAGGAACGGCCAAACCACCACCGCGACCAGAGTGAAACTCCATGAAATTCTGGCTAAAATAAAAAGGTTAATCGCCAACATCGCCGTGGAATAAAAGAGCTGGTAAATGGATCCTATGCTTTGCGCGATCTGGCGCGGATGATTCATCAATAGATGTTGAAGGTAGCCCAAATTGTTTTTGTCAAAAAAAAGCTTGCCGAAACCCAAAAAACGCTCGCAGATTAAAAATCTTAAACGGCTCGTGAAATTCCTGGTTTGAGATATGACGCTTATGTTAAAGGCTACTCGCAGCATATTTTTAAAAATAACAATCGCAAAAACAACTCCGATGAGTAAAAACGCGTGTTTGAAATCCGGCGTAAAGAGAAACGAGGGCATCCGGTCAACAAACCGGTTTAGGTAAGGCATCCGGCGTATAGCAGACGCGTCTCCAGTAATGAGCAGATGCACCGTGGGAACCAACAAAAGATAACTGAGCCCTTCCAGACCGGTCGCGCATAAGGTGAAGACTATCGGAGGAACAAAAGAACCAAGGCGGGTTTGAGTCAGAGAGAGAAACTTCAAAATCAGGCGGCAATCTTGTCTAAATGAGAGTTTCATATTTTCTTCAAAAGCGATGGCATGCCGATGATGTCGTCAGGCCCGTACTTGATCGCATATCCCCGCGCCGTCCGGCTCAAGAGCGTGGCCAATCTCCAGGAAGTCGGAACATTGGGCGTTTTTGTTTCAAATATCGTTAAAGCCCCAAGATACTCATCCCGAAGCATGGCCTGCATAAACTCTTTCGGGTTGAGTTTCTTGACGGATAACTTATTTCTAAGCCCAAATTCCGGAAAAATAACGCTGGAAATCGAGCAGCGCCGGCCCAAGCGGCCAGGCCATACGGTTTCAGGATACAAAAGATACTTACCCCGGGCAGCAGACCATCGCATGTGGGATTTAAGCGCCGGAAAATTACCGGCGGATTTTTCGTCCAGACCAATCGGACTGATGAACGCGTGACCCCGGACTTTAGCGCCAGCCAACTCCAGTATCGGATGCTCATCTGAAAAATAGCGGTACCCCTGGCTGACACAGGCAACGGAGAGCGTGCTTTTCCCTGCTCCTTTTTTGCCCATAATGAGCGTGCCTTTTCCATCCCACTCAAGCAGCGCTCCATGGACTAAAGACGCATCCTGAAAGCGCAGTAAAAGCGACAACGGCCACAAAAACGCGCCATGCAGTATCCAGTTGTCTTTGAAATATTTCTTCCGGTTCATCAGCGTCAGCACCCGGTTCTTCTCGGGATCGACTTTCCGATAGATGCCGTTGGCGGAAGAGTGAAAAGAGATGCCGCGCGGATTGGCCAAGAAATCATGACGCGCTTTTTTTGCAAAGTTCCGCATTAAATAAAGGCTCGAAACATTCCGGCTCTTTTTTTCCGAAGCAATCTGAGCCCGGCGCCAGGCATGCGGGATATATCTTTGCAGCACCTTCATAAAGCGAAGATCCTTTGAGGATACCCGGACCCTCCAACCGGCGATCGGCAACATCACATGTTCCGCCACAAGAAGCTCTGCCTCAAGACGCTTCTTGTCATTGTCTCTGATTCGCATCAGCTCCGCTTCACAATAATATTCTTCCCGCTTAAGACCGAGCCTCCGGAAATAGACCGAGAGCGCGTAATACAGCCCCGTGGCAATCGTATCTTTCGGAAAATATCTTCCGCTTCCCATCAATCCCAATGCAGTTCTGAATTCCCGAACCGCATTCCTTTTTTTACCAAGGCCCCTATACGCGATACCGCGATAAACCGTTTCCGGAAAATTGGCATTGGCTTTAGCTAAAGGGCCAAAATAAGGCTTGGCCTTAAAGAAAATCTCTCTTCTAAAGAGCCTTGCTCCCAGCGCCAGTAGTTTGTCATCGGCATCGGTCGGAGCCAAAGGAAAACGATCGAGCGTTTTTCCCCATTTATTGCGAAATTTCATTTCATTCTTTAGGTACTCGGGTCTTTCGGCGCGAAGCAAATTGTGATGGATAATTTTAATGCGGCCATCATACAAGACCTTGTAACCGGCCAGACGGACGCGCAGACAATAATCGATATCTTCGTACTGGCAGGGAAAAAAACGCTCGTCAAAATCGCCAACTTCCTGAAGAACCGGGCGCGGCATGAGCCAGCAAGGCCCTGGAAGCGCGTCCACTTCTTTGAAATAGTCCCGTTGGCCAAGATCCTTCTCGCCCCATCCTGCCGATCGGAAAGGATTAATCGAGAACTCAGCGCAGAAAATACGGTTGTCCGGAAACAGTACTTTGGGTCCCACGATACCTACTTTTGCAGTGGCGGCGGCCCGTCGATGAAGTTTCTCCAGCCATCCGGGCGTCACGACGACATCGTCGTCCAGGAACACCGTCCAGGGATTCGCCGTATTCCGAATCGCCAGGTTGGCCGCCCCTGAAAAACCGAGGTTACGGCCGCTTTGGATCAAATGGCACTTAAGCGGATAATGTTTTTTGAGATACTCGGCAGTCCCGTCATGGCTGGCATTGTCGACGACCGTCAGCCGGTACGGCACATTGCGCGTGTGCTTGAATACCGACTCGAGACACTGGACCAAGCTCGACCTGGCGTTGTATGTCACGATAAGGATGTCGGTCTGAGGAAATGTCATTGAGGATAAACCAGCACTTCGCTTTCAAAGAAAACGGACCGTTTCTGAGGCTCTCCCATCCCTTCCACAATAAACTTCCGGTAGGCCTCCGCGTAACTTGCCTGCGTTAAAAGGATTTTATTAAAACCAATGAAGAACGGCTTCAGATCCATGCCTGTTTGACTCATGAATCGATTGAACGCTTCCGACACCCCGGGCCACGTCGGCTGAAAATAGTCGTCGATCATTAGGACACCGCCTTTGACAAGAGTCGCGTGCGCATTCTGGAGGTCTCGCAGTGTGGCTTCAGAGGTATGGGCTCCGTCCACGCTAAAGATGCGAAAGCCTTCGCGATTTGACTCCTTTTTGATTCTTTCGGCATCGACAGACAATGAATTGGCTTTGATCACGCGCAGTTTTTTGCAGTCATCCCGTCCGTATATTTGCACATGGCGGATAAAGATCTTGTGATTATCGATGACGGGTGATTTCGGGCCCTGAGGGCGCGTCACAAAAAGATCGATGGCCACCGCGGTCGAACCTTGACCGCAAAAAATATAAAGCGGCAAGAAAGATTTCCCGTGAAGAACGCCTATCTCCGCAAGACTTCCCTTGATCTGGTGGATCTGCTGAAAAATATGGGTCAGCGAAATTACTTTTATCATACGAGGGTGGAACCACCCGTGAACCTTGTGCAAATCCTTGATATAAACCTTGATCATTTCTTTTTCTCGCGGGTCCATCCCTTCGAGAAATGGGGAGCCGGAGAGAAATTCGGAACTAAACGCCGGCTGTCGTGCGATCTGATAGCCCAGGGCCTTGAGGGATTTCTGCAAAGCTCTGTCCAATAATCTTCTGGCCGCTTTCATTTTCTCCACCGAGACCACAGCGCTTGTCCCAAAGCAATTACCGCTGGAATTGACCAGAAAATATAAGGATTCCCGAAAAATGAACAGAGGGACCTCAGCATCTGAAATCTTTTTTTTCTGAAAATACCGGTATCCTCGGCAGAAAAGCACCGACACTTTTTTGGTATCTTAAATAGTCGTTTCCAAACAAACGAACAAGCCTTTTTTCCTCAAAATAAACACCGACCGCAATATAGCTAAGCGCCAAAGCCAGCTGAATAGCCGTGCCGACCGTAGGCCGCACTGTCGCAATGACTAGAATTAGAACACCCAGCAACATGGGGTGCCTGACCCACCGGTAAATTCCGGACACAACCAAATGATTCGTGCCAAAAATGGAAATAGAGCGATCGTTGGGTGAGCCCATTACGTGCGTTCTTAGACCTGCCCAAAGTTGTTTGAGACCTATGAAGGATAGGTAGTCCGCCTGAATAAACGCGCTGTAACAAATAAGCACTCCCCCAAGGTAAAGACCGCGCACCATGGTCTGAACGGGTTCCGGGTAGATCCATAGCGGGCTGGGAAATTTCGCGGCACATTCTCTAAAGGCTTCAGAAACTGGCCCATAATACAGATAAAAACTCGTCAAAAAATAGATCGCCCGCCAATAGTAAGAAATAAAATCGGGATGGATGAGCTTCGCGACATAATTTTTAAAACCTTCCTGCGCGGCTACCGAATGAAAAACACCGAAAAATGTAAACCAGAAAATAAACGGTGAGTAGTGAGCTATCATCTTGGATTGTTCCCGCTGTAACTCAGTTTCTGAACCCGCCTCAGACACCGGTCGGACTCTTTCTTCATGTCCAGCCTTTGAAAATAGATCGACAATAGGTAAAGATAGGCTCGACCCCTGTTAACAGAGGCAGTTTTTATTTTAAAAGCTTTCAAAGCCTTCAGAAATACCCCCTGCGCTTTTTTGATTTCTCCCCCCGACCAAAAAGCCACTCCTTTGTAGAAAGCTTCCGGAAGCCGGCGGATGAGCCGATTAGAATTCCCTAAAACCCAGCAATGAGATAAAAACTTCTCTTTCTCAAAGATCTTCGACCCTTCGGCAATGAGACGCTCATCGGAACTAAGCGGACAGAGTGGAAAACGATTTAGGGTCATTCCCCATTTTTTCAGGAACTTCAGATCGTTGATGCGCGTTCTCTCCGCCGATCCGGTACGGTAAAGATGATGATGGATGATCTTAACCTTTCCGTGATACAGAATCTTGTACCCCGCAAGCCTAACACGGACACAGTAGTCAATGTCTTCGCATTGGCTGGGGAAAAATCGTTCATCAAAAAACCCGACTTTCTTAATCACGGATCTTCGCATCAGCCAGCAAGGACCCGGAAGCGCGTCCACTTCCCTGGTATAGTCGCGTTGACCCCGATCCGGTTCCCTCCAGCCAACAAGTCGAGAAGGCACGATGCTGAACTCAGCGCAAAACAGATGGCTATCCGGAAAGACAACCTTACCGCCGACAATGGCAACCTTGGTCTGTTTCCTGGCCGCCTCATTTAATTTATCAAGCCACCCGGGAGTTACTTCAACGTCGTCATCCAGCAGCGCTACCCATGGCCGCCGCGTACTGCGAAGCGCCAGGTTGGCTCCGCCTGAAAAACCGAGATTGCGATCGCTTCGGATAACTCGACAGGTGCCTGAAAAATAGTTCTTCAGATAGGCGCCCGTTCCATCGCGGCTGGCGTTATCCACCACCGTCAACTGATAGGGAAAATCGCGCGTGTGCCGGATCACAGACCGCAAGCACCGGCCAAGCATCTTCTTGGCGTTGTGAGTCACAACAAGAATGTCTATCGGAGGAATCGATGCCATAAATTTGGGTGATTTCTTGCAGTCATCTTACCACATAACCTTCCGCGCTGATTCTTGCTTTGACTCTCCCGCCGCTTGGATTTATCCTATGGATATACTTATGGATATTAGACCCCTACAGGCCAAGGACTACGAATCCCTGACGAACCACTTAAACCCATGGAATTACCAGAAAAAAGGCGTCGCTTATTTCGAGTGGTTGGCGCGATTAAATCCTTCTGAGAATATCTCCATGGCCGCGATCGCGGACGACCGGGTGGTCGGCTACTACGGCACTATTCCCGTACCGTTTAAGATCGGCGACAGAACCGTCATCGTCTACCGGGGCGGCGTGTTCATCCACCCGGATCACCGAAAAAGAAAGGATAACATTCTCAACGCACTGGTAAGCGCCGTAGAGAGGGAGTCTAAAAAAAGAAACGCGGTTGTCTGTGGATTCCCGATCCCCAAACTCGCCAAGTATCTTGAGAAAAACTTTGGGGCCGCCTCTCTGAAACCAATCTCGCATTATATCTTTATTTTAAAAATAGGACCCTCCATAGAAAGCATCTTTAAAAACGTACGAATCTCAAGGATCCTCGCGAGAGTGTTGCAGCCGTTGTGGAATCTGTGGATTCATCGTGATACCGAAAAAGATCTTCCCGGCATAAAAATCGTACCGATTCATTCTTTTGACAAGAGCTTCGATCTCTTGTGGGAGAAAGCCTCTCTCGCAAGATCAATTTTATCGATGAGAAACGCGGAGTATTTAAATTGGAGATACCTGGAAGAGCCCGGCCAACGGTATACGATCTTTGCTGCTAAAAATGAGCGTGAGGTTTTAGGGTATGTGATCTTGAAAGATCCCGGATCCTCTCAAGAAAAAAAGGGGCAAGTGATCGACCTATTTGATACGCGAGACCCGGCGGTGACGAAGAGGCTGCTGGATCAAGCCATGAACTATTTCAAGGCGAAAGGAGCCGCTTGCGTTGAATGCTATCTGTCCGATGACTTTTACGAGAAAACGCTGCGGTCAATCGGGTTTTATAAATTACGGCCTCGACCTGAACGGTCCGAATTTCTAGTTGCAAAACTCTATTCTCCCGACATCCAAGACAAGGTTTTTTATGACCCCCGCAGCTGGTTCCTGACCAGAACCGACATGTTATTTGCCTGAGTCGCCGAGGCCTGACATAATAAATGGATGATGGCTATTCCTCTTAATTTTCTTATCCGAGTTATCGGTATTTTTTCGATCATTGGCCTTACGCGATATTTCTCGGAAATCTCTTTCATTTCTTTATTTGTCAGTTTTTCATTGGGCCACTATGCGCTGGGATATCTTTATTCAAAAAAACAAATATTAACCGCAATAAGACGGCCCGAAACTTACGGGGTCACTCTACTCATTTTGTTAACCTGCCTGCTGACAGTTCATTACCGATTCCCCGACATTGTTCTTTATTTTGGTCTTCATTGTGTTTTGACTGAGGTTTACTGGCTTAACAAAACATATACGGCACAGTCGTGTCTCACTGTAAGCCGGTTTCTGTTGAATTTTTCCGTTTATCTTTTTATTCTGCGACAAGAAAAAGTGCCCTCTATGGTCCCGGGCTCCTTTTGGGCTTTTGGACTGGTTCTTTCAATCTTTTATTTCATTATCACGCTTAAGAGAAATTTGCCTTCACTCAAGCATTACAAGAACGAAACTCTGGATATCTGTTTGTTTGAAGCGGCAGGCATGATCCCGGTCATTCTTTCTCTCTTTTTCAGGATCCGATTCGGAGATGTGATCTTTTATCACGTTATTATGTGGATATTCATCCCGTTGACCCAGACGCCGCGAATGAATCTCCGCGATATTTTTCGCTATGGCTTCTTGACCGCTTGTATCACCGGAGGTTTCTTATTGCTGACACCGCTTGGCGGAAATTGCTTCCGAATACCGATTCTAAAGCTCAATACGGCTGTCATCCTCTGGGGCTATGTTCACATCACAAGTTCGTTAATGCTCTCGTCCTTCAATCCCCAATGGATCCTCCGTTGGTTTTCGCCCATGCGGATTTACCAGCCCGGACGAACGCCATAACGCCTCTGGATTACCTCACGCAGGATCTTTAAACGGATCTTATGCCCTGTTTTCTTAAAACGATCCGTGAGTGACCCGCGGCGCTTACGATAAAAATAGAGCGGCTTTCCTGTTAACGGCAGGATACGCGTCACCTCGGCAAGACGCCAAAAAAGCTCACAATCTTCAAGATAAGGCAGGTCTTTCCTGTAACCGCCTGCTTTAATCATCAGATCACGGCGAACAGCCGTTCCTGGATTTGAGAGTGCGCCGCCGATCAGATCCCAGGCTTTGGCAGGCCCCAAATCTCGCGCCGCATCCCGTACCCTGTGCGTTTGATATCGGGAAATACGTCTGGTGTGAATGACTCCAACGTTTGGGTTTCTGAGAAACGCTCTAGAAACCGTCCTCAAAAATCCTGAAAGCAGCCGATCATCGGCGTCACAAGGCACGACGATCCGCCCCCTCGCGCGAGCAATCAAAAAATTGCGTGCCGCACCCGGACCTCTTATTTTTCTGAAACGCCAAACTTGAACTCGCGGATCAGCCCGATAGCCGTTTATACGATCCCACGTTCCATCGGTCGAAGCATCGTCTACGATAAGAAGCTCGAACGCGACTCCGCGCTGATCCAGCACCGAACGGACCGCTTCATCCAAGTATTTGTCAACGTTTCGAGCAGGCATGATGACGGAAATGGGGGTGGTCATCTGACCGCCCTGCGCTTTAATCTTACAAAACGTCCCTTCTCGACAAAACCGAATCTTTTGTAAAAACCGTCCGTGGTTTCATTCTTTAATGCGACAAGACGAATTTCCCGGCATCCGTCCTTGAAAAGAGCCTGAAAAGAACGATCTGCCAAAACGGTGCCGATCCCCCGACCTTGATGAGCCCGGTCTATCAGAAGCCTCACGAAATACCCCCTCTTTTGAGAGGGTTTGGAAAGAGCCCACGCCCAAGTGATTTCTTCGCAACTTTCCAATCGCTCATCCGGCATTAAACGGGAAAAACCGACAATCAAGCCATCCAAAAAAACCGCCAGGATCCTTCCACCTCGCTCGGAAGAAAAATCATGCGCGCGGGAAAGATATTTTTCCATGGATCGTCCGTTTTTATCAAAAAAAGTCCGCAGGGCACTTGCATCGGTTTCCACAATGTCTCTTATCATAATTGATTCTGGAAGCGCTTGGCACAGAGGCACTCGATAACTCCCATCCGTTACGCTCCATTCGGTGCTTATCTCAATGGGTTCAAAACCAAATTCCGACGCTGTCGCAAGAAGCGGAGTTACCGGCACTCCTATCGGATGCATTGGAACAGGATGAGGATTTAAAAAGATCTGCCTGACATTTTCTTTGCCAAACCAGCGAATCATCTCATAAAAAAGAAGACGCCCCCCCCCGATACGCCATCCCTTCCGACCCAGAGCTATCACGTCGATAGATCCGATAGCCTCTTCCGTGCGAACCGCCGCCCAGGCGATGAGATTGGTCCTTTGTCGGACCAGAAAAAAAGATCGAGGCCCTACCAATCTTCCGAAACGCTCACAATTTGTTTCGTATCCCGGAAAGGCCTCGTTCCAAACAGCCACCATAAACTCATCCGATGGTGCGTGGGAATAACTCACCCGAATGCCGCTGAGCGCAAGCGTGTGCTTATACCAGCGCAATTTAAGGTTATCAAAACATGATGAAAGACGGTTGCCCCAGGAAAAGAGGTTTGCGGTCCTATCCGAAAGAACTCGAAGTTTAACTTTGGGAATCACTCCCCTCCTCTCAAGACGATGCCTCAAACGGTTGGCCGGACTTTTTGCCAGAACTTCCACAACCTGGTAGTGACCATAAGAAACCCAAGCCGCCGCCTGCCCCACCAATCGCCAGAATAAAGTGCGGATATCCGTTTGATCAATTTTCACAACCCTGCCCAGAATTTGTTTTTGATGAACAATCGGGTCTGGAATGGACTTGTTGTCCCCTTTGGTCAGAAAAAGAAGTGTTTTTTCTTTAATGAACACTTTGACAACGCGGTGCGTGACGGATGCCCCTGAGAGAGCGGCATAGGCGATGATATCGCCCGGCCGAATGCGAGCCGGCGAAACATGCTCCAACACAAGTTCGGCGCCGGAGCGAATGAAGGGTTTCATGCTAGAACCAAAAGCCGAAGCCAGATTTAACTGATTCGCCGCCGAGCCGGAGATAAGAACCGGTACGCCGGACTCACCACTGTGCTTGGTAGCCATACCGCCTCTTGAGCGCATCACGAAGAATGATCCGGGAAACTTGTCTCAATTTTCTTTGAGACTGATCGGAAAGAGAGCCTTTTGTCTTCCTCTGACAATACAGCGGTTTACCTTTGACGTAGTAAAACTTCGTGATCTCGGACAAGCGGACAAAAAGGTCGCAGTCCTCAAGAAAAACAAATTGAGTACGATAGCCGCCTATTCTTTTGACCAAAGATCGTCGGATCAGCGTCCCACCGTTGGTAAAGCGTCCGCCGAGAAGCTCCCAGAAAGTCTCAATGGCAGATCGGGACACCATCCTTCGTGTTCGAGAGGAGGATACGATCAACGAGTCGGCATAGGCCACTCCACAAGAAGGACTGGTGTCCAAAACATGCGCGAGCCGGCGCAAATTGCCGGGCAGAAGCATATCGTCGGCATCGCAGGACGAGAGATACTTCCCTCTCGCCTCGCTGATCAGATAATTACTGGCCGCGGCTACTCCTCGATTGCGCCGGAAACGAAACGATCGGATTCTTGGATCCTGCCGGAATTTCTGAATACAGCCCCAAGTCGAATCGGTGGAAGCATCGTCGGCTATCAATAATTCAAATGATGGGCCTTTTTGACGAAGAACCGAACGAATAGCCGCACGGATGGTAAGGGCAGCGTTGTAAGCGGGCATAATGACAGAAATCTTGACGGGCGTTCGTTTCACTGCTATATTCTATCCTAAAGCGAGGTGGAACCTATGAGTGAAAAGAAGGATCAAAAGAAGACCAAATCTACTAAGTACCAAAAACCGGTACTAAAACACCTCGGCAACCTGCGCCAAGTTACCTTCTTATCGGGCGAATAACGGACAGAGACTTTTTTAGAGCCTTCACCAAGTTCTGTTTCTCAAGCTCCTCTATAAAACTTTTAGATTCTTTGTAAACCCGGTCCGTTCCTTTCTTGAATTTGGAACTGACAATGGAAGCGATCTCTTCAAGAGTTTTTTTTCCATCGCACAGCTTAAAAATATCCAGACCCAATCCATTCGTTTCAAAATAAGCTCCGCTGTCGAGATTCAGCAGGACAACCTTATCCTTGATAATCTTCCAAACCACGTGCTCCGCCCTGCAGAGAAAAGGGCCCTTCTTTGCGTTATTCATTTTCATCGATGCTTGTTCCTTTGGAGAAACTAGGGATCAATCAAGCCTTCTTTGCAGAGATCTTCCAAAAACGCCTGGACATCTTGTTTGGAGGTACGCTCATCAATCGCATAGGCCCGAGACAATTCCGCGGCAATCTCTTCCGAACTCTTTCCCATCACCACTCCGCTCCAGATCAAACGGGCGGCCCCATCGAGTGAATAAGAGAATCCAGTCTCCATCCGTAGAATGACCGTTTGATCGGCCACCTCCCGCCAAAGTACTTTTTTCTTGTCTACCGTAGCCATGCGATCCTTTCGGGAATAGGAATAGTGTACAATAGCTTTTTATGGAAAGTGAAATGAAATTGATCCTTCAATGCCTTCGGTGGATCGCCTCACCTCAAACAGAACATCTGGATCCAAACATTCTGGATCTTTCTGTTTTGAATTGGGCAGAAATGCTCCGTATCGGACGAAACCAGCGCGTACTTGGATTCGTCGCTTTTGTGCTGGAGAAGAACGGGGCGTTTTCTTCCATGGACCCAAAAGTGTGCGCAGCATTGACCAAGACACTGATGCAGTCCGAATGGCACAATCATCACAAGCTGTCGCAGTTCAAGAAGATCGCCCTGGATCTTTCTCATCACAATATTCCGGTCATCCCTCTTAAAGGAATCGACCTGAGCCTGCGCGTATACGAAAAGATGTCGTTCAGGGAAATGGCTGACATCGATATCCTAATCCGAGAAAGCGATCTAACCGCCGTCGAACAACTCCTTCTAGGTGAAGGCTTCGGTTTAAGGAAATATCCGACTAAAAATCGGTGGCATGACCAGATACACTTTGCCCCCCATAAGCTGCTGAAGGAAAATCCCGGCGGCCGCGCTTCGTTTGAAAAAGATGGGTTGGACATTGATTTACACTGGCGGCTCAACTACCCAATCGGCGGCCATGTAATTGAAATGAATCTCGAAGAAGCGTGGGCGAATTCAAAACCTTACCCCGCTTTCGGAGAAAATGTTCGGGTATTCTCGGACGAGGACGCAGCCGGCCATCTAGCGCTTCACACCGCAGAAATGTACAACCCGAGCCTGATCCAACTTTTGGACCTGGCACTCGTCATGAACCTGCTTGGAAACACGGCGGTGGAAAAAATCTTAAGCCAGTTCCCAGAACCAGCCGCTGCTTCCAGAAAAAAAATCAAAGTGCTATTGGAAGACGTTCAAAACACTTTCAAAAACGATCGGACGACGGAGAGGCTGATTCAATTCTTCATATTTGAAAAAACTTCGGAAATTTATCAAAAAGAACGTGTTCCGAAAACTGATTTATCGAGACAGCTTCGGTCACCGATCGACCGGATCCGCTACACAGCCGGATATTTCCTTCCCAATCCGGCATACTATGCCGGAAAAAAAAGCGGCTTGGCAATGTACCTAATGCATTGGAAAAACCTGTGGCTCAACTTAATAAAACCTGTTGGGAATAAATTTACGACAATTTTCGCAGACCTCAAAAAGAAACTCCCTCTTGGCCTTAAGCGAAGTTTATTTAGAATAAGAATTGCCGCTCATTATTACCTCAAAAAAAAGAAACTCGAAAAACCGGTGTTCATTCTTTGCCATGAAAGAACCGGCAGCAACCTTCTCATTAATTATCTGAACTCCCATCCTGCAGCCTCTTTCGCAGATGAAGTCCTGTCCACCGCTCAAACCTACGGCCTGGGCAAATGTTTTACTTCTAAAAAAGACGTTTTCCGTCACTTGCGCTATACCTTAAATAACTGTAACGCAACTGTATGCGGACTCAAGATTTTCTTCGGTCATCTAAGACGGCTAAAAATATCTTTTCAAGAACTTAGCCGCGAATTTCCAGAGGTGAAATGGATTGTTCTTTATCGTCTAAATACCCTAAACCAATTCGTGTCCTATCTCACAGCGACTAAAACGGGAGTATGGCTGCAAAGTAATGACTGCGATGAAATACCCCGCCCCGTCGCGATAAAGTTACTTCCTGATCAGGCATTGGCCTACCACAATGGGATCAAGGCCGACCTTAGCCACGCGGCTCAATGTTTAAATAAAAAAAGAAAATGTCTGTGGTTGTCCTATGAGGAGTTTTCGCTGGATCCCCAGAAAACATTTGACTCTAAAATATTTGATTTTCTGGAATTGCCAAAAAGACGGGTATCGAGCAATCTCGTGAAACAATCTTTGCTTCCACTGCAGGAACAAATAGAAAATTACGAAGAAGTCGAAGCATTCATCCGGAATACCGACTTCACTCAGGTTTACGGAGAGGGGTTTTAACTCACCTTCGACGCAACGCACAGCAAGGTGAGGCCCCAGCCCGCGCTGATGTTGTTCTCTACACAGACGTACCAGCCATGAAGAATCTGCCGCATAATTTTTTCCAGCAATCCCCCAGAGTCCGCATTCCTCCATGAGCAACCCTCGGTCTTTCCCAAGAGTTTTTGGCTGACTGCGTAAGGAATAACACCGAGCATATTCCAATACCGAATTTGTCGAACGGCATATCCGGCTTTCTCGATTTTTTTGACCAGCTCCGCTTTTTGATATCGCCGGTAATGTCCTATGGCTAAATCCCTTTGACCGAACAATCCGGGATAGGCAGGAACGGCAACGATCAGCCGCCCGCCAGGCAGAAGTTTATCCTGAAGTTGAACGAGCGTCTGCTCATCATCGGAAATATGCTCCAGCACATCGATAAGGACAATCGTCCCGAAAGCGCCTTGGAGAGCTGCAGCGGTTCCTATCCCGCCTACACAAAAATCCAGCGCGGGATCAAACGCTTTCGCACGGAGAACCATCTCGGGGTCGGGATCCAGCCCCACTCCTAGCCAGCCTTTTTTGTTCTTCAGAAAACGGAGGAATCCGCCCGTCCCGCACCCAAAATCCAACACGGGAGATTGTTCCAGATGACGGCATATCCAGGCAAACAAGGCCTGGCATCTAAAATCGTTTGTCGAATCACCGATTTTAGCGTAGTGCTTTTTTAGCTCAGAGCGAGGATTCATAATGATAAAGCTGAGCCCCTCTCCATGAACGGTGATACACAGCGCCGAAACGGCGTTCGATCAAGTACAGCCATCGCCGCAAACCCGGATCGGAACCGTGCGACTGCCAAACCAAAACAATCCACCCGCCGCCGGCATCCAATATCTCTCGATTGGTAAAATCGGATTGCAATCGGAGGGGTCGGACCTCGCCGCTTTTATAATAGTAGCTCAAGTCATAAACCAGGTCCTCCGGATAGACGTACATCGGTTCTCTACCCCGAGCGTGCTGCATTGCGTAAGATCCGATTTCTCTCCAGGAAGGTTTTTGCGGCAGAAAATAATAGTAGGCCAGGTTTAACAAATTCAAGCAAAGAACCACCGTGAACACACCCACCCTGATTGCGCTTCGTCTCCTAACAGCAAAAAAAGCTCCCAAAAGAAGCGGCCAGGCGCAGGCAGGAAACAATAGGTATCGGATATCATGCCGAATGCACGGCGATAAGAGCGCCAGCAACACCACGGGAAAAAATAACCAGAACAACAGGGCGATCCGCTCACGGGATAAACCTGAAACCCACAACTCGTACCCAAGAATTCCAGGAATAAGTCCGAAAATCACGAATGCCGTAAGATTCAGGTCTATTGGCAAGTACTCAAGAGACCAAAATTTTTGAAAGATTCCCTGGAGCCACTCCCAAACAGAAAAATGGGCCGGAGCAACGCTTAGTATGCCGTAACCTCGGGAAAGAAAGAAAATCACTGACCAGAGAAGGACAAAAACAACGATCAAAGAAAACAACCAGCCATAAAAACGTTTCCGATCGACGGAATCAACCGCAAGACGCGCCTGCCCCAAGAAAACCTGTCCAATCAATACAAAGAAATAAGACGCGCTCAACGAAAGCCCTACCAAGGAGGCAATTCCGTACGCGTTCCACCCGTATCTCGTTCGGAATTTGAGGACATTCAGAAGACAACTCGTAGATAAGAGTCCGAAGAAAACCACAGCGCTGTACATCCGGGCTTCCTGCGCATATTCGATTTGAAAAGTATTGAGAGAGAAAAAAAGAGCGGCAACAAGAGCTGCTCGAGTTCCCAGCAATGACCTGCCAACAAAAAACATCAATGGAATGCTCGCGGCCCCCATAACCGCGGACGGAAACCGTATCCAAAACTCCGTGAGAGGGACAAGCCGCAACCAGCCGTGCATGAGAAGAAAATAAACGGGACTATGTCCGCGGTGAAGCCGGTCGAAAATCAGCTGTGGGATCGGCCAGCTCGACACCGTAACGGTCCGTATCTCATCGCGCCAGAAAGATTCCAACGATAAACCAAAGATACGAAACGCCAGGCCCATGACTACAACAAGAAAGAGAATTGCGCGGATTCTGGCCGCGCTTGGCCGGCCGAGAATAGGACGGCTTAAAATGGAATTCAGGAGGAACACTGCTTTTGATCAAATAGATCCGGCGATCGACTGAGAAGAAGACGAACAAATCCCGCTGTGCTTTCATAAAACCGGTTTCTTAAGTTATATTTTGAACGGCCAAACCGGCGAGGGTGATGCCGGACCGAAACCTCACAAACCTTCAAACCTGATCTCAAGAGCAAAGCGGTTATAAAACGATGACCATACGCGCCCAAACTCAATTTCCGGAGCACTTGTTTTCGGTAAACCCTTAAAGAGCACCCGACATCATGTATTTTCTCGCCTAAAAATCTACGGCGCATAAAGTTGGCAGCCCCAGAACTCCACCTGCGATGCCAGGGGTCGCAACGGTGCGTTCTCCATCCGCAGACCACATCGTAGCCTTCTTCCAGTTTTTCCAACAAACGGGGGATATCCCGCGGGTTGTTTTGAAGGTCCGCATCCAGAGTAATGACCACATCCCCTGAGGAAAGCGCAAATCCTGTCTCAAAAGCCGCAGACTGCCCGCGCCGATTCGGAAAATAGACCGCGAGCAGTTCCGGATGACTGGAACACAAAGATCGCAGAACTTCTGTCGTTCCATCCGCTGACCCGTCGTCCACGAAAATAATTTCGTAAGTCCGGCCAAGAAATCTCAGGACTTCCTCTAACTCTTCATGCAAAATGCGGATCGATTCACGTTCATTGTGCACTGGAATAACAACGGAGTATTGCAATCTAGATCTCCATTTAAAGAATCAAAAAACGCTCAATAACCGCATTCAGTGATTCCCGAAGCACCTCGCGCGCCACAGGCAGACCCTGAATAGATCCCTGGATCAACAGCCCGCCGCGCCAGACGCGCATCGCTGAACCGGCCACTTTTCGATTGCCGATCAAAAGATCACCCAGAACAGGCGACTGAAAACAAAACTCTGAAGAAGCCGGCCGAGCCGGCGCGCATTGCAGATCCGGCAGAGAGACTTGTTTCTGCAGTTGTTCTTTGAGTGATTGATGGATCCAGGCGGGAATATCGGAGGGCTTCATCCGGTTCTGAAACGCAGTGCGCGGAAGCGCTAACGCGTAGGTGAATTCATCGGCATCGTGCAGTACCGCTCCCCCGCCCGTAGGACGCTCCACAATCACGCGGCCTGACCCAATCTGATCAGCAGGCAGTTGTTCCAGTTTCTGCCGGCGCCCCAGGGAAAGAGCCGGACGGTCCCAACCGTATAAACGCAATGTAACCGGCGCCTGTCCCGCGCAAACGTCCTGCGCGATTTCGAGGTCTTTCTTCATATTTTCCGCCGGGTCCATCCGGGGATCACTAATGAAACGCAGATTGCACATTTCTTTATCTAGTGGGGCCATGGCAGAAATCCCTGATGCGTCAGATAAGAGTCCAGCCGTTGAACATTTTCCTGTATGGAACAAACCGCTGTATCTAAAACGAGGTCGGGGGCCAACGGCGGTTCATACGGATCACTGATACCGGTGAAGCCGGGCAATTTCCCTGAGCGGGCTTTTGCGTACAATCCCTTAGGATCTCTGCGCTCACACTCCGATAAAGGAGCCTGCACAAAAACTTCAATAAACCGGTCGGTTCCTATCATCGCGCGGCAGTGATCGCGCGCCACCCGGTAGGGGCTCACCAACGCGCAGACGGCCACCTGTCCGGCCCGCACGCGCTCTAACGCGAGTTCCCCTACCCGTTGAACATGGAGATCCCTGTCCTGCTTGCTGAAACCTAACCCGCGGGAAATCTCCTGACGGAGACGGTCCCCATCGAATAGTTCAACTGGGCAGGATTGGCGCTTGAGGGATTGAGCAAGCAACTGGGCGTGAGTCGTCTTTCCGGAAGCAGGCAGTCCCGTGAACCAAACGCAAAAACCTACCAACGCAGATTTGGCTCGCGCGCGGCTTGAACTTCGTCGAGGCGGGAAACCGGCATCCGGTGCGGCGCCGTGCGAAGCCGCTCTGGCGTTTCTTCCGATTCGTGCTTGATCTTGGCCAGCGCGTCGGCAAATGATTCGAGCGTCTGCCGCGATTCGGTTTCGGACGGCTCGATCATCAGCGCTTCTTCGACGATCAGCGGGAAGCAGATTGTCGGCGCGTAAAAACCGTAATCAAGCAGGCGCTTGGCGATATCCATCGCCTTGATCCCCTGGCTGGCTTTCATTTCTTTGGCTGAGGCAATGAATTCATGCATGCACGATTCATCGACGGCAATCGGGTAGATGCCGCGCAAAAGTTCCTTCAGGTAGTTGGCGTTTAAGATCGCGCCTTCTGAAACCTGTTTCAAGCCGTCGGTTCCGAGACTGCGAATGTAGGCGTAAGCGCGTACCAGCGCGCCGACATTCCCGAAGAACGAGCGGACGCGGCCGATCGACTGCGGACCCGGCGATTCCAGGCGGTAACCAGCCGAGCCGGAGGCCACCATCGGCGCTGGCAGGAACGGCTTCAAATGGGCCTTCACGCCGACGGGCCCGCCGCCGGGGCCGCCGCTGCCATGCGGAATCGAAAATGTTTTATGGATATTCACATGGACCATGTCGAAACCCATATCGCCGGGGCGCACCTGCCCCAGCAACGCGTTCATATTCGCGCCGTCCATGTAAACCAGTCCGCCTTTGTCATGAACGAGCTGTGTCACTTTCATCACTTCTTCTTCGAACAAGCCGAGCGTGTTCGGGTTGGTCATCATAAAAACCGCGGTGTCGTGATCGACGACCGACGCGAGCGACTCCAGCGAAACGCGGCCGCGCGCGTTCGATTTCACTTCGACGACATCAAACCCGCAGAGAGCGGCGCTGGCCGGGTTGGTTCCGTGCGATGAATCGGTCACCACTACTTTTTTGCGCGGACGGCCCTGCGCCTCATGATAGGCGCGCGCCATTAACAGCGCCGTGAATTCGCCGTGCGCGCCGGCGGCCGGCTGCAATGTGACGGCATCCATGCCGAGAACTTCCGCAAGCATCCGTTCCAGTTCAAACAACAGTTGCAGCGTGCCTTGCGACAGAGAATCGGGCGCGTACGGATGCAGCTGCGCGAAACCGGAGAGACCAGCGATCTCTTCATGAACGCGCGGATTGTATTTCATCGTGCAGGAACCGAGCGGATAAAAATTAGTCTCGACCGAGAAATTCAAATGGGCCAGCCGCATGAAATGTTTGACCAGGTCGCGCTCGCTGAGCTCCGGCAGCGCGGCCGGTTTGCTGCGCACCCAGTCCGACGGAATTTGCGTCTCCGGGGCAACAGCCGGCAGATCGGTTTTAGGAAGCTGGAACGCACGCCGGCCGTCCTGACCGAGATCCTTCAGCAACGGTTCAAGGATCCGGCCCGGCGAATGCTTTTTTTCCATCGTGACCTCGCTCATCGGTCTTTACAGCTTTCGGCAACGGCCTGCGCGAACGCGTCGATCGATTCTTTGGTCTGGACTTCCGTCGCGCAGACGAGCCATCCGCGTTTCCATTGCGCGTCCCAACGCGCCAGCGGCAACCCGCCCAGAAAACCTTTGGCTTCGAGGCGGCGGTTCAACGTTTCCGGATCAATCGGAACCTCGAGCGCGAATTCGTTAAAGAACGGTTTGCCGAACATCGGCGAAACTCCGGGAATTTTAGAGAGTTGTTCGCAGGCATAATGCGCTTTGCGCAGATTTTGCTCGGCCAGTTCACGGAAGCCCTGCTGCCCGTGCGACGCCATATACACAGCGGCGGCTAGCGCCATCATTGCTTCGTTGGTGCAGATATTGGAAGTCGCTTTCGCGCGGCGGATATGCTGTTCGCGCGTCTGCAGCGTCAGCACGAATCCGCGCCGGCCATGCGCGTCGCGCGTCATGCCGACGACGCGGCCCGGCATCTTGCGCACCAGCGTCTGCCGGCAGGCGAACAAACCGAGGTACGGCCCGCCATAAGCGGCGTCGATGCCGAGCGGCTGGCCTTCGCCCACGACGATGTCGGCGCCATACTCCCCGGGCGGTTTTAAAATGCCAAGCGAGACCGGGTTGACCGAAGTGATGAACAACGCGCCTTTGGCATGCGTTGTTTTTTCAATCGCATCGACCGGTTCCAGAAGACCGAGCGCGTTGGGAACCTGCACAACGACGGCGGCCACCTCAGAGTTGACGGACGAATTCAGAAAATCAAGATCGGTGGTTCCGCTCTGCAAGGGCGCTTCGATGACCTCAATATCGGAATGCTGAAAATAGGTGCGGACCGTTTGGCGGTACTCCGGATGCAGTCCGGATGAAAGGATCAGTTTTTTGCGGTCGGTTTCGCGCAGCGCGACGAGGCAGGCCTCGGCGACGGCAGTCGCGCCGTCGTACAATGAGCAGTTGGCGACATCCATGCCGGTCAACTCGCACAACAAACTTTGAAATTCGTACATCGCCTGCAGCGTCCCCTGCGACGCTTCGGGCTGATACGGCGTATAGGCCGTTAAAAAT
This sequence comes from Candidatus Omnitrophota bacterium, assembly GCA_023248155.1. Lineage (GTDB taxonomy): Bacteria > Omnitrophota > Gorgyraeia > 1-14-0-20-64-10 > 1-14-0-20-64-10 > JAHFFE01. The sequence continues at coordinate 58,086 of JAHFFE010000007.1, read as the reverse complement.
TCGCCGCGCGACGCGATGTAGCGCACAATACTGGGCGCGTAATGCGAATAAGCACCGGCGCCCAAAAACGACCGTTTCGGATCGATGGAGCGGTTGCTTAGCGCGATCTGGCGGCAAAGATCGAGCAGTTCCGGCTCGCTCAGCGGCGGCGGCAGCTGCAGCCGCGCGCGCGGAACATCGCGCGGAATGTTCAGCAGATTCTGAACGCTGGAAACACCGATTTTCTCAAGCATCACCTCCCGGTCATGGTCGGTGATCGGAACATAATCCATCTTTAGTGTTTATTCCCCTTGGCCCAGGCTTCGTAAGCGGGCGCATCCATTAATGCCTTGGCTTCGGCAGGATCGCGCAATTCTATTTTATAAATCCAACCCTGTTCGAGCGGAGAACGGTTGATCAGCCCGGGATCTTTGGAAAGCGATTCATTGACCGTGGTGATCGTTCCGGAGATCGGCGCGTAGATCGAGAATGCGGCCTTGACCGATTCGACCACGGCGGTTTCTTCGCCCTGGCTGACCATTTTGCCGACCTTCGGAAGCTCGACAAAAACCACGTCGGAAATTTCTTCCTGCGCATGCTGTGTAATACCGACGATGCCCAGCTGACCCTCGACGCGCAGCCATTCGTGGGTTTTCGTATATTTCAATCCGTTCAAATCCATGGTTATTTTTTTCTCCGGTAAAATGGCAGTTGTACGACATGCGCATCAACGGCGCGCTGATGAATTCCAATCTTAACCGGTGTACCCGGTTTCCCCAATAACGGCGGCAGATACCCCATTCCGATTCCCCGCCCGTCGGCCAGCATCGTTCCGCTGGTCACCAGGCCGACTTTGTCTTCTCCCGAATAAATCGGGTACCCCAAACGCGGGATCCCGGCGCCGTCCATCTGAAAACCGGCCAGCCGGCGATGCAACCCGTTGCGCTGCTGTTTTTCCAGCGCTTCACGGCCCATGAACGGCCCTTTGCGCCAGAAAATAGTCCAGTCCAGTCCGGCTTCCAACGGTGTGGTCTGTTCATCGAGATCAATGCCGCCCAGCGGAAGCCCGGCCTCGAGCCGCAAAGTGTCGCGCGCGCCCAGACCAACCGGTTGAATGCCCATCGGCTTGCCGGCTTCCAGCAGCGCGTCCCACAAATAAGGCAGATCGGCTGATGAGGCAAACAGTTCCCCGCCGTCTTCTCCGGTGTATCCGGTGCGCGCCACCCAAACGGAACGCTCCGCCATGATTGCCGAAACAATCCGGTAGCGCGGCACGCCGGCAAAATCCATCGATGAAATCTTGCTGAACAGTTCGACGGCGCGCGGCCCCTGAACGGCCAGCGTTCCATATTTTTCGCGCAGATCGTCAATACGGACATTTTTTGAAAGGTGCGCTTTCAGCCAGTGGATCACCTTGCCGCCGTTGGCCGCATTCACCACCAGGCGGAACCGTTCCTGCCCGAGGCGGTAGATGATCATCTCATCGATGATCCAGCCCTGAGGATTAAGCATCGGACTGTAAACGGCGCTGCCGATTTGCATACCAGCCAAGTCCTGCGTGAACAACAGCTGCAGCTGCGAGGCTGTTCCGGGCCCGTGCAGTTCCAGATGGCCCAGATGGGAAACGTCAAACAATCCGACCGCGGTGCGAACAGCCTGATGTTCCTGCAAAATGGAACTATAGTAAAGCGGAAGCTCCCAGCCGGCAAACGGACCGATGCGGGCGCCCAGCTGAACGTGCCGCGAATACAGCACGGTCCGCTTCAACGATTCGGAAGGCAGAACGGAATGCGAGGACGACATAAATTGGTATTATACCAGGCCTACGCCTCGTTTAACAACGCGACGATGTCGCTTTCGAAGACCGATTTATCCTGATAACCGACATATTTCTTGGCAATGGCGCCCCTTTTGTCGAGCATAAATGTGGTTGGAATTCCGCGAATACCCCCATATGCTTTTTGGAGCGCGCCGTCGGCCATCGCGACCGGATATCCGATTTTATTTTCTTTCACGAACGAAACGACTTCGGCGCTGCTGTCATCGACCGATAATCCGACGATTTCCAGGCCACGCTCTTTGTACTGCGCGTACAATTCCTTGAAATGGGGGATCTCCTGCCGGCACGGCGGACACCAGGTCGCCCAGAAATCAAGGATGACCACCTTCCCTTTCAACGCTGAAAGCGAGACCGGCTTTCCGGCGATGTCGGTTAACTGGAACTGGGCGGCAGGCATCCGGTTCACGAAAGATCCGCTGGTGAGGCTCGGCTGTGGCTGAGCGGAAGAAGACTCTTTCTTCTCCGGAGCCGTTTGATTCGATTGCTGGCAGCCGGCTGCGACAAAACCGGCGATTAAAAGCAATAAGGCCATCTTTTTCATTTTAAAATCTCCTCAATTATTTTGAGAAACCATCGAGCATGGTCAAATAGCGGGCCAGCCAGCTCAAACGGTCTGTGACGATAAAGAGTCCGATCACAATCAGCAAAACACCGCTGAAAATTTCGACGATGCGCAGATAACGGCGAAACCGGGCAAACCATTTCATAAACTGCGCCACACCCAAACTGGTAAGCAAAAACGGAATGCCTAATCCGGCCGAATAGACCAGCAGCAGCAGCATCCCCTTGCCGACCGTTTCCTGCGTAGCGGCCAACCCCAGAATGCCGGCCAAAATCGGGCCGATACAGGGCGTCCAGCCAAACGCGAAAGCCGCGCCGACTAAAAACGCGCCGACCGCAGAAAGCGGGCGCTGGCGAACATCAATTTTCTTCTCGTACTGCAGGAACGGAATCCGGATGATGCCGGTTAAATGGATGCCGAACAGAATAATCAAAGCACCGGCAATCCACCGGAACAGATCAAGCCGCTCCAGCAATAAGACGCCGACGGCTGTGGCCGAAGCACCCAATGCTACAAAAACGGCTGAGAAACCGAAGACGAACCAGAGACTGCTGAGAAACGCGCGCCGCACCACAGCACCCCCCTCATCCGATCCCTGTAAATCACCCAAAGAAAGACCCGAGATAAACGAGATATACCCGGGAATCAACGGCAGAACACAGGGTGAAAGAAACGACAAAAATCCGGCGCCAAACGCCGCGATCAGGTTCAGGTCAGCCATGGCATTATCTCCCGTCGCACAGTTTTCCGCCCATCGCCCAGTCGGACTTGGCATGGTCGTTGTAAACAACCCAGGTATGATCGGCCGGTGCTTTGAGCAACTCCACGGCGGCATCGGTCACTTTTTTCGCGAACGCTTCTTTTTGTTCGCGCGAGCGGCCCTCAAATAGATCTACGGTAATAATCGGCATCAACAACCTCCCTGAGTTTGGATTATCGTATCACAGAGCTTCTTCCAACTGAATGGTCGTGTGATGGATCTTGAACCGGTCACACAGAAGCGTATTCAGGCGATCCAACAATCCCCGGCTGTCGTTCGAATTATCAACCACCACATGGGCGCTCATCGCCTCCATCCCCGAAGTAATCGTCCAGATATGAACATCGTGAACCGATCGCACCCCTGCAACGGCTTGCATGGCCCGCGTCACTTCCATGGCATCGATATGGGGCGGCGTCCCTTCCAGTAAAATATTGACCGACTGAGAAATCAACTTCCATGAACTCCAGAGAATAAGGCCGCAAACGAGAAGACTCGCCAAGGGATCTGCCAGGGACCAGCCAGTCATTTGGATAACCACCGCGGCCGCGATGACGCTGACAGAACCCAGCGCATCCGATAAGACATGCAGATAAGCGCTGCGCATATTGAGACTTTGCGCCTGAGAGGGCCTCAACAGCCAGGCGCACCCCAGGTTCGCCGCCAGACCAATGACAGCCGTTACCAGCATCATCGGGGCGCGAACAACGGGAGGATGAACGAACCGCTGAACAGCGTGATAGATGATCCATGCCACAACCAGCCAGAGGGTCAGCCCATTCAAGAGCGCCGCTAAAATCTCGGTCCGGTAGAACCCATAGGTTTTGGTCCGGGTTGCCGGCTGACGGGCAATCCAGCAGGCGAACAAACTCATTCCGAGCGCCGCAGCATCGGTGGCCATATGCCCGGCATCCGCTAAAAGAGCCAGGCTGTTCGAAAGAAGGCCGGCAATGATTTCCAACACCATGACCGTGGCCGTAATGATCAACGCGCCCGCCAGCGGCGAGGCGGCCCTTGTTGTCAACGGATCGTGTGAATGTTCGGACATAGGCTAAAGCGAAACCCTGCGCAATCGTAAAGCGTTCACGATGACCGATACCGAACTAAAACTCATCGCCGTGCTCGCGATGACCGGAGAAAGCAGGATGCCGAAAAATGGATAGAGAATCCCGGCCGAGACGGGAACTCCGAGAATATTATAAACGAAAGCGAAAAAGAGGTTTTCGCGGATATTGCGCATGGTCGCACGGCTTAATTTCCTTGCCTTGGCGATGCCCCGCAGATCTCCTTTCACCAGCGTCACGCCCGCGCTTTCGATGGCGACATCCGTTCCGCTGCCCATCGCGATGCCCACATTTGCCTGCGCCAGCGCGGGGGCATCATTGACACCGTCACCAGCCATGGCAACCAAATGCCCTTTGGCCTGGAGTTCCCTGATAATTTCTCCTTTTTTCTCGGGCAATATTCCGGCCCGCACCTCATCAATGCCGAGCTTGCGCGCTACCGCATCGGCAGTCACTTGATTGTCTCCGGTGACCATGATTAAACGCAGTCCCTCGTTATGCAGCATCCGGATCGCTTCGGGAGTAGAAGCCTTGATGGAATCTGAAACGCCGAGAATTCCAAGCAGACGGCCCTTATCCGCTAAAAACATGACGGTCTGTCCGTCCTTCCGCAATTCGTCGGCCTTGGGTATCAACCGCGCCGATGAAATGCCCAGCTCTTCGATCCATTCCTGATTTCCAAGAACGATATTTTTTCCGTCGACGGTTCCCGCCACGCCTTTACCCGTCACTGATTTAAAAGCTTTGGTTTCGACGAACCGGACATTTTTGGATTCGGCTCCCTTCACGATCGCCTGCGCCAGCGGGTGTTCACTCCCCCGTTCAAGGCTGGCCGCGAGATGCAGAAATTCTTCTTCGCTTACTCCTGCTTCGGGCAGAATGGAAACAAGTCTGGGCTTGCCTTCCGTGAGCGTGCCTGTTTTGTCGAAAATAAGCGTGTCGACTTTCCGGAAAGTCTCAAGGGCTTCGGCGTTCTTGATCAGAATGCCCATCGTCGCGCCGCGGCCGACACCGACCATAATGGACATGGGCGTGGCCAGTCCCAAAGCGCACGGGCAAGCGATGATCAACACGGCGACGGCATTCACGATCGCATAAGCCATTCGCGGTTCAGGTCCGAAAAATCCCCAAATAACAGAGGTCGAAATCGCCGCAAGAATAACCGCCGGCACAAAATAGGCTGAGACACTGTCGACAAGGCGCTGAATGGGGGCGCGGCTTCTTTGCGCCTCGCTCACCATATGAACGATTTTAGAAAGGAGCGTGTCGGCTCCCACGCGCTCGGCGCGCATAATAAAACTGCCGGTGCCGCTGACCGTCCCTCCCACGACTTTAGACCCCGCGACTTTTTCCACGGGAATGGGTTCCCCGGTCACCATCGACTCATCCACAGAGCTGGATCCTTCCAGAACCACGCCGTCCGTGGGAATACTTTCGCCGGGACGCACGCGAAGCCTATCTCCCACCGCTACCTGTTCCAATGGGATATCTTCTTCGTTGTTGTTATCCCGAATCACCCTTGCCGTCTTTGGCGCAAGATTAAGAAGCGCCTTGATGGCGTCACTGGTCTGGCGGCGCGCCCTGAGCTCCAGGAGCTGACCCAAAATAACCAGCACCGTGATCGCTGCCGCGGCTTCGAAATAAACCGGGACTTCACCGCCGTGACTTTGGAAAGCGCTCGGAAATACGGAAGGGAAAACCAGCGCGATCACGCTGTACCCATAAGCCGCTCCTACGCCCAAGGCAATCAGCGTAAACATGTTAAGGCTTCGCCGCGCAACGGATAAAACCCCGCGCTCAAAAAACCACCCCCCGCCCCAGAGCACCACCGGCGTAGCGAAAGCAAATTCAATCCAGTTGATAACGCGCATGGAAACAATTTTTTCCAAAGGATTGCCCGGAATCAATTCTGGGATCGCGAGTAAAATAATCGGAACGGACAGTATGAGGCTCGCCCAGAACCGGCGCGACATCTGTCTGTATTCGAGGTCTTCGGGAGAACCCGCGGCGTCTTTAAGCTCCAAAAACATCCCGCATTTCGGGCAAGAACCGGGTTGATCTAAAATAATTTCCGGATGCATCGGACAGGTGTATTTCATTGAACTATTTTAAAGTGAATCGGCTGCGGCAAGCTACCGCCGGCATTGTAATCGTAAACAAGCTGCCCGCCAAAATCAGCGCCGATCGTCATCGTAATGACCATCGCGAGAAGCAGCGCTAAAAACAGGACTCTTCCTTTTTTCGGAAAAGGCCTTCCGACAATCGCCCACAGCGTAACGATAGCGCACAAAACCGCCGTGGCAATCATGAATTGCTCGTGGGGCAAAAGAAGCTTCTGCCTCACATCCAGTGCCACCATGACTCCGTCTTCGGCACGAAGCCCTGTCCAGACGGCGACCGCCAAAGACAGGGCCCCGAGCAAAAGCACCCGGAATCCTGTTCTGGCAAAATCATCCTTATTAAAAACCCACGCCATAAAATAAAAGAGCGCGGCAGCGATCAAAAACGCTATCGGAAAGTGAACGATGAGCGGATGAATATTCTGCAGGTGCCGCGCTCCGGACAGCATCGGCTTTATTCCACCGATTCGACGGTCACATACTTATTGCCGCCGGTCTCGTAAAGATCACCCTTCAACGTTACTTGTTGGCCCATTTTGCTGATAACGCTGGCAGGATACCCTGTCTTGTCCTCTTTAGGAAGAACCGTATACAACTTACCGGTGCCCTCTTCAACGATACTGACGGGAATTCCGGCTTTCGCGCAATCCATCGCGCACTGTTTATGGCCCGAACCTTTTCCGGCCATCGCCACATAGCAGAGAGAATCCACCAGTTCCCCTTTAATAGCCACATCCCTTCCGTTCTCCATCCCCGGCATATTGGCATCGTGCGCCACAGCCGCCGGTAAATTCGAGAAACCCAACATCATCAAAAACGCCGCCGCCATTCCGGCCATTACTATGTTGCGCATTTTATTTCTCCTTTTCTAAAGTCATGCCGCATTTGGGGCAAGCACCGGGTTTATCCTGTCTGACTTCCGGGTGCATCGGGCAGGTATAGATCGTTCCCTCCTTTGTTAACTGGTTTTCATATCCGGGAGCAAGTTCGGCCACGGTTCCCGCGGGATTTTTGTACCATCCGAAATCGCCGGGCAGTTTCACTTGTTTCGTGTAATCATCCGCGTCTTTAAAATCGGGAACATCCTCGTGAACTTTAAGCACCGTAAACATGCCGCCCATACCGACATTTCCAAAAGGCCCCTCGCCGCCCATCATCGGAAGCGTATTGGCCGGCCCTTGCATATGCTTGGCATGCTCGGAATGTTCGCCCATTCCGCTCTCACCCATCGCCATGTAGTCCGGCAGAAGCGCCTGGATTTTCTCCTCCACGCCTTCTTGGCTGACACCGATCACATTGGGAATATCATGCGCCATGGCGTTCATCGGGTGATGCCGCAGATGGCAGTGAAACGCCCAGTCTCCGGGAACGGCGGTAAATTCGAAATCGCGCGTCTGGCCCGGCCCGATCGCCACGGTTGTTTCCGGATACTGCGCCGATTCCGGAATATCCCCGCCCTCGGTGCCAACCATTTTAAAATTATGCCCGTGCAGGTGAATCGCATGGAACTCCTGGCCCACATTCCCGACACGAATACGAACCCGCTCGCCCGGCCTTGCCAAAAGCGGAGCGGTTCCGGGGAATGCGCGGCTGTTGAAGGTGAAGAGGTTGAAGTCGGTCATGACATTCGGGTCGGGCCGGGAGGTTCCCGGCTTCACGAACCATTCGTTCAAAAAGATCGCGTAGTCCCGGTCAATTTTAGTGGGAGCAGTTTTGGGATGAATGATAAAGAACCCCATCGCCCCCAGCCCCATCTGGACCATTTCATCGCCGTGGGAATGGTACATCTGGGTGCCGTGCTGCTTGAGCGTGAATTCATAGGCGAAAGTTTCACCCGGCATAATCGGTTTTTGAGTAAGCCCCTGCACGCCGTCCATTCCGCTGGGAAGAAGGACTCCGTGCCAATGAACCGCGGTCGGTTCAGGAAGTTTGTTCGTCACAAGAATGCGGACCCGATCACCTTCCACCGCCTCGAGGGTAGGTCCGGGAGTCTGGCCATTGTAGCCCCAGGCCTTAATTTTCATGCCGGGAGCCACCTCCCATTCAACCTCCTCAACAGTCAGGTGGAACTCCTTAACGCCATCCACCATCTTCCAACAAAGGGTGCTTCCGTTAGGGGTGACCACGGGAGTATACGCTGATGAATTCTGGGCCTTCTCTGGCTGAATATCAGTCGGATCTGCCATAGCAGGCGCAGTTACCATGGCAATCAAAAATGTCACTGCCCAAAGTTTTAGTATCAGTTTCGCCATCGTAAATTCCCTTCTAATGATGATGGTGGTGCGCGGCTTCCTGTTTTGGTTCCGCCGGGTGAGCCATCGGAATGGGGCTCGATTCGGAAACCGGCAGGCGCCCGCCCACGGCCCGCTCCAAATCGGTTCGGGCCTGCCAGTAATCCTGCAAAGCGTTCATATATTCGCGGTAGGCGTTCAATTCATCGCGTTTGGCCTGCAAAAGTTGAAAAGCGCCTTTGAGCATAAAGTTGTAATGTTTCTGAGTTTCCGCGACGATTTTCTCCCGAAGCGGAATCATTTCATCCCGATACCGGTCAATCAGCTGACGGGATACCTGAACATGGTTCAGGGAGGCGCGGACTTCGGAGCGAATCTGGGTTTCCAGAGCGGCAACCCGGTTCTGGTTCTGGCGGAGCTGGGCCTGCGCCCTGGCAACAGGTGTTTGCTTCTGATCAAAAACCGGAAGTTCCGCTTCCCAGGATGGGCCGGTAACGCGGGTGCCATCCGGATCCCGTTCGGTATCCACCCCGATGTTAACCGCCGGCCACGCTCCCCGACGGGCCAGATCCACTACTTGCTCCGATGCGTGAACATCGTTCCGGGCAGCCAATAAATCCAGCCGCTGAGAAAGCGCCTGTTGTTCCAGCGTTTCACCGGAAGGTTCCCTGGAAGGCATTGCGGGCACTATTTCCGAAATGGTCCATGACGGATTTTCCGTAAGACCGATCAGACGATTCAATCTCTCGCGGGCAGAAAGCAATTCGGCCTGGCTTCGTATCAGATCCAGATTGGCTTGCTGAAAAGCGGCCTGTTCGCCGGCAAATTCCAAATCGTTACTATTGCCCGCAGTGTGCTGACGCTCGGCCAGATCCACGGCCGCCTGGGCCGCTTGCACAATGGTCTCAAACGATTTTTGAGAATGTTCCGCTCCTTGCAGAGCGTAATAGGCCAAGCGAACTTCGGCAGACAATTTCAACACGGCATCGCTGACCCGAAACTGGACACTCTCAAGCTGCGCGGCGGCAACTTTTTTCCGCAGGGACCGCGCGAAAAGTTCCATAAAATCCTGTGAAACCGAAAATTCTGTGTTGGTCCCTTGACCGGACTGATCGGAAAACCGGACATGACCTGCAAAGACAGGATTCTTAAGCAGACCGGCCTGCACCAAATCGGCCTGGGCAATCCCTAATTCTTCGAAGGTAGCCTGAAGAGTCCGGTTGTTCAAGAGCGCCAGCTGCACCGCGGCCTCTACGGTAAGTTCTTTTCCCAATGTTGATTCAATGGCCTGGGCCACCGCCGCATCCTCGGGCCCGCCCTGATTCCAATGCACGCGCGCTTCCGTGCGTGAAGCGACCGTTTTCTGCACTCCGGAAAAATCCGTTTTCGCGGACACCGTTGCGCATCCCGCTAATAAAAAGAGGATCGCTATTCCGGGAACTAATCGGCGGATCGTTATCATCAGAAGGCCATCCCTGCTTCAATCTCCAGTTCCGGACCATAAGAAACCTGCTGATCCTGAAGCCGTTCGTAGACCGGTATTTTATATCCCACATGACTGATAAAATTTCTCCAGGAGAACATCACCATCGGCCCCATCGACAAGAGCGTTCCGCCGGTTTCTCCCTCCTGGTCCACTCCCTGCATTTCGTGCCGCAGCGTATTGCTCCAGGCCAGCATAATGCCCCAATTCTTTTCCTGGTTCCGGTAGACGTTCAATCCCAGATCGGCATTGAGGCCGATTTCATCGCCCTGGGAGATCCCCTGCCGGCCATGCCCGTTGAGCCAATAAAATGTTTCGTAAAACTGATAGGTGCGCGGAGTATCGCGGTTGTAGGAGAAGCTTAAACCAAAATCGGTGCTGCCGTCACCCACGGGATAAGCATCGTCGGTGCTGCCGGTCGGAATACGGATAGACGGCACCACGCTCACATTGGCGGTGGTATTTTCTCTGTCCCAATATTTTTTAAAGAGAAAACCGAGAATCAGGTCCCCCCAACCGGTTCCGGTTTCTTTTACTGGGGCACCATGCCTTAGCGTGGTCCGGCTTTGGTTAACCCAAGGGATCTTGAAAGAAACGCGGCGCTCCTGACTGAACGAATAAACCCCCTGCAGCCATTCCATTTCCACGCGGCGTTTCCGGCCAAAAGGATTGTTAATTTCAGAATCGCCTTCTTTCAGCGTGGAAGACGTACGGGAGGAATGGGCAAACTGGAAGCCATACCCATGCTTCCACCGAGGCATCATATCCATAACCGGCTGGCGTGCCCAGGCCGTTGAAACGGCGCCCAGCAAGAGAACAAGCAGCAGCAAAGCCGCCTTCCGTTTCATCGAATATCCGCCGCCTCAATCCGTGTTGGATGCCCCTCAGCCGAGAATAGGTAGACGGCCTTGAGCGGATAGCCGGCATGTTTGATTGCTTCCGAAAGCGCTTTTAGATCCACCGATTTTCCCGGCACAAGCGCCAGAACCAACCGCTGATTGTAGACGTCGGTCAATACGCCATGGCTGAATTTCTTCCGGTCGATAAAGTCAAGTTTTGCGACATTGCGCTCAATGCCGTAACCGCAGACCGCGCAGACAAGCCCGTCGACCTCAAGGATCAACTGGCCCGGCTTCACCTCAATCGGGGACGGTGTTTTGGCAACGACCGGTTTCTGGATGGCATCCATTTTCATATGGCTCGCATCATGCTCTGCCGATGCGACGCCCGAGAACAGCAGAGAAACGGAAAGTGCCAGCATCACTAAAAGGTTTTTCTTCATTTTGAATTCCTCCCACAAGCCGTGGCCTGGCAGGCGGTACGCAGCTCCGCTGTAACCAGCTCCCTGAGCCGCTTCTTTTGCGGTTCATCCAGATACTGATTGAGCGCAGTTAAATAATCGATCGTTTCCTGCTCAAACAATGTTTGCTCCTGCCCGATCTCCTGAACCAACTGAAATAAAACATCGCGGTCCCATTCGGGCTGCTTCATCGTTTGAATCAACTGGGCGCGCTTGGCGCAAAGCAATTCGCAGGTGGCGTTTTTCTTTTTCAAATAATCGGCCTCAATCGGCGCCACGGCCAATCGCTGTTCACTCGTCAGCGCCAGGCGGTCAAGAATCTGTTCGTTGACCCCTTCTTTTTTTGCCCAAAAACGGCAGCAGCCGCGCGCCAATCCGTACGCAGCCAAACCGGACAATGCCAGCAACACCGCGGCGATCCAGAACCGTTTCATTGTTTTTCTCCTTTGGCACTTAAGCGGATCACCGATCCAGCCAGCGTGTCGTGCGGCGCATCGGCGAACAGATCCCACCGTTCATGGCGGGTTAAAACAGATTGAACCGCGGCATCTGCGCGCGCGACCGGCAAAGCGGTTTGCACGGTTCCAATAAAAACACCCAGAAAAACAGCGGCGGCCAAAGCACCCGACCAGACAGAAATGGAAACAACTTCGGCCGGTTTTATCAAACGGCCCCACAACTGACGCCGGAAATCGGCCGAGACCGGTACAGGCGCGCAGGCATCCCGCAGTAATTGATCCAACGGTTGATCTGATTTTTCGTTTTTCATGCCATTTATTCCCTTCATCTATTAAACGCCGGGAATCGGCGAATCCCCCCTACCTTATAAAAATGACCGCAACTGATCGCTCAAAAGCTGACGGGCACGATGGATCCGGCGCTCGACCGCCTTGGGGCTGATTTTTAAAATAACGGCGATCTCGGAATGCGGTAGTTCCTCAAGAACCGACAAAATAAGCGGTGCCTTTAATGCATCAGGCAGCTGCGCGATCGCTTCACGCGCGCAGCGCAGACGGTCGCGGTTTTCGATCCGCGTGCGCGGTCCGATAGGATCGGCCAGCAGCGTGCCCGGAGAAACGGTTTCGCCTTCGGCGGTTTCATAGGTCTGATCGGTAGAGAAAGCAATCCCGGCACGCTTGCGGCGGCGCAAGGCGTCCAGCGACGCATTGACGGTCACGCGGTAAAGCCAGGTAAATAATTTGACGGAGGGCTGCAGAACAGGAGGATGAAGATAGAGCTTTAAGAAAACTTCCTGCGCGACTTCTTCGGCGTCGGCGCGATTGGACAAAAAACGGTAGGACAAATTGAACACCGGCCCCGAATACTGTTCCATGACGGACCGGAACGCTTCGGGATCCCGCGCCGCAACGCCCTCGATCAGCGCGCGGTCATCGGGAAGAAACTCATTCATCAGGAATGAAACCGGGTTATGAGAAAACCTGTTTTGAAAGTCCGCTCAAAAAGCTCTCGGATGCACGGCGCATGCAAGCGACCGAGGAGGCGTATGTGGCTTATACGCCGCACGAGAGAGCGCCGCATGCAACAAAGCAGACGGAGCTTTTTCAGCGGACGAGTTAAGACTCGAGGACATCGCCCATGACAGGTTCCACCTTGACGCCCTGCCGGATCAGGAATTTAATTCCTTTTTCGAGGTTCTCTTTGGTTCCTTCCAGTTCCAGCGTCATATTGCCGACGGTCTCGGTCACTTTGGCGCGGCGGACATTCGGAACCACCTTGCATTTGACGGCCATCGTGTAAATGACCGGTTTCTTAATCAGCTTTTGCGGAAAAATCAGCTGAACCATTCGCTTGGGCATGGTTGGTTATCCTCCGGCTATCGCGGGAATGATCGACACTTCGTCGCCGTCTTTCAGCGCCGTCGATTCCTGCTTTAAAAAGCGAATGTCTTCTTCGTTGACATACAAATTCACAAACCGGCGCAGTTTGCCGCTTGGATCGCAAAGCCGGTCTTTCAGTCCCGGAAACTGCCGGTCCAAATCGGTCAACAAATCCTGCACACTTCCGCCCTCGGCGGTCACTTCAGCTTTATCGCCCGTCAATTTCTGGAGCGGGGTCGGAATTCGAACAACAATCGCCATGCTCTCCTCCTTACAAGTTGGTTTTAGAAGCGACTTCCGTCTCAAACGATTCCAGCGTCGGCCGGATTTTGATCGGCTTGCCGATATGATCCATTACCGCTTCCTGCGTTTTCAAACCCTGCCCGGTGATACAGATCACAATCGATTCATCACGCGGAATTTTCTTTTCTTCGATCAGCTTCTTCGCGGCCGCCACGGTTACGCCGCCGGCCGTCTCGGTAAAGATTCCTTCGGTCTGGGCCAATAACTTCATCGCATCGACGATTTCGGCGTCGGTGACCGAGGCCGCGCCGCCCTGCGTTTCGCGGATCGCGTCAGTCGCGTAATAACCGTCGGCCGGGTTGCCGATCGCCAGCGATTTTGCGATCGTCTTCGGCTTGACCGGCTTGATCACATCCACGCCGCTGTTGACGGCCGTCACGATCGGCGAACAGCCGTCGGGCTGCGCCGCGTACAGACGGGATTCCGGTTTTGAAATCAGACCCAGCTTGTGGAGTTCCTTGAACCCCTTCCAGATTTTCACCAGCAACGAACCGCTGGCCGCCGGAACCACGATATGCTTGGGCGTTGTCCACCCCATCTGTTCGGCGATTTCAAATCCGTAGGTTTTGGATCCTTCAGCGTAATAGGGACGAATGTTGATATTCACGAACGCCCAGTGGTAGCGGCCCGCGATCTCGGCGCAGAGGCGGTTGACTTCGTCGTAGTTCCCTTCAACGGCCACCAGGTTCGGCGCGTAGATCAAGGAACCGACCACCTTGCCCATCTCCAGATCGGCCGGAATAAAAATCACGCGCTTCATGCCGGCCTTGGCTGAAAGCGATGCGACGGAGTTGCCCAGGTTTCCGGTGGACGCGCAAGCGGCCGTATCAAAACCAAGTTCTTTGGCGCGGGAAAGCGCAACCGAAACGACGCGGTCTTTAAATGACAGTGTCGGATGGCAGACGGAATCGTCTTTGATGTACAGTTCTTTGACGCCCAGCGCCTTGCCCAATCGTTCGGCGCGGAACAGCGGCGTCATGCCGGTATGGAAACCGACCGTTGGATCGCCGTCAATCGGAAGCAGTTCGCGGTAGCGCCAGATATTGGCCGGCCGCTTTTCAATCGCGGCGCGCGTCAGTTTGCCGTGCATCGCTTCGTAGTCGTAATCAACCTCGAGCGACCCGAAACAGTATTCGCAGACAAACAGCGCTTTAGCCGGAAAATCGCGCCCGCATTCGCGGCAGCGGAGACCTTTCATCCATGACATGATTTTATCAGCGCCCCGGCTTGTCTTTCTTGAGATGGCTGGGCAGGATCACTACTTCCACGCGCCGATTCTGCCGGCGGCCTTCTGCGGTCGTATTAGAAGCCACTGGGTGAAATTCCCCGCGGGCTACCGCCTGCATCCGTTCTGAGGCTACCTTTTGCTGATCGATAAAGTAATGAACCACGGCCAACGCCCGGCCGCTGGAAAGTTCCCAGTTGGTCCGCCAGCCCGAATATTTGATCGGCTGGTCGTCGGTGTGCCCTTCCACCGCCACCGAACTGTTCGGAACGGTCTCCTTGAGAACCTTGGCCACCTTATCGAGCGTCGGGAAACTTTCCTCTTTAATGACGGCCTTGCCGGAATCAAAGAAAATTTCGTCGAGCAGCGTCAAGACGAGCCCGCGCTCGGTCATTTCCAGCTTGGCTTTGGAATCGTCGAGCTCTTTTTTCAGGCTGATCGCCAGGCGGCGCTGCGCTTCTACGAGGCTGTCGGTTTCCTTTTCTTTATCCTGCAAAAGCCGGCGAATCTGATCGGCATGGTCGCGCTGCGCCTCGCTTAAGTCGGCGCGGGCCTGATCCAGCGCGCGCTGCAGAGAGCGGCGCGAATTTTCGGCATCGGACAACTGCTGTTGCAGTTCTGTTGTGCGCGTTTCAAGTGTTTCGATCTGCCGCTTTTTCTGGCCGCCGGCGCAGCCGCCGACAAGCCCGATTGAAAGAATCAGCGCCAGCGCGGGAAAAAAATGCCTGTTCACAAAACGACTCCTCCTCTTAACGCCGGAGCTTTACGCGGGTTGCCCCGAGCCGGCGGAACTTTTTGTTCACCGTCTTCAACAACCTGAATTTCAATGGCTTCAGTGGCATAGACCTTGCCTTCGTATTCGACGCGCGCCGGACCTAAAAGATAAGTGCCCGGCGTCGATGGAGAAAGCGTGTAGGTCAATGTAACCGCCTGCTGGGTCTGCCCGTTGTGCATCCGAACCTGCTGGGACTGACCGGTAGAAATAACCGAAAATCCCTTGAATTCGTTGAGTTCCAAACGGGGCGTGCCGTGAACCATCGCTCCCACCAGTGTAACGGCGTAGGTCAGCCGTTCTCCTGGGCGCAGCTGCTGCCGGTCCACCTGGGCAAACAGATCAAGTTCTGCCGCATGCGCGGAAGCGAAAAAAGACAAAAAAATGATCCAAAAAATGAATTGTTTCTTCACGGAATCAGTTTACCAGAGGCGTGGAGCGATGACAAGACGGCGGCGAGGGCCGTTATTTAGCGCTTGTATTCTGATCGTTGTCGGAACCCGGCAGCGACAATTCGGACGCTTCCTGCATTCCCAGACCGCGCGGCCCGAAACTAAGCGATTGAGAAATCGCGTGCAGACGGCCCAACAACGAGTTCGTTTCGGCCTGTCCCCCCTGCGCCGGGTTGATCAGCGCCGAAAGGCGCCGGTTGATGTCGTCCACCTGCTGGCGCGCGCCGCGCAGCTGGGTGGCGATTGATTCACGCTGGGTCCGGATCCGGTTCTCATCCGACTGCGCCACGCGCTGGCGGGCCTGGGCATCCTGCTTTTCGGCGTTGGCCTTGTTCATTTTTTCCCAGGCCTGCTGCATTTTCTGGCGCAGTGATTCTTTTTCCTGCGGAGAAACACGGATCGAGTAACTGGCGCGGAACCAGGCGCTCCAGGCATTCGTGAAATCTTTCCAGGCCTGGTTGGCATTCTGCACCGCCTGATCCACTTGTGCATTCGCAGCGACAGTAGCTTCATGCGCGGCGGTCAGGTTCCGGTCTGCGGCGGAAAGTTCCGATTCAAGCCGGGCGACTTCCCTCTGCGCGGCGGCCAATTGGGCATCGAGCATATCCTTCTGATTCTGCGGCTGATCGGCCGGAGACCGCGGCGCTAACGGAAATGCCTGCGCGATGCGCGAAGCCACCTGCTCGTCGAGGAATCCCTGCCCCAGCTTGCCCTGGTAAAAACTGTGGTTCACCGCGTAAATATCTTTGGCAAATGCCTTCAAATTATTAATCACATCATTTACGCCGAGGTTCGGCATGGCCGAAAGAATACGCGCGACCATGCCGGCCACAAACGGCGCCGAGAATGAAGTTCCGCTGACGGCGGCGTTTCCTCCGCCGAAAGTCGTAGTGACTACCTGATCACCGGGCGCCGTGAAATCGACAGTGCTGCCGTAGTTTGACCACCAGGTTTTTGCGCCATTGGCGTCGGACGCGGCCACCGATATCACGCCCGGCAAAGCGGCCGGATAGTTCGGCGTCACGGCGCCGCTGTTGCCAGCCGCCGCCACGACAATCACGCCGCGGTCAATCGCGCGCTGAACCGCTTCGGAAAGCGCCTGATACGGCATCGTTGCGCCGAGGCTCATATTGATAACTTTCGCGCCGTTGTTGACGGCGTAATCGATCGCTTCAACGATGGCCGCCAACGAAAGCGACGGCCCGGGGCCGACCCTCAGCGCCATCACCGAAACCGGCGCGTCGACGGCACCCTGCAAAATGCGCCCGGTCACCTGCGTACCGTGCGCGCCGGAACCAGCCGTTCCCATCGGGGAGGAGGAACGGCTGTAAAAATCAAATCCATTGACGTCGTCGACATAACCGTTGCCGTCGTTATCAATGCCGTCGCCGGCGATCTCGCGCAGGTTCTGATACAGATGTCCGGCGAACGCCGTATGATTCAAATCAATGCCGGTATCAATCACGGCCACCAGAATCGGGGTTCCTGCCGAAGAATTTTCCGAACCGGATCCGCTGCCGTCGCCGACGCCGAACAACTGCATTTTTCCGTTGGGCTCGGCATATTGAACCGCCGGGTGCTGGCGAAGACGATTGACAACTTCATCAATTGGAGCGGAATCACTGAACTTAAAAAGATAGAGTCCCCACGAAGTAACGCGGCGGTCGAGGTTCGCGCCCATCGATTTGGCGAGTGCCGCCACCTGCGAGACCGGAACACCATCCTTGATACGGACCAATACCTCGCCCGGCACATAATCCTTGTTATTCTGGGCCGTAGGCGGTTTGGCCGCTTCAGCGGAAGATTCGGGAACCGGCGTTGGATCGGCAAAGAGGGTTGCAGGCATTACGAAAACCAGGGCCACCATAAACAAAGCTGAAAAAAACCGGAAAACGAAACGGGGCGATTTATCGCTTGGGATATTCATAAAAGTCCTGGTCTCCTCTGTCTGCTCGAAGTATCGCCGATAACCGATGGTTCGTCAATGGCACCTAAAGAAATGTAAATCGAACCTATATCTATATTATACATATTCTTCGAACCCGGCGTTCTGAATTTGCCGCTCCCAGGCACGGAACGAAATATCCGGAATTTGGAGGAACTTCCCAATAACACCGAGATCGCTGAATGTTCGGATCAGCCGGTATTCAAATGCATCATTACTGCCCAGCACAGCCACCTGACCCGCAACCGCCCGCATCAAATCGTCGCTGTACTGAGATAGATCGATGAATTTCGCCGATGACGCAAATGAATACCCCATCATCTCTGCCCGAATAGTTTCCAGATGACCGGCATCTCGGCCAAAAATAACCAGACCGATTGTTTCTCCGGAAGACGGCTTCAGCCGGCCCAAACCAGCCCAAAGTTCGGGAACAGCCACGCTCGGGGCGATAAAAAGATATTTCCCTTCGGACAATGCTCCGGCCGGCAGCGGAATCGGCAATGAATCGGGTTTCGAGACAGGAACCCAGGTATCGCGCGCGCGGCGGGACGCATCGTACGCCTGGTAACGCCATTCGACTTCAGTAAACGTGTGGTTGCGCATCCGCCAGCGGCCATCGAGATTTTGCGACAACCGCGCAACCCCTTCCAATAACTGCGCGGCCGTATGCCCCGACGAAGAAACGGTGCCGGCGGAAGGACGGCTTCCCGGCAAAGAATCCAATGCCTGCTGAACCTGCCTAATAGCCATTTTAATTTGTACCTGCAGCTGGGGAGTTCGAACACCTAGCGCAGATTGATCGCCCTGCTCAATTTGCGACAGATCACCTTCCGCCAATTTTAACAGCCGGCCCAGCGCCGCATTACCGGTTCCAACCAAATGATCATACGCATCCATATCGATCTCGCGCAGTTGATTGATTACCTGCACCAGCGCGCTGACAATGGTCGCCTCAATCATATAATCGGACTGCAGCATCCGCGGATGGACAAGAATCTGCTCGCGCGTTAATCCCTGCGCGGCCAGATCGTCATAAATTCCTTTCTTCGTCCGATAGATAAAATTGCGCAGAAAAATTCCCGGGAATTCCAGCGCGCCGCCGATGGAGTCGTTGTGCCGGCCCGGCTGGGCAAATAGCGGATCAGTGGATGCCACATGATTGAACGCATGAAATGTCAGTGGCAGGATTTGCCCGTCGTCGAGACGAATTTGATTTTTAAGAACGCTGAAAGCGCCGACTGCGAACTTCTGTCCATTCCCCGGATCAATCGTTGTCAGCGAAAGCGGATAAGCCGAACTCAAACGAACCGGGGTCTTATCATTGCCCTGAACGAACAACCCACCAGCCACATTGAGGGAAGCGGCCTTCAAATCATAGTTTTTTCCGTTGACTTGAAAACGAACCGATTGCTGCTGAAGGTTATGCACCGCCGTCGAAAGATGCCGTCCCATGAAACCAGGCTGAACCTGGCTGTTCACCAACGAAATGCCGATCACGTTATTAGGTCCCGTGGTGGAATTAATCACCAGCGCAAATGGCTCAAAGGTATTATTTTTTCCAACGACACTCCCTTCCGAGATGCCGACATAGGAACCGACGGTGCCATCTCCAATCCTCACCAGGCGGGTCGTTTTCGCCCAAGTCAGTTTAATCCCGTTTCCAAAAACAGTGCTTCTGGAATAAACGGCGGTCAGATGGGTTTCGCTGCCGATTACCGTATTATCGGCAATGACGCGAAGCAGGCGGGTCCCTTCGCCCACCGAAGTGGCCGCTCCGATTAACACCGTGCCGGGACCAATCAGCGCAGAAGGATGAATCATCTTTAAATCGACTTCACGGCCGATCCGGCCGCCCTCGACCGTGTAATAAAATTTTGCGTCCTGTCCGATAATTCTCCATTCTTTTAACGATTCATCCACCTGCTCTAATTGATCGAGCGGTGTGGGCGGACTGGTCTGAAGGTCTTCGGGTTTCAGATAGTAGCCGGTCCACTGGCTCCAATCGGGACGATCGACACCATCGGGAACCGCCAACAAGTAACGAAGAGGAACTTGCGTATACGGAACCGAATCGGCAAATGGATGAATCTGACGATGCATGTTTGCAAGATTTAGAGAACTGGTTTCCCACCGATCGCCATAGCGTTGCCACTGTTCCGGGTGACGCAGTTCCCCATCCTGCACCCATTTTCCGGCCCAGGCCTCGCTCTCAATCAATGCCGAAAAACCAGCGATGTACCGCTCAAGCCGTTCAATCACCTGCGCGTTGGCTTGCGCGTCTTTTGCCTGTTCCTGATCGAGCATCCATCGGCTTAAGGCCAGTCCTGATTCCAGTAACCGCTGCGGCAAATCATCGTACCGGGACTGATCATTCGCAGGTAAACCGGAAGCCAGCTGACCCATCAAAGAAAAAAGAACCTCGGGAGAATACAAAAATACCCAGGGCGCAATGCCGGAACCGCGGCTTAACTGGCCGCGCGCTTCGGCCGGTAATATCTGCCCCCATCCTTCCAGACCATTTAAACCGAGCTGCGCATCGGCGCCGACAGCCGAGAGAGGGCCCAGATGCGTCACTTCCGGTTCGGTCAGCAGTGCCAATGGATTATCCAGTTCCGGGAATCCCAGCAGACGGCCGATCACATTTGAAAATCCGGGGAGAATTGAAAGCGGGTCGGAAATAATCCGGCCATGCTGACTGCTCTGTTCGCCGGGACCGCCGGTCAAGCGCGTAATAACACCGGGCGTCGGCCTGCCGTCAGTTTTAATTCCCTGTGGATTCGGAGAACCGGCGAAGATCGAGAAAATTGTGTAATCGCCGAATAAGGTTATGGGAGGAACCAGATAAGGTGTAACAGTTAATTCCCCGGCGGTATAACCGACTAACGGTACGCTGTTGGTAATAACCGCCTCTGTATAACCGACATGGTGCTCGTGAATTTGAGTGCCGGGATATTGTTCGGCCGGCAATCCCTGATAAGCGGCCTCGGCGATTTCCAGCGCGGCCGGAATCTCGGTCCCGTCAGGACGATGCTGAACGCCGGCAATATCGGCATGGCCCTGCGCGCCGACCGCCAGCCACGATTTTACGCCGCCGTCCATGCGGGTCTGTTCACCCCAGCGGCTGATTACCAACGCGCTCCCAAAAATATCACTGTCCGGGCCGACAGCGCTGTCTTGAAAAACCGATCCGCGCACCGAACTGTTGTAACCGACTTCCACGCGGTAAGTATTACGCGCAAAAAAAGCCAAATGATTGCGAACTGAAAGCTCGGAGTCTCTTTCGGTCGCTAGCGAATAACTCCAGCTGTCGTCATCAAACGCCGGACCCAGCGCTGAATACGAAACCCAGGCCGCCGGATGAACCAGCGCATTTTCCGCGACGGAACCATTCAACTTCGCGCCGGAACGAATCGCCGAATTAATAACGGCCGATCCGTCTGCCACCTGCGCGCCATCTTCCAATCGCGCCGCTGCCCCTTCCGCAAAACTGTACGGGGCTAGATAAGCGGTCGAAGCAATCGCATTTTCAGGGACATCAGAACGGACAACACCGCCATTCCACGAAGAACCGTCCTGCAGAAAATAAACAACGCGGCGGTAACCCGGAATTCCGGTCTCCACCAAACGATGGCCCATAATCGGCGATGGCGGCGTTTCCTCCTGTCCGGCAAAAGCAGGAACGGAATTATTGACGGAAAGTTTTTGTCTAAGCTCTTCGGCACCGGAGCCCACTACCGGCTGAGTGGCGCGCAGTGCATAACCCGGCGCCGCGTTCACAAAAAGAAAGGCGCCGATAAGAACGGCGCCTGAGATCTTTTGGAAAAGTGTATTACGCGTTGACATCGACCGCCGCGGAAGCATAAGCGCCCTGCCAAAAATCGGCCTGCACATTAGAAAGTTCGATGCCGAATAACTCGGCAAACAAGACGAATACCGATTCAGGCACCGATTGACCCACACCAACCAGAACCGGTTTAACGCCATAACCGGTAATCGCCGCGATGGCTTCCGATTCATTTGTGAAAATAAAATCGCCGAAACCGGCCTTCGTCAACTGCGCGCGCTGCTCATCGTTATTGACCAGAAAAACTACCGGCACCGGCCGGCCGTCGCGCTGTTTACCATTGCGCGCAATGGCCAACCCCCACTGCAATCCGGTGGTGGTCGGTCCGGCCACCACGCCAAGACCATTGAACACTGTCCGGCTAGCCGAAGGAACAGCAACCTTGGTAGCCGATTCCTCAAGACCGGCCGTTGGGGAAACCAATACACTGGCACCCTTACCCGCTTGCGCGCGGATAACCGGTCCATGGGTCAAGCCTAACGGCTGGTAATAATGCTCGTTCAGAAATTGCGTTAATCCATCGACAGAATCAGAACGGGCCAAAACGCCGACGGTCCCACCCAAACCGGCGCCCATCACGACAGCAACATCGGAATTTCCACCATGCTGCTGGTTATAATATTCAACCAGATCCACCAGCCGGTCGAGCGGTTCAATCGATCGTTCCAGCCGGCCGGCCTGGCGCCAAAGCGCGGCTTCGTTGGAATCAGAGTTCGCGATATACTGATCGAGCGTCGGATCGGAAAGATGCCAATCCCAACCGATCGCGTTGACATTCAAAGAACCCTGATCACCTGGCGTAATTTCATAACGGGTGACGCGGTCGCCATTGTGCGCGGCGCGTCCGACTTCAATCAACCGTTCAAACGCCTGATCCGAATTAATCTCATCCGCTTTCAAAGCGTTAAGCACGCGAACCACTTCCCAGTTGCGCGATTCTTCGGCAAAGAAAAACAATGCCATTTCACGCAGCGCGTACGGCTCAGGCGGCTCCTCACCCTTGGCAAATAAACGATCAAGATCAGACTTAAATTCCGGCATTAATTCATACATTTGTTTACGGGTGAGTCCTTCTGCCGGAATTTCGCCCAGCAATTTGTAAACTTCCTGTACCGACATTCCACCCGGATTACCGGGAACCAGATTGCGAAGATAACCATCCGGATTTTGCGTATCGGGTGCAATCCGGGCTGTTAACTCAGGATGAATATGCCTCAGCAAGAGATTGACCAATGCATAGCCAGTAGCCGTACGACCTTTAATATTCTGTTCGTCATTGCCCTTGCTGCCTAGTTTGGGAGAAAGGGCTATTGCTCTATCGCGCGAAACGCCGGAATCGAGCAACAACACCGACGCGCCTGGAATTGGACTCATCGTCGCGATGGTGCGCGTAGGAGCAACCCCAAGATATCCCGTATCGCCGGTAAGATGGGCGTGGTCTTTTAAGCCACCCTGCGTACCGGCGTAAAATCGTTCGGCATAACCAAAATTAACCAGTTGATCATGTGTCAACTGAACGCCAGCCAGCTGGGCCAATGTCTGCGCGAATCCAATCGCCACCGCCGACGAGGAACTCAATCCGCCGCCAGTCGGTAGGTTGCTGGCCAGCGCAAACCGAAAACCCTTACCTTCACTGGCAATCCGGTCCAGATAAGCGCGGATTTTACCTGAAGGATCTCCGAGCTCGGTGCGGGCAAACGCGATGATTGCCGCGGCCAAATCGTCCGCGTAATTAACTTTGGTATCCGGGGCGCGGGCGACTCTTCTCTGATCAGTCACCGTTTTGGCCCAGGTATCCCAATCGGCCAGCGTCCGAATCGGCCGGTCTGGATTTACAAAGGGGCTATTTAGATCAATCGTTCTGGCGCCCAATCCATTATTGGGATAGACTTCGGCAACAGACGGATCAGGGGCAACTATCTGATAAATTTCAATCTGTCCATTTAACCCTTCCACTTCCTGCGCAATGAGCACCGTTTCCTGTTGGGTAGGTGATCCGATCGATCCGCCCTGTCCGCCCAAATAATCCAGATGCCGGCCTGTCACCGGAAACAGAAACCGGCCGGGAGTTCGCGTTATAGCGATCGGACGATTCGGATCAAACAACGGAGTGCCGGATGTTCCCGGGACTTCCCGTTTCAGCGCTTGGCTGATCCATTCATCCAAAATCACCCGATGGGCTTCAAAATCTCCCGTATAGTGCGGTGTCATCCAATCGGTTCGACCACTCCGCAACAGATCGATCCATTGTGACAAAGTAGTGATTGAAGAGGGCGTTGGTCGCGTGGTTGTTTGGGAAATTCCGAGAGCAGTCCAAAATGCCGGGCCGACCGGGGCGGCCGGACTGCTTTCAATGGATGCATCCTCAACGGCATCCGATGCTGGGAACTGGACCGTCTCGCCCAAGATCAGTGTGCCGGGACGGGCATTGGCTTCAATCAAAACACCGCGAATATGACCATCCGGTGTTGTTTCAAGTACCATATCGATGCCGGCCACCGGTGTTCTGAGCACATCGGCAACATTCTGCGCCGATTGCTGAATTTGCTGCCAATCAGCGGCAGTGATTGCAACGGATGCGTTATCTGGTCCTGTTAATTGAGTAAGCGCTTCAGCCAGCGGAATATTTTCACCGCCTTGCCCAAGAGAAGCGACTCGGGAATCAGGCTGACCCACCACTGCCGACGCGGAGATCACCTGATCTGAAATAGAGTTGAAACGCAGTACCAGCGGCCGGCCACCCACCGTTACATTACCGCGGAAAGCAGAGACCATCGCATCGCCGGTCTTCAATAAATTCCGCAAATGCGCCAACTGTCCATCGGTATCCGCGGCGGAAAACCATGCGACTCCTTCACCTTCGGTCGTTCCAGACCGAGGCTGAATGATGATTCCGGCAGGACTTCCCCGTGCGATGATCCCTAGTGTGGCCTCCCCAGTAGAGGAGCTTTTCTCCACAACCATCGCGGTGGGAACCAACACCTCAGGAATCCTCTCATGCCGTAACCAGGCTTTATCATCCATATGCCGCTGTGCTTCACCGGCCTGGTTAACAACACGCACGCCATTGGAAGCAAGCAGCTGCGTTAACTCCTGATGACGTTCTACTTCGCGGCTCTGCGGCAACTCAACAATGAACGCAGAGTTAATGGCGACCGGCTGCTCAAGAGGAAACTCCAGATAACGCCCGGTCTCCGGATTGTAGACCATCAGCCGAGTGGCTTTTCCATCCGCAGTCAACCATTCGTCGTTCACACCAATCACATTAACCGCCGCAGTTCCCTTACCTACCTCAAACGGATAGACATGGTGGTTCATCAGCGTCCGCTTACCGGTAACGACAGCGAATGTCTGCGCATGCGGTAATAACGCCCTCAACTGCTCAGCGGACGCCGGTTCCTGCTGAATTTCGATCACCGGAGCAAGCGGGTGGCTTAAATCTTGATCCAACTTCAATTCTTCGACACGCTGTAGAGAAGTAACATCCGTAACAAGCGGTTGCACGAAAGTGACTGCCGTTGCTGGCGGCGATATGTCCGCAGAAGTAGGACCCATCGGCGGAGGATCGCGGCGCGGGCCGCCCGGACCATAATGATCACCACCGAATTTTGCTTTCATAAACGCTTCGCCGGCCGCCAAATAATTGCCAAGCACAACCCGGTCGCTGACGCCAACCTGGTTCCAATCCATCGGACGATTGCCATCCGCTTTGGCGCGCGCTCTTTCGTGAAGTTCTTCCCGCTTCCAAAGATTCGGCCACAATCCGATGCCGACATTCGGTTCCAGCAGCCAATATTTAAACCCGCGGATTTCGCCATCGAACCGGTTGCCGTCGGCATCCTGCAAAACGAAACGGGCCGAAACATTGCGCGCGGCGTCACCGGGAATCACATCAACCACACGGGCGCCGACCGCTTCCACTCCATTACGGTAAAAAACCGGCTCGGCCAGAAAATCGAGCATTAGATACCGCGGCCACCAATAGGGAACACCGGTCGCATCGAATTCGGGCGGATCGGCTCCATCATGCGCGGCGCGATAAGCCGGCAAATAAACTTCATGCCAATATTGCCGGGCATATTTGGCCATCGCTGCCATTGAACGGCGCCCCGCATCCTGCAATCCCTGGATAAACTGATCGCGAAATTCCGGACGGATTAAATCGGGAGAAAGCAGTTCCAGCGTTCCCTGCCGCCCTACATTGGTCGCCACCTGCAAACTACTTAAGCTGATCGGATGCGACGCTTCCCAGTTGGCAGGATTATCAAGATCATTCAGATTTTTCGGCATACCGGCCGACATAATAATTCTCTGCGTGCTGTAAACCCAGTCTTTCGGATAGCGGTGAATATTCGCCGGCACGCCATGATCGCGGATCTGGCGGCTGACAAAATCGTTCACGCCCGAGGGGTCCATCCAGGCGATCGGCGTAACGATGATAGCGCGCTGGATCGTGACATTCTGACCCTTCGACACTTCATAAATAAAATCGACCGCTTCCGAAAGAACCTGTTCGTTAAAACCGTTGTCATTGAAGAAATCGAACCGCCGGAAGTTGCGCGCGCCCGACTCAGAAGAACCTTTGGCAACGATAATGCCATGCGTTTCGGCAAACGGCCTTAGCATTTTGGCGATATCTTGCTTTACATCAGTTTCGGGTCTATCGTCGGTATCGGTCTGCATCCAATCGATCTCAGGCGGAAGGTTAACGCCTGTATCAGCGGCCGGATTGTAAATTTTCGGATAGAGCGCCTTGTCGTAACTGATTTCATAAACCACCGGCGATTTGTCGGTGGCCGGATAACCGGCGGCAATCCATTCCGGCTCAATCGAATGATGGTGCAGATACACTCCGGCCGAAATAACCACCGGTTGCGTAAAGCGGGCCGCTACGCGAATCCCGAGCGGCGTAATCCGCCCGGCTGCACGGTCTTGCGCGATCTGCGCATCGGCATCGCTGGGGGCCATGCCGCGGAAACGAATCAGTGCTTCGCGGTACTGCGCTTCGGTCAACCAAAACTGCGCGTCGGAGATCGTGGCGACTTTTCCATTGGAACCGGCAACTTCGGTCACGACGGCGTTACGCGTAATAAAAATGTTCGATCCCATCTGCGCGGCCGACATCAGCGCGCGCGAATAATGGGTCCGCCCTACCGGCGAAACAAACGCGAAGTTCAGCCGGTGCTGCGCGTCGATCACTTCCGGAGTATTGGGATCAAACTGGTCAAACACCACAGGCACCCCGAACCCGTCATTCTGCATCACAGCAATTTCACGGTACTGGCCATAGGCGCGCCAAAACAACTCATTGGGACCGGGCGCTCCGGCGCCGATTGCCTGAACGGCTAATTGATCTTGATCGGGAGTCGCGCCGAGCGTTACATCGCCGAGCAACGCGTTATACTCCTCTTTTGGAAGTTTGCCGTAATCGGTTTTTGCGCGAACCAGCGCGCGGATATAGGAATAAGCGGCGCGATGATGCGCCCACGAAAGACCGTACAGCTCTTCACGATGTTCCGGTTTAAGGACGCCAACATCATCATAATAATCGACAAACGCTGAACCGCGCTTCGGGTCAAACGCCCAGGGATTATATTCATAAAAATGGTCGTCAAGCGTTTCGGCGTAATAAACGGACAGCGCGCGCCAAAGTTGGCGAGCATCGACATCGTCGGATGGCAATGCGGCAAATTCGGCCGTTTTATCGATCAGCATCGTCAGATACAAAAGTTCCATCGCGGCCGCCACCAATTCACGGCGATTCGGGCCGGCCTGCTCAAAAAACCGGGCCAGTACGCCCGCGTCTTCATAGGTGCCGCCAAACGAACTCCATGCTTTCTCATCCAGTTCGCGGCCCTTGGAAAGCGCCTGAATTTTCTTGGCGACTTCTTCCCTGTCTGGTCCCGGTGTTAATTCCTGATTCAAACGATTCAGTACCGCTACCGCAGTTCCCATCACCTGCCCGCTCTGGCGGTGAATCTGCGCCGCATTCCCGGATCGATTCGCTACCTGCTCAGTCATTCCATTGAGGGCAGCGCGCGCTTCATTGAGTGCAGGCAGAATTCCATCCACGGAATTAACCGGCTCAATCGAACGAAAACCTTCTTCGCGTGCCTGCAGCGCTGACTGGCGCGCGGCTTGCAGCGCCAAACCCTTGCGGCGGGCAACCGCTTTTTCGGCGAAAGTTTCAGTCGCTTTGACGGAGAACATTTCCCCTTTTCTTTCTGCACGGCTCAATGAAGTCGGCTCCAGGCGCGGACGGATTAACAACGCGACATTCGGATTTTCTTCCAAGCCGGAAGCCATCTTTTGGCCGGCCCGGTCAAAAACAGAACGAACCTCATCCTGCCGGGCTTGCGGCGCGCCGTTCAGCAGATAAATGCCGCCGACTGCAAGCCAATCCACGAAATCAAATTGTTCAACCGGTTTTCCGGACGCCAGCGCCACCAGCGAGCCGCGGATGATCTGATCACGCGGTTTGTTGCGGCGGAATGAAAGCATTGCCTGCTCGTATTTGATCGCCAGCTCGGCTTCGGTACGCAGTTGCGTCCGTAGTTCATCAAGTTGCTGTTGCAAAGCTGTGATGGCAGTGACTTGCGTGGTTAAATCAGAATCGGCGACCCTCCGGACCAATTCAAACAATTCGGCGGCGCGGCGTTCCTGCCGGGCTGTTTCCTGCCGCAGATCGGTACCCAGAAGCGGCCGGTAGGTATCTTCACCATAACCGAACGCTTTATAAACAGCCTTGCGGCCTTGCTGATCACGGTCAGACCAATTTTGAATCGGATTACCTTCAGCATCAATGCCGCGCGCAGCCGCGTACCAAAGCATCACATCGCGGTCAAACCAGACGCGGTGCCGGCCCTGCGCCACCATATCATGCGCCACCAACGCACTCTGTAACCCATTCGGGCGGCCCAATTGCATCAAGTCGCGCAATTTAGACGGATCCATCGTTACAATTCCCGGATGCGTGACCGAGAAAACGGCAACATCCTGCGCCTGCAAATCTTGCTCGAAATCGGTACCCGGTCCGCGCTGCTGCAATACCAACGGATGAATTCCGCCGGCAACCGCCTCTTTCAAAGCAGTTTGTTCTTTGGCGTCAAGATCAAGCAACGGAATCCATTCTGCCGGAAATTCATGGCGCAACACAGCATTCGCGGTAATCTGGCCGGTGTTAATACCCTTCGAGATAAGCAGTTCGCGCACTGCGGCGGCGCGATCGCCCAACAATAATTTTGTCTCGGCGTTAAAACCGAGCAAGTCTTCGGCCGAAACGCCCGGAACCACCGTAATCGTGATGTTGCCAACCGTCGTATGATGCGGAAAATCTTGTTTTAATTTTTCAACTAACGCGAAATCTTCAGCCCCGAATTGATCTTTACCTGCAAATTTCTGCGCCACAAACCGAGCCACTTTAATATCTTCCTCATCCGTGGAATCTGGAAGAAAACCATCCCAGCTTAACCGCGCCAAAAGTTGTCCGTCTTCATCCAGGGAAAGCGCTACTTCTTTTCCATAGCCGGATAAAATCATAAATGCACGCATCGTCCAGGAGAACCGGACATCGGGCGGCGGAGCCTCGACATCATCGCCTTTGTAGGTGCCAAACATATGAATTGAGGCTTGTTCCGGAGCAGCAATATTCACGCCCGGGTTCAAGCGGCGGGCTTCGGCAACACCATCGGGAATCTCGCGCGTCATCGGGAAAATCAAAGAGCGGTTCACCTGCTCGGCAGCCAGCGTCAACTTCAAGTCGGCCCATTGCGCCCAAAGCGCGTCGTGCAGATTTTTGCCTGGGACTAATGTCGGGCTGGGAACGCCAACCATCTGAAGAATCTGAAGCATTTTCGTCAGATGGAAAGCCGTCACGCCGCCGGTAACAGAAACATATTGGCTGAATAGCTGGTTTAATTTCCCGCCATCCGCTGCGCCGAACCGTTCTCGAAGAGAACTTTCGGAAAGCATTGTTTGCGCAGCCCAGGCTTCCCAGTCGGTGACCGTGTCGAAATTAGCTTGAGCCGCTAAAATTTCCGACATCATTTTAAAGACACCGGCTTGCAGATGTCTCGGAACACCGATCTGCGTCATCTTGCGGCCATCGAGTGCCGTCGCAACGAACATTTTGAATAAGAGGTCTTTTGGAATGCAGTAGCCGGTGGTCGGTCCGGCCGCGTACGATTCTCCGTCTTTCAGCCAGGCGCCGGGCAGACCATTACGCCGGTTGAATTGATGCGCCAGATCTTCAATATCGCCTACACCCAGCCGTCCAACGAAATAGGCTTCAGCATTGCGCACCGCGCGCACCATTGCGGTCCACTGATTCTCAGAAACTTTCAGGTTCTCCGCTTCCATAATCGTGCGGACTTCAGGATTGAAGTTGATCAACTGATAAAACGCCAGCGCATGTGCGGCCGCCAACGGATCGGTAACGCCTACCCACTGCGGCCAAACCTCAACCGAATCGCGCTCGCCTGCGCCCAAGTTCACGCGGCTGGGACCGTAAATCAGATGGTACCGTTTACGCGCACCGGTCGGACGAAGCCGGCCTTCGCTGGTTTCTTTCAACGCACCGTTGGAATAGGCGTAGCGCGGATCCATCAACAACCCTTGCAGGTTATGCGCGGCAATCGCTTCGCGGCGAGCCGTCGTTTGTGCCAACGAGGTATGATTTCTGTACCAATTTGGAGGGTTAATACCATTTGATTTGGCCTGCTCCGCAAGATAAAGCTCGGCGTGCTGCCTGGATAATTGGTCAATTGCGCGCTGACGCGCCAGCCAGCGGATATTGCTTTGCAGTTCTTCTTCATAGATCGGTGTTTGATGAATCGCCTGAGCAATCGCCGCTTCATCAGTCTGCGTCGAATCAAGCGCTATCACCTTATTAGCCAGCTCAGGATCCAGCTGGTTGCGCTGCCAAACGGCCCGAACCGCCTCGGCAGTCAACTCGACGGTTTGTCCGGAAATAATTTCTTCCACCTGCGAAGGATCGGGGTGGCTCGGATCCATCGGTTTTCCTTCGGCTTCCGCAAACTCAACCAGCACTGCCAATTTTGCCAGTTCCTGCTGCAACGGCATATGATCGGCAATCGTCCGTTGAATCGCCTGCCGTTCCTTCTCGTCATCCGCCATACTGGCCGGAAGTTCTGATTTCTTTTGTTCCAGAATCGGCTGATAACCAAATTCCTGAATGACGGTGCGGCCCAATTCGGCGATTCTCTGCTGGTACCGTTTTACGCGATCGCGAACCTCATCATCCAACCCTTTGGCTTTGGCCACATTGCGCAACGCCATCTCTTCTTCAAGAACCGCTTGAAAGAAACCTTGCACGAGGCCAGGCGCTTGCGTCGTTAACAAATGAAATGCCGGCATCGGTCTACGACGGCGTAATGCCAATGGTGTCAAACGGTCTACCTCGGCCGTATGACTCCCAATCGCATCCTGAGCCAATGACAGTAACTCAGATGGAGAGCGCCCCGTAACCACGACATCGCGCAATGACTCCATCCGGTCGATAAAATGATCTTTCTGCCATTCCGCTTCGGTATGTTTCTCAACCTCCGTAATCCGCCGGTCAAATTCCGCGGCCAGCCAGGCAGCCGTGGTTCCCACCAGCCGCAGCAGTTCAGGACGCTTCTCAGACGCTTCATAAATTACCTGCCGATGTGCCGCTTCTACTGATATGCCCTGCCCTGTTAATTGACCGGCCCGCCCTGAAAGAACAGGATCGGCGGCAACAACAATTTCGCGGGCTAATGCCAGATGTTCTGAATCGATTGTTTTATCAATGTTCAGCGCCCAGTAATCGGCCATCTGCCGGACTGTCTGCTCGAGACCTTCCTGGTCGACTTCAAAAACAGTGACGGATTTGCCATCTTCCAGTACAACGGTCCGCTCATAAATAAACAACGGAGCGGCTTCAATGATATCGGTCGCTTCAGAAACCCAGTCATAGCTGGGGCTGGTATAGCTATTCTGGCCTCCCAATCGGGCCAATTCGCGCAGTGCCGGTTCCTGTTCTGGTTTTTCGACTAATTCGTTGGCATTGAAGTTGATGGAGCCGGTCGGTGATGGCCGCTGCAACAAAACACTAAAAGCAGCCGGCTGTGACGGTGCCTGAAGCGCTGCGGTTTCCAAATCATTGGTAATTGTTGCCAAACGACCGCTCTGGGCCGCAAATTCGGACACTTTTTCTTGTGCGGCTTGAAATGGTTTTGAAACATTCTGTGTTAACCGTCGCAGGATTCCTTTGCCGCCGGCCGCATTGGCCGTGTCACGGGCCGACTCAATGACTCTTGCTGCTTCGCGGTAAAAGATCGTGATATTTTCACGAATCTGCTGCAGTGCTCCTTTATATTGCGTCAACGCAGCCGCCTGACCTGAAACAAGCAAACGGATGCGCGCAATACCGGGCCCCAACTGAACCAGTAATGCTTCGATTCTTTGTTCTGCTTTTCTAAATTTCGGCAAGGCACGCGCAGGAACGCTGCTCTCCAATGCTTTTAATTCAGCCAGCAACTGTTCTGCTTTTGCCTCTGTTTCCAACAACTGGGCTAAATCACGGATTCCCGGATTAGCTTCCACATAGACGGCATTGGCTGCCAACCCGCCCTGGTTGCCAAACGCGCGGCTGTAACGACCAGCCAGCAGTGTCGGGTATGGCATATTATCCGGAAGCCACTCTTCGCGAATCATGGTGCCGACTCGATCGGCATTCGCCTGTTCAACTTTACGGTCGAAACCTTTGACCGCCTCAAATGCCAAAGAACGACCGGCATCCACATTGGTTTCAAAGGCCGTCATCGCTTCGAGCATTTTTGTCCGATCGTACGGAAGGTCGATCAACTGTTGGCCCAGCAACCAAGAAACCAATTTGTCGCGATGATTGACAACTGCTTCAAGCGCTGTTCGAGTGTCCGTGTTGGTTTCGGTTTCCAGCCGCGTTTCAAGTTCCAACGAATCAATCCCGCGATAGTCCGCCGGCTTAGATCCTTCCTCAAAGAAGCGAGCCCATTGGTTGCCATGATCGATTTGCGGAGATCTTAAAACAGAAAGCAACGCAGCCCGTTCAGTATCGGAAATATTTTGATAGAGTGCCAGCGTCAGATGCGCCGCTTCCCGAGGAGAACGACCAGCCACCAACTGCAGTTGATAAAAAAAGCCGATTCCGTATAAAACCGAAAGACCGTTCTGATCGATATCGGTAGAATCGAACAATTCTTCGGCAATTGTCGTATCCAAGCGAACTGCATTGTCTCCGCGATCAAAATCGAGCGTCATGCCATGATTGGCACGCAACTCAACGGAGACCGAATCGCCTAATAAATCGTTCCTTAGAGAGTTTTCAACAACAGCAACCGAAGACCGTTTTCCATACAACCATTTAAGTCCCTGCTCGGCGCGCGACAAAACGGCGGGAACCACGGTAGTCGCATTCGGGAGTGCCGGACCCGACGCCCACGCAATCGGGCTCAATTGCCCGTCTTTAAGGTTCCAGGCAACAGAGGCCTGCTTGGCACCTACCGAGCGGCGGGCCGTCTGAACCGCACCGCGCACAGCGCCAACGCGCGTCGCAAAACCTTGCGATGGACGGCTGATCAGTCTCTCTTCCAGCCCCGAAGCGGCTTCGCCGCCGACTGGCTGCTGAACGCGCAGCGCGTAGCTGGGCGTAACCTGGGAGAAAAAGAAAGTGCCTACAATAAGGCCGCTGATGATTTTTTTTGGATTTAAATTCATTACGATTATGCCTGGGCGCTCATTGCCGCAGTAACATTGTTAACGAAGTTGTTCCAAATCTCTTCGGCGCCAGCCGCCAACTGAATACCCAATCCCGATAAAACAAGTTCAATCCGGCCTGTGACGGGACCATTAACACCCAGCGGTTGTGCGCTGAAACCTTTCGCTGAAAGCCATTCCGTTGCAGCATCGGCAGCCGCTGAAACCGACCCATACTGCGGCGCAAGAAAGATCGCCGAACGACGGACGCCGCGTTCTTCCAATCCCGATGCCTGCGCTTCATTATCAGCCACGAACGCCACTTCCACACCCTGTACGCCTTGTTGGATCGCCACACCAAGGGCCAATCCGCGTGGTGTAGCGGCCACCACGCCCACATTCGCGCGCTGCACCGTCGCCGACGGCAATTGACCACGCTCTTCCGCGCCCGCGGTAATGCCTGTTTCAGAAAAGACCGTATTGTCCGGAATTCGAATGACTACGCCGGCGGCGGAAGACGCAAACCGGAGAGTCTCGGTCTGATCCATGGCAAACGGTTCCCAGGGTTTATCCGGTTGAGCCTGTCTGTAAAGCGTTACGCCAT
Organism: Candidatus Omnitrophota bacterium; assembly: GCA_023248155.1. Taxonomy (GTDB): domain Bacteria; phylum Omnitrophota; class Gorgyraeia; order 1-14-0-20-64-10; family 1-14-0-20-64-10; genus JAHFFE01. The sequence continues at coordinate 24,046 of JAHFFE010000007.1, read as the reverse complement.
TCGGCCCGAAATAAATACCGACATTGCCTTCAACACGAACATTTTTTCCGATTTGAACCCGACCCGCCGTCAATAACGCCGGATGAAATTCCACGCTTGCCCGGTCCGACAATTTAATTCCCAGCGCCTGGGCACGCGCTCGCTCGCGAGCAACGGCCCCGTCACGAACCTGCTTCAGAGCGGCTGCATCTTTGACAGGCGTTAAAACAGCCTGATCGACCGACAAAATCCCAACTTGATCAGACGAGAATGTCGCAGGAATATCGGTAGCAAAATTTTCAACCTTTTGAACTTTTTCAGCCACCCCGGCCGCATCTTTATCTTTCTGATGATGCGGAACCAAATCAGCGGTCTTTGCCGCCAGACCGGCAACCGGGAACGCGTAAACACCGCTGTTGGCTATAATCGGTGTTCCTGCTTGTTCGGCGGTTACAACGGCACCCGCCATGCCAGTTACCAATCCGCGCTCTTTGTACTCAACAATTTTTGCAACCGTTCGACCTCCTTCATTCAACACCGTGAATGTCCCCAGTTTGAACCGGTGCGGACCTGTGGGAGATTCTTTCTCCAGAGGGTATCTATAGCCGATGCCTACCACCGGTTTTGTCTCGCCGACCCCGGCGACTAATCCAACCAGGTTGGCTTCAAGCAGCATATCGCCGTTGATCACCTGAACGCGCCCATCCTGCCCCAGCTGATTCAAAAACCATTGCTCGCCGCGGTTGGCCAACGCCGCTTGAACCACACCGCCGGTCCCGTCCGGATTAAACGAAACGGTATTATCATCGCGCAAAACAATCTGCCCCGTTTCATCCAGCGCCGGATTCATCCCCTGAAAAACAAGCTCCAGATGCTGCAGCCCGAAATTTCGATTGGCCGCGATCCAGTCGGCCACTTTGCGGCCGACTTCAGGATGCAAAACCACGCGAACCGGCATGGAAACACCGTGCGTGGCGGCCATGTCGGCCAAAGTTTCAAGTTGGTATCCCAGCGTGGACTGCCCGCGAACCGGAGTGACCGGAGCTGTCGGTTTTGTGTAAATATCGGCGCCATCGGACGGCAACAATTGTTGCTCAATTGCGGCCTGCAAAAGACGGGACCCTTCCCCTGCCGCAGCGATAATCACGCCCTGCTTCTGCAACACAGCTGGAGACAATCCAGTCGCCAGTAAATTTTCACGCTCGTTTCCCCGCGGCGTGCCATCCACGACCGGCGGGAACGCCACGAAACTGGCCGGCAGATCCGAAGATCCGTTCACGACCAATCCGCTATTGCGGAGATGTTTTTCCGTCGTGTAGCCGTGATCGGCCAACGACTGTACCACCGCCTGTTGCTGAGCCAACTGCAGTTGATCCCAACCGCGTACGATCTGCGCGGCCGATTCCAGCGTAATGGTCTCTTCCTGGCCAGCGGCGGTTTTTCGAGCCGCACCCACCAACCCGCGCTCCTGCGGGTTTTGAGTAGACAACTGGATAAATATTTTCAAGTCAGAAGAGGGCCCCAAATTTTTCCGCACTTGCTCATCTACCAAAGAGAGGAATCTCTGGCCGATTCCCTGGCCGACTCCGCCGCCAAGAATCCATCGGACAGACTCAGGCTGTCCATCCGCAACAGTACGAGTCATGCTCACGATTCCATCAGCTAATATTCGAGCCGCGTTATTGACCAATTCAACGGCAACCGGATTTCCCTCGGCAAAAGCCAGTCCGACCGTTACTCCCTCAATTTTTTGCTTATCTCCATCCGCCAACTGAAGAATCCTCTGAAACCCTTCAGCCTGCTGTTCGACTTTTTGACGAGCAAGATTGCCCAATGCGATTCCTGATACAAAATCTTCCAACTTGCCTCCGGGTACTGCAAGCCCTCCGAGTTCACGATTCGTTACCTGACCTGATTTATCGATATCTGCCGCACCAACACCGCTGGAAATAGTCGCATAGAAAACACGGCCCACCCCTTCAAAAGCTGCCGGTGTGGCTTCCGAAAAGACAGCGGCTACCATGTCGTTCATGACATCTGCCTGCAGCAATTGCGCTAGGCTCTGTCCGGTAAACGGCAAGTTATATTGAAGGTTCACGAATCCGCTTGGATCGATAATACCGGGAGAACTGACAGCTTTTTTACCAATTTGTGCAGCGTCAATTCCGGCTGCCCTCAGGAGCGCCTGTTCCTGTGCCGCAATCTGATCCAGAACCGTCTGTCTCTGGGATGCGTCGCTATGAACTACATTCGGGATAAACGCGATTTGCGCATCCGGAACGGTCAGTAGAATTTTCCCATCACCACGATTGTCCACCAAAGCCACCCGTATGAATGTGCCTCCCAACTCAATGGCAAGAACGCGATTTTGGACAGGCACCGACTCCAGCGAAACAACAGGTTTTTTTGAATCAACGGAAGGTTTGGGTCCGCCAAAAGCATATTTGTTGTCAGGAGTTTTAAACAACGGAACTTGAAGAACCAGCCCCGGCTGGACTGCCTCTGGCGCAGATCGGCCCGGATCCCAAACCGAATTCCAATTGCCGCTGTTCAAATGCTCGTCGGACAGCTGTGCTTTCACAGCAGCTATTTGCTCGGGCGAAAAACCCATGGCTTTGCCGTATTGATCCCATTGAGCAATGGCTTCGCGGATCAATGTCGGCATCAAATAAGCAACCAGCTGCGCCTGATCAGGATTAGCTTTACGCAGCGGATAACCGATCAAAAACTGAATGAAGGATGGCCCAAGACGATCCAGCACCAGAGAAGGATTCGCACTCCCGTTGACTGCCGCGTCAAAGAACTGAAGCGGGATAACCCTCTGCCCCGGCGGAACAAATCCTTTTACAAAAGAACCGGCCCCGATATGGACCGGATTTAATTCCCCATCGTCCGTAACCGTTTTCAGCCAGGCGTGAGCGCCCATCATTACATGCCCGTCTAGAAAGACCTGATCCGGGCCTTTAGAAGGATCTCCCATCAACACCCCGTCGGAATGGTTGGTCGGATTAGGCACTGTTCCCAATAATTTTCCAGTCTCATTCTTAACAGGAATGTTCGAAGCACGCACACCAAAACCGGCCGCTCCGGCATGGTTCATCACATAACCGTCTCCAACGACGGACTCCATTAGAATACCGCCAATGATTACCGTGTTTCCGGCGGTCGTATTGAATGTGTAGGAACCTGTTTTCAATTCGGCTTTACTGCCGACAGCGGAATTTACAAAATAAGCGCCTGAGGCCCATGATTGATCCCCGACAGCGCCGCGCTCCAGCCGTGAAAGTCTGAAATCTGAATTCTTGCCCAATTTCATGCCGTCGGCAACCACTTGAACCAGAGAAGTTCCCTCTCCAACAGAAGTCCGCTGAACACGGCTGTTAATCACCAGAACCCTCTTGCCAGCCGCATAATCGGCTTCGGAAACACCCTCCACGCGAACATCGTGCAGTTCAGAACCCACGACGATGACGCCCCGGCCCAAGTAAGTGTTGCCCGTCAAGCGATTGGATCCGATCACAACAGCGGTTGGGTCTTTTTCTACGGACGATTGAACTATGGGAGATTGCGCTCCGTTCTCAAAAAAACGGCGATCCTGATCGGACCATAAAACATGCTGTTTCAAAGCATCTCGAACCACGGCATCTTTTTTAGAGAGAGGGCTTTCACTCCACAGCTTTCTTGCCAACGCAACCGCATCGCTGTACCCATTTGTCTTTGCGGTTGTCCCTTCAACCAACTGGTCCAACAGCTGCGGAGTATTCGCTTCCATGCTGAATTGTTTTCTTAATGAATCGGCCTGCTGCTTTACATCCGAACGATTCCTTTGCCCTGCCAATGCGGAAACAGTAGAAAGCATTCTCTGCGGCCACTGGGCCAAATCGATGGCCGCTTGTTTCAGGTAGGCATTTTTATCAAACTCAGTATTTTGTATGGCCCGCAATTCGGCCACCCGCTTGGCCTGTTGCCATGCTTCATAGACCAACCCCCAGACCACTTCGGGATGCTCACGGAACACCCACAGAGGATTCTGCTGTTTGGTTTGGCTCAAACCGGTAACATGACTACCCGGAAAAGGGATGCCCGTCACTGAATTTTGTAACACAACAAAACCAGCCGGCGCGGTGACATTGGACGCCTTCAAAAGATCACCGGTTTCCGTTACAGCGCCATGGTGAAGACCAATGACTACCGCTCCCGCGGAAATCGTCCCGGCCCCACCGCCAACCCACCAGTGGCCGCTTCCTTGCTTTGAAGTCAATTTCGGAATGGTAGCTTCCTTCAGCGGAAGAGTGCCGTCAAAGCTGGCAAAGATCTCACCAATAGAAACACCCACGGAGGGCAGATTGCTGACTTCGTGAACAGTGCCAACCCCGTCCATCCACAAATAACCATTAGAGCCTGTAAACTCAATATATCCATGCGCATCGCCCGCGTAGGTGCGGCCCATCGGAATTCGCGCCTCGGCGAACTCTTGCACCACTCCCTCATCGGCCATAACCGTTACCAGATCTTCAAACCGGGTGGGGAACATGACCTTGATGCGCCCCTGACCCACGTGGCGGTTTCCAGCGCCGATCTCAACATTCTGGTACATGCCGCCCAATCCTAAAATAGTTCGATAGTTATCGTCATCCACCGAATCAACATGGGTGTTGATTAATTCCACCTCATTGGTTTCAATACGGGCTCCCTTGCCCAGAACGGATTTGATGACTTCTTTGCCGCTGATCTTTGTCATAATCGCCGGATCAGAAGGAACTTGCGCTCCCAAAAATTTCGGATTCCAATCCTCAGCCAACGAAACAAGCGTTCTTAAAATACCGCGCTGGACGGCATTCTCATGCACTTCCGCGTCTTGCACGATGCCATACACCTGGGCGCCCTTCTTGAGAACCGTTTGCTCACCAAGCACAACAGCGGTGGAGTAGATCTGAGCTTCCCGATCAATCGAGAAAATATTTACATCCAATCCAGGAACATTGGTATGAATTGCCACCCGTCCGCCCTGAGGAGTAATAAAGAAGCCAGTGCCTTTATCTTCTTTCCATCTGCGCAGTTCAGCTTCTGCAGCAACTTCAGCAGGAATTTCCTCAAAACCGGAGGTGGCATTCCCAGCTGATAAACGCAGTGACTGCTTCAAACTGCTTTGAGTTCGCTCTTCCTGTCCGGCAGCAAGGGGGCGTAGAGCATAACTGGGTACTGCCTGCAAAAGTGTTAATGAAACGATTGCAAGCCAGCCTGCAAATCTCTTAAAAACCGGAGAAAATTTTATTTTCATTTTTTTATGCCTGGAAGGCCAGCGTGGCCTGGGCAACTAACTGTTCTAATTGGAACTGAAGCGCGGCATCCGGCGTGATGCCAAACAGAATTTCAAAAATCTGTACCACGGTTTGAGAAACCGGTTTCGTTATTCCGAAATCCTGAATTGCATCGGACGTAACAGCCGGATACTGTTCCAACAGCCACGCTTCGGCCTGGTCTGCCGTAGCGTGGATGCTCTCCGGAGAAATCCCGTCGATCCGCTCCAAGACAGCCCGCTGATCTCCGTTGGCTACCACAAAAGCCGCGGGCAAACGATTCCCGTTAGAATCCTGGACACGGCTTAACGCTACCCCGAGAGCCAGCCCGGTTGAAGATCCGAATACAAATCCCTGGGTTATCGCCTGTTGACTCGAAACAACCGGCACCTGATTCAGAGTGAAAGTAACCGCTTCAGCCGTTGAGGCGCGCAAATTATTCAAGTCGCTGGTCACATCCCTAACCTGAACATCCGGCAATTCCCTCTGTTCCAAAAGAACAGCGCTCGTCTTTGTTCCACCACCCGGGTAATAGGTTGCCACCGTATAAGCGCCTCCCTCCAGCCGCTGCGCGTTCACAACGCTGACAGCGCCCTCCAACGAATTAACCAAACCGTTATCGTGCAAAGGACCGGAGAATGTAACCGTGGCACCGCCCGCCTCCAAAACCCGCAGGAACCGTGCGCTGGCGCCCAACACATCCAGCCGTTGATCCTCGGTGGCTTTTCCAGCGGTTTCTTCCAAACCAGCCTTGAACGGCTGCAAGACCTCCGTGATCTGCTGTTGTACAACGTTAATCGGGGAACCGAGTGCGGTTTTTGCGATATTCGCATGGAAGATCATTACACCGTCGTATTCAAAAAAAGTGTTTCCGGTAATCCCGTTTGAGTTTAAGTCGAAAATTCTGACGATAGATTGTAATAACTGTATTCGCATATCAGCAACGGATGGCTGACGAACAGCAAACGAGAGGATTTGCTTATCCGGATTGGAAGTGCCCTCAGCCAACAAAGTTGGGAAAGCAACCCCGTTCTCAACCGCGGATCTAAAGTCACGAAAATGGAGAGCTATTTCGTTTGAATTTAAAGAAGGCAGCACTTCCAACACTGCTCTCTGGAAATGAAGCGTAACCGTTGCCGAGAGTCTGTTTTGAATCTGGTCAATGGTCGCGGCCGGCACTTCGCCCGGTACGATGAAATACTCCACATCTTCTCCGGAACGATCCGAAAGCGCGCCAAAGTTTCTCCCAAGATCAAGCTTGGCCTCTGATACGACGGCAGAAACAGCCGCCACCAGATTGGGCTGACCAATTTCACTGACAACAACCAAAACCGTTTGATTTGTTTGCGTATCGTATTCGGCTTTAAAATGAATCCCCTGGATGGGGTCCGCCAGAAATTCCTGGTGCGCCTGTTCAACCAATTGATCGCGCAACACCACGGCACTGTCCGCGGAAGACGGAGCGACAAAGGCGTCAACCTCTTCAACCGTTGTTAACAATCTCTCATCAAGCTTGCCGTCTACGGTAGTAATGGAATTCACAATGTATCGCATAAAGCGAACCCCTTCATAGACAACCGAGAATACCATTTCATTTGCGGCAGGGTCGGTTGCAATCTTTAAACCATGTCGGGTGATGGCCGCGCGAATATCGCGGTCAAGCGCTTCGGCAGATAAGGTATCATCCCGAAAGGTCACCGAGAAGGCATTCTGTTGCCCACGAAGAGGAACATAATCGGAAATGATGGTCCGAACTTTGGCCCCTTCCTGAACAAGCAGGAATTCAGCGTAGACAGAAGATTTTAGCGGCGATCCCGGAAGTTGGTACTCAAACGGATCAAAAATCGCGAGGAACGCGGCGGGAGCATCCGCGCCTCTTAAAGATTTCTGAGCTTTCGCGGCGATCGCGGCAATATCATCCGCAAGAACATTTTGAACATCCATGACCATCAATCCGGCGACATGATCGATTCTCTGTCCCGCTAATGTCGCATAATCCAATCCTTCCCTCCGATCAAGCGGCTCGGTCACATGCGCGTTTACCAAATGGGGAAGATTTTCATCGATGGCCGCCAATATGAATCGGTTGGCCTCCCCGGAAGGATGGGGCACCGCGAAAACCTGAGGAGTACGCGTTTCATGGAACCGGCGATAACCTTCCAGAATTTGGTTCGCGACATCCCCCTGATCGGACACGTGCTCAAATCCAAGCACCCGGTTCATTTCGGCAATAAAGGCCGTCTCAGCGGCCGCATCTCCGCCAACAACCCCTTCCCTGAGACCCGTAAATACCGTGGATGATTGTACTCCCGTGCCAGGCATCGCGGAAGAATCAATAGAAACAGGCGCTCCCGGAACTGCGCGGGCCTGAACAGACGATTGAATTGCCTGAAGCAAGCCGGGAACGGCAGACCAGACTGTATTATCAAATACCAGTGTCAGATAAAAAATCCCATCGTAACTTCGGCCAAAGGAATCGATGATTGGGTCTCGCTTTTTCAGAAAATTGGCAACATCTGAAACAATACCGGTAAGCACGGTTTGAGCCTGACCCGGATCTTGATAGGGAAACGCCAGATAAACAGCCGTCTGTTGCGGCCTGTCACGATAAGGAGCCATTACCCCCTGGATCGATTGCTTTGCCGACAGAGTGCTTAATTGATTAAAAAGATTTGATTCGCCCAATGGGCGGCCGCCGCTCGTGGTCAAAAAAGTCTCCAGACTGTTCAACGGCTGCGGCAAAGGAACAGAGTCCAATGGAACCCCCGCAGGAGAGGCGGACTCGGCACTCAAATTAAACCGGCTAATCTCTTCGGCGGGACGAGTTCGAAGGGATTCCTCATTCTGATGCGAGAATTCATCCGCCAGCATGATTCCAAACGCAAACGCTCCAAAATTAGAGAGAAAATCAGGCGCGTCAAGAACCGTAAAAACACCCTCCGGATTTTTCAATGACGGATCTTTTGCCTGCGCTTCCGTTAACTCCTCTAATTGCAAAGGTCCGGAATCAATGATCGAACGGTGAACCGGATTTTTATCGCCGCTTGGAAGATTCGGCGCGTAGTTGGAATCCGAAGTCAGGAAAAGAACCCGGGCATTGCGGGAATCATAAACCTGCCCATCGGTAATGGCCGAATCAAAAAACCGGCTGTCGGTCGCAAGGATGACAACCAATGTATCGCCATCGGTATCGTAACCGTCATTGACGCCATATTTATATTTGTAGGCATCCGATCCCGGTTCTCCGTATTTTCTGCGGTTAGGATCCGCCGCGGCCAACGGCCCATGCCAGGCAGAGTCATTCAACTGGGCTTCAGCAAAAATACCCAGCGTTGAAAGAACCCGGGCTAATTCCTTAGCATCGGCGTACGATTGGCCGCCGCCGATAATATGCACCTTTTTATACCCGCGAACTCGATACAAAACCTGTTCCAGATGCTTCTGAAGCTGCTCTGAACCCAGAACATTCGACACCATGCCAGGCACCGCGAACAGAGAGCGGGCCACCGGCTGGACATCACGCCCCAAGATATCTCCCATCCGGACACCCGCCGCCAGCAATGCCACATAAGTCGACGGATAAACGCTTGATGAAGTAAAATCACTCCCCAGCGAAAAGTGCGTGACCCGAACTTCGTCCAATGAAGGATCCTCCAAGAGAGAATCACGATCGGCAATCGTCACCAGAGGGATCGCTTTTTTTGCCAAACGATCCGCCAACGCGCGCATAGTCTGTTCGGATTGGGCATTCGAAGGAATAGGAAGTTGTTTCCTGGTATCGGGCTTTGTAAGGAGCGTGTCCTTATTATTGTCCGATCCCCTGTTTCGCGCGCGCGAAACCAGCACCACCACCGTATCCTGATCAACCATCTGATCCACATTGGGATCCGTTGCCCGAACAACCCGGATATTTTCGACGCCGGCCAGCAATAGGTCAGGCTGTTCAGCCCGCATCTGAAGCCCGGAAACCAGCTTGTCTTTTTCCTTGGGATCCTTGAGAAACGAGCCCTGATCCACGCGGTACTGTTTTCCGTTGAGAGAAACCTGCTGTTGTCCTTTGACAATCACGATGGGACCGGCATCCGCCGGCTGCTCGCCTGGATTCGCGTAAGGATTCAGCTTCGCGTCAAACTTCAGCGTGTAATTCTCGGCAACAACGTCATACGAAGCACGGTAATACCATTTTCCGGCGCGAATTTTAATGCCTTTATCGGCATCATAGAGATCTTTATGTTCGCCTGAAACAACCACCTCGCGGGAACCATAGACGCCGGCAGCCGCTTCGCCGGCGTATTGGGTGGCTTCTTCGTCGGTTACAATCAATACCTTAGCCGTCGGATTATCGGCATTGGCCGCTTGTTTAAACCGGGCAAGCAACCGTTCAGCGCGATCACGCTGAGATGCCTCCGGCCAGAGAGATTGCGGTTCATTCGGCTTGGCCAGTTTTCCAAACCATTCCCGGACAAGCCCATTCAACAATACGGACAGGCGGGCGCCGGCCTGCTGACGAGCGGAGCGCAGCTCCGCCCATCGCGCGGCTAAACCGCTCCGATAGACAGAGTAGATGCGCTGCAAAGCATCCAGCCGCCCAGTAATATCGTCCACCTTCACCACGCGGGTCGCCGAGTTCCGGACCAGCTCTTCCAATGAGCGAGCGCCGCTGACAGTGACTGATTTCGCGAGGTTTCTCGGGTTATCGATCTGCGGATCTGTTAACCCGTGCGAACGGGCAAACGCAATTGAAAATTGAAAAAAGAAAATCGCGTCGACCAACGCCTGCAGCGTCGTGCGAACCCGCGGAACTTCAAACAGGGCGATTCTTCCTTCTTGTTCCATCCGCTGCAGTTCAGCGTAATGGGAATTGTCTTTTTGAAATGTCTGGACCACCACCTGGATACCCTGATCCGTCACTTCACGAATGGCCTTTATAAACTGATCCAACGTGCCCGGATCCGTCATGTTAAAAATGGTGGCGACTCGCTCCGATTCGGTCACATGGGGATCGGCGCTGTTTTCCAGCAAAGACCGCCAGCTGTCATCACGGATATCCGCCGCCTTGCCGACCGTCCAGGCAATTTCTTCCGCCTTAAGTTCCCCTTCGACATAAACCGGATTGGCGCGGCTTCCAATGACGAGCACTTTCTGCCGGCTATGCCAGGCATCGGCCACTTTTTGAACTTTCGAACGTTCCTGGGGATTTTCAACTTTAGCGGTGGACCGTTCTTTTTGTCCGGAAGATTTTCCGGGTTCCCGCACCAATGCATCCATGTGTTGGTCAACCAAATCCCATAATTCCTGAACATACTGGGTGCGGGCCGATACTAAACTGTCATTGCCCTGCATCTGGCTTAACTGCACGCCCAGCAAACAGAGGCAGTAAAGGACCGATTCAAATCCTTTCGTGGTTGCTACCGATGATTCCGGCCCGGACTGCACATCCACATACCCCGCGCTTCTCTTGGCAACGCTGGCCATATCCGATGAAGTCTTACCGGTCACGGCGATCAACGGAACATCCTGGCCCTGGTCTTCTCCGCTCGAAAGACGGTTGAACAGCTTGACCATCGATGCCGTTGATCCGGACCAGCTCATGCCGATCGCCAGATCAGTTTCCGGGTTCAGTTTAATCCCAAGGTTCTGAATTTCCACCGGATCCTGAACGGAAATCTGCACCAGTTCCACCCCCTGCAGCAAATCGCCAAACATCTGTTCGACAATTTTGGCGTCGCGCCACGAAGAACCGACACCAATCAAGAAAACCCGGCGCAGACGCTCAAGCTTGGGACCGAACCGGCCGGTCAGTTTATCGGTCTTAATATCCGGAAGGTGAACGCGCGCGGGACGACCGTCGTCAACTTCAATGTACGAGGTGGCGTCATCCAACAAAATCGACGGGATTTCATCCACGTGTTTTTCAATAAAGGTGGCGTACCCGCCCTTAACACCGACATCCGGATCTACTTTGGCTTTTTCAAATTTTGCCTCTTTATTCCATTCTTTTTCGGTCAGCGGTGTTCCGTCCAAATGCGAAATATCAACGCTTAATTCAATTTCACCCGCGCTGTTGACTACCCTGCGAATAGCGGCGAATTTGTTCAACTCTTTCAAATGATAGACATCGATCTTGAATTTTTCTTTGATGGGGTTGGCTGATTTTTTGTAAGCGGCAAACGCCTGCTTGACCTCGACCACATATTCTTCGGGGGTAAGGTCATTCTCATCCCGCCTCTGGCGGAGATCCTCCAGCTCGCTCTGGAGCCGGCGGTGCATTCTAGATAATTCCTGAGCCGCTCTCGAAACATCGGCTGCCGGAAACAACGCAATGCCGGCCGCCATGTCGGAAGTCACCAATACTTTGCCTTCATGAATCACAATATCCACCGGCCGGTCATGGCTGACAACGTAAGTAACAAAGGGGTCATGCAAACTGTTGGCGCTGACGCCGATCTCGGACCCCTCCGCCATTTCCGTCATCGCCAAACGAACGGCAACTTCATTCTCGGAAATATGCTGACGGCCCGACGACCTTAAATTCCGAACAATGGCGTTCCATTCCCGCACGCGGCCGGTTGTTTTTGATCCGGTAACAGCATCGTCGCCTTCGCCTTTCTTTTCGAGCCGCGTTCCAAGCGCCGTTCCCTCGTCCGATTCATCGGCATAGATCAAATCCTCTCCCATGCGGCCTGACTCGAGATCCGCGGCCGCTTTATCCTGCAAATACTGCCAATGCGTAACGATAATCCGCGTATCCGTTAAAATTTCAGGACCTTCCAGGTTGCCATTCTCATGGTAAGCAGCCGCCAATCCATTGGTATTATGCTCGGTTTTCAGCGTGGCATTCGTAATTCCGTTAATCGTACCGTTATGAACCAGAACCATGTCCCTGCTCTCATGCGGATGGGCATTCCAGCGGCTGGGATCTCCGGTCATGGCCCAGCGGCCATGGCCAACCACCAATTCTCCAATTAATCGAACCGTGGCGGCGGAAGCCTGTCCTGTTCCGGCAAGCACCCTGTACTGCTGTTGATCCAGCAACTGAACCTGTTTATAGCTCTTTGAATTCGCATCCCACAGGTCAACCTTGTATTGGTACGCCCATTTATGAAAAACCTCATTTAGCGCGGCAAACGCATGCCCCGGCTGATTCAGATCGCGTTCACGTTTCCAGTAGGCCATAAACTGGCCCTTCCTGGAAGGCATGCGCCGATCAAATTCTTTTGCCAGTTCACTTAGAAATTCAGGATGCAGACTGGGGTTTTCATCGCGAGGGCTTATCATTCCAAGCAAAGAAGCCTGCGCTCGAAAAACATGCCGTACTGCGTCGACATTAAAATCAGACGGAACTTTGAGCCAGCGCCCCAGCAAATATTTCATCACTTTCTGATCCCATTCCGCCTGCTGGTCATTCGTCAGTGTCCCTAAAACAGCAGAATAAGACAATCGGTCAAATACTTCCAAAACCGCGCCCGCCTGAGCTGAATTCTCTCCAAACCGCTCGGTGGTCACATTGGATAACTCCACGCGCAAAAAGAGGCGGACAAACTCTTCGTTAAGGCCAAACGCGGCGGAGATCTTCTCAACTAACTGCCGCAAATTATCATGGCGAATTAAAAATTGATCACCGGCCCAAATACCACCAACCTGGCCGATATGAACGGTAACAGCGTCTATGCCCGTACTAAACAAGTTCCGCAGCGTAGATGCATCTCCCTTTAATTCAGCGCGCCGATCCGGCAAACCCTCATCGTCCAGCAGTTTTTTCCCGGTATCACGCACCTGTTGAACAGCCATCACCGTCAGCTGTTCTTTATACTGTTCAGCTCGGGCAAAATGCCCGGCGGCCGATTTCAAGAGAGTCTCTTTTCGCGGCGCATTGGACAATTTTAACGCCTCTCTAAAATCATCTATTCCTTCCTTTACTGCTTTCTCTAATTCGGTATGGAACTGTTGGCCCGCCCTATTTTTCTTGCCCCACTCCACCGCCAGCGGAACCGCCTCCGGATAAATCGGATTATTGTAAAGTAATGCCACCATCGTATCCGGAGCCCCGTCTCCATGTCCCTGCACATCCTTGCCCACCCGGACCACCTGTATCCCATTTTCCGTCATGACGGCGATGCCGGTATTGTCTGGAGCCCGGTATTTCAAACGAAGCAGCGCGTCCAGCAAGGAACGAACTCCGCCATTCTGTCCAAAAACAGTGTTGATGCCGCAGCAGCCCTGCAAATTTAATAACGCGGAATCAGCCAATGTGGTTCTGGATGAAGGAATTCGCCCGTTGGTTAAGACAACGCCTCTTCCCCAGCGTTTGCCAAAATCACGAATCGAAAGCTGGCTTTCAGCGTCAAACTGCGCAGTACGAGGCTCGCTGTACCAGACTCGCCCGCCTTCAACGCGGGTAACCTGCACGAAGTGATCCCCATCGAGATGCGCGACAACCTGATAGCCGTCCTTCAGCAGCCTCTCCATATCCGCCTGTTTAATCTCAGCCCCCGTCCATAACTTCCGGTCTTGAGAGGGCAACCGATCCTCAAGCATATTCAGCGCCTGACGCAGCGAAAGCATGGAATTGGCCAGAACCTGATGCCCATCCGATTCGGATAGCGATAAAACCCGGCCGCTGTTGATCAGATCGAGGACAATCAAAATGGCAGTTAACACCTCGGTATCGTTAAAACGATCCGACTGTAATCCTTCCGGCTTTGCCCGCTCAGCGCTGGAAAAAGCGACATTGGAAACGGCGTGCGTTCCGCAGGTCAGACAGGTTTCATTTGGAGCTTTGGATAATAGTTCGTCCATCTGGGACAGAACAGCTGCCCGGTTGCCCACCTTAGCGGCAATCGTGGGATCGGTTTGCTCTAATTGATCGAGCAGAGAGATGACAATCTCCCGCGTGGTGGCAGGAAGTTGGCCCTCCTGATCTTCAATCTGACCGACCGCGGAAAAAACAGCCTGTAAAGCAGTGGAAGAAGAAGCTGAAAGTGCTGTACCGCCGCGGAGACTTTCTTCAAGACCACCTTGGGAGCGGCCTTCAATCCCAGGGCGCAGAGCCCAGGCAGGCAAAGCTTGGGTAAAGGAAATAGAAAGGATTGTAATGAAGGCAATTATGGTTCGATATCTTTCCCGCTGAAATATTCTCATTGGATTTTTATCTCTCTCCTGGCTGAGCGTTACCCTTCGGAAGCGGCCCCTGTTTCAGTTAATGAAGCTGTCGCTGTCTTGCGAGTCTGCACGGAAGCCGCACCGAGCGACGACGACGGCAATCCCTGCTTCTGCCGGTATTTCTCCGACATCGGCACATACGTTTCTTTGAGCACGCGGTGGTATTTATCGGTGTCTTCCTGCGTCACTTTGCTGACCTTGGGCGCAACTACCGCGTATGACGCTTTCTGTTCTTTAAAGAGCCGTTCAAACGCCGGCGTATGAAACCCGCCGGCAATCAGCACCGCGAACGGAACATTGAATTCCTTGATCTGCTTGAGCGCATTGTCCATCATCGCCTGGTCGCGCTGGCGCGCCACCTCGTAAAAACTGCTCATCGCCGGCATCGCCGCGTTCAGCGGGCCGGGCGAAAGCAGCAGCGTCATCGGCGGATTTTGCTGGCTGCCCAGCGCGCGCAGGTTATCGGCCCATTCATCGGGTTTAAACTCTTTGCGGTGCGTGCGGTAATAGTCGTAGCTGTCGGGCGTTAATTTCAGCTCGAGTAAATCTTCCAGCACACCGACATCTTTAGCCGCCTTGGCCAATATGCGCTGCCCCTTCTCCTTGAAATAGCTGTCTTTAATCTGGTCGCTCAAATTTTCGACCTCGGTAAACAGTGACGCGTGGTCGATCGCCTCGAACAGCGCCAGGTACTCAATGTAGTTGGCCAATATCGGATATTCGGCGTTCTGCCCCGGCTTCATATACCCGCGCAGGTTGCCGTAGAATGAGGCCGGCGTCACCAGCCCTTTCTTTAAATCCAAGCTCTGCTGAAGCAGTTTGTCCATTTCCGGCTTCGGCAGTGATTTGGTCAGCGCTTCCAGAAATTTGGTCCGCTCGGTTTCGACCGTTTTGAAGTTCAGCTCTTTTTCCATGCCGCTGGCGCGGATGAATTTGAGCAGGTTCGGATAAGTTTTATCGTCGAGCGCCACTTTGCGCTTGCCGGCCTCATCGGCCAAAGACTGGTAATGCTGGGCCAGCGGGATGCGCCCTTCCTTCACTTCCAGCTCGCGCAGTTCCAGCGTTTTGACTTCGTCGGGATAGATCGTCTGCTTGAGATTTTCCACCGCCTCGCGGAACGATTTCATCGCGGAGAGCGCCTGCGGCTGGACTTTTTCAACACTGAAGAACGCTTCCATGTTCTCGTCGTACAGTTCCGGTTTCTCGATGCCATAAACGGTAAAGTTGTAGTCGGTGGTCAGGTCCAGGTAGTTTTCACCGGAGATTTTTCCGCTCTTCAAGAATTCTTCGGCGACTTCTTTGCGTTTCTCAATCGGCGCGTAGGTGCGCATATAGGAAAGCGAATCGTTGCGGGAGCCGCCCTCAACGAGGATCAGTGAAAGACCGTGCGTGACCACCAGATATTCCAGAATACTGGCCAGATGTTTCTGCGCTTCATAGTTGGCATGCGCGTCCTGAATATGAATCACCAACGGCTCGCGCGCGGAATATGTTTTTTTGAGGGAACCGTCCTGAGTGGGAATGCGAAGATTTTCAAGTGTTAATGGGATTGGCTGGTCGGGCTTTTGGAATTTGGATCCGGTATCGATCGACGATTCACCGCTGAAACCGGGCGCGGATTCTTCGTCTTCTACTTTACCATGGCTTTCCCAGAAAGTTTTGGGGCCTTCTTCCTGGACCGCGTAGATAGACGGGATCGCTGTCCCTGAAAAAGAAAGGAATATAAAAATGAACCCTATCCTGGATATCTTGATAATCATCCTCTTATAGGTATCCCCTTTGTACAAAATATACCTGAATCCTTTTAAAAAGTCAAGATTACCTATAAATTTGTTCCACGACTAACAAGAACCGAATAGTTCTATAAAAAGAAAAAGGGGTGCTAGGAATTCCTAGCACCCCGGATACGGCTGTCATGCTGAGTTAGCGTTTGCTCAGCATCTTAAGATCCTGAGCAAATACACTCTCAGGATGACACTGTTAATGAATTAGCGGTTGGCAGCGGCGGCTAAAGCGGAGAAACGATCCTCAACTTTGAGCGCGTTCTTGCCCATCACCACCTCAACCTTATGAACTTTCCCGTCGCCATGCGGCTTGATGAACGGCGTGGACTGCTCTACCCCGTCTACGGTGATCTTTTTCACGCCGGAACAAACCCCTTCCGGATTTTTGATATGGACCTCGTAGACTGCTCCGCGGAACGGACGGCGGATCGATGCTTCCTTCCAATTCTTCGGGAAACAGGGATCAACCAGCAACCCGTCGAACTCGCGGCGGACGCCCAAAATCCACTCGGTCGCGGCGTTGTACATCCAGGGCGTGGTGCCGGTGTTCCAGGTAAAGGCGCCCTCACCGAACCGGTCGGCCGATCCGGGTCCGACGATATACTCGGCCCAGACATACGGCTCAACTTTGTATTTATCGTGGTTCTGCTTGGCCTTGGAAATCGGCAGCAGCTTGGAGAAGGTATCGTACGCCCGGTCTCCGCGCTTGATCGTGCAATCGGCCACCACTTTGAACGCGCAGGCGTGCGAGAAGACCGCCGCGTTTTCTTTGGTGCCGCCGGCAAATGCCGTCACGCGGCCAATGCCGGGATTGAACGAGGTGTAGGTCGGCAGAAACAAGGCCGGACCATACGGCGTATCAAGCGTGCGATCGATCTTGTCCAGAATTTTCGGCAGACGGTCGGGCGTAACGACGCCGGACAAAATCGCCCAGGTCTGGGAGTTCAGAGGAACTTTGCCTTCTTTGTTGTACTTGGAACCAATCTTGAGTCCCTCGTCGTTAAAGGCGGCCAGGTACCAGTCCTCTTCCCATCCTTCTTTATTGACGATCTCGGTCATCTCTTCGGCTTTGGCGTTCATCTCCTGCTCGATCGCCTTGTCGCCGAGGAACCGGGCCAGGTCCTGCACCTGCCGGCAGGCCCGAACCAGCGCCATACCCAGCCAGATGCTTTCGCCCTTGCCCTTGACGCCCACATGATCATAGGCGTCGTTCCAGTCGGCATGGCCGATCAACGGAAGGCGATGCTCGCCGTGCGTGTTGTAGATATGCCGGACCGCGCGCAATACATGTTCGTAGACGGTCGCTTCATCGCCGTCGTGGAACGGAATGACCTTCTTCAAAAATTCGGTATCGCCGGTTTCTTTCACATAGGACACGACGCTGTACGGCAGCCAGACGGCCACATCGGCCTTCTTGACCACACCGGCCGCGCCGGTATTTTCCCAGGTGCCTTCAACTTCGGAGAAACCGGAGACCGCATGCCCGCTCTTGTACTGGTAGAATAACAGCCGTTCCAGCTTGGTGCGGGCCGTTTTCAGATCGATGCTGAGCAGACCTTCGACATCCTGCGCGGTATCGCGGTAGCCCTGCCCGCCTTCGGCGCCATGATAATGGGAGGTGCCGCGCCAATGGGTAATCGCGAATAACTGGTACTTGCCCCACTGGTTGATCATCAGGTCGAGTTTCGCGTCGGGCGTCGTGATCCAGACCGGCTTGAGCGCCTCTTTCCAGAACGCGCGGACCTTCTCGAATTCCTTGACGGCCGCGTCGACGGAGCGGAACTGCTTGATGATGCCCGGAACATCGGCCTTGTGCTCGGTAATGCCGTTGACGACGACGAACTGCTGTGTCTGGCCCGGCTTGAGTTTAAAGGTGCCCTGCAGAACAGCGACCATATCCTCGCCGCGGCAGTTGTGGTTGCCCAGTTTCTTTTGCTTCAGCGCGTCGGGACGGTCGAGATCGTTGTAGGGGCCGAGGAAATCTTCGCGGTTGCACTCGTACGCGTCCGGATTGAACGACGCCGAGAAGAACGCGGTGCCCGGCTTGTGCCAGGTTTTAAACGGAAGTTTCGAGGCCGTGATCGCCTTCAGTGATTTGTCGTACGACGCTTCGTTGTACAGACAGAGAATGTTGCGGTAATGCGTTTCCAGAGCGACATCGCCGGCGACCAGTTCAACAAACGGGAACGCCTGAATGGTTTTCTGCGATTTGGAAACGTTTTTCAGCGAAACAATCCAGATTTCGGCGGGCGCTTCCTGCGGCACGAAATAAGTGACGGTTCCTTCAATGCCATTGGCGGTGGCGGAAATGGTGGTGTAACCCAGGCCGTGCTTGCACTCCCACTTCGGAAGTTTGTTGCGCATCGGCTGCCAGTTGAGCGACCAAGTCTTGCCCGTCGACGGTTCGCGCAGGTAAACATAGCGGCCGGGACGATCGGAGCTGATATGATCGTAGCGGTGCAAACGGTAATATTTCGGATCGCGGTAATAGGAAAAGCCGCCGCCGGTCTGCGAAATCAGGCAGTGGTAAACATCATTGAACAGGTAGTTGAACCAGGGCCGCGGCGTGGCCGGGTTGGTGACAATATATTCGCTGCCGTCCTTGCTGAAATGTCCGTATTGCATGGAAAACTCCTTGAATTAGATTTGGTCTTTCGTGCGGATGGTATCGCTAAATAATTATAGCACTAGACAGCGGCAAAAACATCCCGGATAACAAGACTTGCGGCACCCAGCGCCACTGAGTTTTCACCCAGCCGGGCAGGAACCACTTTGACGGCGTTGGCCATCTCTTCAAACGAACAGGCTCGGATCATTTTCTTGACCGCTTCAATCAAAACCGGACCGGCCGCTTCAACGCCGCCGCCAATTACAATCGCGCCGGGGTTGAGCAGGTTAATCAAAAACGCGATGCGCACGCCCAGCCGTTCGCCGGCCTTCTGAACTACCTCGGTCGCCAGCTTGTCGCCGGAACGAAGCGCTTCTAAAACGCTCTGCATCGTGATCGCTTCCATCTTTCCGCCGGCTAATGCCAGTATCCGGGAAGTCGATCCCTTTTCAATCGCCTCGCGCGCGTCATCCGGAATGCCCAAGTGGGCCGGCCACGGTTTTAACGCCGAGATATTGCCGATCCAGACATCGCCGATGTCGAGGTGATCTTTCAGCGAAACTTCGCCGGCCGTTCCGCTGATGCCATGATAAATTTCGCCGTTGATGATCATGCCGCAGCCGACGCCCGAGTACATGAACAGCATGATATCGACATCATTGCCGGCGCCCAGCGCCCATTCGCCGTAGGCGGCCGTGGTCACATCATGCTCCAGCTTGACCGCCACCTTGAACCGGTCCTGCAGCAACGCGGTAACCGGCACATAAATGGAAGCGACTCCTTCGGTGCAGCGGATCGTGCCGACTTCGCGGTCGATGACGCCGGAGGCGCCGATCTGAATGCCGCGGATTTTCTTCGATTCAACGCCGGATGACTGGATCAGTTTTTCGATCTCTTCGCCGATCACCTTCACCACGCTGTCGGCCGTGTCTCTGGGCCGGGTGGTTTTGGCCTGCGCGACAATGGCCCCTTCCAGATCGGCCAGAACGGTGGAGACATGAAAAACGCCCAGATCAACGCCGACGACATAAGCCGCTTTTGGATTGAGAACTACGATGGTCGGACGGCGCCCCCCGGAAGAAATGTCCAGGCCTTTTTCGATAACAATGCCATGCTCAATGAAATTGTTGACGTAGTTGGAGACGGTGACGATGTTGAGCTTGGTTAATTTGGAGATATCGGTGCGGGAGATCGGGCCATATCGCTTGATCGCTTCCAGAATAGCCACATTCTTGCGTTCGCGCTCGGTTAGGGAATGCTCGTCCAATTCGGTTGTCCTCATTAAGGCCAGATCCTCTTTCAGGTACGGCTTCCGTTGGTCAATTAATATAGCCCCGGTGTTACTTGAGTCGTTTTAAAAATAGCAGATGAAAGCCTGCCTGTCAATGTTAATTGAAAAAATTTACCTTTTTTGAAGCGCTTGATAACAGGAAGAGAGCGTTTTCCAGACTTCCTCAGGGTCTTCAGCCCTTAAATTAATATAGGCGGCGCCATAATAACTCCAGGCGGCAATGTTACGAATTCCCTCCCCGTACGCCGCGTTAATCGCGGTCCGGATATTCGGTTCCTCCCCTTTCGGTATGTTGAAATTCAGGATCCAGATCTGTCCTTCCTTATTATATTGTTTGGCCAGATCGGAAATCCGGCGCGCCGCCTTCCCTACCTTGCCGGCCACATCCGGTTCGCCGCGGCGCCAGTATGGATCGGTGCCGATAATATCGGCCGAAGCGATCGCCGCCATTTTCGACCAGTCGTTGACGGTGGAAGAACTTTCAAACGGCAGCATGCAAACAGCCGCTTTCAAACCCTTTGCTTTTGTGGCGTCACAAAGCAGCCGCGTAAATTCCACAATCGAGTTTTCCTTGAACTGCCGCACCTCGGCCGTCATTTTTTGCGGCATTGGATGGCCGAATTGTTTTTTAAAGAGCGTTTCGCAGGCCGAGCAGCGGCAGGCCCACAATTCCGGCTCGGGATCTTCCGGTTTTTCCGGATAAATATGAAAGTGCGGTTCATCCCAAAATAATGTTTCCGGTTTGAATCCGGCGCAGACATCAATCCACTGGAATAAATAGTCGCGAAACCCCTGCTGGTTCGGGCAGATGATCGGCAGAATCTCCCCGTTTGAACTGACCTGCCGCAGATCAAGCCGCTTCATGACCAGACTGGAATAAGTTTCGCCGCCGAATGCCTGCCCGATGCCCCAGGGGTCTAGCCAGACTTCCAGACCGGCTTCATGGCTTAACTGCACAATCTGACGCATCGCGTCCTGATAAAATTCGTGATCTTCCTCGCTGAAGGTATGGATGACATAGGTGCAGCCGGCTTCTTTAATCGCGCGCAGATCGTCTTTCACGCGCCACGGGATCCGGTTGCCGTAATAACTGACGCCGAGATTTATTTTTTCCATACGGTTTTTCCCCGAATGATTGTTTCCCGGACCTGATGGTCATTATCCCAGAGGATCAGATCGGCGCGGCGGCCGGTTTCCAGACTTCCCAGGGTTTTTTCGAGACCCAGCGTGCGGGCCGGATTCAAACTGGCCATGCCGATCACCTGCGCGAATGAAAGTTCCATGAACCGCATCGCGCGGCGAACCAGCCCGTCGAGCAGCAGCGTGGTTCCAAACAGATTCGGCTCCTTGCCCGGAGGACGCGACCAGGCCGACCCATTTTCGGAATGGTACGGCCGGCCGTCATAATTGTAAACGCCGTCGGGAAGACCGGCCGCCGGCAGCGCGTCGCTGATCAGCGCGATCGCGTCAGTGCCCAACACGCGCGCGGTCCAGCGCAACAATTCCGGGTGAACATGGACTCCGTCAGTAATCAACTGGGCCGTGACGCCGTGGTCCATTAAAACGGCGCCCAACGCGCCCGGTTCACGGTGATGCAGGCCGCGCATCGCGTTATAGAGATGGGTTACGTGCCCGATGCCGTTTTTAAAACCGGCGCGCGTCTGCTGAAAACTGGCATCGGTATGGCCCAGCGACGGGATGACGCCGGCTGCTTTCATGCGCGACAGCAAATCAAGACCGCCCGGAAGTTCCGGAGCCACTGTCATCATTTTCATTTTGCCCTGGGCCACGGAAAGGATTTTCGCGAGATCACCGGGATCGGGCGCCCAAATCCGGTCGGGGTGGATTAACCCCCCGCGCAGCGGGTTGACGAACGGACCTTCAACATGGATGCCCAGCACCTCGGCTCCGCCGGTGGAAAGGCCGGCCAGATCGGCGGCAATCGCCAAATGGCGGTTGGCCGGAATATCGCGGCGAACCATGCTGGTCGCCAGGTAGCCGGTCACGCCGTGCGCGGCCAGCGTTTTACTGACGCCGTGGATCGCTTCGGGGGAAGAATCCATTAAATCGAAGCCGCCGGCGCCATGCAGATGCAGATCAATCATTCCGGGAGTGATCCAGCCGTCGACGGACTGAGCGGGTTCATTGGGATTTCGGGGGGCACCGGAGGACGGGCCGGCGTAAATAATGGTTTCGCCTTCTACGCCGACTGCGCCGGAGTCAATTACCCGCGCGGGAGTAACGACCTTGCCGAGAAACCAGCTTTTAGCCAACGGTGGAACCGCGGGTCAGCCCTTCGATAATGTAGCGCTGGAAACAGAGGAAAACAATGATGACCGGGATCGCCGTGATCGCCGAACCGGCCATCACATGGACCCAGTCGGCGCCGTGCAGTGATTTGTAAAGAGCCAGACCGACCGGCAGCGTGCGCATTTCGACGGTGTTGGTCAGCAGGAACGGATAAAGGAAGGTGTTCCAGGAACCCATGAAGGTGTTGATGCCAACGACGGCCAGCGCCGGCTGGCAGAGCGGCACGATCACGCGCCAGAAAATCTGGAACTCCGAAGCGCCGTCGATGCGCGCCGCTTCTTCAATGGCCAGCGGCAGTTTGGAAATATACTGGCGCATCAAAAAAATATCAAACGGCAGAACGAGGTTTGGAATGATCAGCGCCCAGTAACTATTGAGCCAGCCGATATGTTTCATCAAAATAAAAACCGGCACCATTAATACCTGCGGCGGAATCGCGATGGAACCGACGATCATGAAAAAGAAGAGCCGCTTGAACGGAAAATCGCGCCGCGCGAACGCGTAGCCGACCATCGTCGAGAAAAACAGGTTGGTCAGCGTCAAGATCAGCGCGATCGCCATTGAGTTGCCGGCGTAGCGGCCGAACGGACCGCTGATCAAAACATCCCAGTAGTTGTTCAGCGTCCATTTACGGAAATTGAGCCGTAAATCATCCAGATAGATCGTTCCGGAACCTTCGGTGAAGCTGAGTTCGATGTTCTGCGCGGACCGTTCCGAGAGACCGGGCGTTAACGAAGAGAGCTGGAATTTGCTTAACGGGATCCGGACCGTTTCCCATTCCGTGGTCAAACCGCCGCGCAAAAATTGGTCTAAGTCCAGGCTGCAGCGCCGGCCTTTGACATCCACCAGATCGACCGTGAAACTTTCCCCGCCCTGCTCGCCGCGCACGCGGAATTCCAACGCCGAGAATTTGCGCATATCCTGATCGATGCGCGTGACCCAGCGCGCCGTACCGCCGGTTTTTTGATAATGGACCGCCATCACGCGGCTCTGGCGCGGATTCAGCTGCGGCGCGATGAATTCGGTTTGCACCGCGGAGGTGCCGTCGAACTGGGCCGTGATCGGCCCGCCGATCGAGTTGAGGTCGCCCACTTCGAAATCGGCCACCAAAACGCCGGCGACCTGGTTGAACAGCGTTCCGGTCGGCTTGAACGAAGTGTAAAACATCAGCAGCAGCGGAATCAGCGTGAGGATCAGCATCACCGTCAGAATCGAGACCGACACCGTCGTCATCAACTTTCCGCGGATCAAAATTTCTCCTCCACTTTGAACGCCTTGATCTGGAACCAGGACAGGCACATCGTCACAACAAACAAAATGTACCCCACCGCCGAGGCATGCCCCATGTCAAACCGGTGGAACCCGGTTTCATACAGATACCAGACCACCGTCGTAGTGGCACCCAGCGGTCCGCCCTTGGTCATCGCGAAAATTTCCGGAAAAACCTGCAGCGCGCGGATCGTGTTGATCACGACGGCCAGCAAAATGATCGGCTTGAGCTGCGGCAGCGTGACATACCGGAATTTCTGCCAGTCGTTGGCGCCGTCGATCGACGCGGCCTCGTACAGCTCGGTGGGGATCGTCTGCAAACCGGCCAGGAACAGAACCATGT